>NZ_JBFAHV010000076.1:0-1121 GCF_040654375.1 Nocardia sp. NPDC050710 | reverse complement strand
TACGCGCCGAGACCACCCACGGCAGCACTCCACCAGCCAGGACGGTCTTGACCACTGGTACCGGCTCCACCGCTACAGCCGGTGTTTGCTCGATGATGACGTGAGCATTCGTGCCACTGATACCGAACGACGACACACCAGCACGACGCGGCCGATCAGTCACCGGCCACGCCACCGGCTCGGTCAGCAACCGGACATGACCCTCGGACCAATCCACTTTCGTAGACGGCTGATCGACATGCAGCGTTTTGGGCAGCACCCCGTGCCGCATCGCCATCACCATCTTGATCACACCACCCACACCCGCAGCAGCCTGAGCATGACCGATATTGGACTTCAACGACCCCAACCACATAGGACGATCCGGATCGCGGTCCTGACCGTAGGTAGCCAACAACGCTTGGGCCTCGATCGGATCACCCAAAGTGGTGCCGGTGCCGTGAGCTTCCACCACATCGACCTCACCCGCAGCCACCCCAGCATTCGCCAGCGCCTGGCGAATCACCCGACGCTGCGACGGACCATTCGGCGCGGTCAAACCATTCGACGCACCATCCTGATTCACCGCCGAACCAGCAATCACCGCAAGAACCTGATGGCCATTCCGCTGGGCGTCGGACAAACGCTCCAACACAAGAACGCCAACACCCTCGGACCAGCCCACCCCATCAGCCGCATCGGCGAACGACTTACACCGACCATCCGCAGACAGACCCCGCTGACGGCTGAACTCGACAAAGGTCTCCGGGGTCGCCATCACCGTCACACCACCGGCCAACGCCAAATCACACTCACCCGACCGCAAAGACTGCGCCGCCAAATGCATCGCCACCAACGACGACGAACACGCCGTATCCACCGACACCGCCGGGCCTTCCAACCCCAACGTGTAGGCAATCCGACCGGACACCAAACTACCGATCGCACTACTCCCGGTCCCCTGCGCGTAATCGTGATACATCACACCCGCAAAGACACCGGTCGAACTGCCACGCAGCACCGCCGGATCGACACCGGCGCGCTCCAACGCCTCCCACGACACCTCCAACAGCAACCGCTGCTGGGGATCCATCATCGTTGCCTCGTTGGGGCCGATCCCGAAGAAATCCGGATCGAAGTCG
>NZ_JBFAHV010000075.1:0-1193 GCF_040654375.1 Nocardia sp. NPDC050710 | reverse complement strand
CTAGTGCCGCGTCACGCAACGTCGGTTAGGTAATCCGGGTACCGGATCTTGGAACCGACGGCGAAGTCTCGGATCGGTGCGGTGTGCTGGTTACGCCAGCGGATGTAGTCGGCGATCGCGTCGTCCTGTTCGCTGTGGCTGCGGTGGTCGGTGCCGTTGAGCGCGAAGTACCGCAGGGCGGCGAACTCACATTCGATCCTGTTCAACCAGGACGAATATGTCGGTAGGAACACCAGCTCGACTTGGTTGACGGCGCACCATTCGCGCACTTCGCGGCGCTTGTGAACGGAGTAGTTGTCCAGGATCAGGTACAACTTCTCACCGGGCCATCGGGTCCGCAGGGATTTCAGAAACGTCAGGAACTCTGTCCAGCGTTTCCGGTCGCGGATGCGGTAGTACAGCTGCCCGGTGGCCAGGTCGAGCGCGCCGAACATGTGCCGAACGCCCTGGGTGCGGTTGTAGGTGGCCCGCAGCCTGGCCGGGCGGCGTTTCGGGAACCAGCCGCGGCCTGACCTCGGTTGCAGGTTGAGTGGCCCGAATTCGTCCACACAGACCACGCGCCCGTCGGTGGGCGGGTGGTCGTAGAAGTCGAGCACCCGCGCCATCTTGTCCTGGAAGTCCGGGTCATTGCTCGCCTTCCAGGTCTTGGTGGCCTGCCACGACACTCCACCGGCCTTCAGGATCCGCCGGACGGTTTCGCGGCTGACATCGGCAATCTTGTTGATCCGCAACACTTCCGCCAGCTTCGACAGGCTCCACGTCGCGAACGGCCAGCCCAGGTCACGGGGGCAGCACCGGGCGATCTGACAGATTCGATCACGCGTCGCTCGATCGGTCTTCGCCGGTCTGCCCCCGCTCCATTTTGGGTCCAGTGCTTCGAAACCCTTCTCGTTGAAGTCGTGGATCACTTGCCGCACATACGATTCCGACACCTGCATCAGCTTCGCGATCAACCCGACCGGCTGACGCTGCGCTGAGGCCATCACCACCACCGCCCTCCGCATCCGGACCGGCTGCTTGCTGCGGCGGGCGATCTGGGCCAGCTTGCGGCCCTCTTCCTGGGTCACAGCTCTGACGAACACATCCGGCTTCCGAGCCACCGGCACCACCTCCACCGGCAGCATCACCGGTCCCCGACGCCGGAGCAAGCCGACACCCGATTACCGCAGCAAGCTATCCAGACGCGGCACTAG
>NZ_JBFAHV010000074.1:0-1286 GCF_040654375.1 Nocardia sp. NPDC050710 | reverse complement strand
GAGTTCATTCTCGGCGACGCCGGATCTGAACTCATCCTTACCGACACCACCATCGACCTGCCCGACACGTCTACGCCCCGTGTACTGGTGGACACCCTCGTCGCGTATCCGGCCGCGAACTCGAATACCAACCCCACCAACGATGTTCGCACCCATCGGCTGCACCTCGATAATCCCGTCTACCTGATCTACACCTCCGGGTCCACGGGGACACCCAAGGGCGTCATCATCACCCACCGCAACCTCACCAATCTTCTGACACAGGTCGGGTCGACTGTGCTGACGGCTACGTCGTCGATTGTTGTGGCAGGTACGTCCATGGGTTTCGACGTGTCGGTTGCGGAATTGTTTGCGCCGTTGAGTGCGGGGGGCCGCGTCGAGTTGATTCGCGACAATCTCGCGCTCGGCCGCCACGTTTCGACCAGAGGTTTGATCAGCACTGTCCCCTCGGTGTTCGAGGAAGTACTCGACACCCTTGCCGAACCGGTCCGGTTCGGTGGTGTGTTGCTGTCCGGGGAGATGTTGCCCAGTCGGCTCGTCGAAAGGGCGCTGGCCGCGCGCCCGGGCACACCGGTCATCAACGCGTACGGGCCGACGGAGACAACGGTATTCGCTACATGTTACCAGGTAGGCGGGCCGGCAGAGATGGGGCACTCGGTGCCGATCGGTGGTCCGTTGGGGAATGTGCGGGTGTATGTGTTGGACGGGGGGTTGCGGCCGGTTCCGGTGGGTGTGGTGGGGGAGTTGTATATCGCCGGTGTGCAGTTGGCGCGTGGGTACAAGGGCCGTGCGGGTTTGACGGGTGCGCGGTTTGTGGCCTGTCCCTTCGCTTTCGGGGAGCGGATGTATCGCTCCGGTGACGAGGTGCGCTGGACCTCGGATGGCGTGCTGGAGTTCGTGGGGCGGGTTGATGATCAGGTGAAGGTGCGGGGTGTGCGGGTGGAACCGGGTGAGGTCGAGGCGGTGCTGCTGACCCATCCCGCGGTCAGCCGTGCGGTGGTTGTGGGCCGGGCAGCCGTTGACGAGACCCTGCGATTGGTGGGATACGTGGTGCTCGATCGGACCGCGCTCGTGCGGCGCGATCGGGTGTGGGAGCGGGAGCTGGTGGCGCAGTGGGGACTCGTGCACGATGACCTGCATGCCGCGGACAGGTGGATCCCGCCGGACAACGATTTGGATGAGCCGGGGTTTGGGGCGGATTTTCGTGGGTGGGTGAGTAGTTATTCGGGTGAGCCGATTCCGTTGTCGCAGATGTTGGAGTGGCGGGATGTGACGGTGGCGCGGAT
>NZ_JBFAHV010000073.1:0-1352 GCF_040654375.1 Nocardia sp. NPDC050710 | reverse complement strand
CGCGTTGACTCATCGAAAATGCCCGCGTAATCCCTTCGTTGCCTCATCCGAGGATGCCCGCGTGCGGCGTGGCGTCGCGGTGGATGGGAGGGGTTGCGTTAGGGCCTGACGATGGGATTGACGATGGCCGAGCGCAGGGCTGTGACCAGGACGATCGCGACTCGGTATCGGCGGGCGGGCAAGTCGGGCAAGTCGAAGATCCTCGACGAGTTGTGCGCGACCACGGGCTGGCATCGCGATCATGCCCGCAAGGCGCTGCGGGAGGTGGCGCGGCCGCAGGTGGTCCGTCCCCGCACAGTGCGACCGGTGAAGTACGGGCCCGAAGTTGTTGAGGCACTGGTGTTTTGCTGGGCAGTGCTGGGGATGCCGGCGGGACGGCGGCTCGCGCCGATCCTGGGTGAGCTGGTGGATGTGCTACGCCGCCACAGCGAGTTGGGCATCGATGATGACACCGCGGCGCTGCTGATGGGCATGTCAGCGGCGACGATCGACCGTCGTCTGGCACCCGAACGCAAGCGCCGTCAGCTCAGGGGTCGTTCCCACACCAAGCCCGGGTCGTTGCTGAAGTCGCAGATACCGATCCGCACCTGGGCCCAATGGGATGATGCCGCACCGGGTTTCGTGGAGATCGACCTGGTCGGTCATGAGGGCGGCAACGCGATCGGTGAGCACGCCTACACGTTGACGGTGACCGATGTCGCCACCGGCTGGACCGAGAACCGCTCCGTGCCCAACAAGGCCCGTAAATGGGTCGTCGCTGCGCTCGACGACATCGCCTCGGTGATGCCGTTCCCGGTGCGGGGTGTGGACAGCGACAACGGCGGGGAGTTCATCAACCACCATCTCCTGGATTGGTGCGAGAAACGCGAAATCACCTTCACTCGTTCACGTCCGGGCAACTCCAACGACGGAGCCCATGTGGAACAAAAGAACTGGGCCATCGTGCGCACCATCGTCGGCTACCTGCGCTATGACACCGCACCAGAGTTGTTGCTGCTCAACAAGATCTGGCAACAACAGTCACTGCTGACGAACTATTTCCAACCCCAGCAGAAGCTCATCTCCAAGGTCCGCGACGGCGCCGAGGTCACCAAGAAATACGACACCGCTACCACCCCGCACCGCCGCGCCGAACGCCACGACACGGTCACCACCACCGACAAGGCGGCCATGGCACGCACCCACGCCGAGATCAACCCCGCCGCCATACAACGCCGCGTCCAAACCCTCACCGACGAGCTGATCACCCTCGCCACCAGCAAAAACACACCACGCACGACCAGCGGGACGCGGGCAAAACCGGATGAGGCAACGACTCACCATTCCCGGGCATCTTGACGTGAGGCAATAGG
>NZ_JBFAHV010000072.1:0-1384 GCF_040654375.1 Nocardia sp. NPDC050710 | reverse complement strand
GGGGATTGCGGCGGTGGATGTGCGTTTGAAGGACGGCCGCAGTGGAAATGAGCTGAACTCTTATCGTTTCGATGTAGTCCTGCACAAAGCACCGGTGCGGGTGCGACGGCTGTCGAAGGCCGATCAGACCTGCGAGTGGGGCCGGATGGGGGACATGCGTCGCCTGGCCGCTTTCCTGCGGGAATCCACCGCGGGCACTATCCGCGTCACCGGAATTCCGCAGGCGGGCCTGGCGGTCGATGTGGCCGCGGCTGCTGAGCTGGCCCGAGCCGACGCACGTGACCTGGTCGCGGATCTCGACTCCGGTGACGGCCCTGGTGTGTGGCCACAGGACTGCCGTGACTTGGGCGGAGAACTCGGTTACGAGGTAATTGTCACGCCCGCACCGGAACCGGGGCTGATGGATGCGGTATTCGTGCGCGCCGCATCGTCGGTGACCGCGGAGCCGACGGGTGCGGGCAACTGGGTGAACTCGGATGGGTATGTGCCTGATGTAAGTTCGGCTCGGGGTGTCGAGGACTGCGCGAGTGATCCCGGTGCCCGGGATCGGTTGGCGGGGGTGCGTGCGTTCGTAGCGCGACAACTACCGGAGTTCATGGTGCCGGCAGCAGTGGCGGCGGTGGCGGAGTTCCCGCGCACACCTAACGGAAAGATCGACCGAAGAGCTTTACCGGACCCCGAGTTCGCCGGGGGCGTGTATCGGGCTCCGTGCGATGAGTCCGAGCGGGTACTGGCGGAATTGTTCGCCGAGGTGCTCGGGATGGCCCGGGTCGGCATCGACGACAGCTTCTTCGACCTGGGCGGGCATTCGCTGTCGGCGACACGATTGATCAGCCGGATCCGAGCGGTACTCGGCGTGGAGCTTCCGATTCGGATCGTGTTCGAATCACCCACGGTCGCGGCGTTGGCAACCCGGCTGGGAGAGGGGCAGATGACCCGCACCCGGTTGGGTGTACGGCCGCGGCCGGAGCGGGTGCCCCTGTCGTATGCGCAAGCCCGGCTGTGGTTCCTGCACCGGCTCGAACCTCAGGCGCCGGTCTACAACATTCCCATCGCACTGCGATTGACCGGTGCGCTCGATGTGCCCGCACTGACGGCCGCGGTGGTCGATGTGGTGAACCGGCACGAAAGCCTACGGACCGTGTTCCCGGACGAGGGTGGGGTGCCCTGGCAGCAGGCATTGGCACCTGACGCGGTGCATGTGCCGGTAACCGTGGTGGATGCGACGGCCGAGACCCGAGTGGCCGATGCGGGCGAATTGACCGGGCCGGTGACACAGGCGATGGCGGCGCCGTTCGATTTGGCTACGCAGATTCCGTTGCGGGCGTGGGTTTTCCGGTGTGGTGGGGATGAGTATGTGGTGGTGTTGGTGTTGCATCACATT
>NZ_JBFAHV010000071.1:0-1403 GCF_040654375.1 Nocardia sp. NPDC050710 | reverse complement strand
GTAAGACGAGCTCCGGACGGGGCTGGGTTGGGGGCGGATGGTTGAGCGGCGGGTTTGCAGCCTGTGTGCTTTCGTCCGGGCGGTCGGGGCTTGCGGCTGCGTCGTGTGTGCTTCGGCCGCTCGGTGGCGGGACGGCCGCGAACGGTCGCTCGTAAGACGAGCTCCGGACGGGGCTGGGTTGGGGACGGATGGTTGAGCGGCGGGTTTGCAGCCTGTGTGCTTTCGTCCGGGCGGTCGGGGCTTGCGACTGCGTCGCGTGTGCTTCGGCCGCTCGGTGGCGGGACGGCCGCGAACGGGTCGCTCGTAAGACTCGCTCCGTGCGGGGTTGGGTGCTGCGGGCAGGGTTATGTGGCCGGGTGTTGGCTGCTCGGGTGATGCGGGGCCGGGTGCTTGCTGGACGGGTGTGTTGGCTGCGGGGCTCGGGTGGTGGCGGGGCCGGGCGCGGCTGAAACAGGGCTCACCGGCTCGGTGGCAACGGGATTCGGCGGGGCCGGTGTCCGCCCGACCTGGGGCGAAGGGTAAGTATGTACCCCATGTCGGATCCAGTCGATGTACCGATCGATGACGACGTCATTCGGCTCGGCCAGTTCCTGAAGTTGGCCAACCTGATCGACTCCGGTTCGGAGGCGAAGACCGTGATAGCCGCGGGCCTGGTTCGGGTGAACGACGAGGTGGAGCTGCGCCGCGGGCGGCAATTGCACGCGGGCGATATCGTCGCCCTCGCCGGTCACAGGGTTCGGGTGGCGCCGCTCTAGCGGCGCGGGCCCGGACCGCGTCTCATTCCTCGGTGCGGACCACGATGCCGTCGTGGTCGCTGTAGAGCATGTCGCCTGGGACGAAGGTGACGCCGCCGAACTCGACGGGGACATCGCGCTCGCCGCTGCCGGTCTGGGTGCTCTTGCGCGGGTTGGTGCCCAGCGCCTTGATACCGATGTCGAGGGTGCGCAGGATCGCGGAGTCGCGCACCGCGCCATTGACGATGACGCCTGCCCAACCGTTGTCCACGCCGCGCCCGGCGATGATGTCGCCGACCAATGCGGTGTGCACGCTGGCGCCGCCGTCGACGACGAGCACCGCGCCGTTGCCCGGTTCACCGAGGGTTTGCTTCACCAGCAGGTTGTCCTGGAAGCATCGGATGGTGGTGATCCGGCCCGAGAACGCGGCACGGCCGCCGAACTGGATGAACTGCGTATCGCAGCTACGGATGTCGGGTCCGATTTCGTCGGCTAGGTCGGCAGTGGCAACAACGGTCATGCGGGTAATTTTGGCAGCGCCTGCGTCGCTGTGTGTTCGCGGGGCTGTGTAGTTTGGCAGCGCCTGCGGCGCTGCGGGTTCGCGGCCCTGGATGTCTCGCTGCCGAGCGGCCGAGACTTGCGACTTCGTCGCGTGCGCTTCGGCCGCTC
>NZ_JBFAHV010000070.1:0-1477 GCF_040654375.1 Nocardia sp. NPDC050710 | reverse complement strand
CCAGTCATGATGGAACCGGCCCACCGCGCCGCTCGGACGCAGGCGTGACCCGGAATTTTCCTGACCCCAACGGGTGTCTTTCGAAGGACCCGTCGGCCTGCATATCGGTCGGTGCGGTGGGCCGCCTCGATAGCAATTTGCTCGTCGCACGACCCGGACTCGGGTGTGACCCCGTAGTCTCCTGACCCACCTGTGGTGTCCTTCTCGGGACCCGTCGGCCCGGGTTCGGGCTGGTGCGATGCGCCCACCGCACAATCCCACCCAGGTCTTGCGCATCGAGGGTCGTGACCTGATAGGAGCCTGCCGCGCACTCGCCGGCCCGTGACTGGCCTGTCCGACCCACCCTGCCACGCGCAGCACCTGCCGACCCGAAGGGCAGCACCCATCCGATGACCTCGTCCCTCGCCGCGCAGCCGGTCGTCTACGCCGGTGTCGACACCCACGCCGACACCCACCACGTCGGGATCGTCAACGAACACGGAAAGAAGCTCGCCGACCGCGAATTCCCCACCACGGCAACTGGTTACGCAGCCATGGAGCAATGGGTCGTCTCCTTCGGTCAAGTTGCGCGAATCGGCATCGAGGGCACCGGATCCTATGGAGTCGAGCTCGCTCGTTACCTGCACGAGCGCGGCCACGATGTCGCCGAGGTGCCGCGCCCGAACCGGCGACTGCGCCGCGCGCAAGGCAAGACCGACACCATCGACGCCTACGCCGCAGCCCGTCGGCTACTCGACGAATCCGGTGTCACCGCACCGAAACTGCGCAACGGCGCGATCGAGGCGGTCCGGGCACTGCGGGTGGCGCGCCATAGCGCGGTCAAGGCCACCACCGCCGCGATGAACGCGCTTCGCGGGCTGATCACCACCAGCCCGGAAGCATTGCGCAGCCAGCTGCGCGGACTGTCCCGCGCCAAGCTGGTAACCACCTGCGCCGCGTTTCGGCCTGACCCCACCCGCCTCGCAGACCCTGTGCAGGCGACCAAGCTGGCGCTGCGCTCGCTGGCCGCCCGGATCCAACAGGCCCGCGATCAGGCCGACCAACTCGAACGCCACCTGCACCAGTTGCTCGAACAGGTCGCCCCGAACACTCTCGACGTGTTCGCGCTCGGGCCGGATACTGCTGCGGCACTGGTGATTTCGATCGGCGACAACCCAGATCGCCTGACCGGTGATGCCGCCTTCGCCCGCCTCTGCGGCGTCGCACCCATTCCCGCGTCGTCCGGCAAGACCACCCGGCACCGGCTGCATCGCGGCGGTGACCGGCAGGCCAACCAGGCGCTGCACACCGCGGTGATCGTGCGCCTGCGCTACGACCAGCGAACCAGAGCCTACGTTGCCCGCCGCACCGCCGAAGGCAAGACCAAACCCGAGATCATCCGCTGCCTCAAGCGATACCTCGCACGTGAAGTGTTCCGAGCCCTGCGCGCCGACTTCCGAAGCCCGGCACAGCCAGCTTGACATCTATAGGAGCGTCC
>NZ_JBFAHV010000069.1:0-1659 GCF_040654375.1 Nocardia sp. NPDC050710 | reverse complement strand
GGGGATTGCGGCGGTGGATGTGCGTTTGAAGGACGGCCGCAGTGGAAATGAGCTGAACTCTTATCGTTTCGATGTAGTCCTGCACAAAGCACCGGCGCGGGCGGTGACGGTCACCGGCGAAACGTGTCGATGGGAGCGATTCCAGGACTTGACCCGACTGGAGCAGTTCCTGTCCGAATCGACCGCGGACAGCATTCGCGTGGCAGGAATTCCGCACGCCGGATCGGCTGCCGATCGTGCCTTCGCTGCGACACTTGCGCGGGCCGACATCCGCCACCTGGTGGCCGACCTGACCATCGATGACGAGCCCGCGGCGGTGGGTGTGTGGCCACAGGACTGCCGTGACCTCGGAGGCGAACTCGGCTACGAGGTAGTTGTCACGCCCGCACCGGAACCGGGGCTGATGGAGGCCATATTCTTGAAGAGTTCCGGGGCGGCTCGAGTGGTCGAATATGAGCCGCCAGGGGATTCGGTACGTGGTCTCGAAGATTGCGCTAGCGACCCCGGCGCTCGGGATCGGCTGGCGGGGGTGCGTGCGTTCGTAGCGCGGCGGCTGCCGGAGTTCATGGTGCCGGCGGTGGTGGTGCCGGTGGCGGAGTTGCCATTGACGCCGAATGGGAAGGTCGACCGAAAAGCTTTGCCGGATCCGGAGTTCGCCGGTGGGGTGTATCGCGGTCCTCGGGATGAGTCCGAGCGGGCATTGGTCGAACTGTTCGCCGAGGTGCTCGGGATCGCGCGGGTCGGCATCGATGACGGCTTTTTCGACTTGGGCGGGCATTCGTTGTCGGTGATGCGTTTGATCAGCCGGATTCGGTCGGTCCTCGGTATCGAGTTACCGATCCGGACTGTGTTCGAGGCACCGACGGTCGCGGTATTGGCAACCCGACTCGGTGAAGGGCAGGTGACACGTACTCCTTTGAGCCCGCGGTCACGCCCGGAGCGGGTGCCGCTGTCGTATGCGCAATCTCGGTTGTGGTTCATGCACCGCTTCGATTATCGGTCGCCGCTCTATCACATTCCCGCGGCGTTGCGGTTGACCGGCGAGTTGGATGTGGCGGCGCTGACGGCCGCGGTGGCCGATGTGCTGGCCAGACACGAAATCCTGCGGACCGTCTACCCGGAGCAGGATGGGGTGCCGTGGCAGCGGGTGCTGGAGGTAGACGAGGTGCTGGCGCCGGTGTCGGTGGGTGAGGTCATGGACGGGCCGGAACTGGTGCGTGTGGTGTCCGAGGTGGTGGCGGTGCCGTTCGATTTGGCCACGCAGATTCCGTTGCGGGCGTGGGTTTTCGAATGTGGCGGGGATGAGTATGTGGTGGTGTTGGTGTTGCATCACATTGCTGGTGATGGTGGGTCATTGATGCCTTTGGCGCGGGATTTGGCGGTGGCGTACGCGGCGCGATCGGCTGGCCGTGCGCCGGGGTGGGAGCCGTTGCCGGTGCAGTATGCGGATTTCAGTTTGTGGCAGCGGGATGTGCTCGGTGACGAATCCGACCCGGACAGTCTGTTTGCTGCCCAATCCCGGTACTGGGAACAAGAATTGGCTGGGGTGCCGCAGTTGCTGCGTTTGCCGACCGACCGGTTGCGTCCGGCGGTGGCTTCTCATCGTGGTGACGTGGTGCCGTTGGTGGTGGGACCGCGGTTGCGGTTGGGTTTGGAGGG
>NZ_JBFAHV010000068.1:0-1680 GCF_040654375.1 Nocardia sp. NPDC050710 | reverse complement strand
CTAGCCTCGGCCAATCACGCTGGTTGAGCTGTTTATGGTTCTGGAATGGCGAAAGGTGCTCTGAGCTGCGATGATTCGACTTGTCTAAGGTTGAATCGGCAGTATCGGGAGCACCTTTCTGGTGAGGCAGTCTACGGGGTGGTACCCGTCGCTGAAAGTTGACGGCGACGGTTCGGGTGTGGTGGGGCAGGCTGGGGCGGTCGCGCTGCTGGCCACTGCGGTGAAAGTGGGGTTGGATCGGGCGTTGTCGCAGGTCCTGGCACCGTGGCGCAAGCCGCTGGCGGTCCATGATCCGGGGAAGGTCCTGCTGGATCTGGCCGTGATGGTCGCGATCGGTGGCGATTGCGCCGCTGACTTGGCGATGCTGCGCGGCGAGCCGAGTGTGTTCGGGATTGTGGCGTCGGATCCCACGGTGTCGCGGCTGATCGCCACGCTGGCTGCCGATCCGCGGAAAGCGTTGGCGGCCATCGCGTCTGCTCGCGCGATCGCGCGGGCGGCCGCCTGGCAGTCTGCCGGTGAGCAGGCGCCGGACCATGCGATCACCGCCGAGAACCCGCTGATTATCGATCTGGATGCGACCCTGCTCGACTCGCATTCGGAAAAGGAGTGCGCGGCACCGACATTCAAGAAGGGATTCGGCTTCCACCCGCTGCTGGCATTCGCCGATCACGGCCCGGATGGCACCGGCGAGCCGGTCGCGGAGTTGCTCCGCCCAGGCAACGCCGGCGCCAACACCGCCGCCGACCACAAGACGGTCCTGGCCGCCGCGCTCGCGCAGCTGCCGTGGCAGCCCGGCTACCGGGTAGGCCGGAAAGTGCTGGTGCGCACCGATTCCGGTGGCGGAACCCACGATTTCGCAGCCTACTGCGCCGCCCGGCGGGTCCAGTATTCGCTGGGATTCACTCTCACCGACACCATCGTGGAGGCGGTCGACGCCATCCCGAAACACGTGTGGACTCCCGCCTACGACGCCGACGAGCAAGTCCGTGACGGCGCGTGGGTCGCCGAGGTCACCGACATGCTCGATCTGACCGGCTGGCCCGAGGGTATGCGGCTGATCGTCCGCAAGGAACGGCCCCATCCCGGGGCCCAGTTGCGCTTCACCGACATCGACGGTCTCCGGTTGACCGCGTTCGTCACCAACACCGGCCGCGGCCAGCTCCCCGACCTGGAACTACGCCACCGCCGTCGCGCCCGCTGCGAGGACCGCATCCGCGCAGCCAAAGACACCGGACTGCGCAACCTGCCGTTCAAATCCTTCGACGCCAACCGGATCTGGGTCGCGATCGTCGCGCTCGCCCTCGATCTGACCGCCTGGCTGCAAACGATCGGCCTGCACGACCATCCCGCCCGCCGCTGGGAACCGAAAACACTGCGCCTGCAACTGTTTTCGATCCCAGCCAGAATCGCCCGCCACGCCCGACGCGTCCACCTACGCCTGTCACGACATCACCGCCGCACCAGCCTTATGCTGACCGCACTGAACCGCCTGCACCCCGGCTGACCAGCCCAAACCGCACCTACGACCCCCGAAAGGACCACCATCCGGGCCCGTGGAACCCGGCAACCACCCGCTGACCGGGCCACCCCACGCTGCCCACCGGTCGCCAATCAGCGACCGGAAACCCAATCCGAAACCGAACACGCCCGGCCGACGGCCGAGCGAAAGATCGAGGCTAG
>NZ_JBFAHV010000067.1:0-1733 GCF_040654375.1 Nocardia sp. NPDC050710 | reverse complement strand
CGCCGTAGGCGGCGGTGCGCAGGGTGGCCTTGTCCTGGTCGGTCAGGGTGGTGGTGATGGACATGTCGTGTACTCCTCGAAATCGGTTGTGGTACTGACTGGAACCTGTGTTGGTGCCGGTCGTTGTGTTCGATGGACATACTGTCGCGGGGCTGGCTGACACCGGACTGACACACGGCTGACACCTGCACTGACACCGCGATCGGCTATCCCGCTGACGATCACACGGCCCGAGACCGCTGTGGCTCAGGACACCCGAAATGCTGTGGTGCGCCAGATCCGAGTGCGTGGCGCCTTCCGTCGATCGGTAGGCCGCCAACGTCTCTGGAACATCAGCTTTTGCCGATTACGGAGCATCGCGACCCACGATGTTGAGTCTCGAGGAACTCGGGCGCAGGCACCTGACGGCAAGCTCTTCGTTGCCGGCCAGCGGCGAGGTCGCGCCGATCTTGTCTGCAGAGCGGCACGGCCATACCGCTGAGCGAGCGGTCGCACGCGAGAAGTGTCGGGGTCGCGGCACCGTGGATTAGCCGATTGCCTGCTGTCGCCGGAACGGCGCGGTAATTCGGTCGGTGAAATCCCACTGGTTCGCGGAGTCGCACGGCAGTATGTGGCCATGCGAACATTTGCCCGATTGTTGCAGGCTGCCGTTGTCGGGGCGCTGGTCGTGGTCACCGGTCATGGTGTCGTGGCCGCCCCCGCCGCGAGTGACGCCCATATTCAGTTGCCCTGGCTGACGTCTGAGCCGGGCGGAGTGCAGGCGTCGGGAGCAGCGCTGGCCGACGGAATTATTGGCACGATGCTGTGGTCACGACAGGCGAACACCCCGGTTCCGATAGCCAGTATCGCGAAGGTGATGACGGCACTGGTCGTGATCAACACCGGCGACCTCGACCGGACCATTACCGTGCCGCAAGAAGCCATCGCCTACTGCACCAACCACAGCGGAAGCACCGCAGGTCTGGTCCCCGGCGAGGTGCTCACCGCGCGACAGCTCCTCTACGCGCTGATGCTGCCGTCCGGCTGCGACGCCGCCTATACCCTTGCCGAGTCCTACGGGCCCGGCCAAGACGTCTTCATCGCCGAAATGAACGACACCGCACATCAAATGGGCCTGGCCGGAACACATTTCACCGACCCCAGCGGGCTGCCCGTCCCCACGGACCACTCCACCTACTCCACACCGGCGAACCTGGTGGCCCTCGGCCTGCGGGCGATGAGCCTGCCGGTGTTCCGCGAGATCGTCAGCTCGCAGAGCTATCACCTGCCCGCAGGCCCGGGCAACCGCGCTCACCTCTGGCAGACCACGAACTCGCTGCTGCGCGACTATCCCGGCACCATCGGCATCAAAACCGGATGGACCGACGCTGCGGGAACCTGCCTGCTGTTCGAGACGGTCAGGGCGGGAATACCGCTGATCGGTGTGGTCCTGCACAGCTCACCCGGCAGCGCCGCCGCCGCACAGGACGACGCCGAGCGCATGTTGAACTGGGCCTACGATCCGATCCTGAGCGCGCTGCCGATCGGTTAGCGCCGAATGCGGCGGGCAGCCTGCGGATCCTGCTGCGCAGCTGGACGATCCGCCACAAGACGACCGTGTCCGCCACCCGCCCGCCAACCTGGCGACAGCCAGCGCATGTAGGCGCACATGCCGCATATCGTGCGGTTTCCAACGGCCATGCGGCCGTATCCGCGGTTCGACAGTCGTGTCGCGGGGTCCGGAGAGGACCCCG
>NZ_JBFAHV010000066.1:0-2193 GCF_040654375.1 Nocardia sp. NPDC050710 | reverse complement strand
CCACCCGGAGCCAACAAACCCAACACCTTCTCCAACACATCGATCAAATAACCCCCACTCGGAAAATACTGAACCACCGAATTCAAAACCACCGTGTCGAACACCCCCACCGGCAACCCCGCCACATCATCAGCCACCCGCACCCCCAACACCACCCGACGCGCCCACGGAACACCAACCCCGGAAACCCCGCTGCGCAACCTCTCCACCACCGAAACCGAAACATCCGTACCCCAATACGATTCACACTCCGGCGCCAACTGCCACAACAACAACCCCGAACCAACACCGATCTCGAGCACACGACACGGCCGCAACCCCCGAATCCGCGCCACCGTCACATCCCGCCACTCCAACATCTGCGACAACGGAATCGGCTCACCCGAATAACTACTCACCCACCCACGAAAATCCGCCCCGAAACCCTCCGGATCGTCGGCATCCTGGGCGTCGCGCCAGATTCCGCTGTCCGCGGCATGCAGGTCATCGTGGACCCGTCCCCACTGTTCGACAAGTTCGCGCTCCCACACCCGATCGCGGGCGACCAGCACACCCCGATCGAGTGCCACATACCCCACCAACTGAGCGACTCCGTCGGCCCCGGCACGGGTCACCACCACGGCCTGGCTGACCGCGGGGTGGGTCAGCAGCACCGCCTCGACCTCACCCGGTTCCACCCGCACACCCCGCACCTTCACCTGATCATCAACCCGCCCCACGAACTCCAGCACGCCATCCGAGGTCCAGCGCACCTCGTCACCGGAGCGATACATCCGCTCCCCGAAAGCGAAGGGACAGGCCACAAACCGCTCACCCGTCAAACCCGCACGGCCCTTGTACCCACGCGCCAACTGCACACCGGCGATATACAACTCCCCCACCACACCCACCGGAACCGGCCGCAACCCCCCGTCCAACACATACACCCGCACATTCCCCAACGGACCACCGATCGGCACCGAACCAGCCGCACCCACGACCCCGGGCCCCAGCACCTGTGCAGTCGCGGCGATCGTCGTCTCCGTCGGCCCGAACATGTTGTAGGAGGTGGCGGGCAGCGCGTCGATCAGACGCCGGGCCAAGGGCACCGGCATGGCTTCGCCGCCGCTGATGACATGGCGCAGCGTATGCGCTTCCATCACCCCGGCATGGTCCATCAGTGCATCCAGTTCGGAAGGCACGCAACGGATTATCGATATCTGCTCGGACCGGATCAGGTTGGCGATATAGCCGGGATCCCGCCGGTCACCCGGTGTCATCACAACTCTGGCGCCGATTCCCAACGGCCAGAAGATCTCCCACACCGACGGATCGAAACCGAAGGAGGTCTTCTGCAATACCGCATCGTCCGCGCCGAGCCCGTGCAGCTCCTGCATCATCTCCAGCCGCCCTGCGATACTGCGGTGGGCGATAGTGACGCCTTTGGGTCTTCCAGTGGAGCCGGAGGTGTAGATGAGATAGGCGGGGTTGTCCGGGTGCAGCGGGCGGGTGCGATCGCGATCTGCCGGGTCGGTATCCGGAGTTCCGGCGGAGATGTGGCTGTCGACGAGCAGGCGCGGGAGGGGCGTGTGGGGCAGCCCGGCAACCGTGGTGGTGTCGGTGACGAGCAACGCGGGTGCCGCATCGATGAGGACATGGTGGGTGCGGTCGCTGGGATAGGCCGGATCGATCGGCAGATATGCGGCCCCGGTCTTGAGGACTGCCACCAACGCCACGATCAGCTCGGGTGTCCGCGGCAGCGAGACCGCAACGATGGTCTCGGGCCCGATCCCACGCTCGATCAAGCTCCATGCCAGGGTGTTGGCACGAGAGTTCAACTGCCCGTACTCGATCCGGATTTGCCCACATACGACCGCGACGGATCCCGGTGTTCGAGCCGCTTGCCGCTCGAACCGCTCCACGATGGTCGCCTCGGGTGTGACGATCCTGGTGTTGTTCCACGTGCGCAGCACTTGTTCGGATTCGCTGGCGCTCAACAGCTCCAGCCGACCGACGCGGATTCCGGGGTCGGTGACGACTTGTTCGAGGACCAGCAGCAGGCGTCTTGCGATGGTTTCGACGCTGGTGCGGTCGAACAGGTCGGTGGCGAATTCGACCGCTCCCGCCAGTCCACCCGATCCGTCGCTGCCGTCGTGTTGTTCGGCGAGGCTGAAGGACAGGTCGAACTTCGCCGTCCGCAACGGCGCCTGCAGC
>NZ_JBFAHV010000065.1:0-2465 GCF_040654375.1 Nocardia sp. NPDC050710 | reverse complement strand
GTCGGCAAACTCGACCGAAAAGCACTGCCGAAACCGGTTTTCACCGACCACAAACCCTTCCGAGCACCGCACACACCAACCGAACACATCATCGCCCAGGCATTCATCGACGTATTGGGAATCGACACAATCGGTCTCGATGACTCGTTCTTCGCCCTGGGCGGCGACAGTTTGGTCGCGACTCGTGTCGCGGCGCGACTCGGGGCCGCGTTGGGGACCGAGATTCCGGTCCGAATGTTGTTCGAGGCGTCCACGGTCGCGGAACTCGCCACTCGTATAGAGCAGCATGCCGGTACCGGGCGCAAACGCCCACCACTGGTCGCCGGGCCGCGCCCCGATCTCGTGCCGTTGGCGCCAGCCCAGCAACGGATGTGGTTCTTCAACCAGTACGACACCGCATCGGGCGCGTACAACATGCCGATCGCCATTCGGCTGCGCGGCGACTTGAACATCGACGCCCTGCACTCGGCGGTCCTCGATGTGCTGGGTAGGCACGAGTCGTTGCGAACGCGGTATCCGGATCACGACGGAACGCTGATCCAACTGATCGAGCCCGTCGAGAATGTGGACCGCGAGCTGATCGTGGTGCCGGTCGCGCCGAGCCAGTTGGTCGAGACGGTAACCGAATTCATCGCCGAAGGCTTCGATGTGACCACCCAGGCGCCCGCGCGTGCCCGGTTGTTCCGCATCGTCGGCGGCGAGCAATCGGAATACCTGTTGGCCGTCGTGGTGCACCACATCGCCGCGGACGGCTACTCCATGATGCCGCTGGCGCGCGATGTGACGACTGCCTATACCGCGCGGATCCGCGGTGCGGCCCCGGCGTGGACACCGCTGCCGGTCCAGTACGCGGACTACGCACTGTGGCAACGAGCTACCCTCGGCGCGCCCGATGATCCGGAATCGCTGTGCGCCGAACAGATCCGATACTGGACCGAGGCGCTGGACGGCGTTGCCGAGGAACTCCGTCTGCCGTTCGACAGGCCGCGGCCGGTGGTGATGTCGAATCGAGGCGCCACTGTCAATTACTCGATGCCTGCCGGTTTGGTGCGGGCGCTGGAACAGCTTGCGCACCAACATAATTCGTCGCTGTTCATGGCGATCCATGGCACATTGGCGGTCCTGCTGGCTCGGTTGAGCGGCACCACCGACATTCCGATCGGCACACCGATCGCCGGGCGCGGACTGGCCGCACTCGACGACATGATCGGCATGTTCGTCAATACCCTGGTGCTGCGGACCGAGATCGATCTCGATGAATCCTTCACCGATCTGCTCGGCCGGATCAAACAAGTCGATCTGGACGCCTTCGAACACGCCGACGTTCCGTTCGAGCAGGTGGTGGACAAACTCGTCGTACAGCGGTCCCAAGCACGACACCCGCTGTTCCAGGTGATGCTGGCATTCCAAAACCTGGAACCGGTAACACTGCAACTCCCCGATCTCGAGCTGTCGGTGGTCGATCTGCCCAATGAGGTCTCCCGGTTCGACCTGCAATTCATCCTGTCGGAAAACCATGACACCGGCGATATGACCGTCGCGGTCACCTACGCCACGGATCTGTTCGACGCCGCGACGGTTGATTCTCTTGCGCAGCGGTGGATTCGGATCCTGGAATCGATCACCACCGAGCCAACTGTTCCGGTCGGGGCGATCGATGTACTCGATCCTGCCGAGCGAGCCGATCTGCTGACGCGCTCCGGCGCGCCTTCGGCACCGCCCACCACGCTGCCCGATTTGCTGAGGGCAGCGGCCGCATTCGATCCCGACGCCACCGCGATCGTGTGCGACGGACAACAGCTGAGTTACCGACAGCTCGACGAACGCTCGAACCGACTGGCGCGACGGCTCATCCGACACGGTATCGGACCGGAAGACGTTGTCGCCATCAGCATCCCACGTTCGGCGGACTCGGTACTCGCCGTCTGGGCAGTCGCCAAAACCGGCGCCGCCTTCCTGCCGGTCGACCCGACCCATCCCACCGAACGCATCACCCACATGATGACCGATTCCGAAGCGGCCATCGGCATTACGACCGCGTCGGTACACGCGCAATTACCCGACGACACCGATTGGTTGACGTTCGACAACCTCGACGAGGCCGACGGCAGTCCGATCACCGACAGCGACCGGGTTCGTCCGTTGCGGATCGACGACATCGCCTATGTCATCTACACCTCCGGATCGACCGGACTACCCAAGGGTGTCGCGGTCACCCACCGCGGACTCGGCAATTGCGCCACCGCGAACCAAGATGTCATCGGCGTCGAACCCGGCTCCCGCACACTGCATCTGGCTTCACCGAGCTTCGACGTATCAGTACAGGAAATGCTGTTCCCGCTGCCCGCTGGCGCGGCCATGGTCATCGCGCCCAATGACGTCTACGGCGGGGATGAACTCGCCGCACTACTCGACCGCGAACACATCAGCCACCTCCTCATCACACCATCGGCACTGTCCACCAT
>NZ_JBFAHV010000064.1:0-2563 GCF_040654375.1 Nocardia sp. NPDC050710 | reverse complement strand
CATGTCGGGTAAGGACGGCGCATTGCTGCGCCGTCCTCCCCTCAGAACCGTGCGAGCGGTTGTTCACCGCACACGGCTCAAGCAAGCCGCGAGGACGATGCGGGTGTTGCGGAATCGGTTGGGCTCCTGCGTATCCGAGCGCGGAGGCTGCGGTGGCAGGAGGCGTGCACCAGGCGGGTGTCGTCCGGCGAGTTCGTTCGCCCGTGGTGGGTCAGATACTCGGCGGCGATGGCGCGTTTGACGACGCTGAGCCACCATCGTTCCCACTCGTGAGGCGATTGTGGGGGCTGGTCGGCGGTGAGCAGATGGTCGGCGCACAGCGGGCAGCGACCGTGCTGCCTGGCGAGTAGGCGCCGGTTATAGCTGTCCAGTGCGGGTGTGACCTTGCGTCGCCGACGGGCCCAGTAGCTGGTCAGTTCCGGGTCGTCGGGTGAGGCCCGGCCGGTGACCAGCGTGTGTCGGACGATGGGTGTCCAGGAGAACTTGACCAGGCACGCGGTGTTGTCGCGGGCTGTGTTCGATGTCGTGCCGGGGTCGCCGAACACCCATCGGTCGTTCCTGAATTTGTTGAACCGTCCGTAGTAGCGGCGTGCGATCCACTTGCCCGGCTTGTTCGGGTGCGTGCGGCGCGCCCACCCGAAGGTGAGCTGCCACATATAGTGATCCAGCGATCGGAATACGTTGCTGGACACCGCGCCCCGGTAGTAGGTGGACCACCCTCGGATGATCGGGTTCATCCGGGAGATCACCGCCGCGGCGTTGGAGCCGCGCAGTCCGCGCATCTCCTCGGCCAGCCGTTCGCGGATACGCTTGACCGCCTTGCGGCTCGGTTTGATCAGCAGCTTGCCCGGCCGCCCGCCGCGTCGATATCGGCGGATGTTGAAACCGAGGAAGTCAAAGCCGTGTTCTTCGAGGTGGACGATGCGCGTCTTGTCCTCGTTGAAGACCAGACCCCTCGGAGCCAGCCACTCGGCGAGCCGCGATTTGACCTGTTCGGCCTGCTGCTCGGAATGACAGCAGACGACCAGGTCGTCGGCATACCTGGTCAGAATCGGGGTGCCCGCCACTGCCGCTCCAGCGTATTTGCCGGTCGTACTGCGGTATTGAACACCCGCGGCCTCTTCCAGGCCGTGCAGCGCCACGTTCATCAGCAAGGGGCTGATCACCCCGCCTTGCGGGCTGCCCTCCTCGGTCGGGGAGAACTGCCCTGCCTCGATTACCCCGGCCTTCAACCAATTTCGGATCAGCTCCCTGGCAGGGAACGACCCGATCGTGTCGAGAACCCTGGAGTGCTCGATGCGGTCGAACGCGGCCGTCAGATCGGCGTCGAGGATCCACACCCGTGCGGCTCGTGGCCCCTTGAGGGTGAGGAACAGCGACTCGATCGCATCGGCGCAACTTCGACCGGGCCGAAACCCATAGGACCGGGCCTCGAACCTGGCCTCCCACTCCGGTTCCAGTGCGTTACGGACCCGAGCTTGATGGCATCGGTCCATGATCACCGGAATTCCGAGCGGACGCTGCTTGCCGTTCGCTTTCGGTATATACACGCGCCGGACCGGCACCGGCTCCCACGACGAGCGCGTGTGATGCGCCCGCACCGCCACGTTCGCGCGTTCATCGGCGGAAAGTGCTGTCTCCCCGTCGACTCCGGCCGTCCGACGCCCAACGTTGCGCTGGGTAACCTGTCGCACACACAACAGCGTGTTCGACCACGACCCCAGCATCAGTTTCTGCAACGACCGGACCTTCGCCCAGTCCTGCTCCCGCGTCGCCTTGAAGATCCTGCGCCGCAACCTCGCTACATCCTGTTCATGGACACGCCAATCCACAGCGTTCCAGTCGAAGACGCCCTCCGGTCCGTTCACCTCGACGGTGTCCAACATGCCCTTCCGGTTCGCAAGGCCGAACAGCCTCGGTGTTCAAAGGCTCACCTGCTCACGTCAGCGCCCTTTCGAGCCCAGCCACCAGGGCCGGTATCCGACCGGTTCCCCATCGGCCCGCCATCAGGAGGAGACGGCGTCACGGCCGCGAGTCCCGCCGCCTTTCGGCCGTCGGCATTCGCTTGTTGAGCATCCTGTCCCGCCGAGGGCTTCCGCCCCTCTCACGATCGGCCTACCAGGCCCGAAAGCCCGGACCCCGACGGGGTTTCCACGTTCCGCGTGCACGAGACGCGACCGGGGAGGGCGCCCTCTATACCCCGAGACCAGCGGTGTTCGCACGACCGGCCTGTGGCCTCCGATCGCCGCTTGCCGCCTCCGCCAGCGGCCAGGTCCTCCCACCCGGTTCCCCATCCCGTCTGCCCGAGCTTCAAATAACGAGGCGTCATCAAGGGTTCACTCACGTTCGCCCGTCCGGCCTTCCCCTCGCCCGGTCGCTCCTCCGGACGGAAACGGAGGCCCTTGGGCTTCTTCCCTGAGCTTCGCACCCCAACAAGCAGGACCTGTTGACGCACGTCAAGGCGGGGATCGGTCACGAACACCAACCGAGAACTACGCGACCGGCATCACTGACCTCCTACCCACGAGTTCACTCACACACGCGACATCGCGTCGCACCCACA
>NZ_JBFAHV010000063.1:0-2598 GCF_040654375.1 Nocardia sp. NPDC050710 | reverse complement strand
CGAAATCAAATACCGGGCAAGACGATTCACCCGCGCATCCAACTCCGCATACGTCAGCTGCGCACCATCATCGGACACCAACGCAACGGCCTTCGAATCAGAGGCCACCGACGCATCCAACAACGACACCAACGTCGCCTCGGAATCCACCGCGTGCCGAGTCGCATTGCGGCCGACCAGCAGCTCATCGCGCTCAGCGGCCTGGAGCAGCTCGATATCGCCCACCGCGGTCCGCGGCGCGGCGACGATCGTGCCGAGCAGTCGGGTGAATCGGTCGGCGAACCCCTGCACCGTGGCACGGTCGAAAAGGTCTGCGGCGTAGGTGAAGAAGCCGCCGATACCCGCCGGAGCCCCGTCGGTGTCGTAACTATCGGCCACGATCAGATGCAGATCGAACTGCGACAGCTGCCGGTCGGCGTCGAGTCCGGCGACGGTGAGGCCGGGCAATTCCAGCGCGGCCTGGGCCAGGTTCTGGAACGACAGACCCACCTGGAACAGCGGATGCCGTGCCGTCGACCGCACCGGGTTGAGCACCTCGACCAGCCGCTCGAACGGGACATCGGCATGGGCGAAGGCCTGGATGTCGGTCTCCCGCTGGCGCGCGAGGAGTTCGGTGAACTCCGCGCCCGACTCGACCCGGGTGCGGAATACCAGGGTGTTGACGAACATACCGATCAGATCGTCCAGCGCCGCCTCGCCGCGGCCCGCCATGGGCGTACCGATCGCGATGTCCTCGGTCCCGGACAGCCGGGCCAGCAGCACCGCGAGCGCGGTGTGCACGACCATGAACAGCGTCGCGCCCTCGGACCGCGCCAGCTCGGCCAGTGCCCGGTGGGTTGCCGCGTCGATACGCAACTCCACCTTGCCGCCCGCGAAGGACTGCACCGCGGGCCGTGGCCGATCCGACGGCAGATCCAGCTGGTCGGGCAGGTCGGCGAGCGCCTGCCGCCAGTAGGTGACCTGTTTGGTCGCCAGCGATTCCGGATCGTCCTCGCTGCCGAGCAGTTCACGCTGCCAGATGCTGTAATCCGCGTACTGCACCGCCAGCGGGGCCCAATTCGGGGCCACACCATTGGCACGGGTCACGTAGGCGGTCATCAGATCGCGGGTCAGCGGACCGGCCGACGAACCGTCACCGGAAATATGGTGCACGACCATGGCGAGTACGAATTCGTCGGCGGCGTCAGCGATCTCGAACAGGAAGGCGCGGACCGGGACCTCGGTGGTGACGTCGAAGATCGTCGAAATCAGCTCGTTCACGGCCGCTTCGACCTCGTCGGCGCCGATGGTCCGGACCGCGAGCGTCGGGACATCTGCCTGGCCCGGCGACAGGATGACCTGTACCGGACCGTCTTCGGTCTGCGGATAGACCGTGCGCAGGATCTCGTGCCTGGCGATGATATCGGCGAATGCCCGCCGGAGTGCGTCGGTATCGAGGTCACCGGTCAGCCGGATGGCGACGGGGATGTTGTAGGCCGCCGACTGGGTGTCGAACCGGTTCAGGAACCACATCCGCTGCTGCGCCAGCGACAGCGGAATACGGTCCGGCCGTGGGCCCGCGACCAGTGCCCGACGCCCTCCGGCACCGGCGTACTGCTCCGCCTTGACGGCCAGACCGGCAACGGACGATGCCTCGAACAGAGCCCGGACCGGTACGCGTGCGTCGAGCGCCGCGCCGATCCGCGCGGCAACCTGGGTGGCCAGCAATGAATTACCACCCAAGGCGAAGAAATCATCATCCGCGCCGACCCGCTCCACACCGAGAACATCGGCGAACACCTGAGCGACGATCTCCTCGATCGGAGTCGAGGGCGCACGGAACGCCTGAACCTCGAACTCCGGCTCCGGCAACGCCTTCCGATCCAACTTGCCGTTGACATTCAACGGCAAAGCATCCAAAACGACGAACGCCGACGGAACCATATACGACGGCAAACCGGCGACCAGGGCAGACTTCACCTGCGCCACATCGACGTCCGTGTCCGCCACGAGATAGGCGACCAGGCGGTCTCCGGTACGCGGGTCGGACTTGGCGAGGACCGCGGCCTGCGTGATCTGCGGCAACGCCAACAGCGCGGCCTCGATCTCACCCAACTCGATACGGAACCCACGAATCTTCACCTGGAAATCGGTACGGCCCCGATAGTCCAGCTCACCATTGGCATTCCACGCCACCAAGTCACCGGTGCGATACATCCGAGCACCCGGCTCGAACGGGTTGGCCACGAACCGATCCGAGGTCAGGTCGGCACGCCCGAAATAGCCCCGCGCCAACTGCGCACCGGCCAGATACAACTCACCCGACACACCCACCGGCACCGGACGCAACCGCGCATCCAGCACATAGACCTGGCTGTTCCACTCCGGACCACCGATCGACACCGACAGGTTATCGGCAGCGCTCACCCGATGGCTGGTAATCGACACCGCCGCCTCGGTCGGACCATACAAATTGAACAACTCAACCCGCGGATACTCCCGCAAGAACCGCTGCGCCAAAGCAGCGGGCAACGCCTCACCGATCGCCAAGACCCGCCACAACGAGGCAGGCAATTCCCCACCACTGAGCAGGGCATCGAGCATCGACGGCACCACATG
>NZ_JBFAHV010000062.1:0-2669 GCF_040654375.1 Nocardia sp. NPDC050710 | reverse complement strand
GGAACGAAAGCCGCACCGGTCTTGGCCACCGCCCAGATCGCCGCGATCATCGAATACGAACGCGGGAACGACAGCGCCACCACACATTCCGGACCGACGCCACGATCGATCAGCACCCGCGCCAACCGCGACGAATAATCGTCGAGTTCGCCGTACGTAATCGACCTGCCCAAATAGCGCACCGCTATCCGCTCACGACCCAACCCCACGCCACGCGCCAACATATCCGGCAACAAACCACTATCGACCGCCGCCGCGCCACGCACCGGCGCCAGGAGCGCGTACTCGGCCTCCGACAGCAGCGGTAGATCACCGATCGGTGTTGCCGAGCCATCCGCGATGGCGGTCAGCAAGCGGGTGAACCGCTCGGCGAACACCCGCACGGTCGACTCGTCGAACAGATCACGGGCGAAGGTCAGCATGCCGTGCAGCCCCGCGCCGCCGACTTCGCGCATCGTCAGCGACAGGTCGAATTGTTCAGCCTGCATACCGGATTCGACCGCTTCGACCCGCAAACCAGGCAGTTCGAAACTGCTTTCCGGCAGGTTCTGCAAGGACAACGACACCTGGAAGAACGGATTGCGCGCGGTCGAGCGCTCCGGATTCAGCAGCTCTACCAGCCGCTCGAACGGCAGATCGGCATGCGCGAAGGCTTGCAGATCGGCTTGTTTGGTGTCCGCGAGCAGCTCGTCGAAGGTGAGGTCGCCGCGCACCCGGGTGCGCAATACCAAGGTGTTGACGAACATGCCGATCACGTTGTCGACCTCGGCCTCACCGCGTCCGGCCACGGGGGTGCCGATCGCGATGTCCTCGGTACCCGACATGCGCGCCAGGAATACCGCGAGCGCCGTGTGCAGCAGCATGAACAGGGTGGCGTTCTGCTCGCGCGCCAGCTTCTGCAACCGCAGCTGTAGGTCGTCGTCGAGCGAGAACAGCACGCGCCCACCGGCGAACGACTGCATCTTCGGGCGAGGCCGGTCGGTGGGCAGGTTCAGCTCGTCCGGTAGACCGGCCAGCGCGGTGCGCCAATAGTCGGCCTGCGCCGTGATGAGGCTCTCCGGGTCGGTTTCCGAACCGAGTACTTCCCGCTGCCACAGCGCGAAATCCGCGTACTGCACCGGCAGCGGCGCCCAACCGGGTGCCACGCCCGCGGCTCGAGCCGCATAGGCCACCATCACATCACGGGTCAGCGGGCCCATCGACCAACCGTCCGCGCCGATGTGATGGGCGACGAAGACGAGGACGTACTCGTCGGTCGCCGGGGTGACGTGGAACAGCTTGGCCCGCAGCGGAACCTCTGCGGTGACGTCGAAACCGACCGAGACCAGATCGGTGATCCGCTGCCGCAATTCGGTGGGGGGCACCGGCTCCGGGGCGAGGTCGGGTACGGCCTGATCCGGCGCCAGGATCACCTGGTATGCGGCGCCGTCCTGTTCCGGGTAGACCGTGCGCAGAGTTTCGTGCCTGGCGATCACATCGGCGATGGCCTGCTGCAATGCGGCGATATCGAGCGCACCGGTGAGGCGCACCGCGCCGGGCACGTTATAGGCCGCCGACTCGGGATCGAACCGGTTCAGGAACCACATGCGCTGCTGCGCCAGCGACAGCGGAATACGGTCCGGCCGTGGGCCCGCGACCAGTGCCTTACGGCCGCTGCCCGCATGCTGTTCGGCATTGGTCGCGAGACCGGCCACCGTAGAGGCTTCGAACAACACCCGGACGGGCACGCGGGTATCGAGCGCCGCGCCGATACGGGCCACTACCTGGGTGGCCAGCAACGAATTACCGCCGAGGGCGAAGAAATCATCATCCGCGCCGACCCGCTCCACGCCGAGGACATCGGCGAAGACCTGAGCGACGATCTCCTCGATCGGAGTCGACGGCGCACGGAACGCCTGAACCTCGAACTCGGGTTCCGGCAGTGCTTTTCGATCCAGCTTGCCGTTCACATTCAACGGCAAAGCATCCAAAACGACGAACGCCGACGGCACCATATACGACGGCAAACCGGCGTTCAGGGCAGACTTCACGCCTGTGACATCGATATCCGCAGGAGCCACGAGGTAGGCGACCAGGCGATCGCCGGTACGCGGATCCGACTTCGCGAGGACCGCGGCCTGTGCGACCCCGGGCAGGGCGAGCAACGCGGCTTCGATTTCGCCGAGTTCGATACGGAAACCACGAATCTTGACCTGGAAGTCCGTACGGCCCCGATAGTCGAGTTCCCCGTTGGCATTCCACGCCACCAAGTCACCCGTGCGGTACAACCGAGTGCTCGGCTCGAACGGGTTGGCTACGAACCGATCCGCCGTCAGGTCCGCTCGCCCGAAATACCCACGCGCCAACTGCGCACCAGCCAAATACAACTCACCCGAAACACCTGCCGGAACCGGCCGCAACCGCGCATCCAGCACGTAGACCTGACTGTTCCACTCCGGACCACCAATCGACACCGAGAGGTGGTCGGCGACTGTCACCCGATGGCTGGTGATCGACACGGCGGCCTCGGTAGGGCCGTACAAGTTGAACAGCTCGACCCGCGGATACTCCTTCAGGAAACGCTGCGCCAACGCGGCGGGCAACGCCTCACCGATCGCCAAGACCCGCCACAACGAGGCAGGCAATTCCCCACCACTGAGCAGGGCATCGAGCATCGACGGCACCACATG
>NZ_JBFAHV010000061.1:0-3298 GCF_040654375.1 Nocardia sp. NPDC050710 | reverse complement strand
CATCACCTCCGCGGCGCACTTCCTCCAGGAGGACAAGGGCGAAGAACTCGCCGCAGTTGTCGTCGACTTCGTCCGCGCGACCGCGCGATAGGTTCGGTTGCTCCGCGACGTGATCTCCAGCAGGTCTGTACCAAACCGGACCAGGCCCAGATGCGGTCGGCGGCGTGCGGTCGGGTGAGCACGAATGCGATGAGCAAGCGGCGGATCTCCGGTAGCGTGCGGGCGCTCGTTCCTTCTTCAATGTCGGCGAGTCCCCCTTTGCAGCAAGGGTTTTCGCCGTGGCGAGCCAAGCAAGTGCGAGTATCGACAGGGTGATGTGGGCATACCAGGCGCGTCATTTGCGGACTTGGTAGTGGCCGAGCCCGGTCTCGCCTTCGGCCCGCTGAAACGCTTCTTCCACGTGCCAGCGCGACCCCGCGGCGGCTGCACCAGCAGTGGCCAGATGAGGTTGCGCACAAAGCTATTGCCTGTTTTTCCGAGGTCGGCCCGCCATTGGTCTCCGATCCCGGCCGGTGATCGCCGCGTCGGCCGGGTGGTGTTTCCCTGCTCGGCGTTCCGTATCGGGGTTGATCTGGGCTCACAGTGCGTTCGTCGACCCTCCTTTCCCGTGGCCCCCCGTTGGCGTTCCAGAAATGGAGTCGAGTAGTTGGGTGAGCACCTGGCGGTCGTCCGGAGCTAGACGGTCGGTATAGGGCGCGAGGGCCACGCGGATCTCCTCCTGCACCCGTTGCGCGAGTTCGCTGCCCATCGGAGTGATGAACACGTCGACCACCCGGCGATCCACAGGCGACTTCCCCCGCGCCACGAGGCCTCGGCGCTCGGCCCGTTCGACCAGGCCGGACATCGTGGACTTGTCCAGCCCCAGGAACGCCGCCAGATCGGTCATGCGCGGTCGGCGGTCGCGCAGCAGGCCCAGCAGCCGCAGTTGGGTGAGGGACAGATCGTGCTCCGAACCGATGCGGGTGAGCACGGCCATCACCCGGAATGACGTCCGGACGAGAGCGTCCTCGAGCGCGTCGTCAGATCCCATGCCGAGATCCTACTTGACATGGTTTGTATTACCAACCAAACTCGATTTAGTTTGTACTACCAATCAAATACGAGGAGTTGCCATGCACGCCGCTGTTGTCACCAGCTTCGACGCGCCCCCGCGGTACAGCGAGTACCCCGCCCCCGTCGCCCGGGGGGAGAACGAGATGGTCGTGGACGTTCTCGCGGCAGGTTTGCACCAACTGGTCAGGGCTCGGGCCAACGGCACGCACTACAGCAGCACCGGCACGTTCCCGTTCGTTCCCGGCGTCGACGGCGTCGTACGCGACCAGCACGGAAATCTCAGGTACGCGGCACTGGACGACAGCGACCTGGGCACGCTCGCCGAGCAGACGGTGATCGACCCCCGCCGCAGCGTGCTACTGCCGGACGACGCCGACCCGGTGCGCATCGCCGCCGCGATGAACCCGGCAATGTCGTCCTGGGTCGCGCTGCGCCGTCGTATCGCGTTCCGGGAGGGTCAACGTGTCCTCGTCCTCGGTGCCACCGGCAGCGCCGGGGGCATGGCGGTGCAGATCGCCAAACGGTTCGGTGCCGCATACGTGATCGCCGTCGGACGCAACGCTTCCCGGCTCGCCGCGCTGCACGACCTCGGCGCGGACGAAGCGGTGACCTTCGAGCAGGTCGACCGCGCCGCCGACGTCGACATCGTCATCGACTACGTGTGGGGAGAACCGTCCACCCGAGCGATGACCGCGATGATCACCGCCCGCCGCGACCGCAGCGCTCCGCTGGACTGGATCCAGATCGGATCCGTCGCCGGTCAGACGATTCCTGTCGACTCCTCGCTGCTGCGCGCGTCCAGGCTACAGATCTGCGGCAGCGGTATCGGCTCGGTCTCGGCCCGCGACTTCCTCGCGGAGTTGCCGGAACTCGCCGTCGCGGTGCACACCGACGCGATCGCCGTGCGGGCCCGTCCCGTGCCCCTCGCTCAGGTCAGCGAGACTTGGAATGCCCGAACCGACGACCGCGTCGTTTACGTCCCGTAGCGCACCAGCCCTCCAGTCCCGCTGAGCAGACGGCCGGTTCTGTGCAGCCTGCAGCGCGAGGGAACCGAATCGAGTCCTCGAGGGTTCGGCGAATCCGATTGGCTGGCCAAGTGTTCGAACAGCTCCACAATCTGCAGGAGATGGTCGAGATCGTCGAATCGTCCGGACGCGACGTAGGCTCGCAGTCGCTCGCTCGAAATGTTGATAGCGATCCGAGCGCGGTCGCTGAGCGGTCCGGACGATCCACGATCGTAGTCAACGGGATAGGTGGTGACGTGGATGGTTCCGTACGGGGTCTCGAAGGTCTCAGTCATGCGGGCGACATCGGAGCCACCGCCGGTGAACGGGACCAACTCCTCGGTCCGTGTACGGTTCGCAGCATCGACCGTACGCAGGGCACGGGCCAGTCGGTTCAGATTGTCACCGTGCGAGAGTGCCTGTGGCCGTAGCGATTCGTCCCGATGACCGCGGTCGTAGCGTTGCGCGGCCTCATGCGTGATGAAACCGACGAAGTCGTAGCGATGATTCGGAAACCGGTATCTTTCATCACGGAGGCCATGTGGTTCGGTGACCAACGGAAAGTTGGCCCCTTCTCTTCTAAGCGGAGCGAAGGACCTCATCGGTACGCTCGTGAGCATGGGCGGGGACTTGTTATTGCTGATCGCCACCATCGGCCCGTTGGCACTGTTCGGGTGGGCGGCTATTCGGGCGAAGCGCCGCGGCCTCGGGGGGTCGTTCGTCGGGCCGTTTCAGGAGATGTTTGATCCCAGCGCGGCGCGAGCACAGATCGTCATCGAGGAGATCGCGGAACTGCCGGATCCTGCGGACTCCGGTGACCCGGATAACGACGACGATGCGCCGAACACAGTGGTGTATAAGGGTGTTCGGCTCTACATCAACCCTGATAAGGCTCTGCGGCGCGGAGGTGACGGGACCACCAGGCGAGCTGGGTGAGCACCCGCCCGGCCAACTCCGGCAACGCCGACCTCGACGCGGTCGCATTCCTCGAAGACCTATACCAGGCCTGAAACACCCCGCCGATACACCAGACAAGGCGTCCCCAGTTTCACCGCCCGAACAGCCGTCCGACCCTCACACCGCTCCGCCGAATTCACCGTCCGGTGGTGCCAGGGTTCACCGCCCTAGCCACTCGGGTCACTCGCTCATCGGCTACTTAACACTGGTGCCAGGGCCTGATCCCGGCCAGGATCGGGTCCAGGTACCCGGTGAGAAGCTCCCAAATCGGCTGCCCACCAGTG
>NZ_JBFAHV010000060.1:0-4196 GCF_040654375.1 Nocardia sp. NPDC050710 | reverse complement strand
ACGCCTCCCACGACACCTCCAACAGCAACCGCTGCTGGGGATCCATCATCGTTGCCTCGTTGGGGCCGATCCCGAAGAAATCCGGATCGAAGTCGGCAGCGGTGTGCAGGAACCCGCCTTCCCGGGTGTAGGACTTGCCCGCACGGCCGGGCTCCGGATCGTAGATGCCGTTGATGTCCCAGCCTCGGTCGATCGGGAGCGTCGTGACCGCATCCCCGCCGATACGGACCAGTTCCCAGAGTTCCTCGGGGGAAGTGATCCCTCCGGGGTAACGGCAGGCCATTCCGACCACAGCGATCGGATCGTCGTCAACAGCTCTGCTGGCAATGACCTCGATGTCCCGGCCGGTGCCGGTGAACTCGTCGGCCAGATATTTCGCCAAAGCCTGCGGTGTCGGGTAATCGAACACCAACGTCGCGGGCAACGGTAGACCCGTGACGGTTTTGAGGGCGTTGCGGAACTGGACAGCACTGACCGAATCGAAGCCCAGCTCGTTGAACGCCCTGCCCGCTGCAATCGCATTCGCGTTCTGATGACCCAGAATCGCCGCAACCTGACCACGCACGATCTCCACGAGAACACCGAAACGCTCACTATCAGGAGTATTCGCCAAACGAGCACGCAGCACCGTGAAGGCACCCGAGGCCGCTTTGCGGCGAGCAGGAATCAGACCAGCCAACAGCGATGGCGCGGCAGTCCCCGCGCTGCGGATGTTATCCAGATCGAGACGGGCAAGGATGGGAGCCGCGGTGTCCATCTCGATCGCGGCATCGAACAATGCCAGCCCTTGCTCCCGCGACAACGGCAGCACACCGGAGCGGGACATGCGGTGACGGTCGACGTCGCTGAGTTGCTCGGCCATACCCCCGTCCCACAGACCCCAGGCAAGCGACTGGCCACAATTACCCGAGGCCCTGCGCTGCGCTGCCAGCGCATCCAGACACGCGTTGGCCGCGGCATAGTTACCTTGGCCGGCGTTGCCGAACGCACCCGCCACCGAACTGAACAACACGAACGCCTTCAACGGCAGATCCGCGGTCAGTACATGCAAATGCAGCGCAGCATCGACCTTGGGCCCCAGCACCGCATCCATCCGGGCCGGGGTCAGCGAAGCGATAGCACCATCATCGAGCACCCCGGCCATGTGGAACACACCGGTGAGTGGACGGGCGACGGGAATATCGGCCAGCACGTCGGCGAGCGCGCCGCGATCGGCGACATCGCACGCGACGAACTCGACCTCCGCACCGAGATGCTGCAATTCCACTCGCAGCTCGGTGGCGCCGGGGGCAGATTCACCGCGACGGCTCAACAGCAGCAAGCGCCGGACGCCGCGCGTGGCAACCAGATGCCGGGCGAACAGCCCACCGAGCAACCCACCCGCACCGGTGATCAGAACAGTGTCGTCCCGACCGAAAGAGGGTTCCACGGCAGCGGTTTTCGTCGTCGAAGCCGCTCGGCCCAACCGCGCAATGTATACCTGTCCATTCCGCACAGCCACCTGAGGTTCGGCAGCAGCCACAACCCCAGCCAGCAGCCCGGTGAGTTCGGAATCGGTGTCGATCAACACGATCCGACCGGGACTCTCCGCCTGCGCCGAACGAACCAGACCACCCACCGCCGCACCGGCCAGATTCGTAATATCCTCCCCGGCAACCGACACCGCACCACTGGTCCGAACCACCAGCACCGATTCACCGAACCGATGATCGGCGATCCAGGACTGCAGAACCTCCAGAACAGCATGGGTCGCGGTGTGAACGGCGGCGGGATCATTACCCGTCGGGCACTCCAACACCACCACCGGCGGGACCTGCTCACCAAGATCCGGCCACGCCACCGCGGTGACGTCGGCTTCACGCACCGCGATCGGTGTCCAGCCGATCTGGAACAACGCGTTACCGACGACGGATGCACCGGTCGTGAGCTGCGCGGGATCGATCGGCCGAGTAGCCAGCTGCCGCACCGTCGCAACCGGAGTGCCCGTCGTATCCGCCAGATCCAGAGCTACCGCGTGCTCGCCGACGCGAGTGAGCCGGACACGCAAGGCATCAGCCCCAGCCGCATGCACGGTGACACCGGACCACTCGAACGGCAACGCCAGCCCAGCTCCATCCGCCGACATGTCATCAGCTGAACGCAAAGCATGCAATGCCGCATCCAGCAACGCCGGATGCACACCGAACTGCTGCGCCTCGGCCCGGGCCGCGTCGGGCAATTCGACCTCGGCGTACAGCACCCCGTCCGATCCGCGCCACACCGACCTCAGCGCCTGGAACACCGGACCGTAGTGGTAGCCCTGTGCATCGAGGGAGTCGTAAACCCCATCGATGTCCACGACGACCGCACCGGCGGGCGGCCACTGCACCAGATCCACAGCCGCACTATCAAGCCTCGGTGCGAGCACACCCTCGGCGTTCAACGTCCATGACGGCATCGAATCGATGCCATCATCGGGGCGGGAGAAGATCCGGACCGCGCGATGGCCGGTCTCGTCCTCGCCACCGACCACAACACGCACCGCGAGTCCGGCAGACTCCGACAGTGCCAGTGGGGCTTGAAGGACCAGCTCCTCGAGGGTCGAGCAGCCGACTTGTTCTCCGGCGTGCAGGGCGAGTTCGACCAAACCGGTTCCGGGGAACAGTACGGTGTCCATCACCGTGTGATCGGCCAGCCATGGGTGCGTCTGCACCGACAGTCTGCCGGTGAGAGTTACCGCATCGGAGTCCGGTTGAGAGACGACCACCGAGGCCAAGGGGTGTCCGGTAGCGGCGAGACCCATCGCCCGGGCATCACCGCCGGCGGTGGACCTTTCGGCCATCCAATAACGCCGACGCTGGAAAGCGTAGGTGGGCAAGTCGATTCGCTCGGCACTGGAACCGGTATACATACCCGCCCAGTCCACATCGGCACCGGAGACGAACAACCCGGCCACGCCACCCAGCACGGCCGACACATCCGCCTGACCCCGACGCGCCAACGCCACCACAACAGGAGCCACGACCGCAGCCCCCGCACTCACCTGCCCACCGTCGAGAGTCTGGTCGATCATCGGGGTCAACACCGCATCGGGACCGACCTCGGCGAACCGGGTCACTCCCAGACCCGCCATCGCGGTCACCGCATCGGCGAACCGCACCGTATTCCGAACCTGACCCACCCAATACGACGGATCCGACATCTCATCGACGACGCGAGCACCGGTCACCGTCGACACCAACGGCAAGCTCGGACGAGCGAACGCCAAACCCTCGATTGCCGAGGCGAATTCAGCCAGCATCGGCTCCATCAACGCCGAATGGAACCCATGCGAAACACGCAACCTGTGTGTCCGCCAACCACGCCCGGTACACGCCTCGACAACAGCCGAGACCGCGTCCTCAACACCGGACAACACCACCGACGACGGACCATTCACCGCCGCGATCGACACGCCATCCAGCAGCAGCGGCGACACATCGGTTTCTGAAGCACCGACCGCGACCATCGCCCCACCAGCGGGCAGTGCCTGCATCAACCGACCACGCGCAGCCACCAACACACACGCATCCGCCAACGACAACACACCCGCCACATGCGCGGCAGCCACTTCCCCGATCGAGTGACCGGCCACCACATCCGGGCGAACACCCCACGACTCGAGCAGCCGGAACAACGCCACCTCGAACGCGAACAAACCCGCCTGCGCGAACACCGTCCGATCAACCAGATCCTCGGACGCCAACGCCACACTCAACGAAACCGGTTGTCCCAACAACGGATCCAACTCAGCGACAATCCCGTCGAAAGCCCCGGCGAACACCGGATACGCCGCACGCAGCTCGGTGGCCATACCCGCCCACTGCGCACCCTGACCGGAAAACACCACACCCGTCGAACCCGACACCACGCGACCGGACACCACACCCGGAATCGTTTCGGCACGCCCCAACGCTTGCGTACCGGCCCGCAGGCCGTCGCGCTCGGGCGACAACACCACGGCACGGTGGTCGAACAACACTCTCGAAGTCACGAGCGAGAAGCCGACATCAATCGGGTCCTGGTCATGGTCGGCGACATGCGATGCCAAACGCCTGGCCTGCTCGGCAAGGGCCTCGTCAGTACGCGCCGAGACCACCCACGGCAGCACTCCACCAGCCAGGACGGTCTTGACCACTGGTACCGGCTCCACCGCTACAGCCGGTGTTTGCTCGATG
>NZ_JBFAHV010000059.1:0-4991 GCF_040654375.1 Nocardia sp. NPDC050710 | reverse complement strand
ACCAGCCCTTCGGACAAGCCACGACCCGGACTCACCACCATCCAGAATAGCCCCGACCTGCCGACTGCGCCTTGACACGAGAGGGGAGCCATGTGAGGACATCGCCGTTGCGATGAAAGGGCAGGAAAGAGGAACGCCTCCTGAATGCGCCGTACGCGACTCAGAACCGCCGAGACGCTAATCCTCAGAGCGCGAAACGGGTTCGATCGCCGGGCACAAGGAACCCGACGCGATCAGCCACTGCCCTCGAGCCCGAGTCGGATCGTGTGGATCTGTTGGGGCTCTGGCGAGCTCCATGCGGAGAGGGTCAGGCGGTCGGGGCTCGGAACACCCAGCGCTCGCAACTCTGACTTGACCACCTCCGCGATACTTCGGCCAGCGGCAACACCGGCCGGATAGTTCACCGTCGTCAGGTCCGCGTCAGCGCTGTGCCGATATTCCATGCGCGCATCATGAGGCGAGAACCAGCCCTGGAGGAAGCCTGCGTCGGGGTCGTCCGCGACGGTGATCACCCAAATCACCCAGGTCGCGTACGGGTGCAGGACGGGAAGGTCAGCAGCGAGGGAAAGAAAGAGCGCGTCGATGTAGTCATCCAGACTCGGCCAGGATGTCGCAAGGGGCTCCGGATAGCCCCACGTCGGGAATCCGTACCGAGTGCCTTCGGCATCGGGTGCCACAAGCCAGCACTCCGCGGCCGTCCAGTCGGACCAGTTCCATTCCCAATGCTCGCGGCCCTCATGGGGCTCGGTAGGGAAGACCGCGAGACTGATCGAGCTGCCGAGATCGCGGGTCAGCAGCACTGTGGTGTCATTGTCACGCCAGATCGCGCGGGCATCAGGTCCGCCTACCAGCGGCGGCGGGCCGAGTAGCTCGACGCAGATCGCCAGCGCCGCGCGGTAAGCGTCATCCACGACATTCGCAGCCAACCGTTGGGTCATCCAAACCCGGCTGTATTCGCCGAACCCCCAACGATCGGGATCGAGGTATTGCTCAGTTTTGCTGGCGCGCAGGCTAATCGAGATGGTCTCCGACTCGATGCCCGCCGTACGACCTTTGCGGAAGCTGACGGGCTCCTCCTCGATCGGCCACCCTACTGCGGCAAACAAAGGCGCCAGATCGTCTTTCGACCACACGCCGAATTCCGCCTGGACAACCAGCGGAATCGCCTCGAGGAACAGTGTCGAGTCGGTCCGGCGGGCCTTGCGTTGCTCCCATTCCCGATCTGCTGCCTCCCTACGGTCGTGCTCCGCGGGGTTTTCGAGCCGAAAATGGATAGCTCTGGAGTCGACGCTCAACTTCAGAACTACATGTTCGAAGCGCCACCGCACCCTTCCGGGGCCGTCCGAAACACCGGGCTCACCCCCACGCATTCATCAGCCGGACACATAGGTCGTCGAAAGCTGGTGCGAGACAGTCGCGGTACTGAACCTGTTCAGCGATTTCCGCTACATAGACGACAACACTGCGCACTGTCTTGTCATCGTCCACCGAGAAGACTGCGCCGGCCTGCCGAATCAGTCGGCCCGGCACCTCGGGGATCCTGATACCCGCGTCGGTAACTGTCCACTGCCACTTGCCTTCTCCGGGAACGCTCCAACCCAAATACTCGGCAGCGTCATTCATTCCGTCCGCAGTCCAAAGCCAGTGGTGCTGTACTGCAGCCTCGGCCATTGCCAAGGCACCGTCCACGTCGATTTCGAGCGTTCCTACCACACCGCGATCCTAAAGAACCCTACCGACAGTTAGTCCTTCAGCCGGACATCGCGATCACGGTGTGAGCGGTAATCGCCGCTGGTAGTGGGCGCGGCGGGCGTGTGTTTGGTGGCCGGGTCACCATAGCGACCGTCGCATCCAGGCCGTATTCAACTGATCGTCGCAACATCTCGATTTCGGTATTGGGAAGGCGATCTGATCATCGGGTTGCGGCGCTCGGCGATCGGTACTCGGGTCGAACGGACAACCCGGTTTACCATGCTGATCCACCTGCCTCGCGAGGACGGATACGCGTCCAACGCACGTCAGCCTGTGCCCCAGGCCGCCTCCGAACACACCACGGCGACAATCATCGCGCCGCCGCGAACTCCTGGTTCGCTGGGCGCGAGAGAGGTCGGGGTTACGAACGTCCACGCCACAGACACTGGTATCCCTGTAGAGCCAGTCCAAACAGGAGTCCTATGTGAAGCGGATACATTACGGTGTCGATCCACCCGGCTACCAACAGGCCAAAGGACGCGATCCAAACCGCTGAAAATGCGATGCAAATGGATAACCGCATTGCGCCCACCGGAGCAGATCGCCAAGCAATTACGGTGCCAGCCAACTGCACAGCGAACGTCGTTAGCATGACCCCCAGGATGAGCGGCCAACCGGAGACCTCCGCAACCACAGAGCCCAAGGCTAGACCAGAGCTGGAGATCATGGACATAAGACCCACTTGGATCAATGTTGAACGCCGGGCCCGTTCACTGCCCCCATTGCCGCTCCTAAATGAAATATTACTTATCAGGGTTCAACCTCCATTTGGATTCGTTGTCGCCTTCAACGGAGGCATCCTCGAAGTATTTCGTATTCGGATCCGGCCAACGAATGGATCCGTCGTCGCCCTTTTGGAACGCAGAGTTGTTGGTTGTCGCAGCTTTGATGTCGCTCCAAGCCTTGGCTTGATCGGTTACGAAAAGTGTGATCGCAGCGATTGCTGCACTCAGTTCTGCGGCAGTGACTCCGCTGATCGTCCAGAAGCCAGCAAAACCAGGGACTGCGCCGAATCCCGATGCAACCGCGGCAATAATAAAAGCGAGAGCTGTAACAAACTTGTTCACCACAATGGCAACTCCAGCATAGAGCAGCAATCCCGCAGCCGCGGCAACCATAAGATGGTTCCGGCAAGTCTCGGCAGTTTCTTCCATCTTGAGAATTGCGTCACGCTGGGCTTCGACCGTTTTTTCGTACGCTTCCTGCGCGTCGCCTTTCCACTCTTTGAGGGCAAGTAGCTGCTTGGGATTTATGGCTGCCGCAACACCCGAGTAGTCGCCTTTAGCATCGGACCACTCGAACGATCGCTGGGCCATAAAAATTGGCGCAGCAATCCCTTCGATGAGGTCCATAAGCTTTTCCCAAAGCCACTTGAGGGCTGCGAGCATCTTTTCGCCGCACGTCTTGATAAATTCACTCAGCCCGGGGGTCACTTTGGTGGCGTATGAGTTCTGTCCGGCAGATATTGCGTCTGGAGCATCGTTGGTGAGGTAGTCGTCAATATTTTGGATATATTCTTTAAGCTTATCCCAAACATCTTGATATGCTGCACTGTCAAATGTTGTCGACATTCCCGCACCCCTTTTTCGTCACCATAGGTTGTCAATTCGATGCTTCCCGGCGGCATCCTCGGCATCGTAGGTGTCTGCACAGGTCTGCAACGTTTGACCAACCTTGTCGAAACTTGTTGCAGCTTGCCCACTCAGAGTAGTCATCTTCTCGACAACCTCAGCGTGCGCAGACACAATAGCTTGAAATACGCCGGCCTCTACCCGGTTGAAGCCTATGGACTGAATATCGCTCTTCACCTTGTCCAGAGTGTCGGACTCGCGCGCCCATGCCTTCCCCTCGCTCCGGAGGGCATCTGTGGCAACGGAAACTTCCTGACCCATAGCTATCCTTTAGGGGATTGAAGAGAATTGATCACTTGAATGAGCTCAGAGAACAGTCCGCTGGAATCACCCAGCCCAGCGGCGGGCGAAGTGAGTATGGTCTCGCGCGCTGCAGCATGAGCATGTTTAACTGCCCACGCAATCGAATCTCCTCGAGTATCCGTGCCCCAGGGAATTTGGACAATACAGTCAGCAATACCGCTGCGCGTCAACGTAACCGATGCCTGTATGCCACCGTCCGCCACGCTTGTACCAATGAATTCGCCGACATTTGCTTCTTCGGGACTTCTGTCCAGCGTTTGCATCACCCGCTCGATTAGCCCATCAATATCTACCGCGGACGAGGCTGCGGGCTGTGGTCGTGTGATCTTTATCGGTACCGCGTCATCAATGCTTAATGTGCTTATTCTATCCAACACGCCGTTTCGGCTCGCGGCAATGCTGGTCGATTCGACTCGCATTTGCTCGGCTTTCTTGATGGCATTGACCACCGCCGAGCCAACACCATCTTCGCCGACGCGGTGACGCCAGTTGTCTGAGACGAATATGTCGACCAACTCTCCCGTTGTGGCGACCGTGACCTCAACTGCCCCTGTAGTATCGCGGGCACTGATATGAGGTGGTCCGGCGGAAAACGCCTCTTGGATGAGGCCGGACATGGCCTGGGTGAACCCGTAGAACTGGCCCAGCTCGTCGAGAAACTTATCGAATCTGAAACCCGAGGCAACTTGATCCTCTTGGGAGGGTTTCGCGTCAGCTGCGGATCGAGTTTCCCATTGACTCGAAGCCGATGAAGGGGCGGGGTTCTCGCGGGCCACCGGAAGGGGCGGACGGAACGAGGCAGGTGGAGCCGCCGGACGCGAGGGTGATGCCGGAGGAGGCGGGCTAAACGATGAAAACGGATCGACGGGGAGATGGGGCGCCGGGGCTGCAGGCCGAGCTTTCGGCGTTGGCTTGAGGGGCGCCTCGTCCCAGTATTCATCGGGGTCGTCGTAGTGATTGTGGAACCCAGTCATCATTGCACCCCGCAGTAATCGCTAGCGGCCGACACGGCCAGCGTGGCCTTCTCTGGAATCAGCATCAAACCCCCCGTTCGTGCAAGCAGCCACCGATGGGCGGACGCAAACACCCTCCCTGACCGAAGTTCGGTTTGTCAAACGCGTAGAGTGAAGCTGCTGCACGAAAGTTGCAGTGCGTGAACAACCTCCCGTCGTGGACGCCCATGGGATGGCACCGAGCCGTGTGAAGAATCGCTAGGGTCCGTCCTCAAAGTTGGTGTGATTGATGTGCTTTGATTCTCGGTTGTGGTGCGTAGGCACGAGTTGAGCGAGGAGCAGTGGCGGGTGA
>NZ_JBFAHV010000058.1:0-5108 GCF_040654375.1 Nocardia sp. NPDC050710 | reverse complement strand
TGTGTGTTGTTTCAGATACCGCACAGTGGACGCGTAGCTTCTTTGTTGGTAAGTCCTCGGCCGATTAGTACCAGTCACCTACACCCGTTACCGGGCTTCCAGTTCTGGCCTATCAACCCCATGGTCTGTGGGGGGCCTTAACCACTCGAAGGTGGTGAGAAACCTCATCTTGGAACAGGCTTCCCGCTTAGATGCTTTCAGCGGTTATCCCTTCCGAACGTAGCTAACCAGCAGTGCCCTTGGCAGGACAACTGGCACACCAGAGGTTCGTCCGTCCCGGTCCTCTCGTACTAGGGACAGCCTTCCTCAAGTTTCTGACGCGCGCGGCGGATAGAGACCGAACTGTCTCACGACGTTCTAAACCCAGCTCGCGTGCCGCTTTAATGGGCGAACAGCCCAACCCTTGGGACCTACTCCAGCCCCAGGATGCGACGAGCCGACATCGAGGTGCCAAACCATCCCGTCGATATGGACTCTTGGGGAAGATCAGCCTGTTATCCCCGGGGTACCTTTTATCCGTTGAGCGACACCGCTTCCACTTGCCGGTGCCGGATCACTAGTCCCGACTTTCGTCCCTGCTCGAGCTGTCGCTCTCACAGTCAAGCTCCCTTGTGCACTTGCACTCGACACCTGATTGCCAACCAGGCTGAGGGAACCTTTGGGCGCCTCCGTTACATTTTGGGAGGCAACCGCCCCAGTTAAACTACCCACCAGGCACTGTCCCTGAACCAGATCATGGTCCGAGGTTAGAGGTCCAATACGATCAGAGTGGTATTTCAACGACGACTCCCACGACACTGGCGTGCCGCTTTCACAGTCTCCCACCTATCCTACACAAACCGTACCGAACACCAATACCAAGCTATAGTGAAGGTCCCGGGGTCTTTTCGTCCTGCCGCGCGTAACGAGCATCTTTACTCGTAATGCAATTTCGCCGAGTCTGTGGTTGAGACAGCAGAGAAGTCGTTACGCCATTCGTGCAGGTCGGAACTTACCCGACAAGGAATTTCGCTACCTTAGGATGGTTATAGTTACCACCGCCGTTTACCGGGGCTTAAATTCTCAGCTTCGCCACCGAAGTAGCTAACCGGTCCTCTTAACCTTCCGGCACCGGGCAGGCGTCAGTCCGTATACATCGTCTTACGACTTCGCACGGACCTGTGTTTTTAGTAAACAGTCGCTTCTCTCTGGTCTCTGCGACCACCACCAGCTCAGGAAGCAAGTTCCGTCACCAGCGTTGGTCCCCCTTCTCCCGAAGTTACGGGGGCATTTTGCCGAGTTCCTTAACCACAGTTCTCTCGATCGCCTTAGTATTCTCTACCTGACCACCTGTGTCGGTTTGGGGTACGGGCCGTGTACCAACTCACTAGAGGCTTTTCTCGGCAGCATAGGATCACTGAATTCGCCTCAATCGGCTACGCATCACCTCTCAGGCTGCATGTTGTGCGGATTTGCCTACACAACGCCCTACAGGCTTACACCAGTACAACCACTGACTGGCCCAGCTACCTTCCTGCGTCACCCCATCGCTTGACTACTACAGCCAGGGTCGTGTGCATCGCCATCCGGCCTCCCGAAGGAGGTCCATCCGGTCCTGGACACTTAGCACAACTGATTCGCCATTGGGCGCGGATACACGGGTACGGGAATATCAACCCGTTGTCCATCGACTACGCCTGTCGGCCTCGCCTTAGGTCCCGACTCACCCTGGGCGGATTAACCTGGCCCAGGAACCCTTGGTCATTCGGCGGACGAGTTTCTCACTCGTCTTTCGCTACTCATGCCTGCATTCTCACTCGCACAGCCTCCACAACTAGTTCACACTGCTGCTTCCATGGCTGCACGACGCTCCCCTACCCATCCACACCACTGCACCAAGAACCGTAGTCCAAGGCGGATGACATGTGTGAATGCCGCGGCTTCGGCGGTGTACTTGAGCCCCGCTACATTGTCGGCGCAGGATCACTTGACCAGTGAGCTATTACGCACTCTTTCAAGGGTGGCTGCTTCTAAGCCAACCTCCTGGTTGTCTTCGCGACCCCACATCCTTTTCCACTTAGTACACGCTTAGGGGCCTTAGCCGGCGATCTGGGCTGTTTCCCTCTCGACTACGAAGCTTATCCCCCGCAGTCTCACTGCCGCGCTCTCACACACCGGCATTCGGAGTTTGGCTGATTTCGGTAAGCTTGTGGGCCCCCTAGACCATCCAGTAGCTCTACCTCCGGTGTGAAACACGCGACGCTGCACCTAAATGCATTTCGGGGAGAACCAGCTATCACGGAGTTTGATTGGCCTTTCACCCCTACCCACAGCTCATCCCCTCAGTTTTCAACCTAAGTGGGTTCGGGCCTCCACGACGTCTTACCGTCGCTTCACCCTGGCCATGGGTAGATCACTCCGCTTCGGGTCTAGAACATGCGACTCCACCGCCCTATTCGGACTCGCTTTCGCTACGGCTACCCCACACGGGTTAACCTCGCCACATGCCACTAACTCGCAGGCTCATTCTTCAAAAGGCACGCCATCACCCACCCGACCGAAGTCGGCGCAGGCCCTGACGGATTGTAAGCGCACGGTTTCAGGTACTATTTCACTCCCCTCCCGGGGTACTTTTCACCTTTCCCTCACGGTACTAGTCCGCTATCGGTCACCAGGGAGTATTCAGGCTTACCGGGTGGTCCCGGCAGATTCACAGCAGATTTCACGGGCCCGCTGCTACTCGGGCACTCACTACAAGAGCCGTTGAGTTTTCGTCTACGGGATTCTCACCCTCTACGACAGGCCGTTCCAGACCACTTCGACTAACACAACGGTTTCTGACTCTCGCTTGTCACGGCAGTAACAAGAAAGTGAGCCCCACTACCCCACACACGCAACCCCTGCCGGGTATCACACATGCATGGTTTAGCCTCATCCGCTTTCGCTCGCCACTACTCACGGAATCACTGTTGTTTTCTCTTCCTGTGGGTACTGAGATGTTTCACTTCCCCACGTTCCCTCCACACACCCTATATATTCAGATGCGGGTAACACGACATCACTCGTGCTGGGTTTCCCCATTCGGAAATCCTCGGATCTCAGCTCGGTTGACAGCTCCCCGAGGCTTATCGCAGCCTCCTACGTCCTTCATCGGCTCCTGGTGCCAAGGCATCCACCGTACGCTCTTAAACACTTACTAACAAAGATGCTCGCGTCCACTGTGCAGTTCTCAAACAACACACCCAACCAAGTCCAATTCCGACACCAGCACCCCAGCCCCACAGGACTGGAATCGGTATGACCGGGAACCCGATCGGATCGTCTATTTGCCTAGAAAGAAACACTCGCGTGTTCTCTCAGGACCCAACAGTGTGCCGATATATTCACCGCGACCAACCACACAGGACTGATCGAATGCGATAAAGCTTGTCAGTGTTCCACCCATGAGCTCCCGCAGTCCCACATTCGAGGACATGAACGGTCTCTGCCACCACACGTTTACCATCCCACCTGTGTGGGTGTCGGTGGAGAAGTGCTCCTTAGAAAGGAGGTGATCCAGCCGCACCTTCCGGTACGGCTACCTTGTTACGACTTCGTCCCAATCGCCAATCCCACCTTCGACGGCTCCCTCCACAAGGGTTAGGCCACCGGCTTCGGGTGTTACCGACTTTCATGACGTGACGGGCGGTGTGTACAAGGCCCGGGAACGTATTCACCGCAGCGTTGCTGATCTGCGATTACTAGCGACTCCAACTTCACGGGGTCGAGTTGCAGACCCCGATCCGAACTGAGACCGGCTTTAAGGGATTCGCTCCACCTCACGGTATCGCAGCCCTCTGTACCGGCCATTGTAGCATGTGTGAAGCCCTGGACATAAGGGGCATGATGACTTGACGTCGTCCCCACCTTCCTCCGAGTTGACCCCGGCAGTCTCCTGCGAGTCCCCGGCATAATCCGCTGGCAACACAGGACAAGGGTTGCGCTCGTTGCGGGACTTAACCCAACATCTCACGACACGAGCTGACGACAGCCATGCACCACCTGTACACCGACCACAAGGGGGCCTACATCTCTGCAGGTTTCCGGTGTATGTCAAACCCAGGTAAGGTTCTTCGCGTTGCATCGAATTAATCCACATGCTCCGCCGCTTGTGCGGGCCCCCGTCAATTCCTTTGAGTTTTAGCCTTGCGGCCGTACTCCCCAGGCGGGGTACTTAATGCGTTAGCTACGGCACGGATCCCGTGGAAGGAAACCCACACCTAGTACCCACCGTTTACGGCGTGGACTACCAGGGTATCTAATCCTGTTCGCTACCCACGCTTTCGCTTCTCAGCGTCAGTTACTTCCCAGAGACCCGCCTTCGCCACCGGTGTTCCTCCTGATATCTGCGCATTTCACCGCTACACCAGGAATTCCAGTCTCCCCTGAAGTACTCAAGTCCGCCCGTATCGACCGCAAGCTTGGGGTTGAGCCCCAAGTTTTCACGATCGACGCGACGAACCGCCTACAAGCTCTTTACGCCCAGTAATTCCGGACAACGCTCGCACCCTACGTATTACCGCGGCTGCTGGCACGTAGTTGGCCGGTGCTTCTTCTACAGGTACCGTCACTTGCGCTTCGTCCCTGTCGAAAGAGGTTTACAACCCGAAGGCCGTCATCCCTCACGCGGCGTCGCTGCATCAGGCTTTCGCCCATTGTGCAATATTCCCCACTGCTGCCTCCCGTAGGAGTCTGGGCCGTGTCTCAGTCCCAGTGTGGCCGGTCACCCTCTCAGGTCGGCTACCCGTCGTCGCCTTGGTGGGCCGTTACCCCGCCAACAAGCTGATAGGCCGCGGGCCCATCTCGCACCGATAAATCTTTCCACCCACTGACATGCATCAGAAGGTCATATCCGGTATTAGACCCAGTTTCCCAGGCTTATCCCGAAGTACGAGGCAGATCACCCACGTGTTACTCACCCGTTCGCCGCTCGTGTACCCCGAAGGGCCTTACCGCTCGACTTGCATGTGTTAAGCACGCCGCCAGCGTTCGTCCTGAGCCAGGATCAAACTCTCCGTTGAAGACTCTCGAAACACCCGAAGGTGAATCAGAAATATCTGAAACTAGAGTCCGAAAACCCAGCAAAACAA
>NZ_JBFAHV010000057.1:0-5330 GCF_040654375.1 Nocardia sp. NPDC050710 | reverse complement strand
ACGGTCCGCATCCTTCAGCCCGCCGCGGCCGAGCGCCTCGATGAGCGCATCGGCCACGGCGAAACCGGTCGCTGACGACGTCCGGCGCGTCAACACCAGCGGGATCGCGGCGGGATGCGCCCGGATACCCCGCCACATCGCGTCGGCCACCGCGTACACGTCGTCGACCCAGTTGGACGTCGGCTCGGGTACCTGCACCTCCGCGACGATCGCGGCGACCACGAGTTCCTCCAGCCCCTCCTTGTCGGGCACGTAGTTGTACATCGTCATCGGGCCCGTGCCCAGTGCCGCGGCGAGCGCCCGCATGCTCAACGCGCTCACGCCGGCCTCGTCGACGATGCCCAGCGCCGCGGCGCCGATCTCGTCGGTGGTGAATCGTGCGCGCAATACCTCTGACCCCCTGCTCTACGTGCAAGCGGCTCATCACCGCTTGACAAGTACATCGTACGTAAAGCAGTCTAGCAATACGTACACCGTACCTATGTTAGGAGGCTCGATGCCGCCGACGATCCCGACCGAACGCGTCGATTTCCGTTCCGATGGCACCCGATGTGCGGCGTGGTTGACGCTGCCCACGGGAAACGGCCCGCACCCGGCGGTGGTGTTGGTGCACGGTCTCGGTGCGACGCACGACATGATGCTCGCTCAATACGAGCAGCACTTCGCCACGGCAGGCATCGCCGTCCTGGCCTTCGATTACCGCAACACCGGCGAATCGGGCGGGCAACCGCGGCAACACATCTCGATAACTGAGCAGTGCCATGACGTCGACGCCGCGCTGGCGTTTCTCGCAGGCCGTCAGGACATCGACTCGACGCGGATCGGGTTATGGGGCACCAGCCTCGGCGGCATGAACGTGATCCGGGTGGCGGCGGCCCGCGACGATATAGCGGTCGCCGTCGTGCAGTGCCCGATCGTGCACGGGCCCGCAGCCGCCCGCCGGCTCGGGCTCATGGCATCGCTACGCATGACGCCCGCGATCGTCGAGGACCTATTCCGACGTGCCACAGGGCATGGCCGCCGGTACGTGCCGATCGTCGGGGCGCCGGGACGTTTCGCGATGGTCACCGTCGAGGGCGCGGAAGCCGGATGGAACTCCACGGTCCCGCCGGGCGGCCGGTTCGACAACCGCATCGCCGCCGCCGATGCCATGGGCATGGTGACGACGTCGGCCATCCGGCACGCCCGCTACGTCAAGGCGCCACTGCTGGTGTGCGTGTGCGATCGCGAGAACCTGATGGATCCCGCGTATGCCGCGCTGGTCGCGCGGCGCGCCCCCCGCGGCGTCGCTCGCCACTACGACTCCGACCACTTCGACATCTACCATCCGCCGCTCGTCGGCCGGGTGCTGTCCGATCAAACCGCCTTCCTGCAGGAGAATCTCGGTGTCCGTGCGTGAACGGTTGCGCAGCAACGACGAACGATTCCGTGCGCTCGCGGCGGGCTTCAGCGCCGACGAGTGGGCGCAACCCAGCCTGTGCGACGCGTGGACCAACCACGGCGTGCTGGCGCATCTTGTGATCGGGTACCGCGTAGGCGCCGGCGTCGCCGCGACCGAGTTACTGCGCCACAGAGGCTCATTAGACCGGGCGAACGCATCGATGGCACGGGCTCTGGCCGCCGACCGAAGCCCCGCCTGTCTGCTCGACGAGTTCGAACGGCTGTTGTACCGGCCGCGCGGGTTGGGGCGGGTCTTCCCGCCTCGGCTCCTGCTCGGCGATCACATCACCCATGAGCTCGACATCCTCTTCGCGATCGACCGTGAGCCGTCGATTCCAGCAGATGCCCTCGTCGCGGTGCTCAACACTCAAGTGGCCGTGCCGAATCCGTTCGTTCCGGCATTCCGGAACAGCCGCGGATTGCGGCTGCGCGCCACCGATATCGACTGGACGCACGGCGAGGAAGGCCCCGTCGTCGAGGGCCGCGCTGCCGAGCTGGTCTCGGTGCTCGGCAACCGGCCGCGAATGTTGCCGGCGCTGCGCGGCGACGGCGTCGGGCTGTTGGCCTCGCGGGTCAGTCCGCGCCCGACCCGTACGGCCGGGTGATGATCTCCAGGTAGTGGCCGGCCGGATCCTGGAAGTACACGCGTGCCCGCCGTCGTTGTGGTTGATCTCGCCCGGCCTGCTGCCGTGCGGATCCGCCCAATGCTGCAAGCCACGCTCCTGAATGCGTCCATAGATCTCGGTGAACTCGTCTTCGGACACACCGAGGGCTGCATCTGTCAGTCCTGCCACACCACGTCCAAGGCGGCGTGCAGCAGCCGTGCACGAGTCGGGATAGCATCCTCGCGCTTGATCGAGCATGTCGGTTTCTTGCGGACTACCCTCGCGAAGATCGCTAGGCTGCCGGGGTGCCCTCAGCCGAAAACACCTGCCGCGTTACCGTTTTCACCCTCGGCGGCACGATCGCCATGTCGACCACCGAGCACGGCGGCGTCGCTCCCTCCCTGTCGGCTGAGCAACTGCTCGCCGCGGTACCCGGCTTGGCCGACACCGGCATTGCGGTCGATGTCGTGAATTTCCGCCAGCTGCCCGGCGCATCCTTGAAGATCTCCGACATCACCGCACTCGCCGCCGCTATCAACGACCATCTACCCGGAACCGACGGAGCAGTTGTCACCCAAGGCACCGACACCATCGAAGAAACCGCATACCTGCTCGATCTCCTACACGCCGCACCCGAGCCGATCGTGATGACCGGCGCGATGCGCAACCCCACCCTCGCCGGCGCCGACGGCCCAGCCAATCTGCTGGCCGCCATACACGCCGCCGTCCACTCCGACGCTCGCCAGCAAGGGTGCCTCGTGGTGTTCAACGACGAAGTCCACGCCGCCCGCCGCGTCCGAAAGACACACACCACCAGCACGTCGACCTTTCGATCACCCGACGGCCGTGCTCGTCCTCGCCGACCTCAGCCGCAAACGCGTGGACGGTGACGCTCTCGCCACCAAAACCCAGTTCCTCGAATCCAACCCGGCCACTGCGCAGATGCGTGCCGTCCGGGACAAGCGCTACGTGGTCATGACCGGCTCCGAACTCGATCCCGGCATTCGGGAGATCGATGCGATCGAGAGGTTGGCAGCCGGGCTCAGGGCCAAGTGACTCCGAGCCAGGCACCTGGCCTGCGGCTCGAGTGCCGTGCGGGGTGACAGGGTCACTGATTGCCTGCGCCCGAGGATTCCTCGTGTGCCTTCAGCCTTACGTAGACGGTCTTGCGCGAACTGATTCCGGCGTCGCGGACTTCGAAGTCGAATTGTGCGCAGGCTTTCAGGATTCCGCTGAATTTCGCGTAGCCGTACGCTTCGGAGGTGAAGGAGTGATCGGTCGCAGCGACAGCGTTTCGGACAGCGGCGATGTTCGCCCACCCGTTGGCTCGGGCGGTTTGCAGAACGGCTTCACGAAGCAGATTCGCTACCGGCGAGGGCACGACCGCTTGATTGGTCACCCGCGGCCGCGCTGACTTCTCGACCGGTTTTCGCCGTTTCCCTGTGCGGGTGGACTCGGCAGCGCTGACAGGTTCTAGGCTTTTGTGCTGCCGATCGGTGTGTGAAGGTTCTCGCGACTCGATTCCTTCCCTCATCCTTGCACCGTACCGAAAGTCCGGTCACGGGATGTGCGCGCACAACCACGCCTCCCGTGACCGGAACTGCCTGCGCGCCCCGACTACTCCGCAGCGACAACCAACAGCAGGTCACCACCGTCGACTTGCTGCACCTGCTTGATCGCGACCCGGTCGATCACCCCATCGCGTGGAGCGGTGATCGTCGCTTCCATCTTCATCGCCTCGATCGTGGCGACGGTGTCACCTGCGGAGACCCGCTCGCCCACCGCGACGGCGAGAGTGACCATGCCGGAGAACGGAGCACCCAGTTGACCGGGATGGGCCGGGTTGGCCTTCTCGGCGGCAGCGACGTGATCGGCGACCGACCGGTCACGGACTGCGACCTGCCGCAGTTGGCCGTTGAGCAGGCACAGTACGGTCCGCATCCCGCGTTCGTCGGGTTCGGAGATGGCTTCGAGCCGGATGAGCAGCGTGACACCCTTCTCCAGCACCACGTGGTGTTCCTCGTCGCGGCGCAACCCGTAGAAGAACTGGTTGGCCGACAACCGCGAGATGTCACCGTATCTGTCGCGGTGGGCGAGGAATTCGGCCGTCGGGCCGGGGAACAGCAGCCGGTTGAGCGCAGCACGCCGTTCGACCGGGCTACCGTCGAGCTCTCTGACGTCGGTCGCGGTCAGCGGGGTCTCCGGCTTGGGCTCGTTGCGCCCCGCCAGCGCCTTGCTGCGGAACGGCTCGGGCCAGCCGCCGGCGGGCTCGCCGAGCTCGCCGCGCAGGAAGCCGATCACCGAGTCGGGGATGTCGTAGCGGCCCGGATCGGCGGCGAAGTCCTCGATGTCGACCCCGGTGCCGACCAGCGCCAGCGCCAGGTCACCGACCACCTTCGACGACGGGGTCACCTTGATCAGGCGGCCCAGCAGCCGGTCGGCCGCGGCGTACTTGGCCTCGACCTCCTCGAACCGGTCGCCGAGGCCGAGCGCGATCGCCTGCTGACGCAGATTCGACAGCTGACCGCCGGGGATCTCGTGGGTGTACACGCGCCCGGTCGGCGCGGGCAGACCCGACTCGAACGGCGCGTACACCTTGCGCAACGCCTCCCAGTACGGCTCCAGATCGCAGACGTTGCCTAGGTTCAAGCCGGTGTCGTGCGGCGAATTCGCTGTCGCGGCCACGATCGCCGACAGCGCGGGCTGGGATGTGTTGCCCGCCAGCGGCGCTGAGGCGCCGTCGACGGCGTCGGCGCCTGCCTGCCACGCGGCAAGATAGGTCGCGAGCTGACCGCCGGGGGTGTCGTGAGTGTGCACGTGCACCGGCAGATCGAAATTGCTGCGCAGCGCGCCGACCAGCTTCGCCGCCGCCGGTGGCCGAAGCAGCCCTGCCATGTCCTTGATCGCGAGCACATGGGCGCCCGCATCGACGATCTGCTCGGCCAGTTTCAGGTAGTAGTCGAGGGTGTAGAGGTTCTCGTTCGGGTCCGACAGGTCGCCGGTGTAGGACAGCGCGACTTCTGCCAGCGTCGTGCCGGTTTCGCGCACGGCATCGATGGCCGGGCGCATCTGGTCGACATTGTTGAGCGCGTCGAAGATCCGGAAGATGTCGATGCCGGTGGCTGCGGCCTCGGAGACGAAGGCGCGCGTGAGCTTCTCCGGATACGGGGTGTAGCCGACGGTGTTGCGTCCGCGCAGCAGCATCTGCAGGCAGATATTCGGCACCGCCTCGCGCAGCGCGGCCAGTCGCTCCCACGGGTCCTCGTACAGGAAGCGCAGCGCCAC
>NZ_JBFAHV010000056.1:0-6045 GCF_040654375.1 Nocardia sp. NPDC050710 | reverse complement strand
AATGTGATGCAACACCAACACCACCACATACTCATCCCCACCACACCGGAAAACCCACGCCCGCAACGGAATCTGCGTAGCCAAATCGAACGGCGACCGAACCGCTTCGGACACCCTTTCCATCAGTGCCCCAGCCAGCTCCTCCGGACCGCTCGCCCGCGCCTCGGTGTCCAGCGCATCCACCACAGTGACCGGCACGCTCATCTCGTCGTGTGCCAGTATCTGCTGCCACGGCACCCCACCCTCGTGCGGAAATACGGTTCGCAGGCTTTCGTGCCGGGCCACGACATCACCTATGGCCGCTTCCAGCGCCGTGACTTCCAAAGCGCCGGTCAGACGAAGAGCCATCGGAATGTGGTAGACCGGCGACTCCGGTTCGAAGCGGTGCAGGAACCACAACCGAGATTGCGCATACGACAGCGGCACCCGCTCCGGCCGCGGCCGCGGGCTCAAACGACTACGACTCACCCGCCCTTCACCGAGTCGGGTTGCCAATACCGCGACCGTCGGTGCCTCGAACACAGTCCGGATCGGTAACTCGATACCGAGAACCGACCGAATCCGGCTGATCAAACGCATCACCGACAACGAATGCCCACCCAAGTCGAAAAAGCCGTCATCGATACCGACCCGCGCGACCCCGAGCACCTCGGCAAACAATTCCACCAGTACCCGCTCGGACTCATCCCGAGGACCGCGATACACCCCACCGGCGAACTCCGGATCCGGCAAAGCTTTCCGGTCGACCTTCCCATTCGGCGTCAATGGCAACTCCGCCACCGGCACCACCACCGCCGGCACCATGAACTCCGGCAGCCGCCGCCCCACGAACGCCCGCACCCCCGCCACCGTGTCGGCGCGCTCGGAATCGTCGTGTCCATCGAGCGTCACGTACGCCACCAGGTGGGCGCCACCGTCGGCACCCGGACGGGTCACCACGACCGCGCGGCTCACGGCCGGATGCACCGACAGCACGGCCTCGACCTCACCCGGTTCCACCCGCACACCCCGCACCTTCACCTGATCATCAACCCGCCCCACGAACTCCAGCACGCCATCCGAGGTCCAGCGCACCTCGTCACCGGAGCGATACATCCGCTCCCCGAAAGCGAAGGGACAGGCAACGAACCGCGCACCTGTCAAACCTCCCCGCCCCCTGTACCCACGCGCCAACTGCACACCGGCGATATACAACTCCCCCACCACACCCACCGGAACCGGCCGCAACCCCCCGTCCAACACATACACCCGCACATTCCCCAACGGACCACCGATCGGCACCGAACCATCGCCGACCACCCCGCCGAAGGCGACTACGTGCGCTGTCGCAGCCACGGTTGTCTCGGTCGGCCCGTAGGTGTTCGCGATCCGCAAGGTGCGATGCCGATCAACGATCCGCGCAACAACGTTGCGCGACAACACCTCGCCTCCCGAGGCGAGAAAACGCACCCGATCGAAACAACCGAGGTCGCCCTCGGTGAACAGCTCCAGCAGTGGGCTGGTTGCGAAGATCGTCTGCACGCCGTGCTCGACGATCTGCTGCCGCATCCGATCGATGTCGTGCGCGTCCTCCGACATGATCTGCAATGTTCTTCCGCTCGTCAATGTCGGCCAGATCTCGTAGGCCGAAGCGTCGAACATGATCGGGGAGTGGACCAGCATCACCTCTCCCCGATCATCGGGCCAGTTGTGTGTGGCCATGTTGGTGAGGTTGTGGTGGGTGACGGTGACGCCCTTGGGTGTTCCGGTGGAACCGGAGGTGTAGATCAGATAGGCGGGATTGTCGGGATTCAGCCGGTGGGTACGAACTTCGTCGGTGGGGTTGGTATTAGGGGTGCTCGTGCGTCCGCCGGGGGTGTCGAGTAGTAGGCACGGTATGGAGATGTGGGGCAGCCCGGTGACCGTCTCGGTGTCGGTGAGGACGAGTTCGGGTGCGGCGTCGGAGAGTATGAACTCGGTGCGATCACTCGGATAGGCCGGATCGATCGGCAGATACGCCGCCCCGGCCTTCAGTACAGCCACCAGCGCCACGATCAGTTCGACCGAGCGTGGCAGGGCAATTGCGACGACCGATTCCGGGCCAACACCATTTTCGATCAACTCCCACGCCAGGGTGTTGGCACGGGAGTTCAAATGCCCGTAGTCGATTCGGACATCCCCGCACACAAGTGCTGTCGCTCCTGATGATCGCGCTGCGTGCTGCTCGAACAACTCCACAACCGTCTGCTGTGGTGTATCGACTGCGGTATCGTTCCAATCCCCTAGCAGCTGCTCAGATTCGATGTCGCTCAACAACTCCAGGCGTCCGATCCGAATCGCTGGATCGGTCATGACCTGCTCCAGGACCCGCACATACCGTGCCGCGAGCTGTTCAGCACTCGATTGGTCGAACAGGTCGGTCGCGAATTCGACCGTCCCGTCCAGGCCACCCGACCCGCTGTCGGCGAGGCTGAAGTGAAGGTCGAACTTGGCGGTCCGCAACGGGGTCGGCATGGGCGTGATCTGCAAACCCGGGAAGCTCAGGTCCGGCAGGTCGTTGTTCTGCAACGCGAACGACACCTGAAACAACGGATGATGCGCAGTCGAACGCGCCGGATTCAGCAACTCCACCAACCGCTCGAACGGCACATCCTGATTCCCATAAGCCGACAACGCCTTTTCGCGGACCCCGTCGACCAGTTCCTCGAACCCGATGCCACCCGAGACCGGCACCCGCAACACCCACGTATTGACAAAAGACCCCACCAAACCCGCCAACGCCTCATCACTACGACCAGCCACCGGACCACCAACGGTGATGTCCTCACCCGCACCCAATTTGAACAACAACGCCACCAAACCCGACTGCAAAACCATCGACAACGTCGCACCCCGCGCCCGCGCCAAACCCTCCAAACCCAACCGCAACCGCGGTCCCACCACCAACGGCACCACGTCACCACGATGAGAAGCCACCGCCGGACGCAACCGGTCGGTCGGCAACCGCAACAACTGCGGCACCCCAGCCAATTCTTGTTCCCAATACCGGGATTGGGCGGCAAACAGACTGTCCGGGTCGGATTCGTCGCCGAGCACGTCCCGCTGCCACAACGTGAAATCGGCGTATTGCACCGGTAATGGCTCCCACCCTGGTGCACGGCCGGCTGATCGCGCCGCGTATGCCACCGCAATATCCCGCGCCAAGGGCAGGAGTGAAGCGCCGTCACCGGCGATGTGATGCATCACCAACACCACCACATGCTCGGCCGCACCACACTCGAAAACCCACGCCCGCAACGGAATCTGCGTAACCAAATCGAACGGCACCTGGACCGCCGCGCCCACCGCTTCGGTGAGTTCCGGCCCGTCACTGACCTCCCGCACCGTGAATGGCACGCTCGCCTCGGCGCGGGGAAGTACCCGCTGCCACGGCACCCCACCCTCGTGCGGGAACCTCGTCCGCAGAATTTCGTGCCGGGTCACGACATCATCCAGCGCTGCCCGCAATCCCTCCACGTCCAGAACACCGGTCAACCGCAGAGCGATGGGAATGTTGTAGACCGGAGCCTGAGGATCGAGCTGGTGCAGGAACCACAGACGTAACTGCGCATACGACAGCGGCACCCGCTCCGGGCGTGGCCGCGGGGTCAGTCGCGCACCGTTCACCCTGCCCTCTCCCAGCCGTGGGGCCAGCGTCGCCACCGTGGGCGACTCGAAGACCATGCGAATCGACAGTTCCACGCCGAGAACCGAACGGACCCGGCTGATCAACCGCGCCGCCGACAGCGAATGTCCACCCAGATCGAAGAACCCGTCATCGATGCCGACCCGGGCGACCCCGAGTACCTCGGCGAACAACTCCGTCAACATCCGCTCGGACTCATCGCGCGGACCCCGATATACCCCACCGGTGAACTCCGGATCCGGCAGGGCTTTTCGGTCGACCTTCCCGTTCGGCGTCAACGGCAGCTCCGGCACGGACATCACCACCGTCGGCACCATGAACTCCGGTAGCCGCCCCTCCACGAACCCACGCATACGCCGCGCGACGGCTCCCGGCGACATTCGCGAAACATGCTGCTCCGCGAAGTCGCTCAGCCCGAGGCGGACCGGGTCGCGGGTCGCCTGCCGACGTACCCCGTAGACCATCCAGAGGTCGGTCCCTGCCAGATATGGCGCTGCCTCGACGGCGATATCGAAGTCCCGTTCTTCCAGCACGGCCAGCACTTGTGCGAGACTTCCCGCGACGTCTCGAACCTCCAGGACAACCTGCGCCACCCGCAGCCAGTCGTCGGCCGAAATCCCGTGCAGCACATCGATTTCACTGCCCTCGACATCGATCTTCAGCAGGTCGATGCGATCGATGCCTTCCTCCCGGATCAGCTGGGACAGTGTCTTCATGGGTACGACCAGCTCGCGGTGGTGCAAACGGTCGGCCATCAAGTCCGCCAACTCGGGACCGTCGAGGTCGAGACCTCCGGCCTCGGTGGCCTGGAGGTAAGCGCGTACCGCCGCTGCCACGGTGGCTTCATCCGACGAGCGCGTCGACAGTATCGACATCTCGGGGTAGTACGTCATCGTCGTGGTGCCGCAGTGCGCACCGACGGCGCAGTTGATCACAGTGACGGGCAGGCCATGTATCTCGAAATTCAGCTGCGCCATCGCCGCGACGTCGGGGACGGCTTCGACCGCGTAGATCTCGACATCACCGGACAGGTATCCGACCAGCATGGAGAACATGCCCACGTGGGCGCCGATATCGACGACACATCCGTGATAGGGAACCGACACGCCCCAGCGGAAGTACTGATTCTGTTCGACTATCTCCTCGTACAGGAAGCGGACGTTCGACATGTTCCTGGCGACGACCGGCATTCCATTCGGAAGGTCGTGTATGCAGTCGCTCGACATCGTCCGCATCTGCTCCGACCGCAGGCATCGTGCGGCGACCGGTGCGTCCTCGTCGCTCGGGACGACATAGGCGACAATGCTCGCATCACCCGCCGGATCCGTGCGTCCGCACACCACCGCCTCGCGCACAGCCGGATGGCTGAGTAGCGCCGCCTCGACCTCGGCCGGTTCCACCCGAACACCCCGCACCTTCACCTGATCATCGGCCCGCCCGACGAACTCCAGCACGCCGTCCCGAGTCCAGCGCGCCTCGTCACCGGAGCGATACATCCGCTCCCCAGAACCGAAGGGACAGGCCACGAACCGTGCACTCGTCAGGCCCGCCCGGCCCTTGTACCCGCGCGCCAACTGCGCACTCGCGATATACAGCTCCCCCACCACACCCACCGGAACCGGCCGCAATCCCCCGTCCAACACATACACCCGCATATTTCCGATGGGCGTTCCGATCGGGCTGCTGCGGCGCGGCGCACCGGGTTCAGACAATTCGAGATGCGTCACGTGCACGGTGGTTTCGGTGATCCCGTACATGCTCGCCACGACCGCGCCAGGGCTCATCCCCCACGCGCGTGGCTGCCAGTCGCCCAGCCGCGTCGAGTCCAGCGCCTCGCCCCCCAGGATCACCCGGCGCAGCGCCGTCAGCGTCGGCGGGCGGGCGATGTCCCGGGTACAGTCGATCAACCCGTACAACTGGGAGGGTGTCAGGTTGAGCACCGTCACCCCGGCGTCGACGACCAGTGCCCAGAGATCCACCGGCGACCGGGCGATCTGCCACGGCGCCACAACCAGTCGGGCGCCGGAAACCAAGGGGCCCCATATTTCCCAGACCGAGAAATCGAACGCTTGAGAATGGCACATCACCCAGACATCGGTGGCTTCCAGTCCGCAACAGCCCGCGGTGCCCGCGAACAGGGTGCTGAGGTTGCGGTGGGTGACGGTGACGCCCTTGGGTGTTCCTGTCGTACCTGATGTGTAGATGAGGTAGGCCGGATTGTCGAGGTGCAGCCTGCGAATGCGATCGGCGTTTGCGGGGTTGGTATTCGGTGTGCGCGGGGCGAGAGTGTCCACCAGTACACGGGGCGTAGACGTGTCGGGCAGGTCGATGGTGGTGTCGGTAAGGATGAGTTCAGATCCGGCGTCGCCGAGAATGAACTC
>NZ_JBFAHV010000055.1:0-6395 GCF_040654375.1 Nocardia sp. NPDC050710 | reverse complement strand
ACCTCATCCAACGCCGACGCGAACACCGGAAACACCTCGTACAGGCCCGCACCCATACCAACCCGCTGCGCACCCTGACCCGTGAACAGGAACGCCGTCCTCTCGGAACCGGTATTCCCTTGGATCGTGCCGTGCGAACCCGCGGCCAGATCGGCCAGACCCGCCAGCAGTTCGTCCCGGTCACGCCCCATGACCGCAGCGCGCCGGTCCAACTGTGCCCGCGACGTCGCCAAGGAATACGCCATGTCCCGCACATCGACGTCGGGATCGTCGATCAACCACTGCCGCAGTCGATCCGCCTGGGCGCGGAGGGCCTCGTCCGACTTGGCCGATACCAACAATGGAATAGCTTCGGCCGCAATTGGTTTCGCGACCGGTACCGGCTCGGCCCCATCGGCGGACAGGGCGGTGACCGGCTGGGCGGGTGCTTCCTCGAGGATGAGGTGGGCATTGGTGCCACTGGCCCCGAACGACGACACCCCGGCTCGCCGGATCCGGTCCCCCACCGGCCACGGCTCGCTGTCCTGCAGGAGCCGCACCGTACCCGCGGACCAATCCACATGCGGGGTCGGCGCATCCACATGCAATGTCTTCGGCAGCACGCCGTGCCGCATGGCCTGAACCATCTTGATCACGCCGCCGACCCCCGCGGCCGCCGAGGTGTGACCGATATTCGACTTCAACGAACCCAAACGCAACGGCGCGCTCTCGCGCCGCGCGCCATACGCGCTGATCACCGCCCGCGCCTCGATCGGATCCCCGAGCATCGTGCCGGTGCCGTGCGCCTCTACCGCGTCGATATCCGACGGGGCCAGGCCGGCGTTCGCCAACGCGGCCGCGATTACTCGTTCCTGCGACAGACCATTCGGCGCGGTCAAGCCGTTGCTCGCACCATCCTGATTGACAGCACTGCCACGCACCACCGCCAGAACGGTGTGACCGAGCCGCTGTGCGTCCGACAACCGCTCCAACACCAATACTCCGAGTCCCTCGGAGAATCCGGTTCCATCAGCAGCCGCCGCGAATGCCTTACAGCGCGCATCAGGTGACAACGCACGCTGACGCGCGAACGCGATCAGCAACGACGGATCCGACATGACGGTCACCCCACCCGCCAATGCCAGCGACGTATCACCCTGCCGCAGTGCCTGGCACGCCAGATGCAACGCCACCAGCGACGACGAGCAGGCGGTATCGACCGAAATGGCCGGGCCCTTGAAACCGAACGTGTACGCGATCCGACCGGACAGCACAGCGTTCGAAACACCCAGGTAGGCATGTCCTTCGGTCTCCGCGGTGATATTCGCCGAGCCGATGCGGGGACCGTAGTTCTGATGGATGACCCCGGCGAAGACGCCGGTGTCGCTGTTGCGCAACGACACCGGGTCGATACCCGCATCCTCCAACGCTTCCCAGGACGCCTCCAGCATCAGGCGCTGCTGCGGATCCATCGCCGCGGCCTCACGCGGACCGATCCCGAAGAAGGCCGCGTCGAACTCGCCTATGGCGTCGAGGAATCCACCGTCACGGGTGTAGATGCCGCCCGGCATATCGGGATCCGGGTTGAACAACCGTTCCAGGTCCCACCCTCGATCGGTCGGGTAGTCCCCGATGGCATCCACACCATCCGCCGTCATCCGCCACAGATCTTCGGCGGAGCGCACACCACCGGGGTACCGGCAAGCCATACCGACGATCGCGATCGGCTCCCGCGACCGGTCGGTGAGCGCGCGCAGCTGCTGTTTGGTCTCGTAGAGCTCCTTCGCGGTCTTCTTCAGATACCGGCGTAGCTCGTCGTTGTCGGCCATCGGTGGAACTCCAGATCGTGTGTGCTCAGCTGAGGTGGTCGCGGAACTTGCTTCAACTGATTTGGTCGATGAATTCGAATAGCTCGCGGTCGTCGGCGGCGTCGATACTGTCGACACCACCGCCCAGGTCGATTTCTCCGGTGTCCTTGCCTTCGAGCTCACCCAACAGTGCGGTCAACCTGCTTGCGATATCCGACCGGTCCGCGGCCGACAGCTCGGCCGTGGCACAACTGCGCGCCAGCGACTCGATCTCGGCCGCAATACGTTCCGCGGGGTCGTCGACCGGAACGATCTCCTGCCGGATGAAACCGGCCAGCGCCTCGGGGGTGGGGTAGTAGAACATCTCGGTCGCGGACAACTGCACGCCGACAGCCGATTTCAGCCGGTTGCGGAATTCCATGACGCCGAGCGAGTCGAACCCGATATCGCTGAACGGCTTGTCCGGAGGGGTCGCGTCCGCGCTGGTATGTCCCAGCACGACCGCGGCCTGGGCACGGATCACATCCAGGATGGCACGTTCCTGTTCGGCTGCCGGGCGGCCGAGCAGTTGCGCCACCAGAGACGCGGAGCGCCCATTCGATGCCGTCGGCGGCGCACTCGCCGTATCGACCATCCGGCGGCGCGATGGCCGCGACAGGCCACGCATGACCGGCCTTATCTCGTCGGGACCCGCCTCGCCGAGAGCGGTCCGGTCGATCCGCACCGCCACGAACGCCGACCGGCCGCCCGCCAGCGCGGCGTCGAACAGCCGCATGCCGTCCTCGTCGCCCAACGGAAGGAGACCTTCGCGCCGCAAACGGGCGAGGTCGGCCTCGCCGAGCGCGCTGGTCATACCGCCGCTCTGCTCCCATGGCCCCCACACCACCGACGTCGCGGGCAGACCGGTCACGTGCCGGTGTTGCGCCAACGCGTCGAGGAAGACATTGGCGGCCGCATAGTTCGCCTGGCCCGGATTGCCGATCACGCCCGCGATCGAGGAGTACAGCACGAACGCCGACAGATCCAGGTCCTTGGTCGCCTCGTGCAGATTCCAGGCCGCATCCACCTTGGGCCGCAACACTGTCGCGATCTGCTCCGGCGTCATGGTGGCGAGTAGACCGTCGGCCAGCACACCCGCCGCGTGCACGACACCGGTCAACGGATGCTGCGACGGTATTGCCGCCAACACCGCGTCCAGTGCGGCGCGATCGGCCGCGTCACACGCGACCACGTCTACCTGCGCACCGAGCGCGGTCAGCTCGGCGGCGAGTTCGGCCGCGCCGGGCGCGTCCGGACCACGCCTGCCCGCCAGCACCAGCCTGCGCACACCATGCGCGGTGATCAGGTGTCGCGCGGCCACCGCGCCCAATCCCCCGGTGCCGCCGGTGATGAGAACGGTGCCCTCGGGCCGCAACGGCACCGGCACGGTGAGCAGGTTCTTGCCGATATGCCGGGCCTGGCTCAGGTACCGGTAGGCCTGCGGCGCCTGCCGCATGTCCCACGCGATGGTCGGGTACGGCGCCAAGGTCCCGGCCTCGAAGAGTTCGACCAGCGCGGTCAGAATCTCGTGCAGCCGATCCGGACCCGCCTCCATCAGCATGAAACTGCGGTAGTCCACCCCCGGATACTCGGTGGCCACCTCGACCGGATCACGCCGGTCGATCATGCCCATCTCGACGAACCGGCCACCGCGCGGCAGCAGACGCAACGAGGCGTCCACGAATTCGCCTGCCAGCGAATCCAAGACAATGTCCACACCGCGACCGTCGGTGGCGTCGAGGAACTTCTGCTCGAAATCCAATGTGCGCGAGTTGCCGATATCGGAGTCGTCGAACCCGAAATCGCGCAACACATTCCACTTCGGCTCACTGGCGGTGACCAACAATCGCAGGCCAAGGTGCCGCGCGAGTTGCACGGCCGCCAGGCCGACGCCACCGGTCGCCGCATGCAGCAACAGCGTCTCGCCGGGTCGCGCATCGGCCAGGTCGACAAGGCCGTAGTAGGCGGTCGCGTAGACGATCGGAATCGCCGCGGCCTGGGTGAACGACCAGCCGCGCGGCATCGGCGCGATCAGTCGGCGATCGACCACCGCCACCGATCCGACACCCGGGATCAACCCGAAAACCCGGTCGCCAGGCACGAATTCGGTCACATCCGGTGCGACCTCCAGGATGACTCCCGCACCTTCACCGCCGGGCCGACCAGCCTTGTCGGGGTAGGTGCCGAGCGCCATCAGCACATCCCGGAAGTTGAGGCCGACCGACCGCATACTCACCCGGACCTGTCCCGGTGCGAGCGGTTCCCACGCATTCGGATGGTCGCTGAAGGTGAAGTTGTCCGCGGTCAACGTGCCCTTGTCGCGCAGAGTCAGCGCCCATGCCGGGGCATTGCGCGACGCGACGTCGAGAGCGTTCGAATCACCGCGTTTCAGGCGCGGCGCATATGCCTTCCCGTGCCGCAAGGCCAGCTGGGGTTCATCGCCCATCGCCGAAGCCAGGGCCACAGCGGGCCGATGGTCCGCCCAGTCTTCGATATCGATGAGGACGATCCGGTCCGGGTTCTCGCTCTGTGCGGTACGCAGCAGACCCCACACCGCTGCCGTGGGCAGGTCCACCGACTCATGGGGATGTACCGCGACCGCCTGCCGGGTAACCACGGCGATGAGCCGGTCCTGTGTCAGCAGCCGCCGCACCTGCGCCGCGACGTCGGTGACCAGATCCCGTACCGCCACCGGAAGATCGGTATCGACAGCCCGCGACAGCTCATTCCATCGCTGAGCGTCGAGCCGCAATACCGTCACGTCACGTCCCGCGATCGTCACGGTTTCACCCTCATCGGCGGCGCTCCAGGCGTCGGCCGCGGTGAGCTCAGCAGCGGGCTCGGGTAGCGCGACCCAGTTCATCTCGTAGCCGACGCCGTCGGTGCGACGGTGCGCCGAGCCGAGCGCATCGGCCGACAAGACCCGCAGCGTCAGTGCCCCCACATCGGCCACGGCCATGCCCGCCGGGTCGGCGAGGGTTACGGTGATCCGCTCACCCCCCGGCCCGGAGCCGGTGACGGCAGCACGGACCCGCACGGTGGTCGCGCCCGTCGCATACAGGGCGATGTTCTCCCACGAGAACGGGACGGCGATCTCACCGGCCCGGCTATCGGGAATCAGCCCACCGAGCAGCACCGCGTGCAGCGCGGCATCCAGCAATGCCGGGTGAACACCGAATGTCGCGCCGTCCGATCGTACGGACTCCGGCAGTGCGACCTCGGCGAACACCTCACCGTCGCGCGCCCACAGGGCGGTCAGCCCGCGGAACGCCGGTCCGTACTCATAGCCCCGCTCGGCCAGATCCGCGTAGGCGTGATCGATCGCTATCGCCGTCGCACCCGCGGGCGGCCAGCTCACCGGACCGGAGTCGACCGGGGGCGTGTCCGACCCGGCGGTGACCGTCGCGACCGCGTGGCGAATCCACTGTTCCGCGTCGTCGCCGAGCGAGTCCGAATCATCGCCGTTCGACCGCGAGTACACCGACACCGTCCGTGCGCCGGATTCCTCCGGTCCGCCCGCTACCACCCGCAGGTCGACGGCCTCGGCGGTCGGCAGCGGCAGGGGCGCCTCGATCACCAGCTCCGCCAGTCGCGGGCAGTCCACCACCGTTCCCACGTACAGGGCCAGCTCCACGAGGGCGGCGCCGGGCAGCAACACCACCCCGGTGACGGCATGATCGGCCAGCCAAGGATGAGCGGCTCGCGACAACCTCCCGGTGAACACCACATCCTGGGAGTCCGGCAATCGCAGCATCGCGCTCAACAGCGGATGACCCGCATCGTCCAGGCCCGACTGCCACAGGTCCGGCGCGCCGACCGGCCGCGCCCAGTAGCGTCGATGCTGGAACGCGTAGGTGGGCAACGTGATTCGAGATGTGGAGCGGCCCGCGTACAGCGGCGTCCAGTCCACCCCTACGCCCACGACAGCGGCCTGTGCCAGCGCGGACACGAACTGGGTCTGCTCGTCGGTCGAGCGCCGGGCGGTCGCGACCACCGTCGACTTGGCCTCGATGGCCGGAGTCCCGGCCAGACATTGCCGAGTCATCGCGGCCAACACCGCATCCGGTCCGATCTCCACGAACCGCCGCACACCCGCCTCGACCAGGGCGTTGATCCCCGGCGCGAACCGGACGCACCCCCGTACCTGCTCGACCCAGTACTCGGGATCGGTCAGCTCGGCGGTGATCACGACTGCCGAAAGGTTCGACACGATCGGTAAGGACGGCTCCCGATACGTCAATCCCTCAGCTACGGAACGGAACTCGTCGAGCATCGGCTCCATCAATATCGAGTGGAACGCGTGACTGACCCGGAGCCGAGAGGTCTTCACTGCCTCCCCGGCGAGCCGATCACCGATCTCGTCCACCGCGGACCCTTCGCCGGACAGCACCACCGACGACGGGCCGTTCACCGCCGCCAACGACACCCGTCCGCCGTACTCGGCGAGCACCGCCATCGCCTCGGCCTCCGGCACCGCGACCGCGAGCATCGCCCCGCCCTCCGGCAAAGCACCCATCAACCGACCCCGCGCCGCCACCAGGGCACACGCATCCTCGAGCGACCACACCC
>NZ_JBFAHV010000054.1:0-7893 GCF_040654375.1 Nocardia sp. NPDC050710 | reverse complement strand
TTTACTGGAGTAAAGTCGTGTGATCTACGGATCAATCGCCCGCGAAGGCGGGGCCCGCCGACTTCCGATCCCCGGAACCGGAGACGTTCGACCGATGTGGGCCATCGGTTGCCCAGATCTCGCCCCCGGTTCCGCCGACCTGCACGTCGCCCGAATCCGGGTCGAGTCCGCATCCGAGTTACAACCGGGCGGACACGGCCCGATCAGGCTGCTTCCACTCACCCCGGCGAATTGGAAGCACCTCGAGCCCGGTGACGTGATCACCATGCACGAACAGCGACCAGTTGTGGGGACTGCCACGATCACCGAGATCCAGTCTCCGAGATACCCCGCCAAGTGATGCCGTGCTGCTCGGATGCTGTTACCAGGCGGCGCCTGCCTGCCTGGGCTCCACGGCTATTACGACGAAAGTCGCGTGCACGGCGTCGAGGATCGATGCCGCATCCGGTTGGGAGACGCTGAGGGCGTGGGACGCGCCTGGTACCTCACGGGTCGCTGTGGCCCCGGCCCAGTTCGCCATGAAGCGGACGGAGATCGTAGCCGCGACAACTGGCGGCCACCGTACGAGCCCTTCCGCCGTGCACCGCGGAAGGGCTCGTAGCCTGCGGTGCGACAGGTTATCCGCCGGTCACCTCGACGACGATCTCAACGGGTGTATCCGTCTGCGTATGGTTGGAGCATCCCTGTGCCGCAACCATATGCGCGCCAGCAGATCGCGGCGTCCACCGAATTTTGGCTACCCCGTTGGCATCCGGGTAGCTCGTGATCGGGATTCCACCCATGTCGGTGAAGTCCTGAATGACAGCGCCGTTGTCGGTGAAGATCACCGACGAGGTGAAGTCGCAGTGCGCGCTCAGGGTGTAGCGGACCCCCACCTGGTGCGTCGTGCCCGAGATGCTCAGATCGAGCACCTTCGCCTGGGCGGGAGCCGCCGGCAAGACCGCGGCCGCCACCGCGGCGAATCCGATGATGCTCACGCCGAGACGCCGAATTTGACTGTTGTTCATGGTGTTTCCCCTAAAACGACCCACACACGGGTGCGACGGGCTACACCCCCCGACCCGCGTGTCGGCAGCAAGATCGCTGCCGACACGAGACGTTCTATCACCGGCTACCGACATCTCCGACGAGCCGCGAACTACGTCCCGCGCGGCGTTGGCGGTCCGGGTCGCCGATCAGGCGTGGGTGACCGGTGAATCTCAGTCAACCTCCAGTCGTGGGATCGGGAAGATCGGCCGGACCGAGTACCTTGCGCAGTACGGATGCCACGGTGTCGAGTTCGTCGGCGGCAAGGCCGGCGAACCGGCGTTCGATGGCGGCCAGGTAATGCGGAGCGGCCGCGCGCAGCCGCTGCCGACCGGCATCGGTGATGCTCACGAAGGCCGATCGGCCGTCGTCGGGATTGGATTCGCGACGCACCGACCCGTCCGACTCCAATTCGGCGACCAGCCTGCTGACCCGGGTTCGGCTCAGCACGACCCGCTCCCCCAGGTCGCTCATCCGCAGCCGTTGCGGCCCATCCAGCTCCAGCAATAGGTCGTACCAGCTCAGGGGTAGTCCGGTGGCGCGACGCAGCTCGGTATCCAACTCTGGCACCAGCTTCGCGTGTACCCGTAGCAGCACGGCCCAGGCGCTGACGGCCGGTTGGGAACGATTCGCGGGGTTCGGCACGGCATCGATCATAACCAGTTGCGTGCGCGCGCACATTTATAGTAGCGTGCGCACGCACATAAATTGCGCTAGAGAAAGGCACTGCCATGACCGGATTGATCACCCGCGACGAACTCGTCGAGGCAATCGAGGCAGGTTCGGTGACCGTCATCGACGCACTGGGTGGGGAGTACTACGCGAAGGCTCATCTGCCCGGCGCGCTGCCGCTCGTCGAGGCCGACGTGGAAACTGGAGCACCGCAACTACTTCCGAACAAATCGGCGGCAATCGTCACCTACTGCTCAAATATCGCGTGCGCCAACAGCCAGCAAGTTGCCACCAAGCTGGAGGCGCTCGGCTATACCAACGTGCGCAAATATCGCGAGGGCATTCAGGATTGGACCGAGGCGGGCCTACCGCTCGAGAACTGATCACCGAGGCGGCGGCTGCGGAGCTGCGCCCGCAGCCGTACCCCCGCATCGCCGACCAACCAGCCCTGCTCCTGACCTTTGCCGCGGCAGCCCACGGGCGGCTATCAGCGCAGTACGCACGTGCGCGAATTCGCTGCATCGGGGCATCCGGAGCGGCAGGACCGGTCTCACCCGAAACGTGTGAGGTTTCACCACCTCGCCCGCCATAGCGTCGCATTGTCGCTGTTCATCGGTCTTGCTCGTTGCCATCGCGACAAGGTCGGCCTGGTTGCCTCACCGACCCGCGGCGGGAGCACATCGACGGCCGCGAGCCCAGCGGTATCGGACTCACCGCTGAGTAATCAGTGATAACGCCGGACCACTGATTGGAGCGCATGTGCATGGCATCGTCGTAGCCCTGGTCGGCGCACTGCTGTGTTTCTACGGCATCCGATCAGTGCATCTGGGAATTCTGGCGATCGGGTTCGGGCTCGGATGGCTGATCGCCGACCTGTTCGACGCGACATTCTGGTGGCTACTGCTGATAGGCCTGATCGGCGCGGTGTCGTCGTGGGTGGTGACCTCGCTCGTCTTCCGCTTCGCGTCCTATTTCATCGGCGGACTCACCGGCGCGATGATCGGCACGAAGTTGGCCATGGTGTTGCAGCCCGGAGACAAGAACTGGGCGTTGACCATGATCGTGGCGCTCGCGGTATGCGTGGCCGGCGCGTTCCTGGCACAGAAATTCCGTGCCCGCGCACTGCTGTGGCTGACCTCGATCGGCGGCGCGAGCATGATAGTCAGCGGAATCGGCCATATGGACGACTCCTTGGCCTTTCTGCGGGCCCCCGAGCCCGGATGGCAGCAGATCATCTCCACCCTCGTATGGATCGGGCTGTCGGTGGCAGGCTGGGTCACTCAACGACATCTGTTCGCCGAAAAGCTCGGCATCGAACGCCTCGAAGAGGAGCCGCCGCAATCGAGTCACAATACCGGCGGCAAATGGCCGAGCCGCTGAAGGACGAAGCTCCTCTCGATATACGCACACTCACGGGAAGCACCCGGTTGTTCGCCGCAGTCACGCTCGCGCTGCTCGCAGGACTCGGCGTCGCACTGGTCTGCGAGATAGTTCCGAGCCAAAGCCTGCGTATCAGAAACGATTCCGCAACTGCTCACGGTCACGACGTTGTGGATGTGGTCGACGCCTGACCGTGCCCGCGGGATCCACTCGGGCGCAACCTCGAATCCTGAGCCGACACCGCTACGTTGCCTCTATGTGGATAGTTCGTATTGGATCGGCCAGTGCAGAAGACATCGAGGTGGCCGAATTGTTGTTCGCCGCAATCGGTGGTGATCGCCATCGCCTCGCAGTGGCCGCCCAACGCTATCGAGACAGCAAGGCGGCCAACCTCATCGCCGCGACCATCGATGACGAACTCGTGGGCGTGGCCGGTTACGAAGTCCACCGCAACCACATCGTGCTGCTCCACATCGCAGCGGCCGTTTCCCGGCGCCGTTGCGGAATCGGCCGCCAGCTCCTGTCGGAGATCCGATCACGACACCGCGACCTCGCCATTATTGCCGAAACCGACACTGCCGCCGTCGGTTTCTATCTCGCCACTGGATTCACCGTCTCATCTCTCGGCGAGAAGTATTCTGGCGTCGAACGCTTCCAGGTTCTGCTGAACCCAGCGACAGCTCGAGACCCTGCTCCCGCTACGCACGATGCACTTTGATCACCGATGCCTTCAACTCCGAGGGCCAAGCCCGTTTGTAGAGCAGTACGTCCACTTCTACCGCGTCGGCATCCGCCGATTCGAGTAAGAACAGGGCATCGACGTCACCCGCCCGAGCCGACGCCACGTACTGCCGGAACGACGGGGAGCAGCCAGGGCTCGGGCTCACGACATACCCGCCCAGGTCAAGCGGCCGCTCCCCCAGTTGGCCCCTCCCCCCGCTGCACGCGGCACCACGCCTTCTCCGCGCATACCGACCGGGGTACACACCAGATATAGACGCAGTCCCCAGAAGAACACAGCCTCGGTGAGCGACAGAGCATGTTGGCGTCCTGGAAGAGCGCTGTTCTAGATCGAAACCTCTCCAGAAAAACAAAAACCCGCTGGTCAGCGGGTGTTTGTGGGGCGGGCGGGGCTCGAACCCGCGACCAATGGATTATGAGATCAAACACTCCATACGGTGTCCTGACCTGGCAATACGCTGGTCATCCGGGGCCATAGTACAAAAATACATTGCTGTCGTATCGCTGTACCAGCGATCTTTACCGCCCCCCGCGCCCGCCCGGGTCGACAATGCTTCGCAACAGCGATACTGCCGAAGTTTGCCTCCTCGGAATCAAAGTTCGCCCGGTGGCGCAGCGCATCGGCTGCACACCGGCCGCCGAGGCGCATTCTGGTCCCGCTTGCCTGTCCTGGCATCCGTCTCTACGACGTGGCAGTTCGTGGACTGTTCGATTCTGGCCGTTCTCTATTCACCGAGAAGCACGCAGTGCTGTCGGTCCCCGCAGATCCCGCGGGCGGAGCGAAGTATCACCTTCTACCTCCGAGCCAGAATTGGATCACAGCGAGAAAGTCGCGCACCAACTGTGTACGGGGATCTTCAACACCGAAGGTTCGCTCACGATCCGCAAGTTTCTGCTCATAGTGCGGTATGGCGTCGATCATTCGGCCCACTGACATGTAGGCACCGGCGAGATTGTTGCGGGCGATCAGAGTGTCTGGGTAGTCGCGGCCCAGTACCCGCTCGTACTCAGTGAGTGCCTTTTCGAGCAGCGGGATGGCTTGGCTGACCCGGCCCGCCGACCGATAGGCGTCGGCGACGTTGTGGCGTGCGACTAAGGTGGTGGGGTGTTCCGGGCCTAGAACCCGTTCGGCTTCAGTGAGATTCGACTCGTAAACCCTGATCGCCTCCTCTACCCGCCCCGCCGACCGATAGGCGTCGGCAAGGTTGTTGCGTGCGAGCAAGGTGAGGGGGTGTTCCGGGCCTAGAACCCGTTCGACTTCGGTGAGATTCGACTCGTAAACCCTGATCGCCTCCTCTACCCGCCCCGCCGACCGATAGGCGCCAGCGAGGGCGTGGCGCGAGAGCAGGGTGATGTGATGCTCCGGGCCCAGCACCCGCCGGTGCTCGGTGATAACACGCTCGAACAGCGTGATCGCCTCGGCCAGGCGGCCCGCCGTCACGTAGGCGCCCGCGAGATTGTGGCGCGCACTCAAGGTGGTGCGGTGATCGGGGCCCAGAATCCGCTCGCACTCGGGGAGTGTCTGTTCGAGCAGCGAGATGGCATCGGTGGCCCGCTCTGCCGACTCGTAGGCGGCAGCGATGTTGATGCGACCGACCAGGGTGTTGCGGTGATCGGGGCCGAGAACCCGCTCACACTCAGCGAGATTCCACTCGAAGACTCTGATCGCCTCGGACGTCCGGCCAGCCAACTGATACGCACCAGCGAGGTCGCTACGGGTAACCAGGGTTTGGCGGTGATCAGGGCCGAGAACCCGCTCACACTCAGCGAGATTCCACTCGTAGACCCTGATCGCCTCAACTACCCTGCCAGCCGACTCGTGAACATCGGCGAGGTCGTTGCGCGCGACCAGGGTAGCCAGGCTATCTGCGCCTAGATTCTCTTCGTGGTGTACGAGGGCGTTCTGGGCGTGGACAAAGGCCCGGCTGAGGTCGGCGGTTTCGACAAGTTGCTGGGTGGCCCAGCGCAGCAGGTCCAGGACCCGGTTGCGAGTGTCGGTACCAGCGGCGCTTAGGGCGTTGCCCCAGAGGGCGTCAATCTGGTCGATTATGAGAGTGCCCTCGTGCTTGCGGGCCTGCGCTTCGAATTTTTCGAACAGCTTCGGTTCGATGACGTCGAGTGCGTTGTTGAGGATCATGTCGCTGGTGTCATTGTCACGGGCTCGTTCGCGAAGAACGCGGGCAGTAAGCCGGTGGGTAGACAGTGCGGTGTTGTCGGTGGACCAATTCAACAGGCTGTGCCGCACGCACCGTTCGATTGCGTCGTCGACCAGGTCCTCGAGGTCGGGGTTCGGGTGGGTAAGCAGCCTCCGGTCGATACCGGACGGGACCAGGACGGTGAACAGCCCGAGCAGCCAGGCCACGATGGCGTCGAGTTCGGAGTCGTCTGTGGGAGCTTCGGCCGCCAGGATAGACATCATGATCGCCCGGTCCACAGGCTTCGGGTGCTCGTGGAGACCTTCACGGTGGCGCAACGCGCGCGGTAGCGGCTGCCTACGGAGCCGGTCTAGGTAGGTGGCGTAGGTCAGTCCGGGCCCGTCGGGCGGGTTGATCGTGGTCGCGGCTGCGGTTAGCGCCAACGGCAGACACCCCAACTCCGCAGCCAGGACCGCCTCACCAACGGGGTCATCATCGATACAGGTAGCCTCGCGCAGGTAGGTGCGGGCTTGGTCGGTGTTGTAACCGCGGCCAGTATCGACGACCACGTCCGCGCGGTAGGCGAAGGCCCGATCGGTGCTGGTGATCACCACCCGTGCCCCGCCCCTTGACGGCAGCAAGGGGTGGATCAGGGCAGGATTCTCGGCGTTGTCGAACACCAGCAACCCCGGTTTCGCACTGTTGTTGAGGTGATCACGTAGTCGACGCGCCGAACGCATACTGTCCCCCTCGGGATCGGCTACCCCCAGGGAGTCCGCGATCGCACCCAAGTCGCCGTAGAGGGTGTCGGGTGAGTCCGCGCGCACCCAGCCCACCACCCCCTGCCCGTGGTCGAGCACCCACCGCGCATACGCCGCCGCCACTTGTGTCTTGCCCGCACCCCTCATCCCGGTCACCACCACCCGGCCCCTGGTCAGCCCATCGATAAGCTGGGCGATCTGGTCGCGATCGACGAAATGCTTCGGCTGATCCGGGACCGAGCCCACCATCGTCGCACCGGGCCCCTGGTCGCTGTCCGGGACTTCCGTCAACGGGTCCGGGTCGGGCAAAGGCCGGGGTTCGGCGTAGGCGGCAGCACGCAATTTCTTCCAGTGCGCTGCCCGCTGCGGGGTCCAAGGCTCGGAACAGGCGACATACAGGCACTCGACGACCAGCAGGAGACCGGTGTTGTATCGGGGGATGGTGGGGCTGGGCTTGAACCAGTCACTGATCGTCGTCGCTGGTACCTTCGTCCGCTTCTTCTCCCGAATCCACTGTGAGACATCCTCGGCCGACAATCGGGATCGCCCCCGCAAATACGCGAGTTCGGCCTCCAACCGCGCACGCATGGACCCTGGCTCGCTGACTGTCAAAGGCGGCTCACCCTCCTCCTGTCCGGGCCCGGCTCGACCCGACTCGGGTTACCGAAAAACAGGTCACGACATGCGTTTCGCCACTTTAACCGAGACGGCCGGACTGTACGGCGTCGAACTCAAGGCCGCTTCCTGTCACCGACACATACGCCCACTTGACAGAAAGCGAGCACCGCCCCATGACCGAAAACCACTCCCTCGAACCGGAGCCCGCCCCCGTGACCGAGCGGGACCATCACCAGATCCGCCGACGCGCTCTTTCTGTCGCGGCCACTGTCCTGGGTTTCGCCGCCCTCGCCCTGGACGGCCTCGGGCATCCCGTCCTCGCCGGTGCTGCTCATGCTGCGGGCTTTGCGGCCCGTCTCCTCAAGACAGTCCTCGACGCCCACGCTCTCCGCCGATAGCCATCAGCGATCAGAACTCGCGGGCACCGGCGAGCCCACTGTGCGACAGCTCGATCGGCACTCGGATCTAGTGCCGCGTCACGCAACGTCGGTTAGGTAATCCGGGTACCGGATCTTGGAACCGACGGCGAAGTCTCGGATCGGTGCGGTGTGCTGGTTACG
>NZ_JBFAHV010000053.1:0-8689 GCF_040654375.1 Nocardia sp. NPDC050710 | reverse complement strand
CGGTCGGACAGCCTGTCGGGCACTCGGAATGCCTCCTGGGCGCTGACTGAATCGGCCGACCCGGTGGTGGTGGAACTGAGAGAGGAATTCTGAGCTGTTCTTCGCGCTGCTCAGGCGACATGGAGTACGTAGTGCGCACATCTGGCCGGGGTGAGCCACACCTGGTACACGTGGCTGGAGCAGGGCCGCAAGATCGTCGCCAGCCCGCAGGTGGTGGATGCGCTGGCCCGTGCGCTGCGGCTCGACGAGGTGCAGCACCGCCATTTGCGGCAGCTGGCGGGCCGATCCTATGGTGGAACACGATGCGGGCGAAGCGATTTCGCGGTTGCAACGATTGGCCGATTCGATGTCGCCGAATCTCGCGGTGGTGCACGATTCCCGCTTCGATTTCGTCGTCTGGAACGCGGCCTTCTCCCGGATTCGCACCGATCCCGCCGAATTGGCGCCGGGGCGACGGAATCTGCTGTGGTGGATGTTCACCGACGAACGCAATCGCGCCGCGATGCACCGGTGGGAGCCCGCCGCGCGGGCGATTCTCAGCCAGTTCCGTGCCGTCGTCGGCCGCCGTCCGGATGACCAGCGGCTGGCCGCGATCGTGGCCGGATTGACCGAAGCCAGTGCCGAATTCCGGATCTGGTGGTCGGAGTATCCGGTGCAGGATTTCCGTCCGGCCACCATCGGTATCGAGCATCCCGAGGCCGGGCCGATCGAGTTGGAGTTGTATCAGTTGCGGCTGGTGGAGAATCCGGATCTGCTACTGGTAGTGCAACTTCCGGTGACCGATGAGGATCGCAGGCGCATTGCCGACCAGCTCGACGCGCCCTCGTAGCGTCACGGTGATGGTGCGACGGCTTCGCACCGAGCCGTCGACGACTCGGTGCGAGATGGGTACGAAGGGCACTAGTTCCGCTTCGCCCAGCGGCGCAGCCCGCCCGGGTGACGCATCATCAGGACCCCGAGCGCGGCGACCGCGATGCCGCGCGGCGCTTCGTAGATGAACCCGGAGATGCCCTGGGTCGCGGGAATCGGCAGGAAGAAACCGACCATACCGACCAGCGTGAGTATCGCGATCCAGCGCGGGACCGTGCGGTTGCGCAGCATGCTGGCACCCAGCAGGCCCATTCCGGCCAGCATCACCATGCCGCCGCCCTGGTTGAACACCAAGAACGCGGTCGTGCCGATCATATTGTCGTTGTCGGCGATCAGGTGCGCGGTGGCGGGATCCTTCGCGAACGGGTGGGCGACGAACAGTTCGATGGTGAGGTGTCCGGTGGCGGTGACGATATTGCCGACCAGGTAGCAGACCGTGCCGATGAACCCGGCTAGGCCCAGCCGCGGCCGCAGCCATGAGTAGGCCGAGGATCAGCAGGACGGTTCCGACGCCGAGCAGGGATTGGGCGATCGGTGTGCCCGGGCCGGTCAGCGCTTCGACCGAATGGCCCTTGTGGTCGACGATCGGGTACAGCGTGCCGCCCGCGATGCACAGGGCGCCGCCGATGGTCAGCGCCGCACCGCACATCCGCAGTACAGTCTCGCGAGAGGGGCCGCCCGCAACGGTCCGGATTTCGCTGGTGGTCGGGGTTGGCAGGAGTGCCTGTGTGGTTGTCATGAGCCTAGGGTCGAGGAAGGCGCTGGTGTGACGCTGGTGCGCGGCCGGTCCGACGAGGAATCCGGCGTGCGGCCCGCGATCTCGGTACTCGGGCCGCTGGAGGTGAGTGCCCCGGACGGCACCCGTATCGCCATCCCCGCCCGCAAGCATGCCGAACTCCTGGTCATCCTCGCGGCCGAGCGCACCACCCGCAGCGCGGGCTATCTGTGCGAACTGCTGTGGCGGGGGAGCCCGCCCGACAGTGCCCTCGTCACCTTGCAGGGCTACGTCTCGCGGTTGCGCCGGGCATTGAAGCCGCTCCCCGAGTTGCGAATCGAGACCGACGCGAACGGCTACGTGCTGCGGTGCGCCGGGTGGGGCGCCGATCTCGACCTGCTCGACCTGCTGTCTCGGGACGCGCGGGCAGCGCATGCGGATGGCGATGTCGGTCGCACCGTCGACCTGCTCCGGCGCCGTCTTCCGTGACTCCGGTGCGGGCGCGGTTCGCGCTCGTCGGGCGGGAGGATGTCGCCGCTGTCCTCGACCGCGCCTGGAGCCGGGCACAACGGGAATTGGCCGTCGTGACGGTGCGCGGCGCGCCGGGGATCGGTAAGACGACCATCGTCGCGGACGCGGTGCGGCGGCACGGTGCCGCGGCGTTCTTCACCGGCGGCATCAGCGGAGTCGGCGCCGCGGCCATGGAAACCCTGATGCCGTGGCTGGATCAGGCGGCGCTGTCCGGGCGCGCGGCCCCGGATATCCCGACCGCCCGCGCGCTCGCGGCGCTGTTCGCGGATGTGGCACGGGAGACCGGCCGGGTGGTCGCGGTCATCGATGACGTGCAATGGGCCGATGTCGATTCGGTGCGGATGATCGCGGCGGCGTTGCGGGTGTTGCGCGCGTCCGGTGCTGCTATTGCTCACCGTCCGGACCGAGCCGCTACCCGCCGAAGTGGGCGCTGCCGTGCGGTTGCTCCAGTCCGCCGGCGCGCATGTCGCGGTGGAGTTGCCGCCGCTGTCCGACGATGCCGTTACCGAGCTGGTCCGCGCCGATCTCGGCGATACGAGTCGTGACGTTCAGGCCGGGATCGTCGAGCGTAGCTTCGGCAGCCCGTTCATCGCGGCGCAACTGTGCGACCTGGTGCGCGCAGGCCGGCCCTTGGACGGACCCGGCGCCGCGACCGAGATCACGGCGGCGAAGCTGGCCGCGGTGTCGCAGCCCGCGCGAGCACTTGCCGAGTTGCTGGCGGTGATCGGCCCGCATGCCTCGATCGGACTCGCCGTCGCCGCCGACGGCGCGCCGCACTTCGATGACCGGATCGGCGAACTCGTTGCCGCCCAGATTATTTCGGTGTCCGACGGTGCGGTGGCCTTCGGTCACGAACTCGTGCGCGCCGCCGTTCTCGCCACGGTCGGCGCGGTCCGGACGGCGGCATTGCACGACCGGATCGCGAACGCGCTGGCCGATCTGCAACCCGGCGCACTCGCCGCGCAGGCGATGCATCGCAGCGCCGCCGCGCTGAATTCGCTCGACAGCACCGCGGCGCAGGCCTGTCTCGCCGCGGCGCGGGAGGCGCTGCGCCGGGACGCGGTCAACGATTGCGCCGACCTCGCGGCGCGCGGTTTGCGGCACGCGGATCCCGGCGACGCAGAGCTGTCGATCGAGCTCGATTGTATTGCGGGACAGGCGCACAACCGGCTCGGCCACTACGACGCGGCAGCCGAATGTTTCGACCGCGCCGGTCGGCGCTGCGCCGAACGCGGTGACTGGTCCGGCCTCGCCCGGACCGCGCTGCTGGCCTCGCCACGCGGGGTCGCCGGATACTTCTCCGGATACGGTGTGGTGCAGGCGGGTTCGTCGGGGCTGCGGGCGCAGGCGCTGGCTCATCGCTTCGACCTCGACGCCGATCTGGTCGCCGAGGTGGACGCGATCGAGGCCGTGGATCGCGCAATCCACGGCACGGCAGGCGATCTCGACTATCTGGCCGACGCGCAGGCGCGCAGCGCGCCCGGCAGCCGGTCCTGGCGGCAGGTACGGCTGGCCGAGTTCGTCTGCACCTGGGATCCGGCGACCGTGGCCGAGCGGCGCAAGATCGCCGAGGAACTCGATGAACTCGCAGGCCCCGACCGTGCGGCGCGGGCGACCGCCATCCATCTTCGCCGGGTGTGTGCACTGGAGGCGGGGGATATGCGGCTGGTCTGTCGTCTGTCGGCCGAGTTCGCCCGGCTCGCGTCCGATGGTGGCACCGACCTCGCGGCCACACAGCTGTGGTGGCAGGTGATGCTCGCCGTATTGCGCGGCGACTATCCGCAGTCGCAGGCGTTGATGACGCGATTCGCCGAAGGACTCGGCGCGGTCGACGGTCCGGCCCGATTGCTGGCCGAAGCGGCGGTGCTGACGAGCAGTTCGATCGAGCTGTGGCATCACGGTCGTCTGGGCGAGGCGCTGGTCGAGGCCGACCGCACGGCCGAGGACTTCGACGAAGACTTCGCGATCGTGGTCGCGATGGCCGCGGCCGAGATCGGTGACCACGACCGTGCCATGCGGTTGATCGAGACGGTCCTCGCGCTGCCGGGGCGCTGGCACGGTCCGCGGGTCGCCGTCCGGGTGCCGCTGCTCATCGAGGCGTTGCTCGCGGTCGGGCAGAACGCGCCGCGCTGCCGTGCTCGGGTGGTCGAGTTCACCGCGACGCTGGAACCGCTGACCCACGGGTGGGGTGAGGCTTTGATCGTGCAGTGGCCGGGATTGGTATGCCTGGGCCCATCCGGGCTCTACCGGGGCACCGCGCGCGGGATCCTCGGCCGCGCAGGTGCGCGTGCGGAGGTGGTCGCCGCGAGGCACCGGGCCCGCGCACTCGGTGCGCGGCCCTACGAGTCGCGAGCGGAGGATCGGCTGACGCGGTGGCCATTCGCCGACGAGCGATGAGCCCCGTCCGCGCACGGCGGAGGTACGGTCGCTGGCATGAGCAGGGTGATTGTGGAGTTATCCCATCCGATCTCCGACGGCATGCTCACCTGTCCGGGCCTGCCCGCACCGCGGGTCACCACGGTTGTGTCACGTGAGCAGTCACCGCTGGTCGACATGGCCTACGACATCGCGCGCGTGGATATGGTCGGCAATACTGGGACCTATATCGACGCGCCCCTCCATTTCCACGTCGATGGCGCTGATATCGCCGAGTTGCCGCTGGAACGACTGTTCAACGTGCCGATCGTGGTGATCCGCGCGGCGGGGACGCGGGCGGTGGGACCGGATGTGCTCGGCGACCCGGCGCGGCTGTGGGGCAAGGCGGTACTCGTGCACACCGGATGGTCGGCCCGATGGGGTTCGCCGGCGTACCGGGGCCCGGAACATCCGTTCCTGGTCGGCGAGGTCGCGGAGGCATTGGTCGCCGCCAATGTGGCCGTGGTGGGCATCGACTCGCTCGACGTCGACGATACGTCGATGCCGACGCGGCCGTGCCACCACGCGCTGCTCGGTGCGGGAATCCCGATCATCGAGCAGATGACGAATCTGGACGCGGTCCCCGGTATCGGCGCCAGGTTGGTCGCCCTGCCCGCGCCGATACGTGGGATGCGCTCGTTTCCGTTGCGCGCGGTCGCGTGGACCGATCACTGAGTCCTCGGCGATCGACCTGGCTGGATCGGTTGCGGCTGGTGCAGAATCCGGATCTACAACTGGTAATGCGACTTTCGGTGACCGACGAGGATCGCGGGTGCGGTGCCGATCAGCTCGGCGCGCCACCGTAATCGACGGTGGCCTCGTCGGTGTTGCGGGACCAGTCCACGAGGTCGTCCGCGTCGTCCGCGTCCGGATCGGGCCATTCGTCCTCGACGACCAGGCTGCCGCTGTTCAGCATCTCCGTGTACTGCTCGGCGACGAGGGTGGTCGGATAGCTCGGCCAGAAGGAGACCGCGCCGGTGGACTTGTCGATAACGCAGACCGATCCGCCGATGGCGGGCGGCGGCACCGGCGCTTCGGTGGCCGCACCGACAACGGCGATCACGATGAAGCCCCCGTCGAACTCGGTGACCACGTTCCGGATTCCGGCCGCGATATCGTCGGGGTCGGACAGGTGCAGGTCGGCGATGCGTTGTGCCTCAGCGAGATCGACCGGTACGGTCGCTTCGGTCGGATAGGCGTGGACTTCCATGGTGCCCCTTTCTGGGCCTTGCCTATCACCGGGAGCGACTGCACGGGGCTCGGAAATCCTCGACCAGGAACCCCTGCGGCTCAGTCGAACTGAACGGTAGCGATCATAGCTCGGGCCAGCGTCTCCGGATCGTCCGAGTCGACCAGCGCCGAATTCGCCAAGGCCCCCTCGCGCCACAGGGCGGCGAATCCGTGCACGAGTGACCAGGCAGCCAGCTGGGTGGCCCGTTGGTGCGGCCGCGGACGGTCGGCCTGTAGTTCGGCGACCCCGCCGCGGAGCGCGGCGCCGGACCGGGTGCGTGCCTCGGTCAGTCGTGAATCATCGGCGCGCAGCAGGTCGCGGCGGAACATCACGTCGAAGTGTCCGGGATGGTTCAGCGCGAATCGGATATATGCGACCGCGACCTCGCGAAGATCGGGACCGGCACGTTCCAGTTCAGCGGCAAGCAGGTCGAAGCCTTCGATGGCCAGCGCGGTGATCAGGCCCGCGCGGTCGCCGAAATGGTGTGCGGGCGCGGCGTGTGAGACACCCGCGCGCCTGGCCAATCCGCGCAGCGATATCGCGTCGACGCCGTCGGTCGCGATCTGCTCGGCCGCCGCCGCCAGGATGGTCGCCCGCAGATCGCCGTGGTGGTAACCGCTCTTTGCCATACCTCGATGGTGACCGAGAATCTTGTCATTGACAAGTTTCCGACGTCATGGCTAATCTAGCCACTGTCAAGATTGGCTGCCATAGCTAGGAGATCCCGATGGCACCCCTGCTCGTACTCGCCGTCGTCACCGGACTTGCCCGCCTGATCGGTTGGCTGGGCGATATCGCCTGGCTCGATTCCTGGCCGCACGCCGCCGCACTCGGACTCGCGGCCATGTTCGTCCTCACCTCGACCGCCCACTTCCAGGAGCCGCGCCGCAGTGGACTGATCGCGATGGTGCCGCCGCGACTGCCCGGCGCGCCCGCGCTGGTAACGCTGACCGGCGCGCTGGAATTGGCCGGCGCCCTCGGCCTGCTCATCCCGCCGACCGCAAAACTCGCCGCCGCGGCGCTGGCGCTGATGATGATCGCGATGTTCCCCGCGAACGTCCGCGCGGCCCGGGCCGGTGTCGGCGTCAAGACGATGCCGCTGCCGCTGCGCGCGGTGGTGCAACTCGTCTTCCTCGGCGCGGCGGTACTGGTGATCGTCGGATAGTCGTTCTCGACCGCCCCGGCCCGGCGCGGCCGATTCCGGTCGCGGTGAGTTCATTTCGGAAAAGGCCGCCGAGCCAGCGGGTTCGAAGACGGTCAGGGTCAACTATGTTGCCTGACAGTTGTGTTGGTGGCGGGAGCGATGGTTAGCGAAAACCCCGGAGGCCCTGTTCCCCCCTCCTGGAGCAGGCCCTTCCGGGGCTGAGATAAACAATGCCCCGGGGGCCTTGACAGGGGCTTAAAGAGGGCTTAAAGGGGGTTAGCGCTTGGGTGTGGTGAGCTGGGCCAGGAGCTCGGCGTTGGTCTGGGTCTGGCGCAGACCCTCCAGGAGCAGGTCGATGGTCTGTTTGCCGTCGACGGCGGCGAGGGTGCGGCGCAGCACGTGGGTGGCGGCGAGTTCGTCGGGGGCCAGCAGCAATTCGTCCTTGCGGGTGCTGGATTGGGCGATATCGACCGCGGGGAAGACGCGGCGGCCCGCGGCGGCGCGGTCCAGTTTGAGTTCGGCATTGCCGGTGCCCTTGTACTCCTCGAAGATCACCGTGTCGGCCTGGGAGCCGGTCTCCACCAGGGCGGTGGCGATGATGGTGAGGGAGCCGCCGTTCTCGATATTGCGGGCCGCGCCGAGAAAGCGCTTGGGCGGGGCGAGAGCGGTGGCGTCGACGCCGCCGGAGAGGATCCGGCCGGAGGCGGGGGCGGCCAGGTTGTACGCGCGGGCGAGGCGGGTCAGCGAGTCGAGCAGCACCACTACGTCGCGTCCCATTTCGACCAGGCGTTTGGCCCGCTCGATCGCGAGTTCGGCCAGGGCGACATGCTCCTTGGGGGAACGGTCGAAGGTGGCGGCGGCGATATCGGCGGGGACGGTACGGGCGAGGTCGGTGACCTCCTCGGGACGCTCACCGACGAGCACAAGCATGAGTTCGCACTCGGGGTGATTCTTCGCGATTCCGTACGAAATCGCTTGCAGAACAGAGGTTTTACCCGCCTTTGGTGGCGCGACGACCATGGCGCGCTGGCCCTTGCCGATGGGCATGACCAGATCGGTGACCCGGGTGGTCATTTCGTGCGCCTCGGTTTCGAGGCGCAGCCGCTGGTTGGGGTAGATGGGGGTGAGATCGGCGAAGTCGGGACGGGTTTCGGCGCGGTCCGGGTCCTGTCCGTTGACGGATTCGATGTGGGTGAATGGGTCCATCTGATCGCTCTTGGTGGCCGAGCGTGCCGTGCCCGTAACGAAATCACCACGGCGCAGACCGAATTCACGGATGAAGCGGGGATGGACGTAAATGTCGTGCGGGTCGGGCAGATAGCCGTCGACGCGCAGGGTGGCGTGGTTGCCGACGATATCCAGGATGCCGGTGACGGATCGCTGTCCGGCCTGGGGATTGTCGGGTGGTGTGTTCGTAAAAGTGTTGTCTTTCATGGTTTTTCCCTCAAGAAGTGGTGATGTGGGTGCACCGGTGACCGGGCATCGGAAGCGCCGGATTCGGCGATCGGCCCGAAGGCGGGCACCCGGGTACGGGTCCGCCGGCAACTACCCGGTGGGTATGCACGGTGATCGCGACAGCTCGAATGCCGGTGGATGGGATTTCGCAGTCACTTGCGGGAGATCTGGCTACAACCACAAGGCGAAGACTCTGCCGAGGCTACCGGTTCGGTCTGTCCCGCGCAAGAATGCGCGTTGACTCATCGAAAATGCCCGCGTAATCCCTTCGTTGCCTCATCCGAGGATGCCCGCGTGCGGCGTGGCGTCGCGGTGGATGGGAGGGGTT
>NZ_JBFAHV010000052.1:0-8689 GCF_040654375.1 Nocardia sp. NPDC050710 | reverse complement strand
TGCAGCCTGTGTGCTTTCGTCCGGGCGGTTGGGGCTTGCGGCTGCGTCGTGTGTGCTTCGGGCGCTCGGTGGCGAGACGGCCGCGAACGGGTCGCTCGTAAGGCTCGCTCTGTGCGGGGTTGGGTTGGGGACGGATGGTTGAGCGGCGGGTTTGCAGCCTGTGTGCTTTCGTCCGGGCGGTTGGGGCTTGCGGCTGCGTCGTGTGTGCTTCGGGCGCTCGGTGGCGAGACGGCCGCGAACGGGTCGCATCGTCGGCATGTCGGTGCACGCATCGGCGTTGTGGCGGATCCCGCACCAACGAGCCGCAGTAGGGCGGTAGCGTTCGAGGAGTCGCGTTTCGATCCCCGATCGGAGGTCACCGATGTCGGATGTCGCGCCCAACCCCGAGGGTTACCAGACACTCTGCCCGGTTCTCGTGATCGACGGCGCCGCAGCCGCGATCGACTTCTACAAACAGGTGTTCGGGGCTGATGAGCGCATGCGCACGCCTCGCCGGGACGGCACAGTCGCGCACTGTGAACTGAGGATCGGCGACTCATTGGTGATACTCGGTGATGCCGCGCCGGATAGGGGGTTGCTCGATCCCAAGGCGATCGGCGGCACGCCGGTGACCCTGCATGTCTTCGTCGACGACGCCGACGTCACCTTTGCGGCGGCGCTGGCCGCGGGTGCGAGGGAGCTGCGGCCGCTGACAACCAAGTTCTACGGTGATCGCAGCGGCACCTTCGAGGATCCATGGGGTCACAGTTGGATGGTCGCCACCCAGGTCGAGGACATCTTCGCCGAACAGATGCGGAAACGCACGCGCGAAATGGGGCAATGATTCGGCCTGCGGCACGCCGGTGATTGCCCCGATGGGTGGCACGAGACCGGAGGCGGGCAGGAGGCCCGTACGGCGATTCGGATGACATAGGTGGCCGCTCACCGGAACCCGGTGCGCCGCAACGGTTCAGCGTCCGTGCACCCGGCAATGCCGGACTGCTCGTTGGAAGCTCCGCGCCACATGGTCGAACGGGACGTCTTTCAGGGTTTGTGCCGATATCGACGCATAGTCCTCACCGAGGTCGGTGCGGAACTCTTCGGCGAACCGCAGGCCCAGTTGGTAGTGCTCGCTGACGAAGTTCACATCCGGCAGCCTGAAGTCATCCGGTACGTGCAAACCGAATCCGATCAAGACATCGTTCAGAAAGTCCACCACGCCGGGAATGGTTACCTCCCAGACCTCCTCCAGGCTGGGCACGGCGCCGACGTTGGGAGATGAGTCCTGGCTGACCGATCGCGCGGATACGTGGCTGTCTCTGGTCAAGACCGCCTGGACCACTGCGGCACGGTATTCGTCCTCGAATCTGAAGGCCACCGGCCACGCTCTGTCGATCAAGAGCACGTGCAGCAGGTCATGCTTGAGCACCCTGTCCTTCATCGTGCCGCACGGCAAGAAATACACGATGTTGAACGTGGGAAGCGTTCCCATCGACGACTTCAGCACTTCGAGAACGCTGGAGGTCGTTTCCGCCATGTAGCCATGGAAAGGTGAACCCGCCATGGGTGTCAAGCTCCCACCCATGACGGTGGCGCGCGCCCGCAGCTCGGGCTATCCAGCGGCCATCCGGGCTGATCAACCGTCCAAGTACACGTCGTCTGCGGGTCGGTACTGCTCAACCACGCCGGTCGTCTCGCCGAGCGCCCATGAGTGCGCGGCCAGACACCGGGAAACGCAGTCGAGGATGGCGGGAACCACTGCCGTCATCGCCGGGCGCCATCCGGGGACGGAATTGACCTCGCAGATGAGGAAACAGTCGGTGGCGGTGAACAGCAGGTCCACTCCGGCGATAGCCAACCCCAGGGTGCGGGCGGCCAGGACGGCCAGGGATTCCGCACGCGGATAGTCCCCCAGACATGACGAGCCGACACCCCCCTGGGCGATGTTGGAGGCGAGGGCGCCGTTGTGGGACGTGCGCACATACGCAGCGACAACCTTGCCATCGACTACGAGCACACGTAGGTCGCGGCCGTGTGAAGGCGCCACGTATTGCTGGAAGACGAGCGGTGCGGTCACCGCGAGCGCGGGCCCGATCTCCCGGAGAAGCCGAGTGCCGCGCGCGAGAAACACAGAGTTGCCCTGATACCCGGTGACCGGTTTGACCACGTACGGAGCGCCGAGGTCGGCGGTGCGCACCACACCTTCCAACGGAGCCGTCGCGTAGGAGAGAGTATCGGGCACAGGCAGGCCGGCCAAAGCCAGCTCCTGCAATTGCCAAATCTTGTTCCGGCACAGCAGGTGCGCGTCCAGCGGGTTCAGGAGCGTGGCCCCCATGCGCTCCAGGTGCCGCAGCAAGGTCACCTCGCGGTCGTGGTCCATCGATCCGGGCACCTGACGCACGAGCACAACCGCAGGGGAGGGCACATCCGCGCCGCCGAGAGTGCGTAGGACCAATTTCCCCGCACGGACGCCGAAGACGAATTCGTCAGTGCGCCAGACGGCGAACCGGGAACCATATCTCTGCTCGAGTGCATCGGCCAGCTCTTGGGTCGAACGGCGCAGCGAGGTCGGGTGCTCACGCGCCATCATCCACACGTCGTCAGCTACGGGAACCACCTTGTGCCCCATCCGATGAACCTATCGCGGCACCTCCCGGGTGCGAGCCGCTATTGAGAAACCCACCGCGGGGATGTGTTCGCGGGTTATCGGCGGGGGGCTCTCGACTCCGGGTAGACGTCGTCGTCGGTGAGGAGGGCGCTGCCCGCTACCTGGTCTTGGGCCAGGGCCTCCAGGAAGGCGCGGGCCCAGCGATCCACGTCGTGGGCGAGTACCTGGCGGCGCAGGGAGCGCATGCGGCGGCGTTTGGTGTCTCGGTCGTCTTCTATGGCGGAGACGATGGCATCCTTCACGCTGTCCAGGTCGTGCGGGTTGCACAGGTAGGCCTGGCGCAATTCGGCGGCGGCGCCGGTGAATTCGCTGAGCACCAGGGCGCCGTTGAGGCCGCTGTGGCAGGCCACGTATTCCTTGGCGACCAGGTTCATGCCATCGCGCAGCGGGGTCACCAGCATGACGTCTGCGGCCACGAAGAAGGCGATCAGTTCGTCGCGCGGGATGGGACGGTGCAGGTAGTGCACCACCGGGTAGCCGACCTGGGCGAATTCGCCGTTGATCCGGCCGACCTGACGCTCGATATCGCCGCGCATCTGGATGTAGCTCTCCACGCGCTCGCGGCTCGGGGTGGCCAACTGCACCATGACGGTCTCGGACGGATCCATCCGGCCCTCGATCAGCAGTTCCTCCAGCGCGTTGAGCCGGATATCGATGCCCTTGGTGTAGTCCAGCCGGTCGACGCCGAGCAGGATGTTCTTCGGATTGCCCAGTTCGGCACGGATTTTCGCGGCCCGCTCGCGGACCGACCGGCGCCGGGAATGCTCGTCCAACTCGGCCGAGGCGATCGAGATCGGGAAGGCGCCGACCCGCACGGTGCGGAAACCGACCTGGACGACGCCGAGCTTGGAGCGCACACCGATGGTGCCCCGCGAGGTGGGCTGCCCGGCCAGACGACGGGCCAGATACAGGAAGTTCTGCGCACCGCCGGGCAGGTGGAAGCCGATCAGGTCGGCGCCGAGCAGACCCTCGATGATCTCGGTCCGCCACGGCATCTGCATGAACAGCTCGACCGGCGGGAACGGGATGTGCAGGAAGAACCCGATGGTGAGATCGGGACGCAGCATCCGCAGCATCTTCGGCACCAGCTGTAGCTGATAGTCCTGCACCCAGACGGTGGCCCCCTCCGCCGCCACCTTGGCGGTGGCTTCGGCGAAACGGCGGTTCACCGTGACGTAGGCCGCCCACCAGGCGCGGTCGTAGGTGGGGCGCACGATCACGTCGTGGTAGAGCGGCCACAGCGTGCCGTTGGAGAAGCCCTCGTAGTAGTCGGCCACCTCCTGCGCCGACAGCGGCACCGGATACAGCTCGAGGCCGTCCTCGATGATCGGATCGATATCGACGTCGGGTACGCCGGCCCAGCCGACCCAAGCCCCCTTGTTATTGCGCAGTACCGGCTCCAGCGCGGTGACCAGGCCACCGGGGCTGCGTTTCCACCGGGACGTGCCATCGGGCAGTCGCTCCAGGTCGACGGGCAATCGATTGGCCACCACGACGAAACCGGAACCGGCCCCATCGGTTTCGATCGGCCCGGTCTCGGTCGCGCGCAACGGTTCGTCGGCTGGCAGGGCGTGCTCGGAGTCGTTGGACGGCTGGTCGGTCATCTGGTCCACTCACGCATCCTTTGCGCGTCGCTATTCCCGGTGAAGTTGTCGGTCGACGGCGCCGTTGTCGTCGAGCGTGGGTCGGTGGGCTACTCGCCCCGGCTGTTGGGGCCGATGCCGAGCATCGACAGCAGCATCCGGCACTCGTCGGCGTCCTCCGCGTAGGCCGCGACGACGCGCTGGGCCTGACGTGCGGTCTCGTCGGCGAGTGGTTCCAGGTCGTCGTCCGCGATGTCGTTCGCGCTGCCCTTCGCGGCCATCTTCTAGTCCTCCCGGCTCATTACGCTCGTACGTGCGAATAGTCAATGGTATATGGATCCGGTCGAGGCGCGCCCAACCCGGATCCTTGTTCCCCCCTTGGTCGGTGCGTCGCCGCTCGGGTACCTATAGCGTGGGGGGCCGCAGCATCAACTCCACGAAAGGGTCGACAATGCCGCTGGCCACGGTAAACGGAATATCCCTCAACTACCAGGTCAAGGGTGACCGGGCCAAGGGCACCGACGTGAAGGGCGCGGCGCCGCTGGTCGTGATGATCATGGGCACCGGCAGTCCGGGCCGGGTGTGGGAACTACATCAGGTGCCCGCGCTGGTCGCCGGTGGCTACCGGGTCTGCACCTTCGACAACCGTGGCATCGCGCCGTCCTTCGAGGCCGCGTCCGGCATGACCATCGACGATCTGGTCGGCGATACCGCCGGGCTCATCGAACTGCTCGACGAGGGCCCCGCGCTGGTGGTCGGCACCTCGATGGGTGCGCGGGTGGCCCAGGAACTGGCGCTGGCCCGGCCGGAACTGGTGCGCAAGGCCGTATTCATGGCCGGACACGGCCGCCTCGACCAGTTCCAGAAGACCCTCTCGCTCGGTGAGCACGACCTCGATGCCAGCGGTGTGCAATTGCCCGCCAAATACGAGGCCGCGGTCACCGCCGTGATGAACCTGTCGCCCGCGACGATGGCCCAGTCCAACGCCGCACGGGATTGGCTGGACCTGTTCGAATTCACCGGCGGCCCGGTGACCCCCGGCATTCGGGCCCAGCGCAGGATGGATCACGATTTCGACCGGGTGCAGGACTACCGCGGTATCACCGTGCCATGCCTGTCCATCGGATTCGCCGACGACCGGATGATTCCGCCCTACCTGTCGCGCGAGGTCGCCGAGGCCATTTCCGGCGCGCGCTACCACGAGATTCCCGACGCCGGGCACTTCGGTTACCTGGAGAAGCCCGAAGAGGTCAACAAAATCCTGCTCGATTTCTTCGCGGCCTGAGCGGGGGATTCCGATCGGGCCACACCAATCGGGCCCGAGGTAACCGCCTACGCGTAACGTTCACCTTGCTAGGGTCGACACAACGCTCGGGGAGTCATCCGGCGCACCGTTCGTGTTCTGCACGGGCCCCGCGCCGGACGGGCCCAGGAGCCGATCCCGTATAAGCGCCAGTATCCAGTGAGGTGAAATTGAGCACCAACCCCTTCGATGACGAAGACGGCCGCTTCTTCGTCTTGGTCAACGACGAGGAACAGCATTCTCTGTGGCCGGCCTTCGCGGAGGTCCCGGCCGGTTGGCGAGTCGTGTTCGGCGAGGACAGCCGGGCCGCCTGCGTCGAATATGTCGAGAAGAACTGGACCGATATGCGTCCGAAGAGCCTGCGCGATGCGATGGCCGCCGATGATGCGGCCCGTCAGGGCGCCCAGTCCTGAGTCGCGGTATTCGATACTGCGCCGGGACAGCTCGTCGAGCCGCCGCTGCGTGGCACCGTAACCCGGTGTCACGCAGGCGGCGTGCCCGGTTATGATTGCACCGCTTTCCGCCTCCTTAGCTCAGTGGTAGAGCACTCGCCTTGTAAGCGAAAGGTCGTCAGTTCAATCCTGACAGGGGGCTCTTCCAGCCGCTGCGCGGCTGACTCGGTGGTAGAGGCCCTGTCCACAGGGGGCTCATACGGCAAAGGGTGGTCATCGTCGCGATGACCACCCTTCGTCGTCTCTGCTGTTGTCCAGGCGGATTCAGGCGGGAACGTTCGCCCCGTAGCCCAGCTCTCGCAGTGACTGCTTGATCTTGGCCTGCGCCTCGTCCAGCGACTTCGGCGACGGATGGTGGTTCGCGCCGGAGATGTCGAAGTTGCCCATGGTGAAGGCCGGAAAGACATGCACGTGCAGGTGCGGTACCTCGAGGCCGGCGATCAGCAGCCCGGCGCGCGGTGCGTCCCACGCCGCCCGCACCGCCTGCCCGATCTTCTGCGCCACCCCGTTGAGCCGGGCGAAGGTATCGCCGTCGACGTCTTGCCACTGGTCGATTTCCTTGCGCGGCACCACCAGCGTGTGCCCCGGCGTGACGGGAGCAATGGTCAGGAAGCCGACGAATTCGTCGTCCTCCCAAACGAATCGACCGGGGAGATCACCCGCGATGATCATGCTGAAGACAGAAGCCATGATTCGCAGGCTACGCCCCGCCGTTACCGGCCGAGGAAGCCCTAGACCGCGACGAAGTGCGACAGGATGCCCTGCACCTCGTAGATGTCGACCTGGCGAGTGAAACGCTTCTGCAACGGCTCGTGGGTGCTCGCGACCCAGATGACGAGTTCGGCGTCCAGGTCGAAGGTGCCCGCGGTCTCCACCGAGAAATGCGTGATGGAGCGGTACGGAACGCTGTGATAGCTCACTTTGCGCCCCGACAGCCCCTGCTTGTCGACCATGATCAGGCGGCGGTTGGTGAAGAGAATGGCATCGCGAACCAGCAGATACGCGGCGTAGACCTGCTCACCGTTGCCGAGCAGTTTCGCGTACTCCTGTTGCGCCTGCCCCGGATCGATGCGGCCGGCATTGCCCATAAGTCCGTCGATCAGACCCATCGCTAGCACATCCTTCGGGTGCTTCGGAGGTGGTCGATGTGGACGAATTGTCCACATCAATCCCCATCATCCTCCGTACACGGCGGTGACGGGGGAAACGCGACAATGGATTTCGCGCGTGCCGCGCCGGAATTCGCCGAGGCGTCGCCCCGCCGGTCACCCGCTAGTTACGGGCTCCGGCTCGAGGGACCGGGACCTGCACCTAAGCTGTTGGCCGTGCGCGTACTCGTCATCGGTTCAGGAGCCCGTGAACATGCCCTCGTGCTTGCCCTGCGCAAGGATCCTTCGGTCACCGCGCTGATCGCGGCCCCAGGCAATGCCGGGATCGCCCAGCACGCGGAGACCCGTGCGGTGGATCCGAGCTCGGCCGAGGCCGTGGTCGCGCTAGCCACCGACGTGCGGGCCGACCTGGTGGTGATCGGACCCGAGGTGCCACTGGTGCTCGGCGTCGCGGACGCGGTCCGGGCCGCGGGTATCGCATGCTTCGGCCCCTCTGCCGCGGCCGCCAGGATCGAAGGCTCCAAGGCCTTCGCGAAGGATGTCATGGCCGCCGCCGGGGTGAGCACCGCGCACAGCGAGGTCGTCGACAATCCGGCCGACCTCGATGCCGCACTGGACCGCTTCGGCCCGACCTGGGTGGTGAAGGACGACGGGCTCGCCGCGGGGAAGGGCGTCGTGGTGACCGCCGACCGCTCGGCCGCCCGCGACCACGGCGCCGAACTGCTGGAGCAGGGACATCCGGTGCTGCTCGAATCCTTCCTGGACGGACCGGAGGTCTCGCTGTTCTGCCTGGTCGACGGCGAGACCGTGGTTCCGCTGCTGCCCGCACAGGATCACAAGCGCGTCGGTGACGGCGACACCGGCCCGAACACCGGCGGCATGGGCGCGTACACGCCGTTGCCGTGGCTGCCCGAGGAGACGGTCACCGCCATCGTCGAGGATGTGGTCAAGCCGGTCGCCGCCGAATTGGTGCGCCGCGGCAGCGCTTTCTCCGGTCTGCTCTACGCGGGCCTGGCAATCGGCGCGGCCGGCCCCGCCGTCGTCGAATTCAACTGTCGCTTCGGTGATCCCGAGACCCAGGCGGTGCTGTCGCTACTGGACAGCCCGCTCGGCGAACTGCTCAACGCCACCGCCACCGGAACTCTCGCCGAGGTCGCGGCCCCCCGCTGGCGCGACGGCTCCGCCATCACCGTAGTGATCGCGGCCGAGAACTACCCGGGCCGCCCCCGACTCGGCGATGTCATCACCGGCATCGAGGACGGGACCAAAGACCCCACGGCCGCCGTCCTGCACGCGGGCACCGCACTCCGCGAAGACGGCGCCCTGGTCTCCGCGGGCGGCCGCGTCCTCAGCGTCGTCGGCGTCGGCGCCGACCTCGCCGAAGCCCGCACCAACGCCTACACCCGCATCGCCGGAATCAAACTCCCCGGCAGCCACTACCGCACCGACATCGGCCTCGCCGCCGTCGAAGAACGCATAGAGGTGTAATCGCTGTGTTTTCGGCCGCGCGGGCGCGGCGTGTTCGCGGCCCTGGATGTCTCGCTGCCGAGCGGCCGAGACTTGCGACTGCGTCGCGTGCGCTTCGGCCACTCGGC
>NZ_JBFAHV010000051.1:0-11214 GCF_040654375.1 Nocardia sp. NPDC050710 | reverse complement strand
TCGGTCACGAACACCAACCGAGAACTACGCGACCGGCATCACTGACCTCCTACCCACGAGTTCACTCACACACGCGACATCGCGTCGCACCCACAAGTTCTGATCATTGCTCGCTTTCAGGCCACCCCATGCTCGTCCTCGAGGTGCTCGAATGCGCTGATCCAGAAACCGGACTCCGCCCAGCTGTACATCGTCACCGATTCGCTCAGCTCGCGTAGGACCGTGGCCGGTTCCTCACCGTCCTTCAACCGGGCGAGGTACCGGGTCAACATGCCCACCGCCCCGGCCAACTCGGCGAGCGAGTCGAAGGCGCGGCCGCGGTAGCCGTCACCGTGGTCCCACCCGCTCGGGTCATAAACGTCCACGACACCGAGCTCGCCATCGAGCATCAAGGTGTAGTCGTTGCCGTAGACGCCGAATCCGTAGCAGTACTTCACCGGAGTGGAGTCATCATCGGGCTCACGGCGACCGAACAGCTCATCGGGGTCCTCCTCCCACAAACCTTGTGCAGGCAGGTCTGAGGAGTCGAAGCGGACGGCACCCAGGGACACCGCCGGGTACCCGATCGTCGAGAGAAACCTTCGGCTTTCCTCGTGCCGCAACCCCTCGGGAAGTTCCGCCGGGCGCCATACCGAATCCGCCCCGACGCACGATTCCAACCACTCCGCCGTGGGCCGGGCTGCGGCCGCGTCGATATCCGTCATGCCGACATTGAAGCGTGTACGCATGACGACCGTTTCAAATGCCCCCACGACTGGGACGCCACAACTTCCCTGCGCAACCTCGCGGCATCAGATTGATCGAGTCGGCATCAGTTCGGCAGAGTCCGGAAGCAAACACTGCCCAAGCCGAGAAAGCAGCACAAACAGAGCTACAAAACCTGCCCCGATTTTGCGGCTAACAGGGACGGAGATCCGCAAGCTCATCGGGACATCCCGGCCCCAGGCAAAGCGGGCGAGCGATCCGACGAAGCGGGCCTCTCTCAGGCTTTCCACCTCCGCATACGAAAGGTCCCGGCAACTGGTGTTGCCGGGACCTTCGCTGGTGTCCGGAGGGGGACTTGAACCCCCACGCCCGATAAAGGGCACTAGCACCTCAAGCTAGCGCGTCTGCCATTCCGCCACCCGGACCGGTGATGCTCAGCAAGGTTAACGGATGTGGCGGCCGAGACCAAATCGCGGTACAAACCGCACGTTGCCGCGGGTTTCTGCCGGGTCGGCCGGGCGTTTGCTGGATGGCCGGGGTCGGCGGCGATAACGGGCACCGACCCCGGGCTGCCGATTGGTCAGCGCAGCTCTTCGAAGGTCCGCTCGAAGGCGAGGGCGCCGTGGCCGTCGGCCACCTGGCGGTCGATGAGGTTCTTGACCGGGCCGATCACATCCAGCGCGACTCCGGCGTCACGGCTGGCCTGGACGATGGCGTCCAACGCCGCCTTCTGGAAGGACAGGTGCTGTACGTCGGTGGTGTATTCGCCCGAGTCGATCACCCGGCCGTATTCCGGCAAGCCCTGGGCCATCGCGGTGATCCATGGGACCGCCCGCTCAGCGAAGGCGCTCGCCGAAATACCCGCCGAACGCATCATCGCCGCACCATGCATGAACCCGGCGAACATCAGGTACATATTGGCGAGCAGCGCGAAATCGTAGGTCGCGCCCAGTCCCGCGTCCTCGCCGAAATAGTCTGCCGCGGCTAGCAATTCGAGCGCGGGACGGTTGTTGTCGAACACCGACTCGGAGCCGCTGTAGAGGATTGATGCGCCGGGCTTCCCGATCATCGAGGGCACCGCCATGATCCCGCCGTCGAGGTACTCGATGCCGTGGCGTGTCGCCCACGCCGCGAGTTCCCTGGACTGCTCCGGGGATGTGCTGGTGAGATTGACCAGCGATCGACCCGCCAGCCGATCGACGACCGGATCGAGTGTCTCGTGCACCGAGGCGTGGTCGAGCAGCACCGCGACGATGAGCTCGCTCGCCTCGACGGCCTCCGCGATCGAGGCCGCACCCGTGGCGCCCGCCGCGATCAGTTCGGTATCCCTGCCGGGGGTCCGGTTCCACACCGTCGTCGGGTGGCCGCCCTTGGAGAAGGCTGCCGCCAACTCCTTGCCCATCGCGCCGAGTCCGAGGACCGTCACCGAGGTGTGCTGGGTCGTCGCCATTGTGAGTCAACTCCTTTGGGTTTCGAGAACTTCGTGGTCAGCGCGCTGAAACCCAGGTTGCTCTTTGCCGTGGAACCCGACAAGTACCTACTATTTGGTCGGGTACTTACCAATTGGTGTGTGAACAGGCAGCGAGGTCGTGCGATGGGTGAAAAGAGATCCGGGCCATATTTTTGTGGTATCGACGCGGCGATGGATGTGGTCGGCGGCAAGTGGAAGGCCCTCATCCTCTGGGAGCTGGAGGAGAACGGCGTGCGCCGCTTCGGTGAACTCCGCCGCGGGCTGCCCGGCGTCTCCGAGAAGATGCTCATCCAGCAGCTGCGCGAGCTCGAAGAGGATGGCATCGTCACCCGGGAGGTCTTCCCCGAGATCCCGCCGCGCGTGGAATACGAACTCACCGAACTCGGCGCGGCCCTCAACACCGCCCTGCGACCGCTCGGCGCCTGGGGCCGTGATCGCATCGACCGCATCGGCGCCGCCCGCGTCCACATCACCGCCTGACCCGCGATTGGCTTTCCGGGCCGAACTCCGTCTAAGATTCCACATCGCGGGTGACGCACCACGAAGTCGCCTGTGAGACAAGAGAACACATCCACCGGTCCGGGTGGCGGAATGGCAGACGCGCTAGCTTGAGGTGCTAGTGCCCTTTATCGGGCGTGGGGGTTCAAGTCCCCCTCCGGACACAGTCAGTAGGCCAACCTGTGGTCGCAGGGTCGGCACCGGCTTCCAGGGCGGCGCGGTGTTTGGCGAGTTCGCGGTCGCATTCGGTGATCGAGCGTTGCAGCAGGTTCGGTGTCGCCATCGCGTCGGGTTGGGCGGCTTCGAGTTGGGTGAGTGTGTGTTCGACTCGTACGGGTTCGAACATCTCCGCGAGCCAGGTGTCGATGAGGTCGATGAGTGTGAATTTTGACGTGATGTTGGTGGCGCGTGGTGTTCGGCTGCCGTAGTGCACAATCGGGTGTATGGCACGATCTCTGCCCCAGGGCGAATCGCTTCTGGTGCGTACGGACTTCACCGACGACGCGGCCTGGGCCCAAACCCTCGCGGCTGTCATCGCGTCCTACGACGAAGACACGATGACAGAGCTGACACCCGTCGACGACGTGACCTTCGACGGGCTGACCCCCGCCGACCTAGGTGATCTGGTTGATGGCCAGACCTATGTGTTCCTCGCCGACACCACCACGATGACCGACCCCGAGCACCCACTGCTGGCGGTCGATACCAGCGACGAGGACGTCCGAGGGGACGGCGACCCGGTGTTCCGGATCGCGCCGATCGCGATGGCCGAGGTCGAGGTCAACTTCTTCCTCTCCAACATGGACTTCGAGGACTACGCCAACAGCGTCGACGACGACGGTGTTTTCCGCGGCTTCGATCGGTGAACGCGGCCGGCACTCATGACCGGCCACAGGTCCATTCCTGTGGAGCTATGGATGGACACACGACAGGGCCGGTACCAGCCGCCCACAGCTGCACGTACTTCCAGCGTTGGGTAACCGGCCGCCACCGGTAACACCGATCGCGCGGATTCGGATCAACAGGTCGTCGTCGGGGCTCGTGTCTGTCGGCGGCCAGTTGGAATTCCCCACTGGCGGCCACTTAGCGGGGAGCTATCTGGCCGCCATGGCGACCCCACTACAGAAATGGGCCGCCGACAGATGGCGGTATGCGGCTACATGAGCGGACGTTGGCCTACCCCCGGCTACTGAGCCGGGTCTGTGGCGGCATCTCTTCTTCGGTCGAGGTTGTCACCAACGCGGGTCAGTAGGTGCTTCAACGTGTCGATCTCCTCGGCGGTGAAACCCGCGACGGCCCGGCGGTCGAGAGCGGCAAGGCGGTCGTGCGCATCGGTTAATCGCGTGTCGGTTGCCGAGGTCAACGCGATCGTCTGGCTGCGCGCGTCATGGGGGTTGGGTGTGCGACGAACGAGCCCGTCGCGGTCCATGCGGGCGAGCAACTGTGCCATGGACGGTTGCTCCATACCGGTGGCCTCCGCGAGCTCTTCCGGGTGAGTTCCTTGCCGTCGTGCAGCAGCGCGATCACCGGCACCTGGGCGTAGCGGAGGCCGAGTGGTTTGAGTGCGATGTCGCCGTCGCGAGCGAATGCGCGGGAGGCTCGATTGATCAGCTGAGCCAGGCTGGGTGTGGTAGGTAGGGAATCGGGATCCGGAGGAGTTGGGCTGACGTGCCGGGGTGAACCAGCGGTCTTCACTCGTCGCTACCTGTTCACGGTGAGCAGCACCGGGCATTGGGGTATCTCGATGGGACAGCCCGCCGAATCGAGGGTGGCCGCCAACGGCCCGAGATAGCCTCGGGCCGTTGATCTTCGGATTGTCGCATCTGGCCGCCGGCAGGGGTGCCGACAGCATCGTCGGTGACGAAGTCCAGCTGGGGACTTCGAATATGCCGCTACTTGACCGAGTTGGCCAACCGGTCGGCATAGGGGGCGGTGAATTTTCCGACAATGGGAAGCTCCGCGCGGACACCGCCGGTGTTGTTCGCCTGGACCATGGCCATGATCCAGACGACGACCGCGAAGACCGCGACTGCGAGTCCGGCAAGGCTGAAGATGATCCCCAGGACTCCGAGGAGCGAGCCGACGATGCTCAGAACGATATTGACCACCGAGACCGCCCCGAAGAAGACGATCGATTGCGAGGCATGGAATTTCACATCGGGATCGTTCTTTCCCACGAATAGGAAGATGATTCCGGTGAGCCACCCCAGTGCGTACGACAGGATCGCGCTGGTCTTTTTGTCCAAGCCAGCGGACTGCGGTTGGTTCGTGGGAGGTTGAGAAGATGTCATGGGGTAAGAGTAGATGCCGCGGGCGCCACCTACCGATCCCAGGTTTCAGCACGAACCCACAGGTCGCGGGCCGTAGCCACCTGAAGGTCGCCTGCCCCGCGCCGGCCAGTTCGATCAGCGCGGCATCGCGGCACCACCGGATGTTCGGCCTCGAACTCGCCGATGCCAGGCTCCGCGATGTTACTGAGCGCTGTCCGGCCGCAAGCAGACCGAGAACCGCTCGACGCCTGGATCCGTCTGGCCCAAGGATGTCGCGGTGTAACCAAGGGCTATGTAGAAGCCCACGATTTCGCGGTCGGTTTCGGCGACCGAGACCCGGCCCGGGCGTCGGCTTGCGACGACGGTCAGCAGTTGTCTTGCGATGCCACGGCGGCGGTGGGCGGTGTGGGTGGCGATGTGCAGCGGGACGATTCGGTCGTCGTGGGCTTCGTAACCGACAACGCCCACCATCCGATCGGCGACGGTCGCGGCGATGAGCGCGACCGTGGGGTCGTCGCGGTAGCGGCGCATGACTGCCTCCGGCCGTCCGGACTGACCGCCCGCGGCGGTCGAGAGAAGTTCGACAACACCTCGGTCATCCACCTGGGCCGAATGGAAACGAACCATGGGTAGACGCTGACCGGGCTGGACAACCCCCCGCGAGGGCCGTCGACGAAGGTGCGGTCGCGACACGAGATCACAAGTTGCCCAACAAGCTTCAAGTTCCGGACCGTCCGGTTCGCGCCATTACAGGTGTGGTCGATCCGCGGCGATGTCTGCTCCAACTGGGCTGGGCAGGATGGCTTCATGAATGTCTACGCGCGGATATGGTGTCTGCGTCACGCCGAATCGGAAAATGTTGTCGCGGGTGTAGCCGGAGTAGTGCCGATGTCACCGTTGACATCCCGCGGGTTCCGCCAGGCCGCGTCAGCAGCCCGCGCGCTGGGCGACGAGCCGATCACCAGCGTCTATTGCAGCACTGCGCTACGCACGCAGCAAACCGCCGCAGCCCTGCTGGTAGGCCGCAAGATCGACATTGTGACGTTACCCGAGTTGGCCGAGGTCGGGATTGGCGCGGCCGAGGCCGCCGCCGATCCTGGTGTCCGGCAGCAGACCGCTGCGGTGTTGCGGAGTTGGATAGTCGACCAGCAACTCGAGCGACGAGTAGCAGACGGTGAATCGGGATCAGAGGTATTGGCTCGGATGACTACCGCCTTGGAGCAGATCGCGCGGGACCATGATGGTGAGTCTGTTGTGCTCGTCGGTCATGTGGCGAGCATGAGTGTGACGTTCGCGCAGCTTTGCGGTCTCGGCGCGCGGGTTTGGGGTATTCCTTTGCCGCATGCTGTGCCGTTTCTCGTCGAGCGGAACTCCAAATCCTGGCACTGCCGATCCTGGCCCACATAACTGGCCCACCGGAAGTCCCGATCATCGTGGCAGGACACACTGTAATGCCGCGATGACCCGATCACACTGATCTGCCGCAACAACCTCGCCCGCACCTACGCCCAGACAGGGCGACTCGGTGAGGCGATCCCTCCGAGCGCACCCTCACCGACACCGAACGTGCCGTCGGCCCGAAACCAACTCCTGCGCCGCGGCGTCCACAAAAGCATTGCGGCACTGGAGAAAGGCGTCCGCGAGCCGTCGCGGTCACCACCAACGGTTACAAGACGATGCAGGTATGGGACCTGACCACCGGCAATCCGGTCTGCCGCCTGGTGACCGACGCCGCCCATGAGGTGCTGGTTTGGCCAGCGCGACCATGCCCCGCGGGCAGGCCGTCCGCCGTCGCCGGTGGCAACGACAACACGGTACGGGTGTGGGACCTGACCACCGGTGCGGCGGTCGGCCCGCCTATGACCGGTCACACCGGACCAGTGTTGGCTGTCGCCACCGCCATCCTTCCGGACAAGCGACTCGTCGCGGTCACCCGTGGCTACGACAGCACCGTGCGGGGGTGGGACCTCGCCACCGCGACTCCGATTGGCGGGCCGTTGACCGGCCACACCAACGGGGTGGTCGCGCTCGCCCTTGGCCACCGCCACCCTTCCAGGTGGGCGAGTCGTCGCGGTCACCGGCGGCTACGACAGCATCGTGCGGGTGTGGGACCTCACCACCACCGCACTGAATAGCCGAGCCCGACGTGGAGGTGGTGGCCACCGCTCACTGGCCGGACGGGCGGGTGATAGTCACCGTAGGTGACTACGAGACCGTACGAGCATGGGACCTCGCCACCGGCATCCCACTCAGCTCGCCATTGATCCACCCCGACGGAGTGCTTTCGGTCGCAACCGCGACACTTCCGGGCGGGCGAACCGTTGCGGTCACCGGCGGCCACAACGGCATCGTCCGGATGTGGGATCCCGTCACCGCCACCTCGCTCGGCGAGGTGGCGGACAACGGCGACACCGGCGAGGTGCGAGCGCTCGCCACCGCCGCGCTCGCGGACGGGCGAGTGGTCGCGGTCACCGGCAGCTACGACGCCACCGGGCCAGGCCGGTGCTCCTCGACGCGCCAAGAGCTGCTGGACGCGCTCGCCGCCGATCGCGCCGTCATACTGCGCCGGGTGTAGTGGTCCACCGACGCACATCGCGATGGAGATCCGGGGCATGCACCCGGCAGCTGACCTAACGCCGCCGCATCGGTGGCACATGAGTGTGGCAAATACATAGCGGACCGATTCACCAATTTCGGACAAACCGCACATAATCGCAATGCAACTATCGCATGTTAACAACTTGGCAGAATTTATACCGAATTGCGCATCTCGACATTGCGATTCCATGGATTTATATATTTTGTGGTCATTCGAGCCGGGGCCGAAGGCCTATGCGCTGCACCACGTTACATTATGCCGTCTGATGCATAGATGCTATCGAGGGGTGGATCAAGATCACCGCTCGCCACCCTTCCGAATTCGAAGATAATTTCACGGCACGACTTCGGAATCGGGCTATACATACACGAACTATCCAGCTTAGACTGGCCGTGGTCGGGATAGAGGAAAGTTCAATCAATGACCGTTCCGCCGACACAGCTCCATCCCGAGCAGGGATGGAGCGAAGATACCGAGCCGGGCGTGTCAGCAATACCGCGAGTGCCGCTGTCGGCCGGGCAGCGGGGGTTGTGGCTGGCACAGAAATTGAGTCCGGATGTGCCGATATCCGAGGCACAGTACATCGAGTTGCGTGGAGATCTCGACGTCGATCTGCTACGCGAAGCATCGATTCGAGCAGGCCACGAGCTCCAGTCCGGATACCTGCGGCTGGTAGAGGTCGACGGCGAGCCGTACCAGGTGTTCGACCCGTCGCTCGAGTCGCCGACGACGGTGATGGATATGCGCGGCGAACCGGATCCCATCGCGGCGGGCTTGGAGTGGATGCGTCGGGACTACACCAAGCCGCTCGACATGACGCGGGACCGCTTGTTCGGATCGGCGGTTGTGCAGGTCGGGGACCAGCATTACCTGCTGTACAGCCGAATCCACCACGTCGCGATGGACGGCTATGCCGGAATGATGAACCTGAACCGCATCGCGGCGCTGTACGCGGCGGCGGTGCAGGGCCGGACCGCAGAGCCGTACCGGGCGGCCGATGTGCCCGCGCTGTACGAGGCCGACCGCAGCTATCGGGAGTCGAAGCGGTTCACCGACGATCAGGAATATTGGCTGAACAAGCTCGCCGACGCCGGCGACGAGTCCAGTCTGGTCACCGGGCATGCACCCGCCCGCGCGGACAGTACGGTCGCGAAGGCCGAACTTTCGCCGATGATGGTGCAGCGGATCGAGCATGCCGCGAAAGCGTTGAACGCGAGCCCGGCCGCGGTGGTGATCGCCGCATTCGGCTGCTATCTGGCCCGCATGACCGGCCGAGACGACGTCATAGTCAACATTCCCGTATCGGGGCGCACGAACGCGGTACTGCGACGGTCCGGCGGGATGTTCGTCAATGTCGCACCCCTTCCGCTCACCCTCGATTCGGGCGACACCGTGGCGACACTGACGCGGCGGGTGCAGTCCGATCTGGTCGGGGCATTGCGGCACCAGCGGTGCGGCCTGACCGACATTCGTGCCGCCGCCGGATACCACGGCGGACAGCGGCGCTTCGCGGGCCCGGTGGTGAATGTCATGTTCTTCCACCAGGACTTCCGGCTCGGATCGGTGTCCGGGGAGTTTCATATCCTCAGCTCGGGGCCGGTCGACGATCTGCTGATCGACCTGTATCAAACCGGAGACCCGCCGCGGACGATCCTGCACTTCCTGGCCAATCCCAACCTCTATACCGACTCCGAACTCTCGGCGCATTGCACCAGATTCATGGAGTTCCTCGACGCGTTCGCCGCCGCGCCGGACACTGCACTCGACCAGGTTCACCCCGAAAGCGCCCGCGACGGCGCCCGGATCAAGCGCCGCCGTGCGAACCTGGCGTTCTGGCGGGCCACGCTCGCGGACCTGCCCGGGGAGCTTCGTCTGCCATTCGACCGGCCGCGGTCTGCGGTACCGTCGAACGTAGGTGCCACTGCGAGCTACCCGTTGCGCGCCGATCTGATTGCGGCATTGGAACGGTATGCGCGGCAACATAATTCCTCGCTGTTCACGGCGATACATGGCACAGTGGCGGTCCTGCTCGCCCGGTTGAGCGGCACCACCGACATTCCGATCAGCACACCGGCCACCGGGCGCGCTGTGGCCGCGCTCGACGATGTCGCCGACGAGTTCGCCGATACCGTGGTACTGCGGACCGAGATCGATCTCGATGAATCCTTCGCCGACCTGCTCGATCGCGTCGAACAAGCCGATCTGGACGCCTTCCAACATGCCGATGTTCCGTTCGAGCAGATGGTGGACGAACTCGTCCCGCAGTGGTCTCGGTCCCGGCATCCGCTGTTTCAGGTGATGTTGGCGTTGCGGAATCCGGCGCCCGATCCCGAGCCGCCGGTGGTCGATCTGTCCGACGAGGCGTCTCACTTCGACCTGCGGTTCCTGGTGTCGGCCGACAGCGGCGATGTGACTGTCGCGGTCACCTACGCCACCGGCCTGTTCGATGCCGCAACGATCGATTCTCTTGCGTACCGGTGGATTCGGATCCTCGAATCGATAGCCGTCGATCCAACCGTTCCGGTCGGGGCGATCGATGTACTCGATCCTGCCGAGCGAGCCGATCTGCTGACCCGGTCCGGCGCGCCCCCGGCACCATCGACCACGCTGGCCGACCTACTGACGGCAGCAGTCGCATTCGATCCCGACGCCACCGCGATCGTGTGCGACGAACAACAGCTGAGTTATCGGGAGCTGGATGAACGCTCCAGCCGGTTGGCACGGCAGCTCATCCGACGTGGCATCGGACCGGAAGACGTTGTCGCGATCAGCATCCCACGTTCGACGGACTCGGTGCTCGCGGTGTGGGCCGTCGCGAAATCGGGGGCCGCCTTCCTGCCGGTCGACCCGACCTATCCCGCCGAGCGCATCACCCACATGATGACCGATTCGAACGCGGCCATCGGCCTGACCGTGACAGCGGTACGCCCACAACTACCCGACAGTATGGAGTGGCTGATATCGGACGATCTCGACGCGTCCGGCGACCGGCCCAACACCGACGACAGTCGGCCCGTCACCGACAGCGACCGGGTTCGTCCGTTGCGGATCGACGATATCGCCTATGTCATCTACACCTCCGGATCGACCGGGCTGCCCAAGGGTGTCGCGGTCACCCACCGCGGACTGGGCAACTGCGCCGCAGAGCACCGGGCTGCCATGGGTATCGAACCCGGCTCCCGCGCGCTACATCTGGCTTCACCGAGCTTCGATGTGTCGGTCCTCGAGTTGCTGTTGCCGCTGCCCGCTGGCGCGGCCATGGTCATCGCACCCAATGACGTCTACGGCGGGGATGAACTCGCCGCACTACTCGACCGCGAACACATCAGCCACCTCCTCATCACACCATCGGCACTGTCCACCATCGACGACACCCGCTGGCCACTACCGGATCTGAAGTATCTGATGGTCGGCGGCGAGGACTACGGCAGCGAGTTGGTCCAACGCTGGGGCGGCGACCGTATCGTGCTCAACGAATACGGACCAACCGAAACCACCATCTCCGCGACGCTGAGCGCCCCGCTGGCAGCGGGTGAGTTGGTCACGATCGGCAGGCCGATCCGCGGTGCCTCGGCATGGGTGTTGGATCAGCGGCTGCAACCGGTTCCGGTTGGGGTGGCCGGTGAGTTGTACCTCGCGGGTGATCTCCTCGCCCGTGGATACCACCACCG
>NZ_JBFAHV010000050.1:0-11677 GCF_040654375.1 Nocardia sp. NPDC050710 | reverse complement strand
GACACTGGTGGGCAGCCGATTTGGGAGCTTCTCACCGGGTACCTGGACCCGATCCTGGCCGGGATCAGGCCCTGGCACCAGTGTTAAGTAGCCGATGTGCGGAAGCTTCCGTGTCTCGGTGAATCTCGGTGGCAGGCCGATCAGAGACTGACCTCATCACACCCAGATGACCTGCCACCGCTCCGGCTGTCGAGTCGCTCGTGGGGTTCAGTGGCGAATCGGAGACCTCCCTAGGAATCGACATCTGGTGCCGGCAGGCAGATACCGAGCGCCCTACTGTGCCGTATGCCGCGCGTTCGGCGGCTTTGCCCGAGCGATTTGTTTGCAGCGTCACCCGCCGGGGAGAACGCTGAATCACGTTCGCGGCCAATCGGTCATGTCGGCCGTAGTGATACAGGGGCGGGTTGTGAGACCTGCCATAGTTCGCTTGTGAAACGAAATCCTTACTCAGCCAGATGATCTGGGAGCGGCCGCCAATGAGGGCGGCCCTACCCGAGGAGACGACATGACCCGACGTATTTTGCTCGCGGCCACCGCCGCGGTGACGCTCAGTGCGTGTGGCGGTGAGGGTGCGTCCAATGCCGGGCCCTCGGCATCGAGCACCGTTTCCAAAACCGTCCCGACCACGGTGTCCATCGTCGAGACGACCGCGCCCAGCGCTGAGACCACCGCGCCCAGCGCGGAAACCACGGCGCCTGCCACCAAGAGCGCCGTTACCTCGGCAGCACCCCGACCTTCGGACACGCCGTCAGCGGACGAACCCTGCGCCATGGTCACCCGCGAGTTCCTGATCACCTCGTTGAGAATGACCGGGGGGCCCAAGTATCCGCTGGCCGATCTCCAGCGCGCACGGTGCAGCGGCACCTACGCCTCGGCAATGAGCCAACCGGAGGGCACCCTGCATCCGGTCATGTATCTGTTCCGGTACTCCGCGAGGAACGGGCACATGCTCTGGCACGTGATCGATGTCGGCGAAGGCCTCGACTGTGTGAACAGGCACGGCGTACCGGCGGCGGCAGGACGTGAAATCGGCTGCGCCGCATAGTCGTTATCCACGTCGGAGGGGCATCGGTGTCGAAATGGCGTTGGCGTGGATGACGACCAACGTCCCGTAACAGCCGCCGCGGCGACCAGGTGGGTACGCCGGTCGTACGTCGCCGGCACTGCAGTACGGATTGTCGGCCGCATTGGGGCCATCATCCCGGCCACATTGCGCTGCTGGTACCAGCCGCAGTGCTGATCACGCCACGGCGGTCGATCACCGTGACGTCGGCACTGGGCTCCGGGACAGGGCCTGCGGTGTAGGACACTCGAGGGGTACCGGATTCGTCCACGGGGTCATGATGCACGGCTTGTGTTCAACGATTGCGTTGTGGCACTTCGGCACCCGACAGGGTTCGTCTCGGTGCGGCGGTTGCTGAGCTACGGCAGCACCGCACACGCCCAGAACCGGGTGATCATCGTCGACGCGTCCCTGTTGCCCCTGCTCGCGCCCAGCTGCCGCGCCCGGCGGGACTGCGCCATTCCATCGTCAGTGGCGACCCGGCCGACATCGCCGTTCCGGCCGGAGTGCGCGTCCACCGCTATGAGCAGCTGATCGCGGACCAGCCCACCGAATTCGACTGGCCCGCAACAGATGAACGCAGCGCGGTCGCCATGTGCTACACCTCCGGGACCGCTGACGACCCCAAAGGCGTTGTGTACTCCCACCATTCGATCTGGGACGCAGTTCGGTACGACCGTGGTGGTAGTGCCGCAACCGTGTGCGCTTCTGTCGCCCGAACTGCTCTACACCGCGGTGACCCGGCAACAGCGACGCACCATCGTGCTGATCCAAGGCTCGGTCAACGATCTGTGGTCACTGATGGACCTGGAACGCTCCGACACCGCCCGACGCCTGACGCGCCTGTGCCACGACCCGGACCCTGTGACGACTCCCCAAGGCGCTTACCTCGACGGCGGCCGCGTCCACCGCACCGCCGCCGGAGAACTCGTGCGCTCCAAATCAGAGGTCATCGTCGCCAACACCCTCCGGCATCTCGGTATCACTTACCACTACGAACACCCTCTCGTGATGCCGGACGGTACCCGACGGCTCCCGGACTTCACGGCGTACCCGCCGGCATCTCCTCCCGTGTACTGGGAGCACCTCGGGATGCTGAACAATCCCAAGTATCGTTCGGACTGGGAAGCGAAGAAGGCTTGGTATGCGGCACACGGCATCCTGCCCCACGACCGAGGCGGTGGCAACAACGGGACGCTGGTGTGGTCGGACGAGGGCGTCGACGGGCCAGGGATAGCCGCGGACGCAATCGAAGCGCTCGCGCGACGGGTGTTCGCCTGAATGGCTCCGGTCAGGCTGGAAGGGGCACGGGGGACATGGCAGGACGTGGGCGGCATTCCACGGAGGACATCGTGCGGAAGCTGCGCCGTGCCGACGAGCTCGCCGCCGCCGGGCAGACCAGTGAGCAGATCACTGCTGAGCTAGGGGTTTCGGCGACGACTGTACAACTGGCGGCGCCAGTATGGGGGTGGACACCGGCGCCGTGAAGGAACTGCGGGAGCGGAACGCGGGGTTGAAGCGGCTGGCTGCTGGCGGACGCGGAGCTGGAGACGGGCGCGTTGCGGGAGATCGCGAAGGAAAGTTCTTGGCTCGACCAGCAAGCGGCGGGCTGTTGAGATGCTCAGACAGGTGATGGGCGTGTCGGATGGCCGGGCCGGCCATCAACATCTGATGGCTCGACACCCCGCACGATCTCGCGGTGACGTCGGTCCGGCGGCGGCCGTTGCGAGCCTGTTTCCCGGCCTGTTTGGCGGGTCTCGGCGGCGCGCTCTATGATCGACGCGATGATGATTCCTTCTGATCGCAGATTGGGGGCCCCGTTCGTCCAAGGTGAGTGCTGATGCTCGCTGCGAAGACGAATGCGGACGATTCCCGCCTTTCCTTCTGGCCGCGCGTGCGTGAGTTCGCCGTGCCGCCCTCCATGATCGAGACCGCTACCGCTCGGCGTCGCGTCGGCGATTGGGCGGGGGCCTGTGCCGCTGCCGGTTTCGATGTCGATGTCGATTTACGTTCTGTGGCAAAGATTTACGGCCGGGAGCTGGCGGCTGAAATCCGGTCCGATCTGCGGCATTTGGCCCCGGACCTGTTGCGCTGGCACCTGCCGAGAGTTGCTCCGGATGGTTTGCTTCGGCCGGGATTGACGATCACGCTCGCTCGTTATCCGCGTGGCACAGCCGGTTTCGCGCACCTTGTGGTCTGTACCACGCCGGCGTGGGCGGATGCCGGGCAGCGGGTCGCCCTCGCGCTGTGGGATGGATCCGGCGCCGTAGCCGGTTTGCCTCCGCATCCCCGGCCGGACCGTCGTTTCCGGATGGACCTGCATCGTCACCTCTGGGATGCGCGCCGGTCCGATGAGCTGCGGGCGCGGTGCGGAGCCGAACCGGGCGCGGAGCGGTCGGCGCTGGACCCGGCTCTGCTGGAGATCGTGTCGCGGAATCGCGGCTACGCCGTTGATCGCTGGGCCGCCGAAGCGCGAATCCTGCTCGATGCCGGGGGGCGACAGGAGAATACCTTCCTGGTGCGGTTGGGTGACCGGCAACGGGTGATCGCCGAACTGGGGCCTGCCGGCTTGCGGATCGCGGCGGCATATCCGGCTGGAGCTGTCTCGAAGCTTCCTGTGCTGCCCTACGCCTCGACCTGGCTACTACCCGACCTGGAACTGCTTCGCACCGGCGCCATCTCGCTCGATCGACTGCATCAGCTGGTCGCCGGGGCGCTGGTGCCCGGCTATTCGCCGAGCGAGTCCGTCCGGGAGCCAGGCCAGGGGGAGCGAACTCACCTGGTGGACTGCGGTGGCGAGCAACACCGAATCGGCTTGGTCGACGGTGCGCTGTCCGCACTGGACCACGACCCGGCCGAGATTCGGCGCGAGGAACTCCTGGCCGCTTTGAGCGGCACCCCGCTGCCGTGCCTGCAGGCCATCGATCAGGCACACCGCCAACCGGAGTGCCTCACAGGTGTTCGCGAACGCCTCGCACACGGTGACACCACTGGCGCGCTCGCTGTCGTCGAAGGCCTGCTCGGTCCCGATGCGGTCCTGCGCGACGGAGCTCTCCGGGACGAACTGGAAGCCACCGCGCGACAGCAGATCACATACGGGCGCTACCGATCCGGCCTGTCCGAACCGGAACTTGCCCCCAACTACCCGGGCGCTCGCCGTCCACGAGATCGCCGCGCGCACCCGCGCAACGCGACAACCTACTGACCCTTTCCCGCCGTACGCTGCGGCAATGTGCGGCTGCTCGACGATCCTGCGACTCTGCGCACAGCCGCGCGGTACTACCACCTGACGATCCACGACCGCACGACCCGACTACGTCCCACGTCGTATCCCTCCTACAGCACAAGGTGATTCACATATCTGCTCATGTCACGAGCTCCGCTGCTCACCCCTCTGCGGATCACGCCTCCCAACTCGATATCGCCGCTGATCTGCTGACCTTGCTCGGCGAGACCACCACCGAACAGCGAACCGACACCCAACTGGAGGCCCTCACTCTTGCGGTTGCCGCCGACCTGCCGGTGCTGCTGTGGGGTGAGCCGGGAATCGGTAAGACCGCGGCCCTGACGCAGCTCGCCGAAACCTTGGAGCTTCCACTGACCACAGTGATCGCGAGCGTGCATGAGCCGTCGGACTTTTCGGGTCTGCCGATCGTCGGCGACGACCCCGCGGAGCACGGTGTTCCGATGGCGCCCCCGGACTGGGCGGTGCGATTGGTCCGGGCGGGCCGGGGACTGCTGTTCCTCGACGAGCTCTCCACCGCGCCGCCCGCCGTGCAGGCCGCCCTGCTGCGGCTCGTGCTGGAGCGGCGGATCGGTGCACTGAAGCTGCCGCCCGGCGTCCGGATCGTGGCGGCAGCCAATCCGCGCTCGTCGGCGGCCGACGGCTGGGAGCTGAGCCCGCCGCTGGCCAATCGGTTCGTGCACCTGCAGTGGGTGCACGATCACGATGTGGTCGTGCGGGGTCTCGGCGGCACCTGGCCGCGCGCGACACTGCCGCGGCTCGATCCGGAAAAGCTCACGGAGGCAGTGGTGTTCGCGCGTCGCGCGGTGTGCGTGCTGCTCGCGGCGCGCCCGAAGCTCGTGCATCAGATGCCGAGCAGTGAGGCGCGCCGGGGCGGTGCGTGGGCTTCGCCTCGCAGTTGGGAGATGGCGCTGCGGCTGATCGCATTCGCCACCGCCGCAGGATCTTCCAGGGATGTGCTGTCGCTGTTGATCCGGGGCGCGGTCGGGGATGGCCCGGGTTTCGAGCTACTGACCAGCCTGGACCGGATGGACCTCCCAGACCCCGAGACGCTGCTGGCCGATCCTGCGGGCGCCGAGCTCCCCGAGCGCGGGGATCTGCGCCAGGCCGCGCTCGACGGAGTGGTCGCGGCGGTGCGTAAGCGCCCGGAGAGATCCCGCTGGGATGCGGCGTGGGCGCTGCTGGTCAGGGCGATCGAGACTGGGCCGCCGGATCTGATTGTCGTCCCCGCGACCACTCTCGCCACACTGCGCCAGGGAAATTGGGAGGTACCGGCGTCGATCGAGCAGCTAGCGGGCGTGGTGTCGGTGTCGCAACGCGCGGATCGCGCCGCCGAACTCGTGCGAGCGGGCCGGTGACGATGCCATCAGCGGATCGGGAGCTGGATCTGGAGAAGCTCTTCGCCGCCCGGCTGTACGCCGTGCGAGTCCGGCCATACCTGGCGACCGCCCTGTTCGCACTGCACATCGTCGAATCGGGCCGCGTCCCCACGATGAGCGTGGACCGGTGCTGGCGCTGCTATGTTTCGCCCGCGTTCGTGGACAGCATGCCCGTCGAGGAATTGGCCGGGGTTCTGGTGCACGAGGTCTCGCACCTGCTGCGCGACCACCACGGCCGCGGTGAGCGCTTCGCCCGTGCGCACGAACTGAGCGGGCCCGGGGAACGGCTGCGCATGAATATCGCCGCGGACTTCGAGATCAACGACGACATCTTCGGCGACGGACTGGTCCGCCCGGAGGGCGCGATCCGGCCCGCCGATATCGATTTGCCCGCGGGCAAACTCATGGAGGAGTACCTGCGGGAGTTCCGGTTCGGAACGTATACACCGGAGATGGCGTGGCTCGATTGCGGTAGCGGCGCCGACGGTCTGGAACGCGAGTGGGAGCTGGGGCCGCTCGGCGCGGACGGACTCAGCGAACAGGAGCGCGACGGCGTGCGTTTCCAGGTGGCGCAGGGCATCATCGGCCGCCCGGGCAACGTGCCCGAAGGATGGCGGCGCTGGGCGCAGGAAGCATTCCATCCACCGCAGCCGTGGCGCGACCTGCTCGGCGCGGCGCTGCGCGCGGCCGTCTCGGCACCCGGCGTCGGCGAGGACTACACCTATGGTCGGCCCGCGCGACGCTCGGCCGGTGTGCCCGGTGTCGTCCTTCCGAGTCTGCGGCGCACACCACCCCGCGTCAGCGTGATCATCGATACCTCCGGTTCGGTCAGCGACGCCGAACTCGGCAGCGCCCTGCTCGAAGTGACCGCCATCTGCCGCACGGTCGGCGGCCGTGACCTGGTCACCGTGTTGGCCTGCGACGCGGCCGCTCGGATCGCGTACCCGCTGTGCGCGGCCGAGGGCATCCCGCTGGTGGGCGGCGGCGGCACCGACCTGCGCACAGGCTTCGCCAAAGCCCTTCGCGCCCAACCCCGCCCGGACGCCGTCGTGGTCCTCACCGACGGTCAGACACCTTGGCCGGAGACCAAGCCGTGGTGCCGCACCGTCGTCGGCCTGTTCCGCCGGGCCCCCTCGTACAGCGAACGCGATTCCGATTACGTTCCGGACAGACCACCTGACTGGGCGCGAGTCGTCGAAATCGGCTAGGAGCACCTATCGGGTTCGGTTGCCGAGGCATCGCCAGCAGATGAGGGCGGCGGCGAGGTCGAGGAATCCGTGGTGCAGCCATTCCCAAGCCCGAGACATAGACACCGCACCGATGGTGAGGGCCCTGTTTCCCCGGGCCGTGTGATCAGTTTGGCAGCGGGCGATGATGACCGCGCATGGTGCGGCGTGTAGGACGGCTTGGCTGACCGAGCCGAGTGTCATTCCGGCGAATCCGCCGCGTCCGTGGCTGCCGACGACGAGCAGTTGCGCGCCTTGGGCTTCGTGTAGGAGTCGTTGGGCGGGACGGTCCTCGACTACGACGCGGCGGATCTCGACGTCGGGGTAGCGGTCGCTGTAGCCGGCGAGGCTTTCGGCCAGCGCGGAGTCTTCTTGCAGCATTTCCTCGCGCGGGATGTAGCGGTAGACCTCCGACCAGGTGTGCACGGCGACCAGTGCGACGTTGCGGACGGCGGCTTGCTCGTAGGCCACCCCGACGGCGTGGGCGCTGCAGGCGGAGCCGTCGACACCGACGACGACCGCGCCGTCGGTGGGGACGGGGTCTTCGTCGGGGATGACCGCGACCGGGCAGTGCGCGTGGCGGGCGAGGGAGGTGCTGACCGAGCCGAGCAGTCCGCGTCGCAGTGCGCCGTGACCGCGGGTGCCGACGACGAGCAGGCGAGCGTCTTTGGAGCTGTCTTTCAGCGCGGGGATCGGCGCGGATTCGGCGAGCGCGGTGGTGATCTCGAGGCGCTGGTCGCCGACGGCTTGCTCGGCGAGTGCTCGGGCCTGCTCGAGCGTGCGCGTCCCGTCCTCGATCTGAAGAAAGAGAGTGGGCATGAAACTCGGGGCGATTCAGTTCGGGTTTGTCGCTGTGCGTGGGTCGATGGACTGCCATGCTGTGCTCCGTGATGGCCGCGAGGGTGTGGAGTTCAGTTGGAAGGGTGTCGATGAGGGGGAGCCGGTCAGTGGTCGCGGCTGGGTGGTCATGTCCGGATCTGCTACGTTGCGGGGGCACCTTTCATCTCGGTGACGACTCCGCTTTCACCGCGCAGCGGTTCGAGGTGCTGTCGTGAGTGAGTACCAGTACTACGAGTTCGTCGCGATCGATCGTCCGCTGGATGACCGTGAGTTGGCGGAGGTGCGGGCCATGTCGACTCGGGCGCACCTCACGGCGACGAGTTTCGTCAACGAATACCACTGGGGCAGTTTCCGGGGTGACGTTCATCGGATGGTCGAGCGTTACTACGACGCGCACCTGTACCTGGCGAATTGGGGGACGCACCAGCTGATGTTCCGGTTGCCGCGCGCAGTCCTCGATCTCGCGGTGGCGGAACCGTACTGCCTCGGCGACTGTGTCACCGCCGAAACCTCTGGCGAGAGAATCATTCTGGGCTTCTCCAGTGAGGACGAGTCCGGCGATTGGGTAGAGGCTGCGGAGACTTCGTTGTCGGCCGTCGTGGGAGTGCGTGCCGATCTCGCAGCCGGAGATCTGCGGCCGTTGTATTTGGCATGGTTGGCCGGGTATGGAGCGTGGGAGCGTGACGAGTGGGCTTTCGACCGCGACCACGATGACCGACTCGAGCCGCCGGTGCCGCCGGGATTGCGTACGCTGACCGCCGCTCAGCGGGCGATGGCCGATTTTCTGCGGTTGGACCGTGATCTGCTGCATGTCGCGGCGTCGGCGAGTCCCGATCTCGCAGTCCGCGCCGATGATTCGCGTGCGCTCGCTGTGTGGATCGCCGAACTCGATGTGGCAGAAAAGGATCGGCTGTTGCTACGCGTCGCTGGTGACGACGCGGCCGGTGTGCGTATGGAACTGCTGCGCCGATTCCGCGATTCCGCGACCGCCGCCCCCGAGCAGGCACCACGGCGTACTGTCGCCGACCTGCTCGACGGTGCGGCCCGGCACCGGAGGGATCGGGAACGCCGTGAGGCCGCTGTCGAAGCCGAACAGCAGGCGCGACTGGAGGCCAGGCGGGCACGTGAACGCGCACGGCGGTTGGACGCACTAGCCCGTGACCAGGACGACGCCTGGCAACGAATCGAGGTGATGGTCGCGACGAAGAAGGCAAGCCAGTACGGGGCCGCGATCGAATTGCTCGTCGATTTGCGCGATCTCGCCGAACGGGAGGGCCGCACGGAAACCTTCATGCGGCAGGCGAGTGCGCTACGAGGACGGCATACCGGCAAACCGGCCTTCCTCCGACGTCTGGCCGCTATCGGTATCGAGGCGGGGCAGGCGCATAGTCGTCGGCGCGATCCTCGAGGACCCATGCGCCGGATTTCCGTAATCGAGCTGTAGAACAACCACAACGGAAGCCATTGCGGACATGCCCTTGCGCCACTGCCCGTCGGGGCGCGGGGTTCGAAGTCCGGTTCGGCGCGCGTCCACTGCCCGAAAATGGCTGTCGGCATGGAGAGTCCGGGCCGAGATGAATTGCTCTGCCGAGGTCACCGCCGATTTGAACGGCCGCCAACGCGGTCGCGGAGTACTGGCCGATTCACTATAGCTAATTTATAGCTAACTTCTGGCTCTTGTGATGCAAAGAGGTTCTGTCCAAGCTGCGTAGGCAGGTTGATTCGCGGCGGCGCGCATGCGATGGCACGGCTCGGGTCCGTCTGGTGGCGCTGTGCACGGTTGCGCGAATTGCTGGCAACCCATGTGTTGGGAAGGGTGTGATGGGCGGCAGGTTGCCGAAGCCGGTGGGTACTTTCGGAGTGCCGACGAAGCCGAAGAAGCAGCGCAACGGGCGGTGGCGGACCACCGTGTACTACTACGGGGCCGCTGGGCGGACTCAACTCGAGCGCGTGGGCGCGAGCCCGGACGAGGCGCGTAACCGATTGGCCGAGGCGATGCGTGATCATCGTGAACAGCTCGGCTATGGACGAATCACCCGGACGACCAAGCTGATGGATCTGGCGGCCGAATTGCTCGTCGAACTGGGGAATGACGAGGCCTATACCGAGGGCAACGTCGAGGACTACCGACGCGAGATCTATGTCTCGACCGACCGGCGCGCCAACCCGAAAACGATCAAGATCGAGAACTCGGTCGGCAACCTGCAGGTCTGGCAGGCCACCTCCGGCGAACTCGACCGCCACCTCAAGCATCTTGTGGCGCTGGGGCTTCGGAGAAAAGCCAAGCAGCACAAGATCGTCCTGCGAGCCATGATGCAGATCGCGGTCCGGCACGGCGCGGTGGAGACCAACCCGGTCGACGGAGTGGGATCGTTCGTCCGCCGCCGGACCGGCCCGAGGCAAGGTCGAAGACCGGCACGCGCTGCCCGCGTTTCGGGCCCAGTTACGCGCGTGGGCGCGTGGTGAGGCGGTCCCGGGCACCCCCGCCTACGTCAGCGGGCCCGCGCGAGACTGGACGGTGGTGTGGGTGGTCGATGTCGTCACCGGGACCGGCATGCGGCCGCACGAGATGTTCGCGCTGCTGCTCGACGACATCGATCTCGACGCCAGCGAGCCCTACCTCGATGTCACCGGCACCCTGGTCGAGGTCAAGGGTCAAGGCGCCGGAGGGTGGGTGCGCAAACCCGCCCCGAAGTCCGACAACGGGTGGCGGCGAATCCTGTTGCCCGACCACACCGTCGAATCGGTCCGGGAAGCGCTCGAGGACCTCGAGATCGCGGCACGGCCGAACCCGCAGGGACTGCTGTTCCCCGCGCGTAACGGCTCGGTGCGCAACCCGAACAACTTCGGCCGCACCTGGCGCGCGGCGCGCGGAGAGAACTTCGCCTGGGTGACCCCGCGCACCTTCCGCAAGGGCGCGGCGACCGCAGTCGATCACGCCTACGGCGACCCCGAGCGGGCCGCTCGGCAGCTCGGCAACACCCAGGCCGTGGCCAAGGCGCACTACATCGATGTGCCCGAGACCCTGCCCGACAACCGGGACGTGCTCGAGGCGTGGGCCCGCGGTGAGAGCCCGACAAAATGAGGGTGGCGAGTCCGAAAGTATGAGATTTTGACTGGCTCGGTTCGAATCCGGCGGCCTGGCGTGGAATGAGAAAACCCCTTCCGACCTGGTCGGAAGGGGTTTTCGTTGTCGGGCTGACAGGATTGAACCTGCGACCACCTTGCGAGCGTTCCAGTGTTCTGGAGCATGCTCAAGATTGCCCAATACTACCTAGCATCAACACCTTTCGGGAAGCCGCCGTGCTCGGCAGTTCTCATGAATTCGCGTTTATTCCGGTCAAAACTGTGGGGTTTCTGTGGGGCGCTGGAGCTCACTCTTCGTGCTTACGGCAATGATCCAGCCAATGTATGACAGCTCAGGGCCTGAGCCTCAACCACTCACCGGCGAGCACCCGACCGAGGACCACGGCCATCACGCACGATGCCCGAGGTGATCACCAGCGCGCGAGCAGTACCGCCGCCAGAACGTGCGGAAGTGCCGTCTGGGCATGGCGCAGCAGGCGGGGACAGGGCGGACGCTCACGACGCCGGTCTCCCATTGACCACCCGACTCGGTCTGGGTGAGCCCGATGGGTTGGCTATCCGATCAGCCTGCGGCAAGAGCACCGATGGCTTCCACGGCTTGGTCGACTCGACTCAGCCGCAACGCGGCAGCCGCCAGGCGGTCGGGAAGCCAATCGAGTGGCCCTGTGCTGGACGAATTCCTCATGAGCTGATTTGCCGACGAGTACGACGGAGCGGCAGTTGATTTCGCCGACGATGCCGACCTAGCCTCGATCTTTCGCTCGGCCGTCGGCCGGGCGTGTTCGGTTTCGGATTGGGTTTCCGGTCGCTGATTGGCGACCGGTGGGCAGCGTGGGGT
>NZ_JBFAHV010000049.1:0-17592 GCF_040654375.1 Nocardia sp. NPDC050710 | reverse complement strand
GATGGTCATCGGGATCCGCAGTATTTGGCGGAGGTGATCGCGTCCGAGCGGGTGACGATGACCTCGTTCGTGCCGTCGATGCTGACGGTCTTCGCCAGCAGCGCCGACGCGACCGGCATCGGTCGCGAAGCCCTGTCCTCGTTGCGGACATTGTTGATCGCCGGTGAGGCCTTCACCGGTGAGGCCGTGAAGGCGATCCGCCGGGTCAGCTCCGCGGAGCTGTTCAACCTGTACGGACCTACCGAGTTCACGGTGCACGCCACGCACGGACCCGTCGCCGCCGAGGTGGACGGTGCGGTGCCGATCGGTCTTCCGGTGTGGAATGCCCAGGCGTACGTACTGGATTCGCGTCTGCATCCGGTGCCGGTGGGTGTCGCGGGTGAGTTGTATCTCGCGGGTGATCAGTTGGCTCGCGGCTACTACGGCCGGGTGGATCTGACGTCGGATCGGTTCGTGGCCAATCCGTTCGGCGCTTCCGGTGCTCGTATGTATCGCACCGGTGACCTCGTGACGCGGGGCGCCGATGGTGCGATCGTGTACTTGGGTCGTACCGACTTCCAGGTGAAGTTGCGCGGTCTGCGTATCGAGCTGGGTGAGATCGAAACCGCTCTGACGGCGCATGATTCGGTGGCGCAGGCGGTGGCGCTGGTGCGTTCGGACGCGCGCACCGGCGATCAGCTCGTCGGCTATGTGGTCCCGGCCACCGAAGCCGCGATCGACCTCGAGGAGCTGCGGACCCACCTGGGTGCGCTGCTGCCCTCGTACATGGTGCCCGCGGCGATCGTCGTGCTCGACGCCATGCCGTTGAACCCGAACGGCAAGCTGGATCGGCGCGCCCTGCCCGAACCTGTTTTCGAGGCAAGGGAATTCCGCGCGCCCTCGACCCCCATCGAGGAGATCGTCGCCGACACCTTCTCCGAGGTGCTCGGCCTGGCGACCGACGCGGGCGAGCGTCCGGTGGGTCTGGACGACGACTTCTTCGACCTCGGCGGCAACTCGCTGATCGCCACCCAGGTAGTCGCGCGGCTGAGCGCCGTGCTCGACACCCGCGTGCCGGTCCGACTGCTCTTCGAGGCGCCGACCGTCGCCGCGCTGGCGGCCCGCATGGAGGCCCATGCGGGCATCGGTGGCCGCCCGGCGCTGACCCCGCGCCCCCGGCCCGAACACCCGCCGCTGTCGCTGGCGCAGCAGCGCATGTGGTTCCTCAACCGCTTCGACACCGATTCGGCCGCCAGCAATATCCCGGTGGCGGTCCGGCTGCACGGACACCTGGATCTGGACGCGCTACGTGGGGCCGTGAGCGATGTGATCGCCCGGCACGAATCGCTGCGCACGGTCTATCCGTCGCACGAGGGCATCGCCTATCAGCAGGTGCTGCCGATGTCGCGGGCCATCCCGGAGTTCGACCTGGTGCCGGTCACCGAGGACGAGATCCCGGGCGCACTGTACGAATTCGTCATCCGCGGCTTCGACGTGACCGAAGAGCCGCCGGTGCGGCTACGGGTCTACCAGGTGGACACCAGCGCCGACGGGGGTAAGCGCTGGCGCGACACCACCCAGGATTACGTGCTCGCCATGGTCGTGCATCACATCGCGGCCGACGGCTTCTCGATGCGGCCGCTGGTTCGCGACCTGATGTCGGCCTATATCGCGCGGCGCTCGGATTCCGCGCCGAGCTGGACCCCGCCCGCGGTGCAGTACATCGACTACGCCCTGTGGCAGCGCGAAACCCTCGGCAACGAGGACGATCCGATCTCGCTGATCTCCGCGCAGCTGGATTACTGGCGCGAGGAGCTGGCCGGGCTGCCGGAGGAACTGCGCCTGTCGCAGCGCCAGCGCCCCGCGGTCGCCTCGTATCAGGCCGGAACGCACCGATTCCGGGTGCCGGGCGAACTCGTCGACGAACTGAACCGGGTGGCGCACGCGAACGGCACCACGCTGTTCATGGTGGTGCACGGCGCCTTCGCCGCGCTGCTGGCACGGCTGTCCGGCACCGACGACATCGCCATCGGCATCCCCGCCGCCGGTCGTGGCGAACAGGGTCTCGACGACCTGGTCGGCATGTTCGTCAACACCCTGGTGCTGCGCGCGCACGTCGATGCCGCGGCGCCCTTCACCGACCTGCTCGCGCAGGTCCGCGAGCGCGACCTGCAAGCCTTCGCGCACACCGACGTGCCGTTCGAGCGTCTGGTCGAGGTGCTGAACCCGGCCCGTTCGCAGGCGCGCCACCCGCTGTTCCAGGTGATGCTGTCGTTCCAGAACCTGGGCCGCACCAGCCTGGAGCTGCCGGGCCTGCGGGTCTCGGAGCTGGAGATCGACCAGCCGACGGCCAAGTTCGACCTGCAACTCACCCTCGGTGAGGTGCCGGGCAACCAGACCCGCGAACTCGGCGCCGCCGCCATGGATGCCGAACTCGTCTACGCCACCGACCTTTTCGATGGGGCATTCGCGGATTCCTTCGCCGAGCGCTTCCTCCGGGTGCTGCGCGGTGTGGCCGCCGAGCCGACCGGTACCGTCGGCGACCTCGAACTGCTGGACGAGGCCGAACGCACCCTGGTCCTGGAGCGGTGGAACGACACCGAATTCCCGGTCGACGCCGCGCTGACCTCGCCAGTCGGCGATGCCGCCGCGACACTGGTCTCGATGTTCGAGGCGCAGGCCGCCCGCACCCCGGACGCGACCGCGCTCACCTTCGAGGGGACAAGTCTGTCCTACGCCGAGTTCGCGAGCCGGGTGCACCGGCTGGCGCGCTGGCTCAAGCAGGCGGGCGTCGGCCCGGAATCGTATGTCGGCCTGGGTATGCGGCGTTCGCTCGACCTGCTCGTCGGCATCTACGCGATCAATGCCGCGGGCGGCGCGTACGTACCGCTGGATCCGGATCATCCGGCCGAGCGCATCGACCACATTCTGCGCACCGCGGGACCGGTCTGCGTGCTTACCTCCGGCGCCGATCTCGCGAGCACACTCTCGCGCCAGGTGCGCATCGATCGGCTCGACCTGTCCGGGTTCTCCGACGAGCCGCTGACCGACGCGGATCGGCATCGGCCGCTGCGCCCGCAGAACACCGCCTACGTCATCTTCACCTCCGGCTCGACCGGTCGGCCCAAGGGCGTCGCGGTTTCGCACGCCGCGATCGTCAACCGCATGGTCTGGATGCATGCCCAGTACGGGCTGTCCGCCGAGGATGTGGGCCTACAGAAGACGCCCGCCACCTTCGACGTCTCGGTGCCGGAGTTCTTCTGGCCCTTGCAGATCGGCGCCAGGCTGGTCATCGCCAAGCCGGACGGCCACCGGGATCCGGCCTATCTGGCCGAGCTGATCCAGCGCGAGCAGATCACCACCGCGCACTTCGTGCCGTCCATGCTTTCGGTCTTCGTGACCGAGGACGCCGCGGCACAGTGCCGCACCCTGCGCCACATCTTCTGCTCCGGTGAGGCGCTGCCCGGCGCCGCCGCCCAGCGCATCCGCGAACTCACCGGCGCGCGCGTGCACAACCTCTACGGTCCCACCGAGGCCGCGGTCGAGGTGACCTACCACGAGGTCATCGATGCCGATCTCAGCTCGGTTCCGATGGGCGCCCCGGTGTTCAACACTCAGATGCTGGTGCTGGATTCGCGCCTGCACCCGGTGCCGGTCGGCGTCCCCGGCGAGCTGTACCTGGCCGGCGCGCAGCTAGCGCACGGCTATGTCGGCCGCCCGGATCTGACCTCGGACCGCTTCGTGGCCAACCCGTTCGCTGTCAACGGCGAACGCGCCTACCGCACCGGCGACTTGGTCGTCTGGAACTCCGGGGGCGAGCTGGAATACCTGGGCCGCACCGACTTCCAGGTGAAGCTGCGCGGTCTGCGCATCGAGCTCGGCGAGATCGAAACCGCGCTCACCGCACAGGATTCGGTGTCGCAGGCGGTGGTTCTCGTCCGCAACGACGAGCGCACCGGCGATCAGCTGGTGGCCTATCTGGTGGCGAACCCGGATCGGGCCATCGACATCGAGTCGGTCAAGTCCGTATTGAGCAGGCAGCTGCCCGCCTACATGGTGCCGACGGCCTACCTGGTGCTCGACGAGTTCCCGGTCAACGCCTCCGGCAAGCTGGACCGCAAAGCGCTGCCCGAACCCATCTTCGCGGCCCGGGAATTCCGGGCGCCCGCCACCCCGGTGCAGCAGATTGTCGCGAGCACCTTCGGCGAGGTGCTCGGCGTCGACCGGATCGGCCTCGACGACGACTTCTTCGAGCTCGGCGGCAACTCGCTGGTCGCCACCCAGGTGGCCGCGCGTCTCGGTACGGCGCTCGACACCCAGGTGCCGGTGCGGCTGCTGTTCGAGGCCTCCACTGTCGAGGCGGTCGCCGCGCGCGTGGAATCGGCTGCCGGACAGGGTGGCCGGGCTCCGCTGACCGCCCAGCCGCGGCCGGCGGCGGTGAGCTTGCGAACCGGCGAGATGGCACAGCTCGTGCCGCTATCGCTGGCGCAGCAGCGCATGTGGTTCCTGAACCGCTTCGACAACCGCACCGCGGTCAACAACATTCCGGTCGCCATCCGATTGACCGGCGATCTCGACGTGGCCGCGTTGAACGCCGCCATCGGCGACGTGCTGGCCCGTCACGAGGCGCTGCGCACCGTCTACCCCGAGGTGGAAGGCGTCGGCTACCAGCGCATCCTGCACGCCGACGAGGTGCGCTTCGAGCTCGCCGCCGAGCCGGTGTCCTCGACCGAACTGTCCTCGCGCATCGTCGAACTCGCGAGCGTGCATTTCGACGTGACCACCGAGATCCCGTTCCGGGCGGGGCTGCTGACGCTGGGCGGAAACAGCCATGTCGTGGTGCTCGTCATGCACCACATCAGCGGTGACGGCTTCTCGCTGCGCCCGCTGCTGCGTGACGTGGTGGTCGCCTACTCCGAGCGCGCCAGGGGCGAGATCCCCACCTGGGCCCCGCTCGAGGTGCAGTACGCCGACTACACGCTGTGGCAGAGCGAGGTGCTCGGCTCCGAGGACGATCCGGAATCGGTTGCCGCCGCTCAGCTGTCGTACTGGGCCGAGCAACTGCGTGATCTGCCGGACCAGATCGAGCTGCCCGCCGATCGTCCCCGGCCCGAGATCGCCTCGAATTCCGGTGGCCTGCACAATTTCTCGGTCGATGCCGAACTGCATCGCGCGCTCACCGATATCGCCCGCGCGCACGGCGTCACGCTGTTCATGGTGGTGCATGCCGCGCTCGCGACCTGGGCGGCCCGGCTGTCCAACAGCACCGATATCGCGATCGGCACCCCGATCGCGGGCCGCGGCGAGCGCGCGCTCGACGATCTGGTCGGCATGTTCGTCAACACCCTGGTGTTGCGCAACGAGGTCGACCCGGGCGCCAAGTTCAGCGATCTGCTGGAGCAGGTGCGACGCACCGACCTCGCCGCCTTCGCACACGCCGACGTACCGTTCGAGCGGCTCGTCGATGTGCTGAGCCCCGCGCGCTCACAGGCGCACCACCCGCTGTTCCAGGTGGCGCTCACCTTCGAGGCGGCCTCCGCCGCCGATATGGGCACCGTCGCGCTGCCCGGCCTGAACCTCGATGTCGTCGAATTCGACACGGGCACAGCGAAGTTCGATGTGCAGCTGACCGTGGGCGAGGCCCGTGACGGCGCGCTGGCGCTGTCCTGGAATTACGCCACCGAGCTGTTCGATCCGGAGACGGTGGCATTGTTCGCCGACCGCCTGGTGCGCATCCTGCGCAGCGTCGCCGAGGACCCCGCGATCGTCGTCGGTGATATCGATCTGCTGGGTGAGGCGGAGCGCCTGGATGTTTCGCAGCGCTGGGTCTCCTCGGGCGCCGACACTGCCACCGGCCGGTTCGCCGACGCGAATCTCACCGTGGTCTCGCTGTTCGACCAGGCCGTCGCCGCGCATGCGCAGCGCACCGCCGCCACATTCGGCTCGGACTCGCTGACCTACGCCGAGCTGGACCGGCGCGCGAATGTGCTGGCGCGCAGGCTGATCGCCGACGGCGCCGGACCCGAATCGCTCGTCGCGGTGATCCTGCCGCGCTCGCTGGACCTGGTCGTCGCGTTGCTCGCGGTGGTCAAGACCGGCGCGGGCTATGTGCCGGTCGATCCGACCTACCCGGCCGATCGCATCGCCTACGTGCTGTCGGATTCCCGGCCCACCAGCGTGATTCTCGATTCGACGGTCGAGGTGGCGATTCCGGCCGACCTGCCGACCGTGGTGCTGGACGGATTCGCCGTCGAGACCGGCAATGTCGAGGACGCCGACGACGCCCCGATCACCGATGCCGACCGCAGGGCGCCGCTGAGCCCGGATCACGTCGCCTACGTCATCTACACCTCCGGCTCCACCGGCCGCCCCAAGGGCGTCGCGGTCGCGCACCGGAATGTGGTGCGGCTGTTCGCGAATACCGATCGCGACTTCGGCTTCGGACCCGAGGATGTGTGGACGCTGTTCCACTCCTACGCGTTCGACTTCTCGGTGTGGGAACTGTGGGGTCCGTTGCTCTTCGGCGGCACCGTGGTGGTCGTCGACTACTACACCTCGCGCTCGCCGGAACAGTTCCTGGAGTTGCTGCGGGATCAGCGGGTCACGGTCCTCAACCAGACGCCGTCCGCGTTCTACCAACTGGCCGAAGCGGATCGCAACGCCGCACCCGACGCGGCCCCGCTGGCACTGCGCTATGTGGTGTTCGGCGGTGAGGCGCTGGAACTGCGCAGGCTCTCGGACTGGATCGCCAGGCACGGCGACGGTGTCACCGGCAAGTCGGTCGGTTCCGCACCCTTGCTGGTGAATATGTACGGCATCACCGAGACCACGGTGCACGTCTCCTACCGTGCGCTGGACGCCGCCACCATCGATGCCGCCTCGGGCAGCATCGTCGGCCGCGCCATCTCGGGGCTGCGGGTCTTCGTACTCGACAGCAGGTTGCGCCCGGTTCCGGTGGGCGTCGCGGGCGAAATGTATGTGGCGGGACCGCAATTGGCCCGTGGCTACCTCGGGCGGCCGGATCTCACCGCGACCCGGTTCGTGGCCAACCCGCTGGGTGGGGTGGATGCGGCGGGTTCGCGCCTGTACCGCTCCGGCGACCTGGCGCGCTGGAACCGCTTCGGCGAGCTGGAATACCTGGGCCGTGCCGACGATCAGGTGAAGGTGCGCGGCTTCCGCATCGAACTCGGTGAGATCGAGTCCGCGGTGCTGGCCCAGCCCGGCATCGCCCAGGCGGCGGTCATTGTGCGCGAGGACCAGCCGGGCGATCAGCGCATCGTGGCCTACGTGGTCGCGGAGCCGGATGTGATTCCGGATCTCGACGCGGTGCGCGCGGGCGCGGGCGAGCTGCTGCCGTCCTATATGGTGCCCGCGGCGCTGGTGCGTCTCGAGTGGATTCCGTTGACCGTCAACGGAAAGCTGGACCGCCGTGCGCTGCCCGCGCCCGCGGTGCAGGCCAGGACCTTCCGTGCGCCGGTCACGCCGGTGCAGGAGACGGTGGCCGGGGTCTTCGCCGAGGTGCTCGATCTGCCGCGGGTCGGCGTCGACGACGACTTCTTCGATCTCGGCGGCAACTCGCTGATCGCCACCCGGGTGGTGTCGCGGATCGGCGCGGCGCTCGGGACGAGCGTTCCGGTGCGTGCGTTGTTCGAGGCATCGACGGTGGAGGCGCTCGCCGCGCGGGTGGAGTCGCATACCGACGGCGCGGCGCGGGCCCGCCTGGTGGCGCGGCCGAAGTCGACGGACGAACTGGTGCCGCTGTCCTACGCGCAGCAGCGCATGTGGTTCCTGAACAAGTACGACACCTCCTCGGCGGCCTACAACCTGCCGCTGGCCATCCGTATGTCGGGCGCGCTCGATATCGAGGCGCTGCGACTCGCGGTCGCCGACGTGGTGCGCAGGCACGAATCGTTGCGCACCCGCTACCCCGAGCACGGCGGCACGCCAGTTCAGGTGATCGTTCCGGCCGAGGACATCGCGCTGGATCTGCGGCCGGTTCCGGTGGACCCGGCAGCGCTGACGGCCGTGGTGACCGAGTTCGCCGCCACCGGATTCGATGTGGCCGAACAGGTTCCGCTACGCGCCCGGCTGTACTCCCTCGGCGCTGAGGAATATGTGCTGGTCGTGGTGGTGCACCACATCGCGGGTGACGGTTTCTCCATGGGCCCGCTCGCACGCGATGTGATGACCGCTTACACCGCGCGCAGCCAGGGCAGCGCGCCCGGTTGGACGCCGCTCGCGGTGCAGTACGCCGATTTCGCGATCTGGCAGCGTGATGTCCTCGGCGCCGAGCACGACCCGGAGTCGTTGCTCGCCCGCCAGGTCGTCTACTGGCAGCGTGAGCTCGACGGCATCCCCGACGAGCTGACGCTGCCCGCCGACCGGCCGCGTCCCGCCGTCGCCTCGCTGCGCGGCGCGACAGTGCAGTCGCAGCTGCCCGCCGAACTGGTCGAGGCGCTGGAAGGTGTCGCACGCAAACACGGCGCCTCGCTGTTCATGGTCATGCACGGTGCGCTGGCGGTATTGCTGGCCAAACTCTCCGGCACCGACGACATCGCGGTCGGCTCGCCGATCGCGGGCCGTGGTGAGCAGGCCCTCGATGATCTGGTCGGCATGTTCGTCAATACCTTGGTGCTGCGCACCGGGATTCGGCAGTCCGAGCCGTTCGCCGATCTGCTGGAGCGGGTGCGCAAGACCGACCTGGATGCCTACGGCAACGCCGACGTGCCCTTCGAGCGGCTGGTCGAACTGCTCGCGCCGGAGCGCTCGCAGTCGCGTAACCCGCTGTTCCAGGTGGCGCTCGCCTTCCAGAACCTGGACCGCACCGCCCTGGAATTGCCGGGTCTGACGGTGTCGGCGCTGGATCTGGACGAGACGGTCGCCCGTTTCGACCTGCAATTCACCCTGTCGGAGCTGACCGGCGCCGAATCCGGCTCGGCCGGAATGGCGGTGGCGCTCACCTATGCCACCGATCTGTTCGACAAGTCGACCGCGGCGGAGATCGTGCTGCGCTGGCGGCGGGTGCTCGAAGCCGTGGCCGCCGATCCGGGCGTGACCGTCGGTGCGATCGATGTGCTCGACGCCGTCGAGCGGGCCGATCTGGTGGCCCGCGCCGGTGCGCCCGCGGTGTCGCCGCGGACCCTGCCGGAACTGCTGACCAGCGTCGCGTCGCGGAATCCGCAGGCGCCCGCGGTGGTGTACCGCGGCGCCACGCTGACCTACGGCGAGTTGGACGAGCGCTCGAACCGCTTGGCCCGCTTGCTGATCGCCGAGGGTGTCGGTACCGAGGACCTGGTCGCGGTCGGTGTGCCGCGGTCCGCGGATTCGGTCTTCGTCGCGCTGTCGGTATCGAAGACGGGTGCGGCGTTCGTACCGGTCGACCCGACCTACCCGGCCGATCGCATCGCGCATATGGTGACCGATTCCGGTTCGCCGGTGGGTATTACGGTTGCCGCGTCACGCGAAGGACTGCCGGATTCGGTGCGCTGGCTGGTGCTCGAGGATCTCGACCTGGACGCGTTCGACGGAGCTCCGATCGGCGACGCCGACCGGACCCGTCCGCTGCGCCCGGAGAACCCGGCTTACGTCATCTACACCTCGGGCTCCACCGGTGTGCCCAAGGGCGTCGTGGTCTCGCATGCGGTGCTGGCGAACTTCGCCACCGCGCAGATCGAGCACTACCGGCTCGATTCCGATTCCCGCGCACTGCATTTCGCCTCGCCGAGCTTCGACGCCTCGATCCTCGAGCTGCTGCTCGCCCTCGGGCCGGGTGGTGCGCTCGTCGTGGTGCCGACCGGCGTGTACGGCGGCGAGGAACTGTCCGAGCTGCTGCGCACCGAGCGGGTTTCGCACGTATTCATCACCCCCGCCGCGTTGGCCACCTTCGATCCGAGCGGTCTGGATTCGCTGCGGGTGCTCGCGGTCGGTGGCGAGGCGTACCCGCCGGAGCTCATCGCCAAATGGGCGTTACCGCTGTCCGACGGCACGATTCGCCGTTTCCACAATGTCTACGGCCCGACCGAGACCGCCATGGTGGTCAATATCAGCCGACCGCTGGCGGCGGGCGATCCGATGCCGATCGGTGGTCCGATCCGTGGCATCCAGTCGCTGATCCTGGACGGCCAGCTGCGCCCGGTGCCGGTGGGTGTCGCGGGTGAGCTCTACATTTCGGGCATTCAGCTGGCGCGTGGCTACCACGCGCGGGCCGGTTTGACCGCGGACCGCTTCGTGGCGAATCCGTATGTGGCGGGTGCGCGCATGTACCGCACCGGTGACGTGGTCCGCTGGACCCGCGACGGTGCGGTGGAATACGTGGGCCGCTCCGATTTCCAGGTGAAGGTGCGCGGTTTCCGCATCGAGCTGGGCGAGATCGACAGCGCGCTGTCCGCGCACGAGAGCGTCGACTTCGCCGCGACCATCGGCCACCGGGGGACGGCAGCCGGCGGAGCCGGCGGGGTGGGTGAGCGCAAGAATGCCGCGGGCGCGGTTTCGCTGGTGTCCTATGTCGTGGCGGCGCAGGGATATTCGATCGATGTCGCGGCATTGACCGAGATGCTCGAGGACCGGCTGCCCGCCTATATGGTGCCGTCCTCGATCATGGTGCTCGACCATGTTCCGCTCACCCCGACGGGCAAGCTGGACCGGAAGGCGCTGCCGGAGCCGGTATTCGCGACCGAGGTGGTATTCCGCGCCCCGCGCACGCCGGTCGAACAGACCATCGCCGAGGTCTTCGCCGAGGTGCTCGGCGTGCAGCGGGTCGGCGTCGACGATTCGTTCTTCGCCCTCGGCGGCGACAGCATCGTCTCCATCCAGCTGGTCTCCCGGGCCAAGGCGCGCGGAGTCGTCTTCACGCCGCGGCACGTATTCGAGCAGCGGACCGTGGCGGGCCTGGCGTCGGTCGCCGAGACCACCGACAACGCCGTATCCGCGGTGGCCGTGCTGGACGAGCTGCCCGGCGGCGGCGTCGGAACCATGCCGCTCACGCCGGTGGTGCGGTTCATGGCGGAGCGGTCCGGCTCGTTCGGCCGCTTCAACCAGACCCTCGCGCTGGAACTTCCGGTCGGCATCGACCGTGCGGGCATCGCCACCACGGTCGGCGCGGTCATCGACCGGCACGACATGCTGCGGGCTCGCCTGCACCGCGACGGCGACGACTGGGTGGTCGAGACCGCGGCGCCGGGCACCGTCGAGGTGGACGCGCTGATCGAGCGGGTCGAGTACCCGGCCGCGGCGACCACGGACGAGCTCGTCGACATCGCCACCGCCGCACTGGATGCCGCGCTGGATCGACTGGATCCGGCCGCGGGCGTGGTGATCCGGTTCGTCTGGCTGGATCCGTCGGAGCCCGGCCACCAGGGCCGCCTCATCGTGCTGGCGCATCACCTCGTGGTGGACGGCGTTTCGTGGCGCATCCTGGTCCCGGATTTCGTGGCGGCCTGGGGTCAGCTCACCGCGGGCCAGCGGCCCGAGCTGGTCGCACCCGCGACCTCCATGCGCGCCTGGGCGCACGCGCTGCGGCGCGAAGCCGAAAGCGCCGAGCGGGTGGCCGAACTCGACTACTGGCGCACGGTGGCGGGCGCGGCCGATCCGCTGCTCACCGAGCGCGTGATGGACCCCGAAATCGATACCTCGGGTGTCATCGAGAAGGTGCAGATCGAGGTCTCCGCCGAGGTGACCAAGGCCCTGCTGACCGCGGTGCCCGCACTGTTCCACGGCGGCGTGAACGACGGCCTGCTGACCGCGCTCGCGCTGGCGACCGCGAAGTGGCGGGCCCGGCGTACCACCTTCCGCGCCGACGACTCGCTGCTGATCCGGCTGGAAGGCCACGGTCGCGAAGAGGATGTCGTGCCCGGCGCGGATCTCTCGCGCACCGTCGGCTGGTTCACCGCGATCTTCCCGGTCCGATTCGATCTGTCCGGCATCGATATCGACGCCGCGCTCACCGGTGGACCCGCACTGGGCAAGGCCGTCAAGGCGATCAAGGAGCAGCTGCTCGCGGTGCCCGACAAGGGCATCGGCTACGGCCTGCTGCGCTACCTGAACCCGGCCACCGCGGGCGAACTGCCCGCGGGGCTGCCGGGCCAGGTGAGCTTCAACTACCTGGGCCGGGTCTCCGACAACGATGTGCCGGAGGCGCTGCGCGGCTTCGGCTGGATTCCCGCGCCCGAACTCGGCGCGCTCGGCGGCGGTTACGACGCGGATATGCCCGCGATGGCGCCGCTGGATATCAACGCGATCGTGGTGGGCGACAAGCTCACCGCGAATATCGGCTACCCGTCGACGCTATTGGACGCCGCCGCGGTCCGTGAGTTCGGCGAGCTGTGGACCACCGCGCTGGAAGCCGTGGCACGGCACGCGAATTCGGCCGAAGCGGGTGGCCACACCCCGTCCGACTTCGCCTTGGTGCGTGCTACTCAGCGCGATATCGACGGCTGGGAGCGACGTTTCCCGGCGCTGTCCGATGTGTGGCCGCTCTCGGCGCTACAGGCCGGTCTGCTGTTCCACGCCCGCTTGGCGGCGAGTTCGGTGGACGTCTACACCGCCCAGGCGGTGCTGACCTTGACCGGTCGCGTCGACGCGGTCCGGTTGCGTGCGGCCGCACAGGCTTTGGTCGATCGCTACGAGAACCTGCGCACCGCGTTCGTCACCGATAACGATGGCAATCCGGTGCAGGTGGTGCTGGACGGCGTCCGAGTGGCCTGGGCCGAGCACAGCCGCGTCGAATCCGGCGACGCAGCCGATCTGATCGACGCCGATCGTATGCAGCGCTTCGATCTGACCGCGCCGCCGCTGATCCGGTTCACGTTGATCCAGGTCGCCCGGGCGGGAGCGGCAGGCCCGGAGGCGGCAGCTCGCGTAACCACGGAGGGACCCGCGGACGCCCCATCGGATACCGACCGTTGGCAGTTCGTGGTGGCCAATCATCACATCCTGCTCGACGGCTGGTCGATGCCGCTGCTCATGCGGGATCTGCTGGCGCTCTACGCGTTGCACGCGGATGCCACCGCGCTGCCCGCGGTGCGTTCCTACCGGCACTTCCTGGATTGGACCGCGCAGCAGGATCATGCGGCCTCGGTGGCCGCCTGGGCCGATGCGCTGCACGGCGTCACCGAGCCGACGCTGCTCTCGCGCCCGGACGCCGGACGCGAAATCACCGCGCTGTCCGGTGAATACTTCTTCGATCTGGACGAGGCGGCCACCGCGCGGCTCACCGAGCTCGCGAGTTCGCTCGGCGTCACGCCGAATACGGTGCTCCAGGTCGCCTGGGGAATCCTGGTGGGCCGCATGACCGGTCGCGAGGACGTGCTGTTCGGCACCACCGTGTCCGGTCGCCCGGCGGAGCTCTCCGGCGTCGAGGCCATGGTGGGTCTGTTCATCAACACCGTCCCGGTGCGGGTGCGCTTCGATCCGTCGGAGCCGGCCCGCGAGTTGCTGACCCGGACCCAGGGTGAGCAGGCGGATCTGCTCGACCACCACTACGTCGGCCTGGCCGATATCCAGTCCGCCGCGGGCGTGGCCGGTCTTTTCGACACGCTGGTGGTGTTCGAGTCCTATCCGGTGGACGCGGAAGGTATTCAGGCGCAGGCCGCCGATATCGACGGTATGGCCGTGGTCGGCCTGGACGCCGCCGACGCCACGCACTACCCGCTGACCCTGATCGCCCAGCTCGATTCGCGCCTGCGGATCCGGGCGGGCTACCTGCGCGACCTGTTCGACGAGGCCACGGTGCGGCGCATCGCGGACCGTCTGGTGCGGGTGCTCACCGCGATCACCACCGAGCCCGAGGTGACCGTCGGCGATATCGAGCTGGTCGACACCGCCGAACGCGCGCTGGTGACCACCGGCTGGAACAACACCGCGCACGATATCGATACCGCCGCGACGCTGGTCTCGATGTTCGAGGCCCAGCTGGCCAGGACGCCGGAAGCGACCGCGCTGAGCTCGCCCACCCCGCCGACTTCGTCGGCTGCCGTCCCCAGGACGTTCGACGGGACAAGTCTGTCCTACGACGAGTTCGCGGGCCGGGTCTACCGCCTGGCGCGCTGGCTCATCGAACGCGGCGTCGGCCCGGAGTCGTATGTGGCCCTCGGCATGCGGCGTTCGGTGGATCTGGTGGTCGGTATGTACGCCGTCACCGTCGCCGGTGGCGCGTACGTGCCGCTGGACCCGGATCATCCGGCCGAACGCACGGAATACATTCTGGCCACGGCCGACCCGGTCTGCGTGCTGACCTCCGGCAGCGATCTCGCCATCGATACCGCGCAGGTGCGCATCGATCTGCTCGATCTGTCGGGCCTGTCCGAGGATCCGGTGACCGAGGCGGAGCGGCGCGTGCCGCTGCACCCGTCCAACACCGCGTACGTGATCTTCACCTCCGGCTCCACCGGCCGCCCGAAGGGCGTGGCGGTATCGCATGCGGCGATCGTCAACCGCCTGGTATGGATGCAGGCCGAGTACGGCCTCACCGATGCCGACGCGGTGCTGCAGAAGACCCCGGCGACCTTCGACGTGTCGGTGTGGGAGTTCTTCTGGCCCTTGCAGATCGGCGCGCGCCTGGTGATCGCGAAGCCGGACGGGCATCGGGATCCGGCGTATCTGGCCGAGATCATCGCGACCGAGCGGGTCACCGTCACCCACTTCGTGCCGTCCATGCTCGCGGTGTTCGTGGCCGACGCCGCGGCGGCGCGCTGCCAGTCGCTGCGGATGGTCTTCGCCTCCGGTGAGGCGTTGCCGCCCAAGCCCGCGCACCGCCTGCGCGAGCTGACCGGCGCGGCCCTGCACAACCTGTACGGCCCGACCGAGGCCGCGGTCGACGTCACCTACCACCAGGTGGTCGCCGCCGACACCGAGACCGTGCCGATCGGTGCGCCGGTGTTCAACACCCAGGTCTACGTGCTGGATTCGCGGCTGCGCCCGGCCCCGGTCGGTGTCGCGGGTGAGCTGTACCTCGCCGGTACCCAGCTGGCGCGTGGCTATGTCGCCCGTCCCGACCTGACCAGCGATCGGTTCGTGGCCAATCCCTTCGGTGCCGCCGGATCCCGTATGTACCGCACCGGTGATCTGGTGTCCTGGAACTCCAGCGGTGAGCTGGAGTACCTGGGCCGTACCGACTTCCAGGTGAAGGTGCGTGGTCTGCGCATCGAGCTCGGCGAGATCGAGTCCGCCTTGACCGGGCTGGACGAGATCGCCCAGTCGGTCGTGGTGGTGCGCAGCGATCAGCGCACCGGTGATCAGCTGGTCGCCTACGTCGTCGCCGCGCCGAATGCCCGGGTCGACAGCGAGCTGGTGCGCGAGGATCTCGGCAGGCAGCTGCCCGCCTACATGGTGCCCACGCTGGTGCTCGTACTGGACGAATTCCCGCTCAATGCCTCCGGCAAGCTGGATCGCAAGGCGCTGCCCGCACCGGTCTTCGAGGCCGCGGTGTTCCGCGCCCCGACCACGCCGGTCGAGGAGATCGTCGCCGATACCTTCGCCGTTGTACTCGGCGCCGAACGGGTCGGTCTGGATGACGATTTCTTCGCCCTCGGCGGCAACTCGCTCAGCGCCACCCAGGTCGCGGCCCGGCTGTCCGCGGCCCTGGATACCGATCTCGGTGTTCGCGAGCTGTTCGAGGCCTCTACCGTGGTCTCGCTCGCGGCCCGGGTGGAGTCCCGGGCGGGCGCCGGTGCGCGGGCGGCCCTGGTGCCGCAACCGCGTCCGGAGCTGGTGCCGCTCTCGCTCGCGCAGCAGCGCATGTGGTTCCTGAACCGCTTCGACCCGGAGTCGACGGTCGACAATATTCCGGCCGCGGTACGGCTGTCCGGGCTGCTGGACCGGCAGGCGCTGCAGATCGCGGTCGCCGATGTGCTGGCCCGGCACGAGTCGCTGCGCACCTTCTACCCCGAGGTGGACGGCGCCGCGCATCAGCAGACCGTCCCGACCGGACAGGTCATTCCGGATCTGGCCCCGGTCGAGGTCACCGAGGCCGAACTGCCCGCGCGGCTGTCGGAGTTCGTGCTGACGGCGTTCGATGTCACCGCCGAGGTGCCGTTCCGTGCCCGGCTGTTCGAGGTGAGCCCGACCGAGCATGTGCTCGCGCTGGTGGTACACCACATCTCGGCCGACGGTTTCTCCATGGGACCGCTGACCAGGGATGTGATGATCGCCTACGGCGCTCGCGTCGAGGGCGGCGAGCCGTCCTGGCGACCGCTCGAGGTGCAGTACGCGGACTTCGCGCTGTGGCAGCGCGCGGTGCTCGGCGCCGAGGACGATTCGGAATCGGTAATCTCCGAACAGATTTCGTTCTGGTCGGATACGTTGCGCGGGCTGCCCGAACAGCTGGACCTGCCCTCGGATCGGCCGCGTCCCGCGGTGGCGTCCGGTCGCGGCGCCACCCACGCCTTCGAGATCGACGCCGAAACCCACAGCGCGCTGGTCGAACTCGCCCGCACCAGGGGTGCGACGCTGTTCATGGTCGCGCACACCGCGCTCGCGGTGCTGCTGGCACGGCTGTCCGGTGAGGACGACATCGCCATCGGCACGCCGGTGGCGGGCCGCGGTGAGCGTGCCCTCGATGATCTGATCGGTATGTTCGTCAACACCCTGGTGCTGCGGACGCCGGTCGAACGCGGTGCGACCTTCACCGATCTGCTGCGTACGGTGCGCGCCACCGATATCGCCGCGTTCGGCCATTCGGACCTGCCGTTCGAGCGCCTGGTCGAGATCCTGAATCCGGCGCGTTCGCAGGCGCGGCATCCGCTGTTCCAGGTGATGCTGTCATTCCAGAACACCGGACAGACCAGCCTGGAATTGCCCGGGCTGACGGTCAGCGGCGTCGAAATGCCGATCGACGTGGCGAAGTTCGACCTGCAACTGGTGATGTCGGAGAATCCGGCCACCGATGGCATCGCCGCCGAACTCATCTACGCGACGGATCTGTTCGATCCGGCGACGATGGCGGAGTTCGGTCGCCGGTTCAAGCGGCTGCTGAGCGCGGTCGTCGCGGAGCCCGATCGAGCCATCGGCGATATCCCGCTGCTGGACGAGCGGGAAATGTATCGGGCGTTGCGTGGGTGGAACGACACCGCGCGGGAGCTGGATGCGGCGGGCACCCTGGTCGCCGAATTCGCCCGTCAAGAGCAGGCGACGCCGGATGCGGTCGCGGTGATCGATCCGGCTGCCGGGATCGCGTTGACCTACGCGGAGTTCGCGGGTCGGGTGCATCGTTTGGCGCACCGTCTGATCGAGGCGGGTGTCGGTCCGGAATCTCTTGTCGCCCTTGGCATGCGTCGTTCGGTCGACCTGGTGGTCGCCGCGTACGCCGTGCAGGAGGCTGGCGGCGGTTATGTGCCGTTGGATCTGGATCAGCCTGCCGAGCGTGTCGGGTATGTGCTCGAGTCGGCGGCACCGGTCTGTGTATTGACCACCGCGCGTGACGGTTTCGACGGCGCGGGCCTGCGGACGCTGTCGATCGATGAGCTGGATCTGTCCGGGTATTCGGACCAGCCGGTGACCGATGCGGAGCGGATTGTTCCGTTGCGTTCGGAGCATCCGGCGTATGTGATCTTCACGTCGGGTTCGACGGGTCGTCCGAAGGGTGTGGCGGTGCCGCATTCGGGCGTGGTGAATCAGGTT
>NZ_JBFAHV010000048.1:0-20234 GCF_040654375.1 Nocardia sp. NPDC050710 | reverse complement strand
GGAACGAAAGCCGCACCGGTCTTGGCCACCGCCCAGATCGCCGCGATCATCGAATACGAACGCGGGAACGACAGCGCCACCACACATTCCGGACCAACACCACGATCGATCAGCACCCGCGCCAACCGGGAGGAGTAGTCGTCGAGTTCGCCGTACGTAATCGACCTGCCCAAATAGCGCACGGCGATCCGCTCACGACCCAACCCCACGCCACGCGCCAACATATCCGGCAACAAACCACTATCGACAGCCGCCGCGCCACGCACCGGTACGAGCGACTCCCGCTCGCCGTCCAAGAGCATCGACAGGTCGCCGACCGGCGCGCCGGGTCGATCCGCGATGGCGGTCAGCAAGCGGGTGAACCGCTCGGCGAACACCCGCACGGTCGACTCGTCGAACAGATCACGGGCGAAGGTGAACATCGCATGCAGTCCGGCGCCGTCGCCTGCTTCCCGCACGGTCAGCGACAGGTCGAATTGTTCGGCCTGCATACCGGATTCGACCGCTTCGACGCGCAAACCAGGCAGTTCGAAACTGCTTTCCGGCACATTCTGCAACGACAACGACACCTGGAACAGCGGATTGCGCGCCGTCGAGCGCTCCGGATTCAGCAGTTCCACCAGCCGCTCGAACGGCAGATCGGCATGCGCGAAGGCCTGCAGATCGGCATGTTTGGTCTGGGCGAGCAACTCCTGGAAGGTGGCCGCACCGCGCACCTCGGTGCGCAAGACCAGCGTATTGACGAACATGCCGATCACATCGTCGACCTCGGCCTCACCGCGGCCGGCCACGGGGGTGCCGATCGCGATGTCCTCGGTACCCGACATGCGCGCCAGGAATACCGCCAATGCCGTGTGCAGCAACATGAACAGGGTGGCGTTCTGCTCGCGCGCGATCCCGCGCAGCCGCATGTGCACATCATTGTCGACGGCGAACAGCACCTGTCCACCGGCGAACGACTGCATCTTCGGACGTGGCCGATCAGCGGGCAGATTCAATTCATCGGGCACACCCGCCAACGCGGTGCGCCAGTACTCGGCCTGGGCCGTGATCAAGCTGTCCGGATCCGACTCCGAGCCGAGTACCTCCCGCTGCCACAGCGCGAAATCCGCGTACTGCACCGGCAGCGGCGCCCAACCGGGGGCCACCCCGGCCGCCCGGGCCGCGTAGGCCACCATCACATCGCGGGTCAGCGGGCCCATCGACCAACCGTCCGCGCTGATGTGATGGACGACGAAGACCAGCACGAATTCGCTGTCCGCGTCGGCAATCCGAAACAGCCTGGTACGCAATGGAATCTGCGAGGTCACATCGAATCCGGCGGAGACCAGTTCGCCGATCCGCCGCGGCAGTTCCACGCCCCGCACCGCCTCCGGGACCAGATCCGGCACCGCCCGGTCCACGGGCAGAATCACCTGGTACGCCGCGCCGTCCTGCTCCGGGTAGACGGTGCGCAGAGTTTCGTGCCTGGCGATCACATCGGCGACAGCCTGCTGAAGTGCGGCGACGTCGAGGTCACCCGTCAGCCGGACCGCGCCGGGCACGTTATAGGCCGCCGAATCGGGATCGAACTGGTTGAGGAACCACATTCGCTGCTGCGCCAACGACAGCGGCACCCGTTCGGGACGCGGTCCGGCGACCAGTGCCCGATGCCCACCCGCACCCGCGTGCCGCTCGACGGTGACGGCGAGCGCGGCGGGCGTGGACGCCTCGAACACCATTCGCACCGGCACCCTGGTATCCAATGCCGCGCCGATTCGCGCCACCACTTGGGTCGCGGACAGCGAATTACCGCCGAGGGCGAAGAAATCGTCGTCCGCGCCGACCCGCTCGATACCGAGGACATCGGCGAAGACCTGGGCGACGATTTCCTCGATCGGAGTCGACGGCGCGCGGAATACCTGAACCTCGAATTCGGGCTCCGGCAGTGCTTTTCGATCGAGCTTGCCGTTCACGGTGAGCGGCAACGCATCCAGCACCACGAAGGCCGACGGCACCATATACGACGGCAGGGCCTTGCTCAGCGCCGACTTCACCTGCGCCGTGTCGACTTCACCGTGCGATCCGACCAGATAGGCCACGACCCGGTCCCCGGTCCTGGCATCGGACTTCGCGATGACCGCGGTTCGGGCGATCTGCGGTAGTGCGAGTACCGCGGCTTCGATCTCGCCGAGTTCGATACGGAAACCACGAATCTTGACCTGGAAATCGGTGCGACCCCGATAGTCCAGCTCACCGTCGGCATTCCAGACCACCAGGTCACCGGTGCGGTACATCCGCAGACCCGGCTCGAACGGATTGGCCACGAAACGATCCGCCGTCAATTCCGAGCGACCGAAATACCCGCGTGCCAACTGCGCACCGGCCAGATACAACTCACCGGGCACACCCACCGGTACGGGACGCAGCCGCGAATCCAGCACGTAGACACGGCTGTTCCACTCCGGCGCACCGATCGAGACGGATAGGTGGTCGGCGTCGGTCACCCGGTGGCTGGTGATCGACACCGCCGCCTCGGTCGGGCCATACAAATTGAACAGCTCGACCCGCGGATACTCCCGAAGGAACCGCTGCGCCACCGCACCTGGCAGTGCCTCACCGATCGCCAGCACTCGGTGCAGCGATCCGGGCAGGTTTCCGGCGGTCTGTAGTGCGTCGAGCATCGACGGCACCACATGTAGCGTCGTCACCGATTCTCGGGCCATCAAGTCGTTCAGATACATCGGATCCCGATGCCCATCCGGCGCGGCGATCACCAGGCGACCACCGCATACCGCCGCCGACCAGAACTCCCACACCGATAGATCGAACGTCGCCGCCGTCTTCAGCAAAACGGCATCGGCGGCGTTCAAGCCGAATTCCGCTGTCTTCCAGAGCAGCTGATTGACGATCGCACCGTGCGGAACCGCGACGCCCTTGGGACGGCCCGTCGAACCGGATGTGAAGATCACATACGCCGTATTGTCCGGACGCAACGGCCCCAGTCGGTCCGAGGCCGAAATCGCCGCCTCGTCGCCGTCGATCCGCGCGAGGTCATCCACCCACACCAGCGGCGCGATATCGGTGCGGAATCCCGTGGCGGCGTTCGTCAGCACGCAGACCGGGGCGGCGGTCTCCAGAATGTAATCGGTACGCTCGGCGGCCTGATCCGGATCCACCGGCACATACGCACCACCAGCCCTGGCCACCGCGTACATCGCGACAACCAGATCCACCGAACGACGAATAGCCAACGCCACCCGCGACTCCGGACCCACACCCACCGAAATCAAATACCGGGCAAGACGATTCACCCGGGAATCCAGCTCGGCGTAGGACACGGCCGTGCCGTCGGCATCGACCAGCGCGACCGCTTCCCGCCGTCTCGCCACCGACGCGTCCAGCAATGACACCAGCGTCACGGACGCGGAACCAGCGGACCGGCCCGCGTTCCACTCGCGGGTGAGCCGGGCGCGTTCGACGGAATCGAGCATCTCGATATCGCCGACCGATGCCCGTGGCGCGGCGACGATCGCATCCAGTATCCGCAGGAAACGGTCCGTGAAACCCTGGACCGTGGCCGCGTCGAACAGATCCGAGGCATAGGTGACGATGCCGCCGATGCCCGCGGGGTTCCCACCTTCGTCGTAGCTGTCGGCCACGATCAGATGCAGATCGAATTGCGACAACTGGTGATCCGAGTCGAATCCGGCCACGGTGAGCCCGGGCAACTCCAGTCGCACCGGCGATAGATTCTGGAACGACAACCCCACCTGGAACAGCGGATGCCGCGCGGTCGAACGCTCCGGGTTGAGCACCTCGACCAGACGCTCGAACGGCACATCCGCATGCGCGAACGCCTGAACATCGACCTCACGTTGGCGGGCCAGCACATCCACGAACGATTCGTCCGCGTCGACCCGGGTGCGGAACACCAGGGTATTCACGAACATGCCGATCAGATCATCCAATTCGGCCTCGCCACGGCCCGCCATGGGCGTCCCGATGGCGATATCGTCGGTGCCGGATAGTCGAGCGAGCAGCAGCGCGAGCGCGGTGTGCACGAGCATGAACAGCGTCGCGCCTTCCGACCGCGCCAATTCGACCAGCGCTCGGTGGGTATCGGCGTCGATACGCAGCTCCACCGTGCCGCCCGTGAAGGACTGCACGGCCGGTCGCGGCCGATCCGACGGCAGATCCAGCTGGTCGGGCAGGTCGGCGAGCGCCTGCCGCCAGTAGGTGACCTGTTTGGTCGCCAGCGATTCCGGATCGTCTTCACTGCCGAGCAGCTCCCGCTGCCACAGCGCGTAGTCCGCGTACTGCACCGCCAGCGGCGCCCACCCCGGGGCCTGTCCCGTCGAACGTGCGATATAGGCCGTCATGAGGTCGCGCGTCAGCGGGCCCGCCGACGAGGCATCACCCGAAATGTGGTGGACGACCAGGGCGAGCACGAATTCGGCGTGGACATCGTCGATCTCGAACAGCACCGCGCGCACCGGCACCTCGGCGGTGACGTCGAAGGTCGCCGCGATCAGCTCGACGACCGCGGATTCGACCTCGGCCGCGGTGACCCGCCGGATCGCCAGCTCCGGCGTACCGGCCTGTCCCGGTGGCAGGATTACCTGCGCCGGGCCGTGTTCGGTCTGCGGATAGACGGTGCGCAGGATCTCGTGCCGCGCCACGATATCGGCGAAGGCGTATCGCAGCGCGGCGATATCGAGGTCACCGGTGAGCCGGATGGCGACCGGAATGTTGTAGGCCGCCGACTCGGTATCGAACCGGTTCAGGAACCACATGCGCTGCTGCGCCAGCGACAGCGGGATATGGTCCGGGCGCGGTATGGGGGTCAGTGCCCGGCGACCGCCGGAACCCGAATGTTGCTCCGCCTTGACCGCTAGTCCGGCAACGGTGGATGCCTCGAAGAGCATGCGCACCGGCACCCTGGCATCCAATGCCGCGCCGATTCGCGCGGCAACCTGGGTGGCCAGCAATGAATTACCACCCAAGGCGAAGAAATCATCATCCGCACCGACCCGCTCCACACCGAGAACATCGGCGAACACCTGCGCGACGATCTCCTCGATCGGAGTCGAGGGCGCACGAAACGCCTGAACCTCGAACTCCGGCTCCGGCAACGCCTTCCGATCCAACTTGCCGTTCACATTCAACGGCAAAGCATCCAGCACCACGAACGCCGACGGCACCATGTATGACGGCAGGCTCGCGGCTAGCGCAGACTTCACGCCCGCGACATCGACACCGCTGGTTGCATCCGACGCCACCAGATAGGCCACCAGACGGTCACCGGTCTTGGCATCGGACTTCGCCAGCACCGCAGCCTGTGCGACCCCGGGCAAGGCGAGCAAAGCGGCCTCGATCTCACCCAACTCGATACGGAAACCACGAATCTTGACCTGGAAATCGGTACGACCCCGATAGTCCAGCTCACCATTGGCATTCCACGCAACCAAGTCACCCGTGCGATACATCCGAGTGCCCGGCTCGAACGGATTCGCCACGAACCGATCCGCCGTCAGATCGGAACGCCCGAAATACCCGCGCGCCAACTGCGCACCAGCCAAATACAACTCACCCGACACACCCACCGGAACCGGACGCAACCGCGCATCCAGCACATAAACCTGGCTGTTCCACTCCGGCACACCGATCGACACCGACAGGTTGTCCGCAGCGCTCACCCGATGGCTGGTAATCGACACCGCCGCCTCGGTCGGGCCATACAAATTGAACAGCGCAACCCGCGGATACTCCCGCAAGAACCGCTGCGCCAAAGCAGCGGGCAACGCCTCACCGATCGCCAACACTCGCCACAACGAATCGGGCAGCCCGGCGGTCATCAACGCATCGAGCATCGACGGCACCACATGCAGCGTGGTCACCCACTCGCGAACCATCAACTCGTTCAAATACCCCGGATCACGGTGCCCATCCGGCGCGGCGATCACCAAACGACCACCACAGACGGCGGCGGACCAGAACTCCCACACCGACAAATCGAACGTCGCAGCCGTCTTCAGCAGAACGGCATCGGCGGCATCCAAACCGAATTCAGCCGTCTTCCACAACAACTGATTCACGATCGCACCATGCGAAACCGCGACACCCTTGGGACGACCCGTCGAACCCGACGTGAAAATCACATACGCCGTATTGTCCGGGCGCAACGGCGCGAGCCGCTCCGCATCCACTACCGGCTCGGCCGACAGCCCGTCGAGCTCGAGTGCGTCCACTCGCACTACCGGCGCGACATCCGTGGCGAACTCAGCGGTGGCCAGTACACAGACCGGTGCCGCCGTCGACAAGATGTAATCGGTACGCTCCGCAGCCTGATCCGGATCCACCGGCACATACGCACCACCAGCCCTGGCCACCGCATACATCGCCACAACCAGATCCACCGAACGACGAATAGCCAACGCCACCCGCAACTCCGGACCCACACCCACCGAAATCAAATACCGGGCAAGACGATTCACCCGCGCATCCAACTCCGCATACGTCAGCTGCGCACCATCATCGGACACCAACGCAACGGCCTTCGGATCCGAAGCCACCGACGCATCCAACAACGACACCAACGTCGCCTCGGAATCCACCGCCCGTTCGGTCGCATTGCGGTCACCGAGCAGCTCGGCGCGTTCCGCCACCGCCAGCAGCTCGATATCCCCCACCGCCCGGTGCGGCGCGGCCACAATAGCGTCCAGCAACCGGGTGAAGCGTTCCGCGAAACCCTGCACCGTGGCACGGTCGAACAGATCGGTGGCGTAGGTGAAGATCCCGCCGATACCCAGCGGATCGCCGTCCGCGCCGTAGTTATCCGCGACGATGAGATGCAGATCGAACTGCGACAACTGCGCGTCGGTCGCCACTTCGGCCACCGTCAGGCCGGGCAGTTCCAATGCGGCCTGCGCCAGGTTCTGGAACGACAGACCCACCTGGAACAGCGGATGCCGCGCCGTCGAGCGCTCCGGGTTGAGCACCTCGACCAGACGCTCGAACGGCACATCCGCATTCGCGAACACCTGGATATCGGCCTCGCGTTGCCGTGCCAGCAGATCCGCGAAGGACTCGCCCGGATCGACCAGCGTGCGGAACACCAGCGTATTGACGAACATGCCGATCAAATCATCCAGCTCGGCCTCACCGCGACCGGCCATCGGCGTACCGATCGCGATATCGCCGGTCCCGGATAGTCGAGCCAGCAATGCCGCGAAGGCCGTGTGGACGACCATGAACAGAGTGGCACCCTCGGCCCTGGCCATCTCCACCAGTGCCCGATGCGTCTCGGCACCGATCCGCACCTCGACCCGGCCACCCATGAACGACTGCACCGCGGGCCGTTGCCGATCGGACGGCAGATCCAATTGGTCCGGAAGATCCGCCAAGGCCTGCCGCCAATAGCCGATCTGCTTGGCCGCCAACGACTCCGGATCATCCTCACTACCCAGCAGCGCACGCTGCCAGATGCTGTAATCCGCGTACTGCACCGCCAGCGGGGCCCACCCCGGAGCCTGCCCCGCCGCACGCGCGGCATAGGCCGTCATGAGATCGCGCGTCAACGGCCCGGCCGACGAACCATCACCGGAAATGTGGTGCACCACCATGGCCAGCACGAATTCGTCTGCCGCGTCGGTGATCTCGAACAGCACCGCTCGGACCGGCACCCCCGCGGTCACATCGAATGCCGTCGACATCAATTCCGCGATCGCGGCTTCGACCCGATCCGCGGCCACCGAGCGCCACAGCAGTTCGGGCACACCGTCCCGCCCCACGGGCAGGATCACCTGAATCGGCTCCGAATCGGTCTGCGGGTATACCGTCCGCAACGTCTCGTGCCGCGCGACGATATCGGCGAATGCCTGTCGCAGCGCCGCGATATCGAGTGCGCCGCTCAGCCGCACGGCCACCGGAATGTTGTACGCGGCCGATTCGGTATCGAACCGATTCAGGAACCACATCCGCTGCTGCGCCAGCGACAGTGGAATGCGTTCCGGCCGCGGACCCGCCACCAACGCCTGGCGCTCGCCCGCACCGGATTGCTCCGCGAGCAATGCGGCGAGCCCGGTGACCGTCGAGGCCTCGAACAGCAGGCGCAGCGGTACCCGGGTATCCAGCGCCGCACCGAGCCGCGCGACCAAACCTGCCGCGACCAGCGAGTTCCCGCCGAGTTCGAAGAAGTCGTCATCGGCGCCGACCCGCTCCAGCCCGAGGACCTCCGCGAACGCGGCGCAGACCACCGACTCCAATTCGGTAACCGGTGCGCGGAATTCGCGACCGGTGAAGGTCGGCGCGGGCAACGCCCGGCGATCCAACTTGCCGTTCGCGGTCAGCGGTACCGCGTCGAGCGTCACGAATATCGACGGCACCATATACGACGGCACCGCCGCCGACAGATGCGCTCGAAGCAGCTCCGTATCCAAGGACGCACCGGCGGCGGGGACCGCGTAGGCGACCAGCTGATCACCGATATGGGCGTCCGCGTGGACGACAACCACCGCCTGCGCGATCGAATCATGCGCCGTCAGAACCGCTTCGATCTCACCGAGCTCGATGCGGAAGCCACGCAACTGCACCTGCTGGTCACTGCGACCGGCGTATTCGAGGCGCGCTTGCGCGCCGGAACCGGCCCAGCGACCCACATCGCCACTGCGATACATGCGAGAACCAGGCTCCCCGAAGGGATTCGCCACGAATCGCGATGCGGTCAGTCCGGGCCGCCCCAGATAGCCGCGCGACAGCTGGGCGCCGGTCACATAGATTTCCCCGGCTACACCCACCGGCACCGGGGCCACCCGGGAATCGAGTGCGTATGCCGCCAATCCGGGCAGCGCCCGCCCGATAACGCTGGCCGGATCGGCCACCATCTGCTCATTCAGCGCCACGAACGACACGTGCACCGTGGTTTCGGTGATGCCGTACATATTCACCAGTCGCGGCGCGTGCGCCGGGTGGCGTTCGTACCAGCGCCGCAACCGGCGCAGATCCAGCGCTTCGCCGCCGAAGATCACATACCGCAGCGCCATATCGGCCGGATATGCGGCCCGGTCGGCCTCCACCAGCTGATAGAACGCGGACGGCGTCTGGTTCAGCACCGTCACCTTGTCGCGAATCAGCAACTCGCGGAACAGCTCCGGGGATCGCGAGGTCAGGTAGTCGACCACGATGACCGAGCCGCCGTAGGCCAGCGCGCACCACAGTTCCCACACCGAGAAGTCGAAGGCGAACGAGTGGAACATCGTCCACACATCGGTCTCGTCGAATCCGAACAGCGGCTCGGTGTGCAGCAGCAGCTCGACCGCATTGCGATGGGTGACGCCGACGCCCTTGGGCACGCCGGTGGAACCGGAGGTGTAGATGACGTACGCCAGGTTGTCCGGGCGCAGTGGCCGAATTCGGTCGGCATCGGTGACCGGCTCGTACGGGAACTCGATCGCCTGCTCCAACAACAGCACCGGAAGATCCTGTGCCGGAATTGAATCCACGTCATCCGTGGTGGTCAGGAGGCACGCCGGACGGGCGTCGGCGAAGATGAACTCGAGGCGTTGCACCGGGTAGGTGGTATCGATCGGCACATAGGCCGCGCCCGTCACCAGCACCGCGAGCAGTGCGACCGGCAGCTCTTCGGTGCGTGATACGGCCACCGCCACCAGCGACTCCGGCCCGACGCCCTGTGCGATGAGCGCCCGCGCCACCCGGTTGGCCCGCTGCCACAGCTGCCCGAACGACACCGTCGCGTCACCCGATCGCACCGCGACCGCGCCCGGCCGCAGCCGGGCCTGCTCCCCGATCAGATCCACCAGGGTCAGCCCGGGCACCGGCGCACCGGAGGTTCGGGCGCCGGTCAGCATCAGATCGCGCTCGCCGGGCGCGAACAGATCGATATCGCCGACAACCGCGTGGGCATCCGCCGCCACCGCGGCGAGCACCCGTTCGAAGCGTTCGGCGAACACCCGGACCGTCGCGGCGTCGAACAGATCCGCGGCATAGGTGAATTCGGCCGATATCCCCGCCGCGACGCCATCCTCGCCGAGGTGCTCCGCCAGCGTCACCTGCACATCGAACTTCGCCGGTGGGATGCCGGCGTCCACACCCGAGACGGTCAACCCGGGCAATTCGAGGGCGGTGTTGCCCATGTTCTGGAAGGTCAGCATCACCTGGAAAAGGGGATGCCGCGCGGTCGACCGAACCGGATTCAACAATTCGACCAACCGCTCGAACGGGAGGTCGGCGTGCTCGAAAGCGCGCAGATCGGCTTCCTTGGCGTGTGCGAGCAGCTCCCGGAAGGTGAGCTCACCGGTCACCGGGGTGCGCAGCACCAAGGTGTTGACGAACATGCCGATCAGATCATCCAGTTCGGACTCGCCACGACCGGCCACGGGCGTACCGATCGCGATATCCCTAGCCCCCGAGAGCCGCGCGAGCAGCACCGCCAGTGCCGCGTGCACGACCATGAACAGGGTGGCGCTCTCGGCCCGCGCCAGGTCCAGCAGTGCGCGATGCGTTCCGGCATCGACCTGGATCGCGAGTGTGCCGCCCGCGAACGACTGGACCGCGGGACGTGGACGGTCCGACGGCAGGTCGAGCTGATCCGGCAGCTCGGCGAGGGCCCGTCGCCAGTAGCCGATCTGCGCGGCCGCCAGCGATTCCGAATCGTCCTCACTACCCAGCAGCGCACGCTGCCAGATGCTGTAATCCGCATACTGCACCGCCAGCGGCGACCATCCCGGCGCCTGTCCCACCGCACGCGCGGCGTAGGCCGTCATGAGATCGCGCGTCAACGGGGCAACCGACCAACCGTCACCCGCGATGTGGTGCACCACCATGGCCAGCACGAATTCCGGACCCGTCGCGCCGATCCGGAACAATGCGACCCGCACCGGAACCTCGGCGGTCACATCGAACGTCGTCGACAGCACCTCGTGCACGGCCGCCGGGATCTCGGCCGCCGCGACCGGACGGACCTCCAACTCCGGAAGTACCTGTGCCACAGGCAGAATCACCTGAACCGGACCGTCATCGGTGTGCGGATACACCGTGCGCAGCGACTCGTGCCGCGCCATCACATCCGCGACGGCCTGCCGCAATGCGGCGATATCGAGGTCACCGGTCAATCGGATGGCGATCGGTATGTTGTATACCGCCGAGCCGCTGTCGAACTGGTTCAGGAACCACATCCGCTGCTGCGCGGACGACAGCGGGATGCGCTCGGGTCGCGGACCGGCGACCAACGCGAGTCGTCCACCCGCACCGGCGAACTCGCCGATCAGCACCGCCAATCCGGCGACGGTCGAGGCGTCGAACAGCACCCGCACCGGCACCCGCGCATTCACCGCCGCGCCGATGCGCGCCGTGACCTGGGTGGCGAGCAGGGAGTTGCCGCCCAATGCGAAGAAGTCGTCGTCGGCGCCGACCTGCTCGACCCCCAATACCTCCGCATAGACCGCGGCCACGATCCGCTCGACGGGAGTGGACGGCGCACGGAAAGCGCGGGCCTCGAAGACCGGCTCCGGCAGTGCTTTCCGATCCAATTTGCCGACCGGGGTCAGCGGGATCTCGTCCAGGACGATCATCGCGGCGGGCACCATATGCGGCGGCAGGATCCGCGCCGCATACGCGGTCAGATCCGCGATATCGACCGCCCGATCCGGTGCGGCCAGCACATAGGACACCAGAATTGTCGCGCCGACGGAGTTCTCGCGACCGAGCGTAATCGCGAAGTCGACGTCGTGGTGGCTGCCGAGCACCGCGTCGATCTCACCCAATTCGATGCGGAAGCCGCGGATCTTCACCTGGAAGTCCGACCGCCCCACGTAGTCGAGTTCCCAATCCACCGAAGGCAACTCGGTGTTCCCGGACCGCTCCCCCGGTTCGGCGTACCAGCGCACCACGTCGCCGGTTCGATACATCCGCGTGCCCGGTTCACCCCACGGATTGGCGATGAAACGCTCCGCACTCAATCCCGGACGGTTGTGGTATCCACGCGCCAGAGCGCCACCCGCGAGATACAGCTCGCCCGCGACACCGGGCGGGACCGGATTGAGCCGGGAGTCGAGTACCAGCGCCGACATTCCCCGTACCGGGCTGCCGATCGTGATGTGCCTGCCCGCGGTCAAGGTCGCGTAGGACGAGATGATCGTGGTCTCGGTCGGACCGTAGCCATTGAAGTACCGCCGCCCCGGCTGCCACTTGGCCAGCAATTCCGGGGTCGTCACATCACCGCCCACCGACAGGACCTCGATGTCGTCCAGCCCGGTCGGATCGACGGTGCCGAGCACCGCGGGGGTGATGATCGCGTGGGTCACCCGTTCGGCGCGCAATAGTTCGGCCAGGTCCACGCCACCGATGACGGTCGGCGGCACGATCACCAGGGTGGCGCCGTTGGAGAAGGCGCACAGCCATTCCAGGACCGACGGGTCGAAGCTCGGTGAGCAGATATGCAGGAACCGATGCCGCTGCTCCAGCCCGTAGACCTCGGTCGCGTATTCGACGAGGCCGCCCAATCCAGCGTGCGTGACGGTGACGCCCTTCGGCATACCCGTCGAACCGGAGGTGTAGATCACATACGCCGGATGCCGCATCAGCAGCGGCGTCAGGCGGTCGCCATCGGTGACCGGAGCCGGGGATTCGGTTGCCAGCAGCGCATCCGTCGCCGGATCATCGAGCACCAGCCAGTCCACCGCGCCGGGCAGCGCGTCGAGATACTCGGCCGCGGTGAGGCCGACGACGGCGGCCGAATCGGTCACCATATGCCGCACCCGGTCGACCGGGTAGTTCGGATCTATCGGCACGTGAGCGCCACCGGCCTTGGCCACCGCCCATACCGCGGCGACCATCTCCAGGCTCCGTGGGAAGGCCAGCGCCACCAGCTTTTCCGGGCCGACACCGCGGCCGATCAGGACGCGCGCCAAACGACTCGTGTACTCGTCGAGTTCGCGGTAGCTGATCGACCGGCCACGGTAGCGGACCGCCGTATGGCGCGGACTGGACAGCCGCGCACCGCGGGTGAGTAGATCCGGCAGCAGTCCGGTCGCCATGACGTGCTCACCCTGGACCTGGGTCAGCAGTTTGCGTTCGGTCTCGGTCAGCAGCGGTAGGTCGCCGACCGGGGTCTCCGGCTGGGCGACGATCGCCTCCAGCAATCCGGTGAAACGGTCGGCGAACCCGCGGACGGTGGCATCGTCGAACAAGTCGCGCGCGAAGGAGAACTCGGCGTGCATTCCCGCACTGTCATCGACTTCCTGAACCGTCAGCGACAGATCGAATTTGGCGGTGTCGACATCGAAATCGACGGCGCCGACCCGAAGTTCGGGCAGTTCGAAGGTGCTCTCGGGCAGATTCAGGAAGGACAGCGCGACCTGGAACAGCGGATGGCGCGCGGTGGAGCGCTCCGGATCGAGCAGTTCGACCAGTCGCTCGAACGGCAGATCCGCATGCGCGAAGGCGCGCAGGTCGGCATCCTTGGTGGCGTCCAGCAGCTCGCCGAAGGTGAGTTCGCCGGGTACGCGCGCACGCAATACCAGCGTATTGACGAACATGCCGATCATGTCGTCGAGTTCGGCCTCACCGCGACCGGCCACCGGGGTGCCGATCGCAATGTCCTCGGTGCCGGACATGCGCGCCAGGAACACCGCCAATGCGGCATGCACCACCATGAACATCGTCGCGTTGTGCGCGCGCGCCAGCTCGGCCAGCGCCGCGTGCACTTCCGGGTCGACGGCGAAGCCGACCCTGCCGCCGGCGAAGGACTGCGTGGTCGGCCGGGATCGATCGGCGGGCAGGTTGAGCTCATCGGGCAGACCGGCCAATGCGGTGCGCCAGTACTCGGCCTGCTGCGAGATCACACTCTCGGGATCGGATTCCGAACCGAGTACCGCTCGCTGCCAGATGCTGAAGTCCGCGTACTGCACCGGCAACGGCGGCCATCCCGGCGCCACACCACCGCTGCGAGCGACATAGGCCAGCATCAGATCACGCAGCAGCGGCCCCATCGACCACCCGTCGGCGCTGATGTGATGCGCCACGAACACCAGGACATGGTCGGTCTCGTCGAGCTGGAACAGTCCGGCGCGGAACGGAACTTCGGTCGTGACATCGAATCCGGCCGCGATGACCTGCTGGACCTCGTGCGCGACGCGCTCCGGATCGATCCGGAGCGCGGTCAGCTCCACCGGCATTTCGTGCGGCGTCAGGATCCGCTGTACCGGGCCTCGCGCGGTCTGCGGGAAGATCGTGCGCAGAATCTCGTGCCGGGCCACCATATCCCGCACCGCGAGCCGCAACGCGGCGATATCCAGCACACCGGTCAGTCGCACCGCCGCCGGAATGTTGTTGACCGCGGAGGTGGGATCGAATTGGTTCAGGAACCACATCCGCTGCTGGGCCAGCGACAATGGGATGTGCTCCGGGCGCGGGCCCGCCACCAATGCCCGCCGTGCACCGGTACCGGCGTGCTGCTCCACCAGGATGGCCGCGCCCGCCACGGACGGCGCCTCGAACAGCACCCGTACCGGTACGCGTGCGTCGAGCGCCGCGCCGATCCGCGCAGCAACCTGGGTGGCCAGCAATGAATTACCACCCAAGGCGAAGAAATCATCATCCGCACCGACCCGCTCCACACCGAGAACATCGGCGAACACCTGCGCGACGATCTCCTCGATCGGAGTCGAGGGCGCACGAAACGCCTGAACCTCGAACTCCGGCTCCGGCAACGCTTTCCGATCCAACTTGCCGTTCACATTCAACGGCAAAGCATCCAGCACCACGAACGCCGACGGCACCATATACGACGGCAAAGCCGCACTCAGGGCAGACTTCACCCCCGCCACATCGATATCCGCAGGAGCCACCAGGTAGGCCACCAGGCGATCACCGGTCTTGGCATCGGACTTCGCCAGCACCGCGGCCTGCGTGATCTGCGGCAACGCCAACAGCGCGGCTTCGATCTCACCCAACTCGATACGGAAACCACGAATCTTGACCTGGAAGTCCGTACGGCCCCGATAGTCGAGTTCACCGTCGGCATTCCACGCCACCAAGTCGCCGGTGCGATACATGCGAGCACCGGAACCAAACGGGTTGGCCACAAACCGATCCGCCGTCAGATCGGCTCGCCCGAAATAGCCCCGCGCCAACTGCGCACCGGCCAGATACAACTCACCCGACACACCCACCGGAACCGGACGCAACCGCGCATCCAGCACATAGACCTGGCTGTTCCACTCCGGCACACCGATCGACACCGACAGGTTGTCCGCAGCGCTCACCCGATGGCTGGTAATCGACACCGCCGCCTCGGTCGGGCCATACAAATTGAACAGCTCAACCCGCGGATACTCCCGCAAGAACCGCTGCGCCACAGCAGCGGGCAACGCCTCACCGATCGCCAGCACCCGACGCAACGAATCGGGCAGCCCGGCGGTCATCAGCGCGTCCAGCATCGAAGGCACCGCATGCAGGGTGGTGACGCGCTCGCGCTCCATCAGGTCGCTCAGATAGCCCGGATCGCGGTGACCGTCGGGGGCCGCGATCACCAGGCGGCCGCGGCATGCGGCAGCCGACCAGAACTCCCACACCGACAGGTCGAAGGTCGCCGCCGTCTTCAGCAAGACGGCATCCGCGATATTGAGCCGGAATGCCGCTGTCTTCCACGCCAATTGGTTCGTGATCGCCGCGTGGGTGACCGCGACGCCCTTCGGGCGACCGGTGGAGCCCGAGGTGAAGATCACGTATGCCGTGTGGTGCGGACGCAATGGCGCAATCCGGTCGGCGTCGGTGATCGAGGCGGCCGATCCGGCCATGCGGAGTTCGTCGACCCGCACTACGGGCGCGATATCGGTAGTGAACTCCGCGTCGGCGGTGGTCAGCACGCAGACCGGTGCCGCGGTCTCCAGAATGTAATCGGTACGCTCCGCGGCCTGATCCGGATCCACCGGCACATACGCACCACCAGCCTTGGCCACCGCGTACATCGCCACAACCAGATCCACCGAACGACGAATAGCCAACGCCACCCGCGACTCCGGACCCACACCCACCGAGATCAGGTGCCGGGCAAGCTGATTCACTCGGGAATCCAGCTCGGCATAAGTGAGCTGCGCACCGTCGGCGTCGACCAATGCCACCGAGTCCGGGACCACCGCGACCGTCGCAGCCAGCAGCGACACCAGAGTCGCGGACGAATCCACCGCGTGGGCCGTGTCGTTCCACGCGGTGCGGATCCGCGCATTCTCCTCCGGCGACAGCAGGTCGATCGCATCGACCGCAACCGTCGGATCCGCGGTGATCGCGTCGATCAGGCGCACGAACCGGTCCGCGAGACGCCGCACCGTCGATTCTTCGAAGAGGTCGGTCGCATAACTGAATTCGGCACTGATCTGCTCCGGCGTACCGTCCTCGGCATACAGGTCGGTCAGGGTGAGCTGTAGATCGGTCTTGGCGAGGCGGGTATCGAAATCGACGGAGGTCACCGACAATCCGGGCAGCTCGAAGCTGGTCCGCTCGAGGTTCTGGAAGGACAACCCGACCTGGAACAGTGGGCTGCGCGCCGCGGATCGCACGGGATTGAGCACCTCGACCAGGCGCTCGAACGGCACATCCGCATTCGCGAACGCCTCCAGATTCCGTTCCCTGACCTCCGCCAGCAGCTCCGCGAACCCCATGCCGGGACGCACCCGGGTGCGGAATACCAGGGTGTTGACGAACATGCCGATCAGATCGTCGAGTTCACGTTCACCGCGACCCGCGATCGGGGTGCCGACGGCGATATCGTCGGTGCCGGACAGGCGCGCCAGCAGTACGGCGAGCGCGGCATTGCACACCATGAACAGCGAGGCGTTGTTCGCGCGCGCGATCTCCTGCAATCGCGCGTGCCGATCGGCGGCGATCTCGAAGCGAATCGCCCTACCCTGGAACGACTGCGCCGGGGGCCGTGGCCGGTCCGCGGGAAGTTCCAGCTGGTCGGGCATTCCGGCCAATGCCGACTTCCAATAGGCGATCTGTCGCGCGGCAGGCGAGTCCGGATCCTCCTCCGAACCCAGTACCGCACGCTGCCACAGCGCGTAGTCCGCGTACTGGACCGGCAACGGATCCCATGCGGGCGCACTGCCCGCGGCACGCGCCGAATAGGCCAGCATCACATCGCGGGCCAGCGGCCCCATCGACGCACCGTCGGCGGAGACGTGGTGCACCGTGAACGCGACAATATGCTCGTCCTCGGCGATCCGGAACAGAGCCATCGCGACCGGCACGTCGACGGTCACATCGAAGGTGGTGAGCGCGAATTCGATGATCCGGGAGACCACATCGGCCGCGGGCACTTCGATCGGGGTCAGCGTGAACGGCCGCGCCGGCGCCGGATGGATCACCTGGTGCGGGCCGTCGTCGGCACGCGGGTAGACCGTCCGCAATGCCTCATGCCTGGCGAAGACATCGCCGATGGCCAGGCCGAGCGCCCGCACGTCCAGCTGGCCGGTGAGCCGCACGGCCAGCGGAATATTGTCCACCGCCGAGCCCGCCGGATCGAACTGGTTGAGGAACCAATACCGTTGCTGGGCAGGCGAGAGCGGAATCCGCGCGGGTCGCGGCATCGGCGCGAGCGCCAAACGTCCACCGGAACCCTCGTGCTGCTCGAGCCGGGCGGCCAGCGCGGCCACGGTCGGTGAATCGAAGAGCAGCCGGGCCGGAATCTGCGCGTCCAGATCGGCGCCGAGCCGGGCGATCACCCGCGTCGCGATCAGCGAATTCCCGCCGAGCGCGAAGAAGTCGTCATCCGCGCCGACGGGCGATTCGGTCTCCAGTAGTTCGGCGAATACCGTGGCGACCAGCGTTTCCATCCGCCCCGACGGCGCCCTGAACGCCTTGGCTCGCAATTGCGGCGCGGGCAATGCTGCACGGTCCAGTTTGCCCACCGGTGTCAGCGGGATCCGATCCAGCACCATGATGGTGGTGGGCACCATATGCGCGGGCAGACTGCGCTCGGCGTGCCCGGTCAACGCATCCACATCCACCACCGCACCCGGTGCCGCATGCACATACGAAACGAGAATCGTCGCGCCCGTATCCAGATCATGTCCGACGGTGACCGCGAAATCGACCGCCTCGTGCCCGGCCAGCACCGCATCGATCTCACCCAGCTCGATCCGGAAACCACGGATCTTCACCTGGAAATCATTGCGGCCCAGGTACTCCAGCTCACCGGAGGCGGTCCAACGCACCAGATCACCGGTGCGATACAAGCGGGAACCACTGGGATCGAACGGATTCGCGACGAAACGCGCCGCCGTCAGCGACGCACGCCGATGATAACCACGCGCCAACTGCGCACCGGTGATATACAACTCACCGACCACGCCATTCGGCACCGGCGTCAACCGATCATCCAGCACGAACTCACTGATCGCCCGAATCGGACCACCAATGGTCACGACCTCACCAGGCACCAACGGCGCACTGATATTGGTCATGATCGTGGTCTCGGTCGGACCATAACCGTTGTAGAACTCCCGGGTCACACCATCAGCGACCGGCACAACCCAGCGACGCACCAGCTCCGGCGGACACGCCTCACCACCAGCCACCACAACCCGCAGCGCATCCAACCCCGCCGGATCCACCGAGGCCAGCGCCGCCGGGGTGATGAAGGCGTGCGTAACCTCTTCACGGCGCAGCAGATTCGCCAGCTCGACACCGCCATACACCATCGGCGCGACCACCACCATGGTCGCCGCCCCACCCAGAGCCAGCAGCAGCTCCAGCACCGAAGCATCGAACGACGGCGACGCGAAATGCAGTGTGCGCGAATCACTCGTCACCCGGTAGCGGTCGCGCTGCTCATCACAAAAGCTCGACAACCCGGCCTGGGTGACCACCACACCCTTGGGCTTACCGGTAGATCCCGAGGTGTAGATGACATAAGCCGGATGATCAGCCCGCAGCAAGCGCAGCCGATCGGCGTAAGTCACCGGCTCCACCGAATACTCGTCGAGTCGGCCTGCGAACTCCGCGTCATCGATCGCCAGCCACTCGACCTCACCGGGCAGCGTCGCGGCCACCGATGTGACGGTGAGCCCCACCACCGCGCCGGAATCGATCACCATGTGCTCGACCCGGTCCGCGGGATAGTTCGGATCGACCGGGACAAATCCCGCGCCCGTCTTCGCGACGGCCCACACCGCCACGACCGAATCCACCGACCGCGGCACACCCACGGCTACCAGATCCTCAGGACCGACGCCCCGGTCGATCAACAGTCGCGCCATCCGCGTCGATCGCGCGTCCAGCTCGGCGTAGCTGATCTCGGCCAGGGTGGCATCGGCATCGGCCACCCGGATGGCGATGCCACCGGGGTTGGCCTCCACGGCGGCCGTCAGCAGCTGGGGCAGTGTCTTGACCCGCGACCGCTGGTTCCGACCGGGTCGCCTGCGCTCCGGGCGCGTCATGCGGACACCAGCTCGACAATTCCGAATGGACGGTTGACAACTACCTGAGCCATCATTCGGCTCCCCCGATCTAGCTACTCAGATGCGCTCCCCTTCATGGCGCGCCCGCGTGTGCATCGTGGCAACGAACGGCCTCCGTTACCAAATGTGAAATACAGCCTACCGATCCCTTCGATCGAGCAGACTTGCCACCACTGGACCTATGATGTTGAGCACCTCCGGTGAGGTCAGCATGTCGTGAGCGGCCGCGACGGGATGGTCGACGATCTCCCCGTCGACCAGTGACCGCCAGCTACCCGCGAAGTCACCACCCTCGGCACTGAAGTAATCCAGCCGACCACGGAATACCCCGAACTCGTGTGCCGCCTCCAGCCGCGCCGAGCGCACCGCACCGCGATAGATCTGACGCAACCGCTCCTCGGTGATCACCGCCAACTCCGCCGGGATGGTGGCATGCAGTGCCGCCAGCGCCTGCTCGCTCAAGTCGTCGACATCACCGTCGGATATGAGCGCATCACCTGTGACGCCCATCTCGGCGAACAGCGCCGCGATATCGGAGCGCAGGTCCGCGATATCGCGACTGATCCGGCTGTCGAGCATCACCAGCGCGCCGACCTCGGCCCCGACCGCCTGCAACGCCACCGCGACCGCATGAGCGAGCACACCACCGATCGACCAACCGAGCAGGTGGTATGGGCCTTCGGGCTGCACCGACCGGATCTCCGCCACATAGCGAGCCACCAGCTCATCCAGCGACTCCGGCAAATAATCCGGCTCCGACAACGCGGGCGACTGCAC
>NZ_JBFAHV010000047.1:0-20516 GCF_040654375.1 Nocardia sp. NPDC050710 | reverse complement strand
CATTTTTGTTTTTTTTTATTTTGTGGGGTTCCCTAAATCACCCCCTCTCCCCCCATTTATCCCCCGGCCCCCATCTCATCCCCCGCCCCCCCCCGCTTCCCGGTCGACTACAGCATGCAGCTGACGCAACCCTCGACTTCGGTGCCCTCCAGCGCCATCTGACGCAGACGGATGTAGTAGAGGGTTTTGATGCCCTTGCGCCAGGCGTAGATCTGGGCGCGGTTCAGGTCGCGGGTGGTGGCGGTGTCCTTGAAGAACAGGGTCAGCGATAGGCCCTGGTCCACGTGCTGGGTGGCCGCGGCGTAGGTGTCGATGATCTTCTCGTAGCCGATTTCGTAGGCGTCGGTGTAGTACTCGAGGTTGTCGTTGTCGAGGTACGGCGCCGGATAGTAGACGCGGCCGATCTTGCCTTCCTTGCGGATCTCGATCTTCGACGCCACCGGGTGAATCGAGCTGGTGGAGTGGTTGATGTAGGAGATCGAGCCGGTCGGCGGCACCGCCTGCAGGTTCTGGTTGTAGATGCCGTACTCCATGACCGAGGCCTTCAGCTCACGCCAATCGTCCTGGGTCGGGATGTGCACACCCGCGTCGGCGAAGAGCTGGGCGACCCGTTCGGTCTTCGGCTCCCACGTCTGATCGGTGTACTTGTCGAAGTACTCACCGCTGGCGTACTTCGATTCCGGGAAGCCGCCGAAGTAGCTGCCGCGCTCCTTCGCGATCTGGTTCGACGCCCGAATCGCGTGGTAGACAACGGTGTAGAAGTAGATATTGGTGAAGTCGATGCCCTCGTCGGACCCGTAGTGCACGCGCTCGCGAGCCAGATATCCGTGCAGGTTCATCTGACCGAGGCCGATCGCGTGGGACTGATTGTTGCCCTGTTCGATCGACGGCACCGAGTAGATGTGGGTCTGATCCGAGACGGCGGTCAGCGCCCGGATCGCCACCTCGATGGTCTGCGCGAAGTCCGGGGAATCCATCGTCTTGGCGATGTTCAGCGAACCCAGGTTGCACGAAATGTCCTTACCCACCTTGGCGTAGGACAGGTCGTCGTTGAATTCCGACGGCGTGGAAACCTGCAGGATCTCCGAGCAGAGGTTGGAGTGGGTGATCTTGCCCGCGATGGGGTTGGCCCGGTTCACCGTGTCCTCGAACATGATGTACGGGTAGCCTGACTCGAACTGCAGTTCGGCGATGGTCTGGAAGAACTCGCGCGCCTTGATCTTCGACTTGCGGATGCGCTTGTCGTCGACCATTTCGTAGTACTTCTCGGTGACATCGATATCGGCGAACGGCTTGCCGTAGATGCGTTCCACGTCGTACGGCGAGAAGAGGTACATATCCTCGTTCTTGCGCGCCAACTCGAAGGTGATGTCCGGGATCACCACACCGAGCGAGAGGGTCTTGATGCGGATCTTCTCGTCCGCGTTCTCGCGCTTGGTATCGAGGAACCGGTAGATATCCGGGTGGTGCGCGTGCAGGTACACCGCGCCCGCGCCCTGGCGCGCACCCAGCTGGTTGGCGTAGGAGAACGAGTCCTCCAGCAGCTTCATGATCGGGATGACACCCGAGCTCTGGTTCTCGATCTTCTTGATCGGGGCGCCGTGCTCGCGAATATTGCTGAGCAGCAGGGCGACACCGCCGCCGCGCTTGGACAGCTGCAGCGCGGAGTTGATGGAGCGCCCGATGGACTCCATATTGTCCTCGATGCGCAGCAGGAAGCAGGAGACCGGCTCGCCGCGCTGCTTCTTGCCCGAGTTGAGGAAGGTCGGGGTTGCGGGCTGGAAACGCCCGTCGATGATCTCGTCCACCAGCTTGGTCGCCAGCGCCTCGTCACCGGCGGCCAGCGTCAGCGCGACCATGACGACGCGGTCCTCGAACCGCTCCAGGTAGCGCTTACCGTCGAAGGTCTTCAGCGTGTACGAGGTGTAGTACTTGAACGCACCGAGGAAGGTCGGGAACCGGAACTTCTTGGCGTACGCCTGCTTGAACAGGCCCTTGATGAACGGGCGGCCGTACTGCTCGAGAACCTCTGCCTCGTAGTAGTTTTCGTCGACCAGGTAGTCCAGCTTCTCCTCCAGATTGTGGAAGAAGACGGTGTTCTGGTTGACGTGCTGTAGGAAGTACTGGTGCGCCGCCTCGCGGTCCTTGTCGAACTGGATCTCGCCGTTCGGGCCGTACAGGTTCAGCATCGCGTTGAGGGCGTGGTAGTCGAGTACCTCACCCATCTCCGCAGTGCGGACCGGGGGCTGCTCTAAGCGAGCCGTTTTTCCGGTCGGTGCTGTCGTTGCTGTTGCCAAAACAATCCCAATCCCTCTCGGACGCGTTCGACGTCCTCAGCGGTTCCCATGAGTTCGAAGCGATACAAATACGGCACCCCGCATTTGCGCGAGATCACCTCCCCCGCATAGCAATAGGTATCGCCGAAGTTCGTGTTGCCCGCCGCGACGACCCCGCGCAGCAGCGCGCGGTTGTGCGGATCGTTGAGGAACTTGGCGACCTGCCGCGGCACGAAGTCCTTATCGGATCTATTACCCCCCAGAACGTGCCGACCGCCCCCGTAGGTGGGAACGATCAGCACGTAGGGTTCGTCGATGCGCAGCGAATCAGCGGTGTGCAGTGGTATGCGAGTCGCCGGGAGACCCAGCTTCTCGACGAAACGATGCGTGTTCTCCGAGGCGCTGGAGAAGTAGACCAGCGCTGCCGAGTCGGACATTGCCCACTACCTCCCCTCCCCCATCGGATGAACCGTTTCGGTGGCGCCCGTCAGGCCGCCACGGCCGCGAGCGACTTGATGCGATCGGGCCGGAAGCCGGACCAGTGGTCCTCACCGGCGACGACGACCGGAGCCTGCAGATAACCGAGGGCCATGACGTAGTCACGCGCCTCGTCGTTCTCGGAGATATCGATGACTTCGTAGTCCACCCCGGCCTTGTCCAGCGCCTTGTAGGTGGCATTGCACTGAACGCAAGCGGGCTTGGTGTACACGGTGATGGTCATTGAGTCCCTCTCTCCTCTGTCGTATCCGCGGTGTTCGCGAGGCCCTCCGTGGCTACGCAGGCTGCCGCCTCCGGGGCCTTGAGCTCACACCGCATGCCCGATCCACAGCCTGTGATCCGTATGCAGTGCATGGTCCGACGTACGCTGCGCAAACTCCTGGATCCGGTCTCGAAATCCCTGCTCAGCCCCGCGGGGCCGAGGTCGTTCATACAGTGGCTCCGTACCGTCTTCCAGTACGCAAGACACTACACCTAGTGGCCGACAGATTCATCCAACACGACATGTTGCGAGTCACAAAGATGAAATTCCGAAGCGGTAAGTACCAGGACAGTCGATTCGCAACCCGACACGAGCGTGGCGCAGATCACAATCAGGTACCGTAGCGCCCTCCCAGCAAACTCTTCTGACACACATGTCACACCCATCACGGCCGCACCGTCTTCCCCATGTGCACTACCGCGGAACACCCACAACAAGGGGCCGCTGCCATTCCCCCTCGAAACGGCAGCGGCCCCTGAACCGGCCCGGTGACCGGAGCGTCACCCGCGACTCAGGCGGACACCAGTTCGCCGCGGGCGGCCTCGACGAGATCGTTGACCGCGCCCGCGAGCTGGGTCAGCGCCTCGGCGTCGTCCTTCGGATGCGTATCGGCGAAGCGCTCACCGATGGTCGCGAAGTGCAGGTGCGCGTTCTCCACCACCCGCGCACCGGCGACACCGAGCGCCCTGACCACGTCGCCGTGCGCCCACTTGGCGGCATTCGGGCTGATCGAACCACTCAGCACCGCGACCGGACGATCCTGCAGCGCGCCCACGCCGTACGGGCGCGAGGCCCAGTCGATGGCGTTCTTCAGCACCGCGGAGGTGGTGCCGTTGTACTCCGGGGTCACCAGCAGCACACCGTCGGCGGCGGCGACGGCGTCGCGCAGCGCCTGGGCGGCGGCGGGTGCCGAACCGGGGACGTCCAGATCTTCGTTGTAGAAGGGGATATCGGCGAGACCTTCGTAGATGGTGACCTCGACCCCGTCCGGGGCGGTCTGCACCGCGGCCTCGGCAAGCTTCCGATTGACGGACGCGGCGCGCAGGCTACCGACGAGAGCGAGGATGCGGGTCTGAGTCATGACGTCTCCTGGTGTACTGAATGTGGTATCCGAACCTTCACCCTGCACTAACCGGACCGCAGTCCGATTTCATTCCCAGGAAGGCCTGAGAGGCCAGTGACCTACAGCACACCCCCACCGGACGGCCCGGCGCGCGAGCGCCCACTGCTGCGCGTCGGCGCGCCGCTGCCCGGCACAACCGAGCCCACCGAGCGCGCCGACGCGGCCCGCAACCGGCGATTGCTGCTGGACGCGGCCCAGCAGCTCGTGCGCGAACAGGGTGTCGAGGGACTGACGATGGACGAAGTCGCCAAGCGGGCCGGCGTAGGGAAAGGCACCGTCTTCCGCCGTTTCGGCAATCGCTCCGGACTGATGCGCGCCCTGCTCGACCATTCCGATCGCAAAAATCAGGAGGCGTTCATCTTCGGGCCGCCGCCGCTCGGCCCCGGCGCGCCCCCGGTAGAACGGCTCGTCGCCTTCGGGCGCGCCCGGCTGCTCGATATCGAGGTCGAGGGCGAATTGCGTCGTGCCGCGGAGATCGGCGAAGCGGGCGATCGCTATGCGAGTGCGCCGTACAACCTGCTGAAGGCACACGTCGCGATGCTGCTGCGGCAAGCCGACGTAGGCGGGGAGCTGCCACTGCTCGCGGACGGGCTGCTGGCGCTGCTCGCCGCTCCCCTGGTGATACATCAGATGCGCGTTCTCGGCTACACCCGCGAGCAAATCGGTGACAACTGGGAAGCATTCATCAGACGAGTCGTGATACCGCGCACGCCAGTAGAGTGAGCTGCCATGGCAAGCGCTAACCCACCCCACCGGCTCCGCCGGCTGCCGTCCCCCGATGTGCGTGAACAGATAATCTCCGAACTGGGCGTCCAGCCGAGCATCGAACCGAAGGTCGAGGTGCGTCGGCGCATCGATTTCCTCACGGACTATCTGCGCGCCACACCCGCGAGGGGTTTCGTACTCGGCATCAGCGGCGGACAGGACAGCGCGCTCACCGGGCGGCTGTGCCAGCTCGCGGTCGAGGAACTGCGCGCGGACGGCACCGACGCGACCTTCGTCGCTGTCCGGCTGCCCTACGGGGTGCAGGCCGACGAGGCCGATGCCCGGATCGCGATGTCGTTCATCAAGCCCGATCGCTCGGTGGTGGTCAATGTGCGCCCCAGCGCCAATGCGGTTGCGGCCGAGGCGGCCTCGGCGCTGAAGGTGGATAAGCTGCGCGACTTCGTGCGCGGCAATATCAAGGCGCGCGAGCGCATGGTGATCCAGTACGCCCTCGCGGGCCAGGAGAACCTGCTGGTCGTCGGCACCGACCACGCGGCGGAAGCGGTCACCGGATTCTTCACCAAGTACGGCGACGGCGGCGTCGACCTCACCCCGCTGACCGGACTGACCAAGCGGCAGGGCTCGGCGCTGCTGCAGGAACTCGGCGCCCCGGCCAGCATCTGGTCCAAGGTGCCGACCGCCGATCTGGAAGACGATCGGCCCGCACTGCCCGACGAGGAGGCACTCGGGCTGCGCTACAGCGAGATCGACGATTACCTGGAGGGCAAGGACGTCACCGCCGAGGTCGCCGAGAAGGTGGAAACCATCTTCCACAACACCCGCCACAAGCGCACGGTTCCGGTGACCCCGCTCGACACCTGGTGGCGTTGAACCGGCGGCGATAGCGCGGCCGTTCGCCGCCGCCGGATCTCACCGGTCGGGTTCGACCGCGGTCTCCGCCTCGGAGGTGCGGCGCTCGAGGAACCGGCGGACTTGATCATTGGTGACCAGGTCGAGCGCTCGGCGGTATTCGGCGATCGATTCCCGGTGGCGGCCCGCGCGGCGAAGCAGATCGGCGCGGGTAGCGGGAATCACGTGGGAGCCGGCCAGGCGGGGGTGCTCCGCGATCTCGTCGAGGGCGGCCAGGCCCGCGTCGGGACCGTCCAGGAAACCAACGGCGATTGCCCGGTTCACCCGCACCACCGGGGAGTCGGTGTGGCGCAGGAGCTCGTCATAGGCCGCAACGATGGCTCGCCAATCGGTATGCCCCCAACTCGGGGCGACGGCGTGCGCACCCGCGATCCGCGCCTGCGCCAGATAGGGGCCGGTACCACCGTCGGCCGCGGCGGAGATCAGGCAGCGCAGGCCCGCGTCGATCGCGGTCCGATTCCATTGGGTGCGGTCCTGTTCCTCCAGTGGCACCAGTGCACCGTCGGGAGTGCGGCGCTGGGCACGCCGACTGTCGTTGAGCAGCATCAGGGCGAGCAGTGCCCGTGCCTCGGGTTCGTCGGGCAGTAGTGCGCACAGCAGCCTGCCGAGGCGAATTGCCTCGTCGCACAGTTCGTCCCGCACCGCGAACGGCCCCGAGCTGGCGAAGTAGCCCTCACTGAAGACCAGGTAGACACAGGCCAATACGCCGGGGACGCGTTCGGGGAGCAGATGCGCGGGTGGCACCCGCAGCGGAATCCTGGCTTGGCGGATCTTCGCCTTGGCGCGGGTAAGGCGTTGCGCCACCGTATGTTCCGGTTGCAGAAAGGCCCTGGCGATTTCCGCGGTGCGCAGCCCGCAGACCAGCCGCAGCGTCAACGCGACCTGCGACTCGGCCGACAGCGCGGGGTGGCAACAGGTGAAGATCATCCGGAGCTGATCGTCGGGCACCGGCGCCATCTCGGTCTCCTCGCTCGTCCGGTCGTCGCCGTCGAGCCGGAAAGCGTCCTGTTCCTTGCGCGTTCGGGCCGACTCGCGCCGCAACCGGTCCAGCGCGCGATGACGGGCGGCGGTGGTGATCCAGGCGCCCGGATTCGATGGCACACCGCGTTCGGGCCAGGTGCGCAACGCGTCGGCAAAGGCTTCCTGCACCGCGTCCTCGGCCGTCTCGATCTCGCCGACCATCCGGGCGACCGTGGCGAGGGCCCGGCCGAATTCGGCGCGGTAGATACCGTCGATCGACTCGGCCGGGTCCATGACCACCATCAGTCGGGGATTTCGACTATCCGGCGCACCTCGGTGTGGCCGCGCTCGGCGAGCGGGATCTGGGCCGCGATCTCGGCCGCCGCCGCCCGATCAGGTGCCGCGAACAGGTACAGCCCGTCGACCACCTCTGCGAACTCGGTGAACGGCCCGTCGGTGAGCAGTAGTTCTCCCTCACGCACCCGCACCGTGGTAGCCGAGGAGGGCGGCATCAGCGCCCCACCGCCCCGGATGGCCGCGCCGAACTTCTCACCGAACCGCTGATGTTCGGCCACCGCGGCCTCCCATTCCGGCGTCTCCGGCGCGATCACCGCGTCGGGCGCGGCCCAGAGCAGGGCGGCCCACCAGTCCGCGCCCGGCGTCACATGCGGCGTGTACATGACCATCGGCCGCAGCTCGACCGTGCCGGTTTCGGCCGCCGGAAGCCGCCGCGCCAGGTGGATCACTTCGTCGAGGTCGGCGCAGTCGAATATGTAGAAACCGCCGACCACTTCGGCCTGCTCGGTGAACGGCCCGTCGGTCACCAGCACCGTGCCCGCGTCGCGCCGCACGGTTTGCGCGGTCGCCGCCGGAAACAGCGCGGCACCGCCCGCGATGGCGGCGCCCGCCAACTCATCGAAGGCCGCATACCGTGCCACCTCGGCACCGAACTCCGGACTCTCCGGGTCGACTTCCGGACCGTCTCCGCGTCCCACCAATGTCGCCAGGTAGTACATGTCGTCATCCTTCCTCGAATCGAAAGGGCTCAGTACCCCTTCCTACTAGGACGACGAACGCGCCGTGGCAATCTCTACATCGATCAGAGGATGACCGAGCAGGCGGCCTTGCTCCGCACCATCGGCTATCCCCCCGCGAAGGGCGGCAGGACGTCCACGCGCGGGGTGAGCGTCATCGCCGGGTCCCGGGTGAGTTCGTCGCCGACCAGATAGGCGCAGACACCGAGCATCTTGTCGAGGTCGGGCCCGTAGGTGGTGGCGAGGGTGATCCGCAGGTCGGCGATGGTGGCACCGGTCGGGAGGTCGAGGGTCTCGGCCTCCTTGCCGACGGCATCGGCGATGGCGGCGAAGTAGCGGATCTCAACCACCGATGGCTCCCATCGTGCGTTCCGGGGGGACGAAGTTGGCGGCGTCGATGCCGTGGCCGGCCCACTTGTTCCACATGGCGCCGCGCCAGATGGTGGCCAGCTCGTCGTCGTCCGCGCCCGAGCGCAGCGCCTGCCGAATATCGAATTCCTCGTCGCTGAACAGGCACGAACGCAGCATGCCGTCGGCGGTGAGACGGGTCCGATCGCAGCTGTCACAGAATTTGCGGGTGACGGTGGCGATGATGCCGACCGAGGCGGGGCCGCCGTCGACGAGCCACTTCTCGGCGGGAGCCGAGGGGTCCGAGCGGCCCGCCTCGGTGAGGGCGAAGCGGGAGCCCAATACGTCGAGGAGTTCGGCCGCGGTCACCATATTGGCGCGCGCCCATTCGTGATCGGCGTCGAGCGGCATCTCCTCGATGAAACGCAGTTCGCAGCCCTCGTCCAGGCACCAGCGCAGCAGATCCGGTGCGCCCGCCAGAGTTTCGCGCATCAGTACCGCGTTCACCTTGATCGGCGCCAGACCGGCGGCGCGCGCGGCCCTGATGCCCGCGAAAACCGATTCCAACCGGTCGCGCCGGGTCAGGCGGGCGAATCCGAGCCGGTCGACGGTGTCCAGTGAGACGTTCACCCGGCTCAGCCCGGCGTCGGCCAGTCCGCGGACACGATGTTGCAGGCCGACCCCGTTGGTGGTCATGGACAGCGGAACAGCGGGCACCCGGGCGTGACAGCCCGCGATGATCTGTTCCAGATCGCGACGCATCAGCGGCTCACCGCCGGTGAACCGCACCTCGTGCACACCGAGTTCCCGCACGGCGAGGACGACCAGCCGGACGATCTCGTCGACGGTCAGCAACTCGTCCCGGGGAATCGGGGGCAAACCCTCTTCCGGCATGCAATAGGTACAGCGCAGCGAGCACTTCTCCGTGATGGAAACCCGCAGGTCCCGCGCCACTCGCCCGAACCGATCCACCAGGAAGGGCGTGTCGGGTCGTCCGTCGAGGGCGGGCCGCCCTGATCGCACGGCGGGTATACCCATCTCGACCAACGTCACCCTTCCATTATGACCACCCATATTGGTGGCGCGGCGGGCGGAGCCGGATCCGTCGGAGGTCTGGACGATCTCACGAACGAGCACGTCAAGCGGTGAGTTGCGCTCGGCGGAACAACCGAGGCGGTGGAGCAACGGGCGAGCGATAGGCTTTCTCGCATGAACTCTCGGCCCGCCCGCACCTCGGCCCGGTCCGTCGACGAATACCGCGACACCATCGAACAGTTGCTGCGGCCCTTGGCGGCGCGACGGGTCGAGACGGTGCCGGTACCGGACGCGCTGGACAGACAGCTGGCCGAGGACGTCCGGTCGCCGGTCGAGCTGCCGGTGTTCCGCAACTCCGCCATGGACGGCTACGCGGTGCGCGCCGCATCCGTGGTGGTGGCGCCGGTGACGTTGCCGCTGGCGGGGATGGTGGCCGCAGGCAATCCCGGCGAGGCGCCGCTACCGCGGGGCGCCGCGATGAAGGTAATGACCGGCGCGCCCATTCCGCCCGGCGCCGACTGCGTGGTGCCGGTGGAGGACACCCGGACCGACGGCACCACGGTGATCATCGAACGCGGCCGCACGGCAGGCGAATTCGTCCGGGAGCCGGGGACCGACGTGCGCACCGGCGACCTGCTGGTGCCCGCGGGCGTCAGCCTCACGCCCCGGCATATCGCGGCGCTGGCGGCGGTCGGGCTGGCCGAGGTGCCGGTCTTCGAACCGGTGCGGGCGGCGGTCATCACGACCGGCGACGAACTCGTGCCCGCCGGAACTGCCCTGCGCCCCGGTCAGGTCTACAACTCCAACGGCATCGCGCTCGCCGCCGCGCTGCGCGCGAACGGCGTGACGGTCGTCTCGGTCCGGCACAGCACCGACGACCCCGAGGTCTTCCGCGGATTGCTCACCGCGGCAACCGCGTCCGCCGATCTGGTGTTCACCTCCGGCGGGGTCTCCAAGGGCGATTTCGAAGTGGTCAAGGACGTACTCGCACCGCTGGGTGGAGTGTTCGGTTCGGTCGCGGTGCAACCCGGCGGGCCGCAGGGGCTGACGGTCGTCGACGGAGTGCCGGTGCTGAGCTTCCCCGGGAATCCGGTGAGCACCATGGTGTCGTTCGAGGTATTCGCGCGACCGACGCTGCGCCGGCTCGGCGGGCTGCCGCCGGTGCCCACCCGCGAGTTACCGCTGCTGGAGCCGGTGCGCTCGCCCGCCGGGCGCCGCCAATTCCTACGCGGACGGGTCACCGGGTCGGGGGTCGAGTCCGTTTCGGGGCCCGGGTCGCATCTGGTGGCGGGGATGGCGTGGGCGGATGTGCTGATCGATATCCCGGCCGACACCACGGAGCTGCCCGCGGGGTCGACGATATCGGTGCGTTCGCTGTGAGGCCATCGCGGCCGGACCCGGGCGTTTCACGATGATCGGCCGGGCTGTGCCAGGGTGGAAGGTATGAGTGAGTTGTCGCATGTCGACCGGGAGGGCCGGGCCCGCATGGTCGATGTGAGCGCGAAGTCCGACACCACCCGGATCGCCGTCGCCGCAGGTGAGCTGCAAACCACCGCCGAGGTGGTGGCGCTGGTCCGCGCCGACGATATGCCCAAGGCCGACGTTCTCTCGACCGCGCGCATCGCGGGTATCGCGGGCGCGAAGAAGACCTCCGAACTCATCCCGCTGTGCCACCAGCTGGCGTTGTCCTCGGTGAAGGTCGAGTTCGGTTTCACCGACACCACCATCACCATCGAGGCGAGCGCCAAGACGAAGGGTCCCACCGGCGTCGAGATGGAGGCGCTGACCGCGGTCGCGGTCGCCGGGCTCACCCTGCACGACATGGTGAAGGCCGTCGACCCCGCCGCGACCCTCAACGGTGTGCGGCTGCTCACCAAAGAGGGCGGGAAGCACGGACATTGGGAGCGCTCCGGCGACACCACCGTTCGCCTGCCGGAGGACAAGACCGAATCCGAATCCGCGGCCACACGACCGAATTCCATCGCGACGGCGGCAGATGAAACGACCGGCGACGTATCGGACGACGCGCCGATGCGGACCGCGGCGGTGGTTGTCGCGTCGACCGGCGCGGCGGCGGGCACCCGCGTCGACACGACCGGCCCGGTGCTGGTGAAATGGCTTGCCGGACTGGGTTTCTCGGTGCGCGGACCGCTCGTCTACGCCGATGCCGATATCGCCATCGGCCTGGCCGACGCGCTGCATCTGGCTCCGTCGCTGGTCGTCACCACCGGTGGCACCGGCGCCTCCCCCACCGATGCCACCCCGGAGGCCACCCTGGCCGTGCTGGACCGCGAACTCCCCGGTGTCGCCGAGGCGATCCGGCAGCGCGGCGCCGCGAAATTCCCGCTCGCCGTGCTGAGCCGCGGGGTCGCGGGGCTGGTCGGTCCCTCGGTCGTCGTCAACCTGCCGGGGTCCCCTGGCGGCGTCAAGGACGGTATCGCCGTCCTGGAACCACTTCTCGATCATCTGCTCGCGCAAGTAGCCGGAGGCGGCAATCATGACAACCCGTGAGGACGCCCTGGTGCGCGTCGCCCGCATCAGCGACCAGCCGCTGAATCCCACCGAGGTCGAGGCCGCCGTCACCGGCCCCGAGCACGGCGCTGTCGTCGTCTTCACCGGCAAGGTCCGCAATCACGATGAGGGGCAGGCGGTATCCGCCCTGGAATACACCGCACACCCCGAAGCCGGTCGCTTCCTGCACAAATGCTGTGCCGAGCTGGCCACATCCTCGGGCCTGCCGGTCGCCGCGGTCCATCGCGTCGGCTCGTTGACCATCGGCGATCTCGCCATCGTGGTCGCGGTCGCGGCCCCGCATCGCGCCGAGGCATTCACCATCTGCGCGGAATTGGTGGACCGGATCAAACACGAGGTGCCGATCTGGAAGCGCCAGTTATTCGCGGACGGACTCTCCGAATGGGTCAACGCCTGCGGTCATTAATCATGTCGTGACGTGATTCCAATGACGAATCAATAGCGTCGGGATAGCCTTCACGCCCAAAGTCTTCATCCGGTTGTGCGGCAGGAGGACGCGTGGGAACCGACCAGGTATTGCTGCATCGTTTTGTGATATCCCAGCTCAGCGCGGCAGGGCTGGATCGGGATCAGCTGATCCGGGATATCGGGCTACCCGAATGGACCATGGCGGGTGAGGAAATGCACCTGCCGTCGCAGACCTTCTCCCGCCTGTGGGAACTCGGCGAGCACGGCCTCGGCGATCCGGATGTCGCGCTCCAGGTGGCACGGCGCTACGAACTGTCCAGTCTCGGCCTCTACGACTATCTGTTCTCCACCGCGCCGACACTCGGGGCGGGGCTGGCGACCTGCGGACCGTATGTCGCCGCGGTCACCACCAACCACCGATTCGACCTGGTCGCCGAGAACGAGCACGAGACCACGCTCTACCTCGAGATGATCGACGGCGAGGGGCGCGGGCGCGATCTGACTCAGCTCTGGGGCCTGTCCGCGGTGCTCAGCCGGGCGCGCCGGGTCGTCGCCGAGCCCCTGGTGCCGCTGCGGGTTTCGCTGCGCCAGCAGGCGCCGGCCAGGTGGGATACCTTCGTCGAGGTATTCGGCACCACCGCGATCGAATTCGACGCTCCGGTGGATTCGATGACATTCCGCGCCGAGGATATGGATCTGCCCCTGACCACCAGAGATCCGGTACTGGCCGCCATTCTGCGTCCACTGGCCGAGGCGCTCCCGCCGCCACCGCCATTGGCCACCGCCTGGCCGCAGCGGGTCGCCGACGCCTTGGCCGACGCGTTCGACGCCGGTGAGGCTTCGCTCGATCGCGTGGCCCGCAGGCTGGCCACCAGTCCGCGCACCCTGCAACGCAGGCTGATGGAGGCGGGCACCACGTGGCGCAAAGAGTTGGATCGGGCGCGTGACGCCCGGCTGCGTCAGGCCACGGCCACCGGCCCGCTGAGTCGCGCCAGACAGGCGCAGTTGCTCGGCTACTCGGATGCGGGCTCCATGCGTCGCGCATCGCGGCGCTGGACCATGGCCGATCACGGGCGCCGCGCCGAACGGTTCGACTGACCCGCCGCGGCCTGCGTCGGACCGGTGGTCCACGACCGCCATCAGACGCGCAGGAAGGTGGCCGCGATCCGCCAGAACGTGGTGTCTTCGATCGACCGGAAATCCCAGCTGTCCGCGATATCGCGGGTGGCCGCGACGATCGCGGGCACGTCGAAGTCGTCGCGCGTCGCTGTTCCCTTGGCCTCGAGCGCCGCTATCACATATGCGGTGGCGCTCTCACAGGTTTCGGACACGGAACTCTCCAATCGGTCGCAAAACTGAACGGCGATCACGGTTCTTGGGCCCCGACCAGGCACGTCACGCGACGGTTCGCTTCGGTGCGCGGACGCCGACGCGGCGGGCCTGCTGTCAGTCTCGTATGCGTTGCGCGATACGCAAAGCACCGAACGCGCCAGATTCGGACCGAACGCGCCAAACTGCCGGGCGGACGGTGCGTCGGTGTGGCGTGTAGCGGTCAGTGTGGTGTGTAGCGCCAGATCCCGAGCATCGCTTGCGGATCCAGCGGATCCTCGGCGGTGTGGACGGTATCGCGCAACCGTTCGAGCGCGGTCTCCCGTTCCAGCCCCGCGCCGATCAGGACCAGACTGCTGGCGCGCGACTCCCCTCGGCGCCAACTGTTCGGCTCGAAGACGAGGTGGCGGCCGACCATATGGAATACGAACTTGCGCCGTTCCTCGGCGACACCGAAGGCGGCGATGCCCTTGGCGCGGAACAGGCCGGTCGGCGGATCCTCCAAGAAACCGACGAGACGGCGCGGATCCAGATCCCGTTCGCTGGTAAAGGACACGGTGGTGTAGTCGTCGTGCAGGTGCCGATGGTCGGCGTGGTCGTGGTCGTGCTCGGCCAGCAGTTCGTCGAAGCTCAACTGCTCCGCCACGGTGGACGTTTCGCGTAGTGGTTCGTCGAACAGGAGCCCGGGATCGATGCGCCCGTGCGTGGTCGCGTAGACCGGAACCTGCCCGACCACCTCGGAAATCTCACCGCGCAGCCGGTCCAGCTCGGCCCCCGGCACGCGGTCCGCCTTGTTGACCACCACCAGATCCGCGAGCCGCAGATGTGTCGCCAACTCGGGATGTCGGTCCCGGCTCGCCGGGAACTGTTCGGCATCCACCACCTCGACCAGCCCGCCGTACCGAATTCGCGGGTTATCGCTGCCGATCACCATCCGGATCAGGTTGCGCGGCTCGGCCAGGCCGCTGGCTTCTACCACGATCACGTCGATGCGGGCCCGCGGCTGCGCCAATCGGGTGAACAAATCGTCGAGTTCGCTGACGTCCACCGCGCAACAGACGCAGCCGTTGCTCAGCGATACCGTCGCGTCCACCTGCCCGGCGACCAGCATGGCATCGATATTGACGGCCCCGAAGTCGTTGACCACCACACCGATCCGGGTGCCGCGATTATTGCGGAGCAGGTGGTTGAGCAGCGTCGTCTTCCCGGATCCGAGAAACCCGGCCACGATCAGAACAGGAATCCGCTCGGTCACCCGGACCACGATAGTCGGCGGCGCGAAGGTGGTTACATGCCGAATCGACGGCCGGACGCGTCCGCGGGTGAGGTCCCGCGACACAACGGAGCCGGACGCATTCGCGGCGTCCGGCTCCGGGAGCGGATCTACTTGCTCGGACCGAGCAGGGCGCTCGCCAGCGTGTAGGCCAGGTTGATCAATTCCGAAGTGACCACGGAGTTGTCCATACCGAGTGTCCTCGCCAGCGGAAGCAGCAACTGTATGACGGTGCCGACGAGACCGCCGATTCCGGTACTCGGCGTGGACTGGCTACCGGGCGCGGTTTGACTTCCCGGGGTACTCGGCGCCATCTCGATGCCGGGGGTCGTACCGGGTGCCGTCCGGCTCCCCGGGGTGCCGGGCGCCGCCTGATACTGCGGGACCGAACCGTTGGGTGCGGCCTGCGGCACGTTCGGTGCGGGTACATTCTGCGCGGGCACGGTCTCCGCGGGCGCGGCGGCCGGGCGATCCGTCGCCGAACCCGTCGATCCGGGTGCCGCGGCGGGCGTACTGCCTAGCAGATAGCTCACCAGACCGGTGGTGATCGCGAGGGCGTGCTTCAGCTGGCCGTCCGGGGTCTCCAGTAGCGCGGCGTCCTCGGCATTCGCGCCGTTGCCCATCTCCACGAAGACATTGGGGACCGTGGTCAGCGCCGGACCCGCCACATCGGCACGGGTCTGCAACCCATCCTGGACACCCGCATAGTTCGCGGACGGAATGCCCGCTTGCAGGTACGCGTCCCGCACCGATTTCGTCGCCGCGAGGCCCGCGCCGGATTGCGCCTGATCGGCTACGGCGTTCGGAATCGGTAGCTGCGGCACGATCAGGTGGAACCCGCGCGCCTGCGGCGGTGCGCTGTCGGCGTGGATGCTGACCGCGACGGCGGCGCCGGATTCGTTCGCGGCGCGCGCCCGATCGTCGATGCAGCCGCCCCAGCCGGTGTCGTCCTGGCGGCTCAACACCACCCGGGCGCCCAGGCTTTCCAGCGAGGTCTTGATCAGCTGGGCCACATTCCAGTTGATGGTGTGTTCCGGCACGCCGTTCATGGAGGTCATGCCGGTGGTCTGGCAGTCTTTGAGACCGCCGCGACCATTGCTCACCTGTCTCGACAGTTCTTCGGTGTGATTCGGCCCCTGATGACCGGGGTCGAGGAATATCGTCTTACCGACGAGCCTATTGGCCATCTCCGGCGATGCCGGGTCGGCGAGTGCGGTGACCGGAACCAGTCCGGAAACTGTCACCACTACCGCCGCCGTCACGGCAGAGCAGATACCGGCCTTGATGATGCTTGGCTTCATGTGCGGTGTCGGTGCCCCGGAACGGAGCACCCCTCCCTTCCCACTAGTAACACCAAACCCAGTGGTTCACTCTTGCAACGCGCGCATCAGCAAAGCAAGGTGCGTTACCGAACTGTTATCTTCACCAAGCGTGGCATCGCCCCTGCTCAGGCGGCATTCGCCCGGTCAGGCGGTCACAATGCGGTCGCCGTCGACCCGGATCGGACGCGGGTCGAGCGGCCGTTCGGCAGGCCCGGTGGCGACGGTGCCGTCCAGCCCGAAGGCGCTGCCATGGCAGCGACAGATGATCCGGCCGCGATCCACCTTGGACACCGTGCAACCCAGATGGGTGCAGGCCGCGGAAAAGCCCTGGAACGAACCGGCGACCGGCTGGGTGACCACGGTGTCGCCCGCGATCACCGCACCGCCCACCGGCACATCGGCCGCCTTGACGACCTCGACACCCGGCTCCTTCCGCGCGGGCGTGGACTTGGCGGAACCGCAGGCCGCCAGGGTGACGGCGGCCGCGGCCGCGCCGGCGCCGGCAAGCGCGGTCCGCCGATCGAGGCGGCCCTGGGCGCCGGTGGGTCGGTCGAATGTCATCGGGTAACTCCAGAATCTGCGCGGGCACCAACGCTGATCACGGTAGTGGCCGCGCCGATCGGCCTCGCACGGGAGCACGCCGCGATCGCGGCGCGTTCCGCACCCGCGAATCCGGCCCGATCACGCCGCACGACACTCGCCTATCCCTGATACTCCTGTGCATTGTGATGAAAATCTCTCGAAGTGCCGCGAGAACATGACTGTTCTGATAGATCTTTGCCTCGGAGATTCGGGGATCTCCGCTGGTCAGCTGCCCAGAAGCGGCCGACCCAGGATTAGAGAGCACGATTCGAGGAGAACAGCGCCATGCGTGCAGGCACGCTCGTAATCGCCGGGGCCATGGCGTCCACGGTGACCCTGTTGGGAGCCGGAACCGCGGCGGCCGCCCCCGCGACGACCATGCCCGGCGACGGCCTATACCTGGTGGGCGTCGACATCTACCCCGGCTGGTGGGAGGCCACCGGCACGCCGGACCCGACCTACGGCTGCGATTACCGGCGACTGTGGAAGGTCGAGGGCGACAACACCAATCAGCACTACATCATCGGCAACGATTTCACCAGGACACATCCGGTGCGGGCCGAGATCAAGGGAACCGACCTCGCGTTCAAGACGCAGAACTGCGGTACGTGGCGCATGGTGCCGCGACCGCCGCCCACCGGTTCGTGGGGCGGCTGACGGACCTATTGACTCACGTTCAACAGCCGCTATGGTCGGCGGCATGACGAGGACGAAGATTCTGATCACCGGTGCCAGCGCCGGACTCGGCGCGGCCATGGCCCGGGACTTCGCGGGCAAGGGCCGCGACCTGGCGCTGTGCGCGCGGCGACTGGATGCGCTGGAGAGCCTGCGGGCGGAGTTGACCGCCGCGTATCCGGGGATCACGGTCGCGGTGCGCGCGCTCGATGTCGATGATCATGCCGCGGTGCCGCTGGTGTTCGGCGAACTGCACAAAGAACTCGGCGGGCTGGACCGGGTGATCGTCAATGCGGGCATCGGGAAGGGCGCCGTCATCGGCAGCGGACGGGCGGATGCCAATCTCGCCACCGCCACCACCAACTTCGTCAGCGCGCTGGCCCAGGTCGAGGCCGCGATGGAAATCTTCCGGGCACAGGACTCCGGACATCTGGTGCTCGTATCCTCCATGAGCGCCGTCCGCGGACTGCCGGGAAAGAAGGCCGCGTACTCGGCGAGTAAGGCCGGGCTCGCCGCGTTGGGTGAGGCGCTCACGATCGAGCTGGCGAAGTCGCCGATCGCCGTCACCACCCTGCTACCCGGGTTCATCGCCACCGATATGGCGGCCAAAGCGGGCGACGCCAAGATGGTGGCGCCGCTGGAGCAGGGGGTCGCGGCCATGGTGCACGCGATCGAGAAAGAGCGGATCCGGGCGTGTGTACCCGCGTGGCCGTGGCGCCTCATCGACGTACTGCTGCCCCGGCTCCCCCGCGCGGTCGTCGCTCGAATGGGCTGATCCAGCGACCGCACCGCACAGCGGCGATTTCCGGCCATCCACCTCCGCCGGTGGCGTCGGAAAACCGCCGGAGCGCAACGGTATTCGTTGCTGAACTGTTGTGGTGTCCACAGTTCTCAGCGCTCCCCCGACCCCCGCCCGTCGCGGCGCCGGCGGACTCGCCGTCCTTTCCGTGACGATCGGCATCTTCACCATCGTCACCACCGAGATCCTGCCGATCGGCCTGCTCACCTCCATCGCCGACGATTTCACCATCACCGATGGCATGGCCGGACTGATGATGACGATGCCCGGGCTGGTCGCCGCGGTGGCCGCACCGGTGGTGACCGTCGCGACGGCACGCATCGATCGACGGCGCATGCTCTGTCTTCTGATATTCCTGCTGATGCTCGCGAACGCGCTGATGGCGGCCGCGCCCTGCTATTGGATGGTGCTGCTTTCCCGGGTGCTGGTCGGCATCACCGTCGGCGGCTTCTGGTCGATCGCGGCGGGGCTGGCCGAGCGACTGGTGGCCCCGGAATCGGTGGGCCGCGCCAACACGGTGATCTTCTCCTCGGTGCCCCTGGGTTCGGTATTCGGCGTGCCCGCGGGCACCTTCCTCGGCGGGCTGGTCGGCTGGCGAACAACCTTCGCGACGATCGGTGTGCTGACCGCGGGGGTACTGGCGCTACTGATCCTCGTCCTGCCGCCGCTGCCAGCGCGGCAGGTCACCCGCGTCGGCGTGCTGCGCGATCTGGTGCGCGATCTGGTGCGCGGCACCCCCACGCGGATCGCGCTGCTGCTGACCTTCCTGGTGGTACTGGCGCATTTCGGGGCGTACACGTACGTGACGCCATTCCTCGAGCAGGTCACACATGTCGGCCCCGCCGCCGTCACCCTGCTGCTGCTCGCCTATGGCGGCGCGGGTGTTCTCGGCAATTTCCTCGGTGGGTCGGCGGTCAGGGATCATCCGCGATCGACCACGACGACGGCCGTGGCGCTATCGGCCGCCGCGATGCTGCTGTTGCCGCTACTCGGCCGTTGGGATGTGGGTGCGCTGGTGCTGCTGCTGGTCTGGGGTGTCGGTTACGGTGCCGTACCGGTCTCGACGCAGGCCTGGTTCGCCAGGGCCGCCCCCGCCGCCCCGGAGGCCGCATCGGTACTGTTCACCGCGTCTTTCCAGGCGACAATCTCGTTCGGGGCGCTGCTCGGTGGCGTCGCGGTGGATCGCACGTCGCCGAGCACCGTCCTGGTATTGGGCGGGTCGGTCTCGGGACTGGCGGTCCTGACGGTCGCGGCGCATATCGGGTCCGGCCGGACCCTCGACCATTACCCGCGGGGTAATCGCCCGGCGCCGACGGATCGGGCAGGATCGGCTGATGATCGATGAGACCGGGACCGAAATGTTCCACCAGAGCATGCCGTTCACCGAGCGACTCGGCGTCGAGGTGCTCGAGCAGGGACCGAAGCTGGTCCGCAGTCGGCTGGCCTGGGACGAATCGCTGTGCACGCTCGGCGGCGTGCTGCACGGTGGCGTGCTGATGTCACTGGCGGACGCGACGGGGGCGGTCTGCGCGTTCCTGAATCTGCCCGAGGGCAAGCAGGGCACCACCACGGTGGAATCGAAGACCAACTTCATCCGGGGCGTGCGATCCGGTCATGCGATCGCGTCGTCGCGGCCACTGCACGCGGGCCGCTCCTTCATCGTGGTCGAGACCGAAATCCACGATGACGCAGACAAACTCGTCGCGAAGGTAACCCAGACCCAGGCCGTGCTCTGATCTACTCGGCCAGGGTGAACTGCATGACGTCGACATACACCCACTGTTGAAGTGCTCGGCCGAGCCGGTGAGGTACTTCAGATAGCGGGTGCACATCTCCTCCGAGGTGAGCCTGATTCGCCACCAGTGCCCGGGCCCAGTGATCGAGGGTCCGGGCATAGTGCGGTTGTTGCGACTGGATCCGCTCGGCATCGAACCCGTCCCGACCGGCCGATCTGGTCGCTTCCGGGCCTGCGGTAACTGCCCGCCCGGGAAGATCTCCCGCTGATGAAGATGTGGAACAGCGCATCCCCGCGGGTCACCGGAATATTCACGCGCCGCAGGTCGTTGAGTGTGTGGCCTGTGATCGTACGATCGATCTCGGCGGCCAGTGCGCGTCCCGATTGCGACTCGGTTCCGACTACCCGCGCACCGTAGCGCTGCGCCGCCCGGAACATCGTTGCGCCCCAACAGCATCCGATGTCGAGTAGCAGCAGCCCGGCTCGAGTCCGAGCTTGCCGAGCGCCAGATCGATCTTGGCGCGCTGGGCCTGTTCCAGCGTCGTCTCGCATGTTCGAAGTACACGCAGCTTTGGGGCGGGCCTGCAATTCATTCCCTATTGCCTCACGTCAAGATGCCCGGGAATGGTGAGTCGTTGCCTCATCCGGTTTTGCCCGCGTCCCGCTGGTCGTGCGTGGTGTGTTTTTGCT
>NZ_JBFAHV010000046.1:0-23751 GCF_040654375.1 Nocardia sp. NPDC050710 | reverse complement strand
ATCAAATACCGGGCAAGACGATTCACCCGCGCATCCAACTCCGCATACGTCAGCTGCGCACCATCATCGGACACCAACGCAACGGCCTTCGGATCGGCAGCCACCGTCGCATCCAATAGCGAAACCAATGTCGCGGCGGTATCCACATCGCGCACGGTCGCATTGCGGGCGACCACCAGCTCGGCCCGCTCCGCCGGATCCAGCAGTTCGATATCACCCACGGGCGTCCGCGGCGCCGCGACCATATCGCGCAGCAGACGCGCGAACCGGTCCACCAGCTCGAGTGCGGTCTCCTCGTCGAAAAGATCGTTGGCGTAGGTCAGGATCCCGCCGAGGCCGGTGGGATTGCCCGCCTCGTCATAGCCGTCGGCCAGTACCCAGTGCAGATCGAACTGCGACAGCTCCATATCCATCGCCAGGCGTTCGACGGTGAGGCCCGGCAGTTCCAGAGCGGTGCGGCTGATGTTCTGGAAGGACAGGCCCACCTGGAAGAGCGGATGCCGTGCTGTCGAGCGCGCCGGGTTGAGCACCTCGACCAGCCGCTCGAACGGTACGTCGGCATTCGCGAGCACCTGGATATCGGTGTCCCGCTGCCGCTCCAGCAGCTGTGCGAAACCGGCATCCGCGTCGACGCGGGTGCGGAACACCAGGGTGTTGACGAACATACCGATCAAATCGTCCAGCTCGGCATCACCGCGTCCCGCCATCGGCGTGCCGATCGCGATGTCCTCGGTCCCGGAGAGCCGGGCCAACAGCACCGCCAAGGCCGTATGCACCGCCATGAAGACCGTGGCGCCGTGGGCCCGCGCCAACTCGGCCAGCGCCCTGTGCGTTTCGGCATCGATAGCGATATCGACCTTGCCGCCCGCGAAGGACTGCACGGCCGGGCGCGGCCGATCCGAGGGCAGATCGAGCTGATCGGGCAGGTCCGCCAGCTCGCGTCGCCAGAAGGCAACCTGCTGGGCCGCCAGCGATTCCGGATCGTCCTCGCTGCCGAGCAGTTCACGCTGCCAGATGCTGTAATCCGCGTACTGCACCGCCAGCGGGGCCCAATTCCGGGCCACACCATTGGCACGCGCCACGTAGGCGGTCATCAGGTCGCGGGTCAGCGGACCGACCGACCAGCCGTCACCGCTGATGTGATGGACGGCCACCGCCAGTACGAAATCGTCCGGCGCGCCCTCGATCTCGAAGAGCGCGATACGCACCGGCGGGGCGGCGGTGACGTCGAAACCGGTCGACAACACCCGTACCACCGCGGATTCCAGTTCCGCCGTGGTGACCGTGCCGAATTCCACCTCGGGAGTGGCCTGCTCGGCGGGCAGGATGACCTGTACCGGACCGTTCTCGGTCTGCGGGTATACCGTCCGCAGCGTCTCGTGCCGCGCCACGATATCCCCGACCGCCGCGCACAGGGCGGCGATATCGAGCGCACCGGTCAGCCGCACCGCGATCGGTACGGTGTAGGCCGCGGACTGGGCGTCGAACCGGTTCAGGAACCACATCCGGCGCTGGGCCAGCGACAGCGGAATCTGTTCCGGCCGTGGCCCTGCCACCAGGGCCTTGCGCCCGCCCTCGCCTTCCAATTCCCTCAAACGCGCGGCCATGCCCGCGACCGTCGGCGCCTCGAAGATCACCCTGGCGGGCACCCGCGCATCGATGAGCGCGCCGAGCCGAGCCGCGACCTGCGTCGAAATCAGGGAATTGCCACCGAGTTCGAAGAAATCGTCGTCCCGACCGACCTGCTCGATGCGTAGCACCTCGCCGATCACCTCGGCGACCGATTGTTCCAACGCGGTCCGCGGCGCGCGGTACTCCCGCGGCGCCAATTCCGGTGCGGGCAGTGCCCTGCGGTCCACCTTGCCCGCCGGTGTCAGCGGAATCTCGTCGAGTACGACCACGGCCGAGGGCACCATATACGGCGCGAGACCGCGGGCGGCGAACTCCTTCAACCGAACCGGATCGAGCTCATAGCCCGCGACGGCCCGAACGTAGGACACCAGGATCGTGTCACCGGGCTCGGTGGTGCGGCCGATGGTGATCGCGTAGTCGACACCCTCGTGACCGGCGAGTACCGCGTCGATCTCACCGAGTTCCACTCGGAAGCCACGGATCTTCACCTGGAAGTCCGAGCGTCCCAGATATTCCAGTTCCCAGTCGGCGCCCGGTGCGGCGATCCAACGGACCACGTCACCGGTGCGGTACATCCGCGAGCCCTCCGGACCCCACGGATTGGCGACGAAGCGTTCGGCGGTCAGCGCGGCCCTGTTGCGGTAGCCGCGGGCCAGCGCGCCGCCCGCGAGATACAGCTCACCCGAAACACCGGGCGGCACCGGTCGAAGTCGGGTATCCAGCACGAACGCCGACATTCCGAAGACCGGACCGCCGATGGTGACCCGCTGTCCGGCAATCAGATTCGCATAGGAGGCGACGATCGTCGCCTCGGTCGGACCGTAGGCGTTGAGATAGGTACGGCCGGGCTGCCACTTGGCCAGCAGTTCCGGCGTGGTGACGTCGCCGCCGGCGTGGATGAGCTCGAGGTCCGGCAGCCCGGTGGGTTCCATGGTGCCGAGCACCCCCGGCGGGATGAGCGCATGGGTCACCCGCTCCGCGCGCAGCAACTCACTGAGTTCCAGCCCACCGAAGACGGTGGACGGCACGATCACCAGGGTCGCGCCGTGCGCGAAGGCGCTCATCCACTCCAGCACCGACGGATCCGCGATCGGGATACGCACATGCAGCACCCGATGCCCCGAACCCAGCCGGTACAGCTCACTCGCGTAGTCGACCAGATCGCGCAGACCGGCGTGAGTGACCGTGACGCCCTTGGGCAGACCGGTCGAGCCGGAGGTGTAGATCACGTACGCCGGATGCGCGGGGCGCAGCACGGCCAGCCGGTCGGCGTCGGTCACCGGTGTCGCGGGCTGCCGCTCGCACAACAGCGCGATCTCGGGATCGTCGAGTACCAGCCACTGCACATCGTCGGGCAGCTGATCGCGGTACTCGACGGTCGTCACGCCGAGCACGGCGCCGGAATCGGTCGCCAGATAACGCACCCGATCCACCGGGTGCGTGGGATCGACCGGCACGTGCGCGCCACCCGCCTTGGCGATTGCCAGGACCGCGACCACGGTCGAGTACGACCGTGGCATGGCCACGATCACCGGATGTTCCGGGCCGACGCCACTGCCGATCAACACCCTGGCCAGCCGCGAGGAGTACTCGTCGAGTTCGCGGTAGGTGATCGAGCGCCCCTCGGCGCGCACCGCGATGCGCTCCGCACCATGGCGCAGCCCGCGAGTCAGCAGATCCGGCAGCAGGCTGCCCGGCAGCAGCATGCGACTGCTGGCGGGGCGGGTCAGCGGGCCGCGTTCGCGCTCGGTGAAGACCGGCAGATCGGCGACCGGCGAGTCGGGCTGTGCGGCGATGGCCCCGAGCAGCCGGACGAAGCGGTCGGCGTAGCGCTGAATCGTACTGTCGTCGAACAGGTCTCGAGCAAAGGTGAAAACTCCGGCGAGTCCGGCGGGCTCGTTGTCCGCGCCGAACTGCTCACCGATGAGCAGCGACAGATCGAACTTCGCGACGCCCTCGCCCAGATCCACGCCCGCCAAGGCCAGCCCGGGCAGTTCGAAGCTCGGCGGAGTGAGGTTGTCGAAGGACAGCGACACCTGATAGAGCGGATGCCGGCCGGTGGAGCGCGGCGGGTCGAGTACCTCGACGAGCCGCTCGAACGGAATATCGGCGTGTGAGAACGCTTGCAGATCGGTTTCCCGTGCGGCGTCGAGCAATTCGGCGAAACTGTCGCCGGGGCGGACCCGGGTCCGCAGCACCAGCGTATTCACGAACATGCCGATCAGATCGTCGAGCGCGGCCTCGCCGCGGCCCGCGATCGGGGTGCCGATCGCTACGTCCTCGGTACCGGAGATCCGGCTCAGCAATACCGCGAGCGCGGCGTGCACCACCATGAAGACGGTGGCGTTGTGCGCACGGGCCAAGCGGACCAGTTCGGCGTGTACCTCCGCGGCGACCACCAGATCGGCCTTACCCGCGGCGAAGGACTGGACCGCGGGCCTCGGCCGGTCCGCGGGCAGGTTCAGCTCGTCCGGCAGCCCGGCGAGCTGATCGCTCCAATACGAGAGTTGCTGGGCCGCAACCGATTGCGGATCATCCTCGGCGCCGAGCGCGGCGCGCTGCCACAGCGCATAGTCGGCGTACTGCACCGCGAGCGGCACCCAGCCCGGCGCGACGCCGCCGCCGCGGGCGACATAGGCCAGCATCAGGTCGCGGGTGAGCGGACCCATCGACCAGCCGTCCGCGCTGATGTGATGAGCCACGAAAACCAGGACGTGCTCGCGCTCGGACCGGCGCAGCAGCCGGACCCGGAACGGCAGTTCGGCGGTGACGTCGAAGCCCGCGCCGACAATCCGCCGGATTTCGGATTCGAGCCGTTCCGCGGCGACCGGCTCGGGCACCAGATCCACCGGCGCGTCGGATACGGGCAGCACCTGCTGCACCGCGCCCTCGACGGTCTGCGGGTAGATGGTGCGCAGGATCTCGTGCCGGGCCACCAGATCGGCGACGGCCAGCCGCAGGGCTGTGACGTCGAGGTCACCGGTGAGCCGGATGGCGATCGGCATATTGTAGGCCGCCGATTCGCTGTCGAACCGGTTCAGGAACCACATCCGCTGCTGCGCGAGCGACAGCGGAATCCGCTCCGGACGCGCGCCGATTCCCAGCGCGCCGCCGGTCTGCTCGGACGGCGCGGACTCCTCGACCCGGGCCGCGAGCGCCGCGACCGTCGAGGCCTCGAACAGCAGTCGCACCGGAACCCGGACACCAAGCGCCGCACCCAATTGCGCCGCGACGCGGGTGGCGACCAGGGAGTTTCCGCCCAGCTCGAAGAAATCGTCGTCGGCGCCGATCTGATCCAACCCGAGCACGGTAGCGAAGACCTCGGCCACGACCTCCTCGCCCGGCGTTGCCAACGCGCGGAATTCGCGTGCCGCGAACTCCGGCTCCGGCAGCGCCTTGCGGTCCAGCTTGCCGCTCGGGTTCAGTGGGAAGGCCGCCAGCGCCACCACGGCGGCCGGAACCATATAGGTGGGCAGGGTTTCGGCGATCGCGGCCAGCAGCGCCTGCTGGTCGATGGCGTGCCCGGGCGCCGGGACAGCGTAGGCGACCAGTTGGTCGCCCAGGGCCGAAGCGACCACGAGAACCACGGCCTGGCTCACCGAATCCTGTGCCAGCAGCGCGGTTTCGATTTCACCGAGCTCGATGCGCTGACCACGGAACTTCACCTGGAAGTCGGTGCGGCCGAGGTATTCGAGGCGCTGCGGGGTGGATGCGGCGGTGGCCCGCCACAGCACCAGGTCACCGGTGCGGTACATGCGCTCGCCGGACCCGAAGGGGTTGGCCACGAACCGATCCGAGGTCAGATCGGGCCGGCGCACATACCCACGGGCCAGCTGGTCACCGGCCAGATACAGCTCACCGGGCACACCCGCCGGCACCGGCCGCAAGCGCGAATCCAGCACGTAGACCCGGGTGTTCCACTGCGGAAGACCGATCGGCACCGTCCGCACATCGCCGGCCGAAGCGGGCCAGTACGTCACCGAGACCGCGGCCTCGGTGGGACCGTACAGATTGTGCAGCGGGGCATCGGAAACCGCGCGCCAGGCGGTGACCGTCTCCGGCGGCAATGCCTCACCGATGACGAAGACGTCGCGCAGCGACGCCAGCGACTCGGGCCGCGCATGCGCGGCGAAGACGGCCAGCATCGACGGTACGAAGTCGGTGACGGTGACCTGTTGTGCCGCAATAATTTCCGCGACGTACTCGGGATCGCGATGACCGTCCGGCGTTGCGACCACCAGCGTGGCGCCGACCCGCAACGGCATGAAGAAGCCCCACAGCGACACATCGAAAGTCGTCGCGGTCTTCTGCAAGTACACATCACCCGGACCCAGCGGGTATTCCGCCAACATCCAGCAGGTCTGGTTGTGGATCGCGGCGTGCGACACGGCCACACCCTTCGGGCGGCCCGTCGAACCGGAGGTGAAGATGACGTATGCCGGGTGTTGCGGTGACACCGGGCGCAGCAGTTCCGCCCCCCGGACCGGCTCGCCCGCGAAGCCGTCGAGATCGACGGCATCCAACACGACCACGGCGGTCTCCGCGGGCACCGTCACCGCATCGGTGGAGGTGGTGACCACGCAGGCGGGTTGGGCGGTATCCAGGATGTGCGCGATGCGCTCGGCCGGATGATCCGGATCCAGCGGCATATACGCACCACCCGCGGTGACGATCGCGTACATGCCGACCACCAGGTCCAGCGACCGCCGAATCGCCAGACCCACCAGCGACTCCGCGCCGACGCCCCGCGAAATCAGCAGCCGGGCGAGCTTGTTGACCCGCTCGTCGAACTCACGGTAGGTCAGCTGCTCGCCCTCGTAGACGAGGGCGACCGCGTGCGGATATTGCGTCACCGCGCGCCGATAGGGCTCCAGCAGCAGTTCCGGTGCGATGGGGTGCCGGGTCTCGTTCCAGTTCAGCAGGATCCGATCGCGTTCGGCGGGCGCAAGCAACTCGATGCCGCCGACCGACCGCCGCGGATCGGTGGCCACCGCGGCCAGAATCCGGGTCAGCCGCGCCGCGAAGTCGGCGATCGTCGACTCGTCGAAGAGATCGGTGGCGTAGGTGAAGACCGCCGCCATACCGCCACCGCCGGGCCCGTCCAGCTCCGGAACCACGGTCAGTTGGAGATCGAATTTCGCTATCGCACCGTCGAATTCGAGGGCACGCGCGGACAGGCCGGGCAGTTCCAGGGTGGCCCGGTCCATATTCTGGAAGAACAGCGCCACCTGAAACAGCGGGTGATGGGCCTGGGAACGGACCGGATCCAGCACCTCGACCAGGCGCTCGAACGGCAGCTCGGCGTGCGAGAACGCCGCCAGATCCGCCTCTTTCGTCGCGGCGAGGAGTTCCAGGAACGACGCGGCCGGATCGATCCGGGTCCGCAGCACCAGCGTATTGACGAACATGCCGATCAGGTCATCGAGTTCGCGTTCGCCGCGGCCCGCGATCGGGGTGCCGACGGCGACATCGTCGGTGCCCGACAGCCGCGCCAGCAGCAGCGCGAATGCGGCGTGCACGATCATGAATTCGGAGGTCGCGGTGCTGTGCGCGAGCGTGGAGAGCCGGGCGCGCACCTGGGTATCCACCTCGAACGCGTACTCGGCCGCGCGACCGGAGGCCACCAGCGGCCGCGGTCGATCGGCGGGCAGATCCAGCCGATCCGGCAGACCCGCCAATGCCCGACGCCAGTAGTCGATCTGGGCCGCGGCCACCGAGTCGGGATCGTCCACATCGCCGAGCAGTTCGCGCTGCCACAGCGTGTAATCGGCGTACTGCACCGGCAGCGGCGACCATCCGGGCAGCGCACCGTCGCGACGTGCGAGGTAGGCCGTCATCAGGTCGCGCGCCAGCGGTGCGAAGGAGGCGCCGTCGGCGGCGATATGGTGCAGTACCAGTGCGATGACATGGTCGTCGGCCGCGAGCGCGGCGATGGCCACCCGCACCGGCACCTCGGCCGTCACGTCGAAGCCCGCCAGCAGGACTCCGCCGAGCCAGCCGAGCAGCCCGGACTCGGCGACCTGCTCCGGCTCCAGCTCGGGAACTACCTGCGCCGCGGGCAGAATCACCTGGTAGCCGGTGCCGCCGACGGACGGGTATACCGTCCGCAAGGTCTCGTGTCGCTCGATCACATCCGCCAGCGCCGCACGCAGAGCGGCCAGGTCCAGTGCGCCGGACAGTCGGATGGCGAATGGAATGTTGTTCGTCGCCGAGGCGGTGTCGAACTGATTGAGGAACCACATGCGCTGCTGGGCCAGCGACAGCGGAATGTGTTCCGGGCGCGGACGGGCCGTCAATGCCTTGCGGTCCCCGGCATCGGCGTGCTGCTCGACCCGCAGCGCCAGCGTCGCGACATCCGGGGCCTCGAACAGCAACCGCACCGGAACGCGTGCGTCGAGCGCCGCGCCGAGCCGGGCCGCGACCTGGGTGGCCAGCAGTGAGTTGCCGCCGAGGGCGAAGAAATCGTCGTCGAGACCGACCCGCCGGGACTCACCGTCCGCGTCATCGGCACGCAGCACTTCGGCGAAGGTATTCGCCACGATCTGTTCGATCGGGGTGACCGGCGCACGGAATACGGCCGTCTCGAAGACAGGCTCCGGCAACGCCTTCCGATCCAGCTTGCCGTTCATATTCAACGGCAGGGCATCGAGCACCACGAACGCCGACGGCACCATATACGACGGCAGAGCCGTGCCGAGGGCAGACTTCACGCGCGCCACCTCGACATCGGCGTCCGCCGACACCAGGTAGGCCACCAGACGGTCACCGGTCTTGGCATCGGACTTCACGATCACCGCAGCCTGTGCGACCCCGGGCAAGGCGAGCAAAGCGGCCTCGATCTCACCCAACTCGATACGGAAACCACGAATCTTGACCTGGAAATCGGTACGACCCCGATAGTCCAACTCACCATTGGCATTCCACGCCACCAAGTCACCCGTGCGATACATCCGCAGACCCGGCTCGAACGGGTTCGCCACGAACCGATCCGCCGTCAGATCGGCACGACCGAAGTACCCCCGCGCCAACTGCGCACCGGCCAGATACAACTCACCCGGAACACCCACCGGAACCGGACGCAACCGCGCATCCAGCACATAAACCCGGCTGTTCCACTCCGGACCACCGATCGATACCGACACCCGATCGGCCACCGTGACCCGGTGGCTGGTGATCGACACCGCGGCCTCGGTCGGTCCGTACAGGTTGAACAGCGCGATATCGGTATTGGTCAGCACGAACCGGCGCGCCAAGGCGGCGGGCAGTGCCTCACCGATGGCCAGCACCCGCCGCAGCGAACCCGGCAGGTGCCCGGTCGAGAGCGCATCCAGCATCGACGGAACCGCATGCAGCGTGGTGACCGATTCACGAGCCATCAGCTCGTTCAAGTAGGCCGGGTCGCGGTGCCCGTCCGGCGCGGCGATCACCAAACGCCCACCGCAGACGGCGGCGGACCAGAACTCCCATACCGACAGGTCGAAGGTGGCGGCCGTCTTGAGCAGCACGGCGTCGTCCGTACCGAGACCGAATTCGGCGGTCTTCCACAGCAATTGGTTGACGATCGCGCCGTGCGCGACCGCGACGCCCTTGGGGCGACCGGTCGAACCGGAGGTGAAGATCACGTACGCCGTATGCGCCGCACGCAGCGCGACGACCCGCTCGGCATCCGTGATCGGCGCGGCGGACAGCCCCGCGAGGTCGACGCGGTCCAGCCGGATCACGGGTGCGGTCCGGGTGTCGAAATCGGCGTCGGCGTTGGTCAGCACGCAGACCGGCGCCGCGGTCGCCAGAATGTAGTCGGTGCGGTCGGCAGGCTGGTCGGGATCCACCGGCACATACGCACCACCGGCCTTGGTGACCGCGTACATCGCCACAACAAGATCCACCGAACGACGAATAGCCAACGCCACCCGTGACTCGGGACCGACACCCACCGAAATCAGATGCCGGGCAAGGCGATTGACCCGCGCATCCAGCTCCGCATAACTGAGCTGCGCACCATCATCGGACACCAACGCGACCGCCTCCGGATCGGCGGCCACCGTCGCGTCCAGCAACGACACCAACGTCGCCTCGGTATCCACCGGGTACCCGGTGTCGTTCCACGCCCCGAGGATCCGCGCCTGTTCGGTGCGATCCAACAGCTCGATCTCGCCCACCGGCACCCGCGGGTCCGCGATCACCGCATCCAGCACCCGCACGAACCGGCGCGCGAAGCCCTGCACCGTCGATTCGTCGAAAAGGTCGGTCGCATAGGTGAATTCGGCGTTGATCTCGGCGGGCGCGCCGTCGTCGGTGTAGGTGTCGGTGAGTGTCACCTGCAGATCGGTCTTGGCCAGGCGGGTGTCGAAATCGACCCCGCTGACCGACAATCCGGGCAGTTCGAAGGAGGTCTGCGCCAGATTCTGGAAGGACAATCCGATTTGGAACAGCGGGCTGCGCGCCGCGGAACGTACCGGGTTGAGGACCTCGACCAACCGCTCGAACGGCACGTCGGCGTGCGCGAACGCCTCCAGATCGCGCTCACGCACCTCGGCGAGCAGATCCTCGAACCGGTCGCCGAGCCGCACGCGGGTGCGGAAGACCAGCGTATTCACGAACATGCCGATCAGATCGTCGAGTTCGCGCTCGCCGCGGCCCGCGATCGGGGTCCCGACCGCGATATCGTCGGTGCCGGACAGGCGGGCGAGCAGCACCGCCAGCGCGGCATTGCACACCATGAACAGCGAGGCGTTGTTGTCCTTGGCCAGTTCCTGGAGTCGCCGGTGACGATCCGCGGAGATCTCGAAGCGAATCGCGCGGCCCTGGAAGGACTGCGCGGGCGGACGCGGGTGATCGGTCGGCAGCTCGAGCTGATCCGGCAGACCGTCCAGCGCCGCCTTCCAATAGGCGATCTGCGCGGTGGCCAGCGAATCCGGATCGTCCTCCGAACCGAGGACGGCGCGTTGCCACAGCGCGTAGTCGGCGTACTGCACCGGTAGCGGCGCCCACTGCGGGGCTGTCCCGGCGGCCCTGGCCGTGTAGGCCACCATCACATCGCGGGCGAGCGGCCCCATCGACGAACCGTCGGCGGAGACGTGGTGCACCGTGAAGGCGACGACATGCTCCTCGTCGGACAGCTTGAACAATGCCACCGCGACCGGCACGTCGACCGTCACATCGAAGGTGGTCAACGCGAATTCGATGACCCGCGACACCACCTCCGCGGGGTCCACCTCCAATCGCGTCAGCGTGAACGCCTTCTTCGGCGCCGGATGGATCACCTGATGCGGCCCCTCGGCCGACCTCGGGTAGACGGTGCGCAGGGCCTCGTGCCGGGCGAATACATCGCCGATGGCCAGGCCGAGCGCCTCCACATCCAAGGTGCCCGACAGCCGCACCGCGAGCGGAATGTTGTCGACCGCGGAAGCCGCCGGATCGAACTGGTTCAGGAACCAATACCGCTGCTGGGCCGGTGACAGCGGGATCCGCTCCGGACGCGGCGTGGGCGCCAGCGCCAGCCGCCGCCCCGATCCCCTGGTCTTCGCGAGCCGCGCCGCCAGCGCGGCGACCGTCGGCGCCTCGAAGAGTGACCGGGCCGGGACCTGGGTGTCCAGGGCCGCGCCGAGTCGCGCGATCACCTGGGTGGCGATCAGCGAGTTGCCGCCGAGTTCGAAGAAGTCGTCGTCCGCGCCGATCGGTGCGGACGGATCGAGCAGTTCGGCGAAGACGGTGGCGACCATCTCCTCCAGCTCGGTCGAGGGCGCGCGGAAGACCTTGGCGCGCAACCGCGGCGCGGGCAATGCCGCACGGTCCAGTTTGCCCACCGGTGTCAGCGGGATCCGGTCCAGCACCATGGTGGTGGTGGGCACCATATGCGCGGGCAGGCTGCGCTCGGCGTGCTCGGTCAGCGCGTCCGTATCCACCGTCGCACCGGGTGCGGCGTGTACGTAGGAGACGAGAATTGTCGCGCCCGTATCGAGATCGTGTCCGACGGTGACCGCGAAATCGACCGTCTCGTGTCCGGCCAGCACGGCGTCGATTTCGCCGAGCTCGATCCGGAAGCCGCGGATCTTCACCTGGAAATCGTTGCGGCCCAGGTACTCCAGCTCGCCCGCCGCGGTCCAGCGCACCAGGTCGCCGGTGCGGTACAGGCGGGATCCGCTGGGGTCGAAGGGATTCGCGATGAAGCGGGCCGCGGTCAGCGACGCGCGCTGATGGTAGCCGCGGGCCAGCTGCGCACCGGTGATGTACAGCTCGCCGACCACGCCGTTCGGCACCGGCGTCAGCCGGTCGTCCAGCACGAATTCGCTGATGGCCCGGATCGGACCGCCGATGGTCACGACCTCACCGGGCACCAACGGCGCGCTGATATTGGTCATGATCGTGGTCTCGGTCGGACCGTAACCGTTGTAGAACTCCCGGGTTTCGCCGTCGGCGATCGGGACGACCCAGCGGCGCACCAGCTCCGGCGGACAGGCCTCACCACCGGCCACCACGACCCGCAGCGCGTCGAGTCCGGCCGGATCCACCGAGGCCAGCGCCGCCGGGGTGATGAAGGCGTGCGTAACCTCTTCGCGGCGCAGCAGATTCGCGAGCTCGGCGCCGCCGTATACGGTCGGCGCGACCACCACCATGGTCGCCGCCCCACCGAGGGCGAGCAGCAGCTCCAGCACCGAAGCGTCGAAGGACGGCGACGCGAAATGCAGTGTGCGCGAATCGCTCGCCAGCCGGTAGCGGTCGCGCTGCTCGTCACAGTAGCTCGACAGCCCGGCCTGGGTGACCACCACGCCCTTGGGCTTACCGGTGGATCCGGAGGTGTAGATGACATAGGCCGGATGCTCGGCGCGCAACTGTCGTACCCGATCGGCGTAGGTCACCGGCTCCGCCGAATAGCGGTCCAGCCCGCGCACGAACTCGGGCTCGTCGAGCACCAGCCATTCGACCGCGCCGGGCAATTCGGCGGCCACCGCGCCGACGGTCAGGCCGAAGGTCGCGCCGGAATCGGCGACCATATGCGCGACCCGGTCCGCCGGATAGTTCGGATCCACCGGGACGAACCCGGCGCCGGACTTGGCCACCGCCCAGACCGCGACAACCGATTCGATCGACCGCGGCACACCCACCGCGACCAGATCCTCCGGACCAACCCCGCGCGCGATGAGCAGCCGGGCCAGCCTGCTCGACCGCGCATCCAGCTCGGCGTAGCTCAGCTGCGCCCGGGTCGCCTCGGCATCGGCGAACCGCACGGCGATACCGGCGGGATTGGCCTCCACCGCGGCCACCATCAGCTGCGGGAGAGTTTTGACGCGGGAACGTTGGTTCCGGATGGGGCGGGTACGCACCGGGCGCGTCATCAGCGAACGCCTCCCGGAACCACGTTGCACTGCCGATCCGTCACCGTAAACAACGAACGCTCCCTCAGTCTTGTCCGTGTCAGCACATACCCTGCCGTGCCACAACTAAACGGCGAGTTCTGGTGTTCCTCGCCGACCACAAAGTCAGCCGTCGCTGCCGCAGCCTGCCCTCCCGGGCAGGCGTGGCGGGTCCTCGCGATCGGCCTGAATCACCCGAGCTGGCTCGGTACCTCGCTTCCGAGCAGCTCCGACAGCGCAACAACCTCCACCGAATTCCCGTCCGCCGGTACGGATACCGGGTCGCCGGTGAGGACCACGACCGCTAGATCTTCCAATTCGGAAACCGCGACGGTGCCGAATCCGGCCGCGTCGGTCAACAGATGTGTGACCCATTCGTCGGCGAGCAGGCCGGTCAGATCGCCGGCACCATCGCCTAGCACGATCGAGGCGCCGTTCGCGCCCGCGGCCACCGTCTCGATCAGCGCGGCCACCGACTCCGGACGTCCGTGCGCGAAGGTGCGCGATTCGAAGGTCAGACCGGTGCGCACCGCGAATTGGTCTACCGCCGAGGCCAATTCGTCGTAGGTCAGCGCGGCCGCGCCGGATACCAGCGCCGGATCACCGCCGCGCAGGGTCCGCAACCGGTTCGCGTAGGTCACCGGCCGCGACGACTGAGCACCGATCTCGGCGATCACGGCGAAATCGTCCAGTGCCAGCCAATCCACACTCGCCCCCGCGGCATCGGCGGCCCGACCCAGCGCCACCTTGACCACCGGCTCGCTCGGCAGCGCGGCATCGGCGGACGGTACCGGGACCAGCGCGGCGCCCGCCTTGAGCACCGCCCAGTACGCCACCACCGCGTCCACACCGCGATCCAGTCGCACCGCGACACCGGTGCCCGGCCCGCAGCCGCGATCGATCAGCACCCGCGCCAACCGCGACGACCTGGCGTCCAGCTCGTGGTAGGTGACCGCTTCCTCGCCCCACACCACCGCGGGCCCGTCCGGATCGTCCTCGACCGCGGCAGCCAGCGCCTGCGCCAGCGCGGCGCCCACCGTGGCCGCCGCGCTTTCACCCGTCTCGGCGGCACTCGAACCGACCAGCGCCCGATCGCGCTCCTCGGCGTCGAGGATGTCGATATCGCCGACGACCACCCGCGGGTCGGCCGCGACGGCGGTGACGATCCGCTCGAACCGGCGCCCGAATGCCTGTGCGGTCGACTCATCGAAAATATCTGTGGCATAGCTGAATACGACGCTCAGCTCACCGGTCGTCCCGTCCGCGGCACGGCGCGGGTCGACGATGACCTGCAGGTCGAATTTGGCCGCGACGGCGCCCGCGTCCAGACCGGCGATCGTCAGACCGGGCAGCTCCAGCGACGGCTGTTCGATGCTCTCGAACGACAGCACCACCTGGAACAGCGGGTTGTGTGCGCTATTGCGTCCGGCGGCGACCTCCTCGACCACCCGCTCGAACGGAATATCGGCATTGCCGAAGGCCGACAGATCCGTTTCACGCGCCCGATCGACCAGATCGGCGAAGGTGGCTCCGGAGTCGACCGGGGTGCGCAGCGCGAGCGTATTCACGAACATGCCGACCAGATCGTCCAGCGCGCGTTCGCCGCGACCGGCGATCGCGGTGCCGATGGCGATATCGGAGCTGCCCGACATCCTGGCCAGCAGGACCGCGAGGGCCGCGTGCACGACCATGAACAGCGTCGAATTGTGTTCCCGCGCAATCTTGGCCAGATTCTCGTGCACCTCGGCGGGCAGACTGATTCCGGTCATGGCGCCGCGCATGGTCGGCACCGCGGGGCGCGGACGGTCCAGCGGCAGTGTCAGTTCACCGGAGAGTCCGGCGAGCTGTTCGCGCCAGTACGCCAATTGCTTCGCCGCCGCCGAATTCTCATCGGATTCGTCACCGATCGCGGCGCGCTGCCAGAGCGCGAAATCCGCGTACTGCAGTTCCAGCGGCACCCAGGCGGGCGAGCGGCCCTCGACCCGGGCGACATAGGCGGTGGCGAGGTCACGGGCCAGCGGCGTCATCGAGACGCCGTCCGCCGCGATGTGGTGCACCACGACGACGAGCAGGTGATCCTCGGGGCCCTCGGCGGTCGGTCCCGCCGTGGTCAGCAGTACCGCGCGCAGCGGAACCCGTTCGGTCACCTGGAAACCGACCGACATCAGCTCGGTGATGCGGCCGATCGGATCATCGGTCCGCTCGACGTCCAAACCGCCGGGCAGCGCATCGCCGACCGTGAGGATCTCCTGATACGGCAGCCCGCCGGGGCCGGTCGCCGGGTAGCGGGTGCGCAGCGCCTCGTGCCGCTCCAGGACATCGGCCACGGCGTAGCGCAAGGCGGAGACATCGAGTGTGCCGGAGAGCCGGATGGCCAGCGGGATGTTGTACGCGGGTGAGCTCGGGTCGAGCTGGTTGAGCACCCACATCCGCTGCTGCACCAGCGACAACGGCACCTGGTCCGGCCGCGGCCCGCGGGCCAGTGGCGGACGCGTGTCGCCGTCGCCCGCACCGGGCACGATGCGCGCGGCGAGCGCCGCGACGGTGGAGGCCTCGAACAGTTCGCGGACCGCCAGATTCGCGTCCAGCGCCGCGTTGATGCGGGCCACCGCCCGGGTGGCGAGCAGCGAATTGCCGCCCAGCGCGAAGAAGTCGTCGTCCAAGCCGACCTCGACGCCTCCCGCCGTCCCCGCAAGCAACCCGGCGAATACCTCGGCCACGGCCTGTTCGATCGGCGAGGACGGGGCACGGAAGACGGCCCCGCTGACGAATTCCGCCTCGGGCAGCGCCTTGCGATCCAGTTTGCCGTTCGGGGTGAGCGGCAGCGCGTCCAACACCACGATCGCGTCGGGCACCATGTAGCCGGTCAGGAATTCGGCCACCGCGCTACGCAATTCGATCGAATCGAGTACGGCGCCGCTATCGGGCACCGCGTATCCGATGAGCCGGTCGCCTGCGTGCTCGTCGGTGCTGACCAGCACCACCGCCTGGCTGACACCGGGGCAGCGCAGCAGCGCGGATTCGATCTCGCCGAGTTCGATGCGGAAGCCGCGCAGCTGCACCTGCTGGTCGCTGCGGCCCGCGTATTCGAGGTTCGCCTCGCCGCCGAGGCCGACCCAACGACCGACATCGCCGGTGCGGTACATACGAGATCCCGACGCGCCGAACGGATTCGCCACGAAACGGGTCGCGGTGAGCCCGGGCCTGCCCAGGTAGCCGCGCGAGAGTTGCCTGCCCGCGACATTGATCTCACCCGCCACACCGACCGGCGCCGGATGCAGCCGCTCGTCGATGACATAGGCGTCCAAGCCGGGCAGCGCCCGGCCGATGACGCTGGCCGGATTCTCGGCCATCTGCTCATCCAGCGACAGGAACGACACGTGCACCGTGGTTTCGGTGATGCCGTACATATTCACCAGCCACGGTGCGTCCACCGCGTGCCGCTCGTACCAGCGCCGCAGCTGCCGCAGGTCCAACGCCTCACCGCCGAAGACCACATAGCGCAGCGCGAACTTGCCCTGGCCGGTGGCATGCGCGGCCCGGTCGGCCTCGGCCAGCTGGTAGAAGGCCGACGGGGTCTGGTTCAGCACCGTGACCTGTTCGCGGATCAGCAACTCGCGGAACAGTTCCGGCGAACGCGAGGTCAGATAGTCGACCACCACCACGGCGCCGCCGTTGGCGAGCGCACACCACAGTTCCCACACCGAGAAGTCGAAGGCGAACGAATGGAACAGCGTCCAGACGTCGGTCTCGTCGAATTCGAAGAGCAGCTGGGTATTGGCGAACAGCTCCACCACATTGCGGTGGGCCACCCCGACACCCTTGGGAACGCCGGTGGAACCGGAGGTGTAGATGACGTAGGCCAGGTTGTCCGGGCGCAGCGGGGCCCTCCGGTCGGCGTCGGTGACCGGAGCGTCGGCGAATGCGGCGGCCTCCTCCAGCAGCACCACCACATTCTCCCCGGTGGGCACCGCGTCACGCTCCCCACCGGTGGTGAGGATGCAGGCGGGCGCGGCATCGGCGAGCATGAACTCCAGCCGTTGCGCCGGATAGGCGGTATCGATCGGCAGGTATCCGGCGCCGGAGATGAGCACGCCGAGCAAGGCGACGGGCAGCTCTTCGGTACGCGGAACGGCAACGGCCACCAGCGATTCCGGTCCGGCACCGCGGGCGATCAGCGCCCGCGCCACCCGGTTCGCGCGCCTTTGCAGCTCGGCGAAGGTCAGCGCGGTATCGCCGAACCTGACCGCGACCGCATTCGGGCGCAGCCGGGCCTGTACCGCGATGAGATCCACCAGGGTGACCTCGGGGATCTGGGCACCGGGGGTATTCCACTCGTGCAGCACCAGATCGCGTTCACCGGGGGCGAGCAGATCGATATCGCCGACCACCGCACCGGAATCGGCGACCAGCGCCGCCAGCACCAGGCGGAATCGGTCCGCGAAGTCCTGCACCGTCGGCTCGTCGAACAGATCGGTGGCGTAGGTGAAGGCGATCGAAATGCCCTGCGCCGCACCGTCGGGCGCGATGTCCTCGACCAGTTCCAGTTGCAGGTCGAACTTGGCCAGCGGCACCGACATCGGTACGCCCGCGACCGTGAGTTCGGGCAGCTCGAGCGAGGTCGGCGCGAGATTCTGCAGGACGAGCAGCACTTGGAACAGCGGATGCCTGGCGGTGGAGCGGACCGGGTCGAGCAGTTCCACCAGGCGCTCGAACGGCACGTCGGCGTGACCGAACGCGTCCACATCGCGGCCGCGCACCGTACCGAGCAGCTCCGTGAAGGTGCTGCCGGGATCGATCTCGGTGCGCAGGACCAGGGTGTTGACGAACATGCCGATCAGGTCGTCCAGCGCCGCCTCGCCGCGGCCCGCGACCGGGGTGCCGATCGCGATATCGCGGGTGCCCGACAGCCGGGCCAGCAGGACCGCGAGTGCGGCGTGCACGACCATGAACAGCGTCGAATTATGTTCCTGCGCAACGGTGCGCAGCGCCACGTGCAGCTCGGCGTCCAGACCCGCGCGCAGTGTGGCGCCGCGGTAGGAGGCCACGGCGGGGCGCGGCCGATCGGCGGGCAGGTTCAATTGCTCGGGCAGCCCGGCCAATTCGGCCTGCCAGTAGGCGATCTGCCCGCTGAGCAGCGAGTCCGGATCGTCCTCCGCGCCGAGGGTCTCGCGCTGCCAGATCGCGTAATCGGCGTATTGCACCTCCAGCGCGGGCCATTCCGGGGCTGCGCCGCCCGCCCGGTTCGCATAGGCGGTCATCAGATCGCGGGTCAGCGGGCCCATGGAGAAGCCGTCACCGGCGATGTGGTGGATCACGCATACCAGCACATGTTCGGACGCGCCGATACGCAGCAGCCGCAAGCGGATCGGCGGTGCGGCCGTGACGTCGAACCCGGCCATGACGGCCGCAGCGACCAGCTCCGGAACCTGTGCCTCGGTCGCGTCGAGCACCGGAAGCTCCGGCGCCGCACCGGGATCGGCGGCGGGCAGCACCAGTTGCACACCGGTGCCGTCGAATTCGGGGTAGACCGTGCGCAGGACCTCGTGCCGGTCGACCAGATCGCCCACCGCGGCCTCGAGGGCCGCGATGTCGAGCCGCCCGGACAACCGCACCGCAATCGGAATATTGTTGACCGCGCTCGCCGGATCGAAGCGGTTCAGGAACCACATCCGCTGCTGCGCGTAGGACAGCGGCACCCGCTCCGGACGCTCGACCGGATGCAGCGCCCGCCCGGCGGGTGTATTCGCCTGCTGCTCCACCCGTTCGGCGAGTGCCGTGACGGTGGAGGCCTCGAAGAGCAACTGCACCGGCACCCGCACATCCAGCGCGGAGCCGATACGCGCGGCCGCCTGCGCGGCCAGCAGCGAGTTGCCGCCGAGTTCGAAGAAATCGTCGTCGGCGCCGATTCTGGCGTCATCCGCATCGCCGAGCAGCAGCGCGCCGAACACCTCGGCGACGATCTGCTCGGTCGGGGTCGCGGGCGCCCGGAATTCGCGGGTGGCGAAGACCGGCTCGGGCAGCGCGTTGCGATCGAGCTTGCCGACCGCGTTCAACGGGATCGCGTCCAGCACGACGATCGCGGCCGGGATCATGTACGCGGGCAGCGATTCCGCGATGTGCGCGGTGAGCGCGGCGGTGTCCACCGACGCGTGCGCGTGCGGCAGCACATACGACACCAGCGCGGTCTGACCGGAGGGCAGCGTCTTGCCGAGCGTCGCGGCGTAATCGATATCGGGGTGGCTGGTCAGCGCGTTGTCGATCTCGCCGAGTTCGATGCGGAAGCCACGGACCTTGACCTGGAAGTCGACCCGGCCCAGATATTCGATGGCGCCGCTGTCTTCGGAACGGCGCACCAGGTCGCCGGTGCGGTACAGCCGCCCGCCCGGATTACCCGTCTCCTCGCCGAACGGGCTGGCCACGAACCGCTCCGCGGTGAGGCCGGGGCGCCCCAGGTAGCCCTGCGCCAATGCGGAACCGGACAGGTAGAGCTCACCGATGACCCCGGCGGGCACCGGCCGCAGCCGCGGATCGAGGACGAACGCGCCGACGCCGGGGATGGCGGCGCCGATGGTCACCGGCTCGTCGGCGCGCATCGGCGCACTGCTGGTGGCCAGGATGGTGGCCTCGGTCGGGCCGTAGCCGTTGTAGAACTCGCGGGTGCCGTCCGCCCAGCGGCCGACCAGCTCCGGGCCGAACTTATCGCCCGCGACCACCACGACGCGCAGATCGGACAGGTCGGCCGAGTCGACCGATTCCAGCGCGCCCGGCGTGATCAGCATGTGTGTGACCCGCTCACGGCGCAGCAGATCCGCGAGCTCGAATCCGCCGAATACCGACGGCGGCGAGATCACCAATGTCGCGCCCGCGGTGAAGGCGAGCAGCAGTTCGAGCACCGAGACGTCGAAGTTGGGCGAGCAGACGTGCAGTACCCGGGAATCGGTGGTGACGCCGTAGTGCTCACGCTCGGCGGCGACCAGACCGGCCAGACCGGTGTGGGTGACGACCACGCCCTTCGGCTTGCCGGTGGAGCCGGAGGTATAGATGACATAGGCGGGATGCCGCTCGTCGAGCGGGCGGACCCGGTCGGCGTAGGAGATCGGGTGCTCGGGCCGGTCCGCGATCCGGTTGGCGACCACCGGATCGTTCAGCTCGATCCAGTAGACGCTGGTCCCCAGCACCGATCGGTGCGCCGAGGTGGTGAGACCGATGGTGGCGCCGGAGTCGGACAGGATATGCGCGATCCGGTCCGCGGGATAGGCCGGATCGACCGGCACATAGGCCGCGCCGGTCTTCGCGATGGCCCAGACGGCCAGCACCGACTCGATGCTGCGGGCGATCCCGATGGCAACCACATCACCCGGGCCGACGCCGCGCTCGATCAGCTCGCGGGCCAGCCGCGAGGAATCGGCGTCGACTTCCCGGTAGGTGAGTTCGACGTCACCTTCGCGGATGGCCACCGCATCGGCGGCGGATTCGACCGCGGCGGTCAGCAGCTGGCCGAAGGTAGGGCTGCCCGACCTGCGGCGACGATTGATACGGCCAGAACGACGGGCAGTTTCCATTCGGGTGCAGTCACCTCTCGCGTCTAACTCGGCCGCACGGCCATACTGTCCTCGGTCCCACCCCCGGAGATCGTGATCCTGGGCCAGCGGTCCGAGCAATCATATCGGTCCGCCCAGGTCCGGAAACCTCGGCGGAATCATCCCACGATCACCCGCACCTCCCGGTGCATCGGTGCCCGCAGGTGGAGCGTTGCAGAACGGCCGGGTACATGGTCCGGTTCTTACCCATTTACAGCGACAACCATTCGTTCGGGATCTCGCCCGGGCGCCGGACCAGATCGGCCGCTCAGCGGGGTATCGCTGGTCCGGCCCGGTCGCTGTGGCCAGCACGTCCATTCTCGGGCTGGATCGGCCTCCTCGCGGTCGTACTCTTCAGATGCTGCCTGTCCGGTCCGCTTTATGCCGGGTCTGGGGGCTCGGTCTCGATCGATGTTTGTTCGATGTCGGGGTCGGACCATACCTGCAACCGCTACCTACAACCGCTCGGAGGCGGTGCGTTGTCCGGGTTGGGGCGCTCGACAGCGCAGCCATTTCGCTGCTATCGGTGATTCGGTTCTCGTTGGTCGGCGGGGTCGGGGAGGCGACTGCCGATGGTCAGTATGGAATGCGTCGGCTGAAGGTGGGTGGGCTACGGTGCCCGGGGTGGCTCGAGGGTGCGGTGAGGAATGACGCCTACAGAGGACCGGGCCGCACGACGTTCCCGCAGACCAGGGGCCAGTGAGGTTGCGAAGACCGGGGAGCGCTTGCGTGCGAGTTTCCCAGGTGGTTGCGTCCACTAGCGTGGCGTACGAGCTTCCGCGTGACATCCACCTCCGGAACCGCAGCGAGCGCAATTTCCTGGTGTTCGCAACCAACGACCGCACAAGTGCACCCACCGCTACCGTGGCTCCAGGTGCATCGGCGCTGACAGCCACTCCCACACAGCGATTGTCGGTCGCCGTAGCCGACGATGGCGTCTCGCTATGCTCATCGTGGCATCAGTGCAGTGCCACAAAAGGTTTCGACCTGGGTGTAGGACACCGGGTGGGTAGGTGCGCGGACCTGGACTGGGGACTACCTGCCGTCATTTCTTCAACTGGCGCAGGCGGATTGGCATCAGGCGCATGAAGACAGGCAGCTCGCCCAGCGGAGGTCCGCACATTATTGATCCGAGCGTCGGCGGGCCTACCCGGGGCTGCATCCGAGCGGTGCTGAACGCGTCGTGCGCCCTACCGGACCTACCTCCTGCTGCCAGGCCGCGGTGTCGGGCTTGTGGCCGGTCATCTGGCCGTGGTCCCGTCTCGAGCATTGAATTGTCGAAAGTCGAGTGGTCGTCGAAAGTCCACAGGTGGTGGCGTTATCGGAATGAGGCACAACCATTCCGCCTGACCCACAGAGAGATTCGGGGTGCCCTCCTCGAGGCTCGAGTGGCGCGTGGAATGATCCCGGTTGCCATGTCGAAGACCGAGAGCGGACGTCATGTCGATCAGCAATCAGCAAGTGACCACGCACAGTTTTCTTCGTGTTCTCTACGAGGACGGTTTCTATCCCGACCATCTGGTGGACCGGGGTAGGGCAATCTTGCTGAGGCTGTGCGCGCATCGAGGCCGAGCAGCCCGCTGACCTGGCCGCACTGTATGTCCTTACCCAAGCTGCTACCGAGGAGTTCAATGCGCTCGAGGCTGAGTTCGACTCGGCGGGTAGCGAATTCGATACTGTGGCTCGTGAGGAGATAGGCGAGGACTTCTGGTTCGTGGCCCATGCGTATGGTTTCCAGGATGTGGATGCTGAGGAGCTGATCACTGGCCGGGAGTGGTGAACCGGGGAAGGGGCGGCTGGTGAGGCGACCTTTCAGGCTCTTCGGTGTCGGTTGCGGTCCCTGCGTCCTTGGGGTGATGTCGATGAGGCGTTCCAGCAGGTTGCCCTTGTAGAACAGTGCTCCGGCGCGGACGAGCACGACGAGTTCGGGCACGTCGACCTTGCGCCAGCGGGCCTGAGCGGCCTCGATCAGTTTGTAGGCCATGGCGATTCCAGCCGCGCGTGAACCCGGCCCCTTGGTGACCTTGGTCCGCAGGCGCACCGACGCGAACGTCGACTCGATCGGATTCATGGTGCGCAAATGGATCCAGTGCTCGGCGGGGTATGGGTAGAACTCCAGCAGCACGTCGAGGTCCTCGGTGATCTTTGCGACGGCTTTGGGATACTATGCGCCGTAGTCGATTCCGAATGCTTTTACCGCCAGCTGCGCCTTATCGATGTCCTCGGCCATGTAGATGTCCTTCATCGCCGCGATCGCACCGGGATGCGCCGATTTCGGTAGTGCGGCGAGACATTCGCAGTTTTGTGGAACCAGCAGCGCTGCTGCCGTGTGTCGGGGAATACTTCCCGCAAGGCTTTCCGGAACCCGAGCGCGTCATCGCCGATCGCGAGCACGGGCGCGATCATGCCACGGCGGCGGCAGTCGCGTAGCAGATCGGCCCAGGACTCTGTGGATTCGCGGTAGCCGTCGGTGAGGGCAACAAGTTCTTTGCGGCCGTCGGCGCGGACGCCGATCATCACCAGCAGGCACAGTTTCTGCTGTTCGAGCCGGACTTTGGTGTGGATTCCGTCCACCCACAGGTAGATGTAGTCGGTGCCCGACAGGTCGCGTTGGGAGAGGCGCGGGCCTCGTCCTGCCACTGGCTGGTCAGCCGAGTGATCGATGCCGCCGACAATCAGGAGCCGGAGCCGAGGAACTGCTCCAATGCCGGGCTGAAATCGCCGGTGGACAGCCCATGCAGATACAACAACGGCAGCACCTCGCTGACCTGCGGTGAGCGGCGACACCAAGCGGGCAGGATCGCTGAGGAGAACCGCTTGCGCTCACCGGTTTCCGGATCAGTTCGCTTGTCGTTCACCCGCGGCGCGCGCGGTCACCGCACCAGCAGCGGTCACGATCTCACGTTCGGTGCGATAGCCGTTGCGCACCACAGCCGACGGCCGGCTTTGTCGACCTGGTTGGCGTACTGGTCCACGTAGGCGGCGACCTCGGCCTGCAACGCAGCCGCCAGCATTCGCCGGCCCGGCAACGCCGGACGATCGAAACCCATTGACCTTCAGATCATCCGGGAAGCACTTCTTCCCGGCCATGTCGGGTAAGGACGGCGCATTGCTGCGCCGTCCTCCCCTCAGAACCGTGCGAGCGGTTGTTCACCGCACACGGCTCAAGCAAGCCGCGAGGA
>NZ_JBFAHV010000045.1:0-30371 GCF_040654375.1 Nocardia sp. NPDC050710 | reverse complement strand
GGGTGTGGTCGCTCGAGGATGCGTGTGCCCTGGTGGCGGCGCGGGGTCGGTTGATGGGTGCTTTGCCGGAGGGCGGGGCGATGCTCGCGGTCGCGATCGCTGAAGGACGAGCCGTCGATATCGTCGCCGATTTCGCCGACCGTATCTCGATCGCGGCTCTGAACGGTCCGGCGTCGACGGTGTTGTCCGGGGATGTCGATGCCATCGATGAGATCGAGCGGCTGCTGTCGGCCGAGGGTGTGAAGACGAATCGGTTGCGGGTCAGTCACGCGTTTCATTCGGCGCGGATGGATCCGATGCTGGCCGAGTTCCGCGCGGTGGCCTCAGGTGTCGAGTATCGGTCGCCGAGTGTCCCGATCGTGTCGAATGTGTCCGGTGAGGTCGCCGGGAACGCGGTGACCGACCCGGAGTACTGGGTGCGGCAACTGCGGGGTTGCGTGCGGTTCGCGCCGGGTGTGGACGCTCTGGTCGCGGCAGGTGTGCGACGGTTCGTCGAGGTGGGCCCCGATGCGGTGTTGGCGGCAATGACGCGTGGCTGTCTGGCCGAGCACCCGGAGATCGAGTCGGCGTCGTCGGTGGCGGCGACTTCCCGGCGGTCGGTCGATGAGGTGGAGCAGCTCGTCACTTCCCTGGTGCAGGTGCACGTCGCGGGTGCGCGGGTGGACTGGCGTTCGTGGTTCGCGGGGGGTGAGACGCGTCGGATTCCGTTGCCTACCTATGCCTTCCAACATCGTCGTTTCTGGTTGTCGGGCGCCGTCGACGCGTCGCCGTCGTCGACGGATCATCCGATCCTGACCGGTGTGGTCGGGTTGGCGGGTACCGACGAATGGCTGTTGACCGGCCGGTTCTCATTGCGTACTCATCCGTGGATCGCCGATCACATGACCTACGGCGTGGTGGTGGTGCCGAGCGCGACGTTCATCGAGTTTCTCCTCGTCGCTGGCCCTCGGATCGGTTGTGGGGTGGTCGAGGAGCTCACATTGCAGGCGCCGATCCTGCCGACCGCGGACGACGAGGTCGAGTTGCAGGTGCTGGTGCAGGCCGCGGACGAGTCCGGGCGGCGTCCGTTCGAGTTCTATTTCCGCACGTCCTCCGACGCCGAATGGATCCACAACGCCACCGGTGTGCTCGCGGCTCGGTCGGATGGTGATTCGGCATTGCTGTCGCGGCTGCGGGAGGAGCAGTGGCCGCCGGTCGATACCGAGGTCGTGGACAGCGCGGGGCTTCCGGAGCGGATTGCGAAGCTCGCCGGGCTCGAGTACGGTCCGGCGTTCATCGGTGTGCGTGGTGCGTGGCAGCGCGACGACACGGTTTTCTCCGAGATCGTGCTGGACACCGATGCGGCGGCGGAGCCGGGACGGCACGACCTGCACCCCGCCCTGCTGGATATGGTCATGCACGCCGGATTCTCCGGGTTGCTGTGGCGCGATGGGGATTCCGATCCCGATACCGGCAGGTTGCTGTTCCGCTGGGGCGGTGCGCGTTTCCACGAGTCGGCAACGACCGAGGTGACGTCGCTTCGGGTCATCGCGGTCGCGACCGGACCCGAGACCGTATCGGTCGCGGCTGTCGATCCGGACGGCAATCCGATCGTGTCGGTCGACGCGGTGGTGATGCGTCCCTATGACGTGAAGGAATTCCGGGGCAGCCTCGTCGGTGACGACGCGGGCCTGTACCAGGTGCGCTGGGAGTCCGCCGCGGAGCCGGTCGCGGGAGACGGCCGACCCGCACCGGCACTGGCGGTACTCGGGGATGCGATGGTGGCGGGGATAGCCACGGAGTATGCGTCGGTCGCCGATGTCGTTGCGGCCCAGAGTATTCCCGGTGTGGTGGTGTGGCGGGCGACCGAGCTCTTCGGGGCAGGTCCGGAATCGGTGCGGGCGAGCGTGCACGGCGCGTTGGCGACGGTGCAGTCCTTGCTTGCCGAGGAACGTCTGTCCGATGTCCGGTCGGTCGTGGTGACAACCGGTGCCGTGGGGTTGCCCGATGAGGCTCCGGATCCGGCCGCGGCGGCGGTCTGGGGATTGCTGCGCAGTGCGCAGTCGGAGCATCCGGAACGGTTCGTCCTCGTCGACGAGGATCCGGCCCGGCCGCTCGATGCTGACCGCATCACAGCGGTATTGCGGTCGGGCGAGCCGCAGATCGCGGTCCGTGGTGCGGAGCTTCTGGTTCCTCGGCTGGTGCGCGCGTCCGCTTCCGGGGACCCGGGGTCGCGGTCCCTGTTCGGGGAGGGGACCGTGCTGATCACGGGTGGTACGGGTGGACTGGGTGCGTTGTTCGCCCGTCATCTCGTTGCCGAGCACGGTGTGCGCGGTCTGGTTTTGACGTCGCGCCGGGGACCAGACGCACCCGGCGCCGCCGAGCTGATTGCCGAATTGGCGCAGGCGCGGGCCGAGGTTCGGGTCGTCGCGTGTGATATCGCCGACCGCGACGCGGTGCGGAACCTGCTGGAGACGATCGCCGGATTGACCGCTGTCGTGCACACCGCGGGAATTCTGGACGACGGCACCGTCGAATCGCTGACCGCTGACCAGGTGGATCGGGTGCTGGCGCCGAAGGTCGACGGGGCATGGCATCTGGACGAGCTGACTCGTGGTCTGGATCTGTCCGCGTTCGTGGTGTTCTCGTCGATCGCGACGGTGCTGGGGTCGTCGGGGCAGGGCAATTACGCCGCGGCGAACGGTTTCCTGGACGCGCTGGCGCAGCGGCGGCGGGCCGCGGGCTCGGCCGCCACGTCGCTGGCCTGGGGGCCATGGAACCAGGGCAGCGGTATGACCGGTGGCTTGGACCGCGCCGCCCTCGCGCGGTGGGATCGCTTGGGTCTGAGCCCGCTCGAAAGTGTCGAAGGGAAGCGCCTTTTCGATGAGGCGCTGGCGCACTCGGACGCGCGGCTGGCGCCGATCCGCTTCGACGCGAGTGTCCTGCGTCGCGAGTCCGATGCCGACGCGGTTCCGGCGGTACTGCGCGGATTCGTGCGGCGTTCGAGCCCGACACGTCCGGCGGCGGTCGCCGCGCCGGCGGGCTCGCTGGCCGCCCGGTTGGCGGATGTGCCGGAAGCGCGGCGTGGCGAGGTGGTGCTGGAGGTCGTGCTCGCACAGGCGGCGGCGGTGCTGGGGCATGATTCGGCCGCCGACATCCGGCCCGACCAACGCTTCGACGAGATCGGTTTCGATTCGTTGGGTGGCGTGGAATTCCGGAACAGGCTCGGCAAGGCCACCGGCCTGCAGTTGCCGTCGACGCTGGTGTTCGATCATCCGACCCCGGCGGCGGTGGCGAAGCTGGTGCAATCCCGCGTCGAGCCGACGGTGGGCGCACCCGGCAAGAAGGTTGTCCGCCGGGTCCGGGCCGACGAACCGATCGCGATCGTGGGCATGGCCTGCCAGTTCCCCGGCGGCGTCGAATCACCGGACCAGCTATGGGATCTCGTTGCTTCCGGAACCGACGCGACCGGCGACTTCCCATCGGATCGAGGCTGGGATCTGGAACGGCTGTTCGATTCGAACCCGGACAAGCCAGGGACCGTCTACACCCGGCGCGGCGGATTCCTCTACAACGCGGGCGATTTCGACCCGGCATTCTTCGGGATCGGTCCACGGGAGGCCTCCGCGATGGACCCTCAGCAACGTCTGCTGCTGGAGGTGTCCTGGGAAGCTCTGGAGGACGCGGGCATCGATCCGGTGTCGTTGCGGGGCAGCGACACCGGGGTGTATGTCGGAGCGGGCTACTCGGGCTATGTGGATCGGGTAGCCGGTGACCTGGAGGGCTACCGGCTCACCGGTACCACGAGCAGCGTGATGTCCGGACGCGTGGCCTATGTGCTCGGTCTCGAGGGCCCGGCGGTCACCGTGGACACCGCATGCTCGTCGTCGCTGGTCTCACTGCATCTGGCCTGCCAAGCGCTGCGCCAGGGGGAGAGCGCGCTGGCGTTGGCGAGCGGTGTGACGGTCGCGGCCAGTCCTTACCTCTACGTCGATTTCGCGCGGCAGCGCGGTCTTTCGCCCGATGGACGTTGCAAGGCGTTCTCCGCGGCGGCCGACGGCGTCGCCTTCGCCGAGGGCGTCGGCGTGCTGGTACTCGAGCGGCTCTCCGACGCCCGTCGCCTGGGTCACAACGTTCTCGCCCTGGTGCGCGGAACGGCGGTGAACCAGGACGGCGCGAGCAATGGTCTGACCGCGCCGAATGGTCCGTCACAGGAGCGGGTGATCGCGGCGGCGTTGGCGAACGCCGGACTCGAGCCGTCGGATATCGACGCCGTGGAGGCGCACGGCACCGGCACGACATTGGGTGATCCGATCGAAGCCCAGGCGCTGATCGCGGCGTATGGGCAGGACCGTGCGGGACATCCGCTGCGGATCGGATCGATCAAGTCGAATATCGGCCACACCGTGGCCGCGGCGGGTGTCGGTGGCGTGATCAAGATGGTGCAAGCGCTGCGCCACGAAACCCTGCCGAAGACGCTGCACGCGGATGAGCCGAGCCCGCACGTGGACTGGTCCGCGGGCGATGTCCAACTGTTGACCGAGGCCCAGCCGTGGCCGGTCGGCGGACGGGTCCGTCGAGCCGGTGTGTCGTCGTTCGGCGTCAGCGGCACCAACGCACACGCGATCCTCGAGGAAGCTCCCGCCCCGCAGTCGGTCGTCTCGCCACCGGCTACCGACCGTCCAGGCACCGTGGTGCCATGGCTGGTGTCGGCCAAGAATGAGACCGCCCTCCGGGCACAGGCGGCGAAACTACAGCGGTGGCTGATCGATCACCCCGACGCCGATCCGGCGGATGTGGCGTTTTCGCTCGCGACGACACGCACGCAGCACGAGTCGCGGGCGGCGATCCTGGGCGGTGATCGCGACGAACTGCTGGCCCGGCTGGCGCAGCTGGTCGCCGGATCCTCCTCGGCCGGAGTGGTTTCCGGCACGGTGGGCTCCGGGAAGACCGCCTTCCTGTTCACCGGTCAGGGCGCGCAGCGGGTCGGTATGGGCGCGGGTCTCTCCGAGGCCTTCCCGGTATTCGCCGCGGCGCTGGACGAGGTGTGTGCCCAGTTCGATCCGCTACTCGGATGTGCCCTGAAGCAAGCGATGTTCACCGGACACCTGATCGACGATCGGGGCGTCGCCGCGGAGACCGGGATCCTGGATCGGACACGACTGACCCAGCCCGCGTTGTTCGCGTTCGAAGTGGCGCTGTATCGGCTGTTGGAGTCCTTCGGAGTTGTCCCGGATGTGTTGATCGGGCACTCGATCGGTGAACTGGCCGCGGCGTATGTGGCCGGTGTGTGGTCACTGGAGGACGCCTGCGCGCTGGTCGCGGCGCGAGGGCGGCTGATGGGGGTGCTCCCGGAGGGCGGCGCGATGGTCGCGATCGCCGCGTCCGAGACCGAAGTCGGCGCGGCGATCGCCGGATTCGGTGATCAGGTATCGGTGGCGGCCGTGAATGCGCCTGCGGCCGTGGTGATCTCCGGGGACGAGGACGTCATCGACGAGATCGATCGGCAGTTCGCCGAGTCGGATCGCAAGACGACCCGGTTGCGGGTGTCGCATGCGTTCCACTCCCATCGGATGGAGCCGATGCTGGCCGAGTTCGAGACCGTAGTTGCTGGAGTAACCTTCAACGCCCCACGGATTCCCTTGGTGTCCAACATCTCCGGCCGAACCGCTGGCGACGAGATCCTGGATCCGGGGTACTGGGTGTCGCAGGTGCGCGCCGCGGTGCGTTTCGCGCCCGGTGTCGAGACGCTGGTGGCGTCGGGCGTGCGCCGGTTCCTCGAAGTCGGACCCGATGCGGTGCTGGCGGCGATGACGCGGCAAACGCTGCCTGCGGATGTCGAGGCTCGAGCGATGGTCGCCGCGGCGGGCCGTCGGGACCACGACGAGGTCGAGCAATTCCTGACAATGCTCGGCCAAGCCCACACCGCCGGGGTGGCTGTCGACTGGAATCGGCTGTTCGCCGACCGCCGGATGTCACGAGTCGCGCTGCCCACCTATGCCTTCGAACATCGGCGGTACTGGCTCGAACCCGGCCTCGAAGAGCCTCGGAACGCGTCGGAACATTCGCTGCTCACCGACGTGGTGCGTGTGGCCGACCGTGACGAGTGGCTGTTCACCGGACGGCTCTCGCTGCGCACCCATCCATGGATCGCCGACCACACCACCTACGGTGTGGTGCTCGTCCCGAGCGCCGCGCTCATGGAGATGCTGCTGGTCGCAGGTCGGCGAATCGGTTGCGACGCCGTCGAAGAGCTCACCCTCGAGGCGCCGATCCTCCCGCCGGCGGACGGCGGTGTCGAACTCCAGGTATTGGTGCGGGAACCGGATTCCGCGGGACGTCGATCGTTCACATTCCACTACCGCCTGACCGATGCCGCCGACGGCGAGTGGACGCGCAATGCCAGCGGCGTGATGAGCGGTCAACAGCTGCTCGATATCGGACTCGTGGATATGCTGCGCAACGGGCCGTGGCCGCCGATCGATGCCGAACCGGTGGACGCCGACTGGATTCCGGCCCAGGTGGCGCGTGTCGCCGGACTGGAATACGGTGCCGCGTTCATCGGCATCGACGCCGCATGGCGCAGCGGCGACACGATGTTCTCCGAGGTCACCCTGAATCAGGAAGTCTCGGCCGAACGGTTCCAGCTGCATCCGGCGCTGTTCGACATGGCACTGCATGCCGGACTTGTCGGTTTGATCTGGTCGGACGACAAGGGCAATCCCGCCGAGGGCAAACTCTTGTTCCGCTGGGGCGCGACGCAATTCCACACCACGTCCAAGGTCACGACATTGCGGGTGATGGCTATCCAGCGCAGCGGTGAGGCGATCACGGTCGTGGCGGTCGACCAGGACGGAAATCCGGTGGTTTCCGTCGACGAAGTGGTCATGCGCTCCTACGACGTCCAGCAGTTCCGCGCCGGGCTGACGGGTGGCCGCGCGGACCGGTACGCGTTGCGTTGGGCGGAGGTCGGGACCTCCGGGGGACTCATCCCGACCGGGAGCGCAGCCGTGCTCGGAACCGCGCGGGTGCCCGGAATCGACGAACGGTATCCGGATCTGGCCGCGCTCGCTTCGGCTCCGATCGTCCCGGATTTCGTTGTCTGGTCCGAATCAGCGGTACCGCACGGTGATTCGCAGCCGTCCGCGAGTGATCGGGTGAAGGCGGCACTGCACATGGTTCGCGACTGGCTGGCCGACGAGCGATTCGCGCGATCGCAGCTGGTCGTGGTGACCGGACGCGCGGCGGCCCTGCCCGATGAGGCGCCGGATACCGCATCGGCCGCGGTATGGGGGCTGATACGTAGCGCTCAAACCGAGTATCCGGAGCGGATAGTGCTGCTCGACACGGACGGATCCGATAGCACGCGTCATATTTCGATCGAATCGATCCGCGCCGCGATCACGACCGGGGAGCCACAGGTGGCATTGCGGGGCGACCGTGTTCTGGCGCCGCGGCTGGAGTCGGTGACATCCGCTGCGGCCGAGCAGGTTTCGTTCGGGTCCGGGACGGTTCTGATCACCGGCGGGACCGGGGGATTGGGCGCGCTGCTGGCCCGGCACCTGGTCACCGCGCACGATGTGCGACGGCTGCTACTGGTATCTCGCCGTGGCGAGCGTGCGGACGGCGCAACGGAACTCGCGGCGGAACTGTCCGGATACGGCGCCGAGGTGCGGATCGCCGCCTGCGATGTCACCGACCGCGACGCGCTTCGCGCTCTGCTGGCGGGCCTGCCCGCGGAGCACCCACTCACCGGTGTCGTGCATACCGCCGGTGTGCTCGACGACGGCACGTTCCACACGCTCACCGGGGACCAGGTCGATCGGGTGTTCGCTCCCAAGGCCGATGCGGCGTGGTATCTACACGAGCTCACCCGCGACATGAAGCTGTCGGCGTTCGTGCTGTTCTCCTCGATTGCCGGAATGATCGGTTCGGCGGGACAAGCGAATTACGCTGCCGCGAACAGCTTCCTGGACGCCCTCGCGATGCGACGCCGCGCCGAAGGACTGCCGGCACTCGCACTCGCCTGGGGTCCGTGGCAGCAGGACATCGGCATGACCGGCGTGTTGGATCGCACTGCGATGGGCCGATTGGAGCGACTGGGCCTGGCCCCGCTGGACCGCACCGACGGCCTGCGGTTGTTCGAAGAATCGCTGACCACGGCGGAACCGGTATCGGCGCTGTTGCACTTGGATACCGACAAACTGCGCCTGGAAGCACATGGCGGTCTGGTACCGGCGGTGTTGCGTGGATTCGTTCGCGCGCGCGGCCGGTCGGCCACGACATCGACCGCTGAGCCCTCGCTCGGGGAGCGTCTGCACGGCGTGGCGGAGGCGAAGCGACGCGGGGTCGTCCTGGACCTGGTGCGCGAACACGTAGCGGCGGTGCTGGGTTACGGGTCGATCGATGACATCGGACCCGATCGCGGCTTCGACGAACTCGGCTTCGATTCCCTTGGCGGCGTCGAGTTCCGGAACCGGCTTTCGAAGGTGACGGGGCTGTCGCTGCCCTCGACCCTGGTATTCGACTACCCCACGGCGGGAGATATCGCCGACTTCCTGCTTGCGCAGACCACGGTGCCGGAACCCCCGCAATCGATACCGACATCGGCGGTACACGACGACATCGCGCGGCTCGAGGCCATGCTCGAGCGGATCATCGCCAATGGCGGCGACAACGAGGAGACCATCGCCGGATTGCGGGGCGTCAACCAGCGGCTACGCACCTACCTGGGGGGCCAGTGGTCGGACAGTGGATACGACGATCTCGAATTCCATTCCGACAGTGAACTTTTGGACCTGATCGACGAGGAGTTTGGCCCAGCATGAGCAACCCCGGCACCAGCAACGAGGAAAAACTCAGCCGGTATCTGCGCAAGCTCACCGGAGACCTCCGAACCGCCAAGAAGCACATTCAGCACCTGGAAGACCGTGCCAGCGAACCGATCGCGATCGTGGGCATGAGCTGTCGGTATCCGGGCGGCGTCGACACTCCGGCGCGGCTGTGGGAGTTGCTCGCTTCCGGCACCGACGCCGTCGGTCCCTTCCCGGCCGACCGCGGCTGGGACCTCGAGCGCCTGTTCGACCCCGACCCCGAAAAGCCGGGCACCATCTACACCCGCGAAGGCGGATTCCTTGATGCGGCAGGCGATTTCGATCCGGGATTCTTCGGAATCGCGCCGCGTGAGGCCGCGGCGATGGATCCGCAGCAGCGCCTGTTCCTGGAAGCGGCATGGGAGGCATTGGAGGACGCCGGCATCGATCCGGCGTCGCTGCGCGGCGGTGACACCGGTGTGTTCGCCGGTGTGATCCACCAGGACTACGGTCCCCGCGTGGGTTCGCCGGGCCTGACCGCCGAGTCGGAAGGCCATGCCTACCCGGGTGTTTCGGCCAGCGTCCTGTCCGGGCGCGTCGCTTTCACGTTCGGTTTCAAAGGTCCGGCCATCTCGGTGGACACCGCGTGCTCGTCGTCGCTGGTGGCCCTGCACCTCGCCTGTCAGTCATTGCGTCAGGGCGAGACCTCGCTGGCCCTGGTCGGCGGCGTCACCGTGATGTCCGACCCCACCCTGCTGATCGCCTTCGGCCGGCAGGGGGCGCTGTCCCCGGACGCACGGTGCAAGGCGTTCGCGGCGGCGGCGAACGGGACGGGATTCTCCGAGGGCCTCGGCATGCTCGCGGTCGAGCGGCTGTCCGACGCGCGCCGCCTCGGCCACCGGGTTCTCGCGGTCATCCGCGGCAGTGCGGTCAACCAGGACGGCGCCAGCAACCGGCTGACCGCGCCGAACGGTCCTTCGCAGGAAAAGGTGATCGCGCAGGCCCTCGCCAATGCCGGTCTGACGCCCGCCGATGTCGATGCGGTCGAAGCGCACGGCACCGGCACCAGCCTCGGAGACCCGATCGAGGCTCAGGCGCTGATCGCCGCCTACGGTCGTGATCGCGCCGGAGATCCGCTGCGAATCGGATCGCTCAAGTCGAATATCGGCCACACCTCCGCCGCGGCCGGTGTCGGCGGTGTGATCAAGATGGTGCAGGCGCTGCGACACGAAATGTTGCCCGCGACATTGCATGTCGATGCTCCGACCCCGCATGTGGACTGGTCGGCGGGAACGGTGCGGCTGCTCACCACGGCAGAACCGTGGTCGGCAGGGGAGCGGGTGCGTCGCGCCGGTGTGTCCTCCTTCGGGGCCAGCGGCACCAACGCTCACGTGATTCTGGAGGAGTCCCCCGATCTGACGGAGGCCCCCGTCGAACCGGCGGACGATGCCGCCGACCGCGGCGCGAAGGCAGTGGCGTCCGGTGTCTCCCCATGGCTGCTGTCGGCGAAAACCGAGGACGGCCTGCGTGCGCAGGCGGCCAAACTGCTGACGTGGGTGACCGAAAACCCCGACCTGACAATCGATGGCATCGGCTATTCACTGTTGACGACCCGCGCCCGGCTGGACTGGCGGGGCGCGGTAGTGGCCGACGACCGGGACGCGATGCTCGCCGGACTGGCAGTACTGGCCGGACACGGATCGGCGAGTTCCACCCATGACGTGGCGAGGGGGCGGGCGGTCACGCGTAAGGCGGCCTTCCTGTGCACCGGGCAGGGTGCGCAGCGGGTCGGGATGGGAAGTGAACTGTACGAGGCGTTCCCGGTATTCGCTTCCGCGTTGGATGAGATCTGCGCGCAGTTCGATCCGCTACTGGGCAGTTCGCTCAAACAGGTGATGTTCACGGGTCAGTTCGGCGATGGTGGCCCCGCTGATACCGATGTGCTGAATCGGACGGAGTTCACTCAACCCGCGCTGTTCGCGTACGAAGTCGCGCTGTGCCGGCTCTTGGACTCGTTCGGTGTGACACCCGATGTCCTGGTCGGACATTCGATCGGTGAGCTGGCCGCCGCGTACATCGCCGGCGTGTGGTCGCTACCGGACGCGTGCCGGCTGGTCGCGGCGCGTGGCCGCCTCATGGGGCAGCTGCCGGAAGGCGGCGCTATGCTGGCCATCGCGGCGAGCGAGCGCGAGGTGTCCGAGGCGCTCGTCGACGGAGTGTCCATCGCTGCGGTGAATTCGCCGGTGGCCGTTGTTGTGTCCGGCGACGAAGACGCCGTGGCCGCGCTCGAGCAGTGGTTCGCCGACCGCGGGCGGAAGACCTCTCGGTTGCGGGTGTCGCATGCGTTCCATTCCCACCGGATGGACCCGATGCTGGCCGAGTTCGAAGCTGTCGCACGGGATGTCACCTACCATCGCCCACAGATCCCAGTGGTCTCGAATCTGTCCGGCCGGATCGCCGGTGACGAAGTGCTGGAACCGGCCTACTGGGTCCGGCAGGTGCGGGCGGGCGTTCAGTTCGCTCGGGGCATAGACACCCTGGTTGCCTCGGGCGTTCGCCGATTCCTGGAAATCGGGCCGGATGCGGTACTGACGGCCATGACCCGGCAATGCCTGCCGGAAGATATCGAATCGCAGTCGCTGGTGGTGGCCGGTGCACGTCGAGCGCATGCCGAGGTCGGGCAGCTCGTGAACTGCCTGGCGCACGCGCACGCGGTCGGTGTCGATGTCGACTGGAAGGCGTACTTCGCGCCCCGCACGATCGCACGAGTGTCGTTGCCCACCTACGCCTTCCAGCGTCGACGCTATTGGCTCGAGCCCGCTCTCCACACCGCCGGAGTCGAATCCGTGGGTTTGGGTGTGGTCGAACATCCCTTGCTCGGCGCCGTGGTATCGGTCCCCGAATCCGGTGGTGTGCTGTTGACCGGCCGGTTATCGGTAGCGACACAGCCGTGGCTGGCCGACCATACGGTCGCGGGGCTGGTGTTGTTCCCGGGGACCGGGTTCGTGGAGTTGGCGCTGCGTGCCGGGGCCGTGGCCGGGTGTCTCGTGATCGAGGAACTGATGCTGCAGGCACCACTGGTGCTACCCGCGGCAGGCGGTGTGCAGATCCAGGTCGTCGTGGGCGGACCCGAGCACGAGTCTCCACAGCGGCCGATCTCGATCTATTCCCGCGGTGAACATGACCCGGACGGGCAGTGGGAATTACACGCCCGCGGCCTGCTGAGCACTCGAAGCGACACGACCGAACCCGATCTCGGGGAATGGCCGCCGGTCGCGGCGAGCGGTATCGATGTCGCGGCCGCGTACACGGGTCTGCTGGCGCGCGGTTACGACTACGGTCCGGCGTTCCAGGGTGTGCGGGCGCTGTGGCGACGCGGTGCGGAGGTGTTCGCCGAGATCGCCGTCGGTACGGAAGCCGGAGTGCGAGCGGAAGGCTTCGGGATCCATCCGGCACTACTGGACGCGGCCCTCCAGGCGGGAGGGCTGGCCGAGGTGCTCGAAAGCAGTGCGGGACAGTCGGAGTCGCCGTTCACGCTCGCCGCGGGACAGGTGATGTTGCCGTTCTCGTGGGAGTCGGTGTCGCTGTACGCGACCGAGGCATCGATACTGCGCGTGCGTCTGACCATGACCGGATCGTCGGTATCGGTATCGGTGGCCGACGAGCAGGGGCAGCCGGTGTTGTCGGGTTCGATGACGACCCGATTGGTACCACTCGAGCAGCTCGCCGCGGCCGCTGCGGGCGGCCGGGTCGATCAGGTACTGGAACTGACCTGGTCACCGACCGGACCGGTGACCGCGGTGGCAGCTGTGGGTGTGGGTTGGTGGGACCGGCTGGATTCGGAGTCGCCGATACCGCCGCTGGTGGTGGTCGAGGCCGGGTCCGGGTGGAGCGATGGCGACACCGATGTGGTGACCACTACCCATACCGAGGCCGCACGGATACTCGCGGTGGCGCAGGCGTGGCTGGAACAGGAGCGGTTCGCTGAGAGCACCCTGCTCATCGCCACCCACGGCGCAATCGCATTGCCCGGTGAAGACCTCACCGACCTTGCCGGGGCCGCAGTGTGGGGTTTGGTGCGGACCGCGCAGACGGAGAATCCGGGCCGAATTGTGTTGGTCGATGCGGACATTGCCGTCGACGAGCAACTCGCGGCCACCGTCGTGGCCGTGGGCGAACCCCAGGTCGTCGTGCGCGCTGGTGTCACCCACACGGCCCGGCTCACCCGACCCACAATGCCGGGCGAGCTGGGCGGCAATATCGCCGACTTCGGTACGGGCACGGTGCTGATCACCGGCGGTACCGGTGGTTTGGGTGCGGTGACAGCACGGCACGTGGTGGTCGAGCACGGGGTCCGGTCGCTGCTATTGGTGAGCCGCAGCGGTTCTCAGGCCGATGGCGTGGCATCGCTGTGCGCCGAGCTGGAGCGATTGGGTGCACACGTGCGGGTGGTGGCCTGTGATGTCACCGATGCCGATGCGGTGGCCCGGTTGCTGTCCGAAGTACCGGCGCAGTGGCCGTTGACGGGTGTGATCCATGCCGCCGGTGTGCTCGACGACGGGGTCATCGCATCATTGACCCCACCGCGGTTGGACGCGGTGCTGGCGCCGAAGGTGGACGCTGCCTGGCACCTGCACGAGGCAACCGCGGATCTGGATCTGACTGCGTTCGTGGTGTTTTCCTCGATTTCGGGCACCGTCGGTGGACCCGGACAGGGCAATTACGCAGCCGCGAATGCCTTCCTGGACGGGCTGGTTGCGCGTCGGCGCGCACAAGGGCTGGCCGGCCAGTCGCTGGCGTGGGGTATGTGGGCGCGCTCGAGCGGTATGGCCGGACAGCTGGGCGAGACCGATGTGGCCCGGATGAGCCGAAGCGGCTTCACCCCGATGTCGGATGAGCAAGCGCTCGCCGGATGGGATGCGGTGCTCACGCGGGGCTGGCCCCACGCGGTGATCGCCACGGTGGACTCCGCCGCGATCCGTGCCCAGGCCGAAGCCGGACTACTACCACCGTTGCTGCGGGAGCTGGCGCCGACCGCGGCCCGGCGCCCAGCGGCGACCTCGACGGTGGTGTCGGGGCTACGGCAACGACTGGTCGGCGTGGGCGCCGATCGGCAGCGGCAGATCGTACTCGACACCGTGCGCACCCACGTCGCGGCCGTGCTCGGTCATGACGGTGTGTCCGCGATCGATCCCGATCGGGCATTCCAGGAACTGGGCTTCGATTCCCTGAGCACGGTCGAGTTGCGCAACCGACTCAAAGCTGTCACCGGACTCGCACTATCGACCACGGTCGTTTTCGATTACCCGACACCGCAGGCCCTGGCCGCATATCTGACCGATGAGTTCACCGGCCTCGGGCAGGACATCGAAGTCACTGCCAGCAGAGCCATTGGCGACGAGCCGATCGCGATTGTCGGTATGGCATGTCGGTATCCGGGTGGGGTGGCTTCTCCCGAAGACCTCTGGAGGTTGGTCGCAGACGGGACCGACGCAACGTCGGAGTTCCCGGTGGATCGAGGTTGGGATACCGAGCGCCTCTACGATCGGACCGGTGCAACGCCGGGTAGCACGTATACCCGTAACGGCGGGTTTTTGTATTCGGCAGCCGATTTCGATGCGGACTTCTTCGGGATCAGCCCCAACGAGGCCACAAGGATGGATCCCCAGCAGCGGTTGATGCTGGAGGTTTCCTGGGAGGCGTTGGAGCGCGCTGGTATTGATCCGGTGGTACTGCGTGGCAGCTCGACCGGGGTTTTCACGGGTGTGCAATTCCACGATTACGCACAGGGGACCGGCACCGCTGGCAATGCTGCCGGGAGTTTGATCTCGGGTCGGGTCGCGTACACGTTGGGACTGGAAGGCCCGGCGGTGTCGGTGGATACGGCGTGTTCGTCGTCGCTGGTCGCGATGCATTTGGCCGCGGGCTCGTTGCGGGCGGGTGAGTGCGATGTGGTGTTGGCCGGTGGTGTGGCGGTGATGGCGACGCCGGATATGTTCCTGGAGTTCAGTCGTCAGCGGGGTTTGTCGCCGGATGGTCGGTGTAGGTCCTTTGCCGATGCGGCTGATGGTGTGGGTTGGTCCGAGGGTGTGGGCGTTCTGGTGTTGGAGCGTTTGTCCGACGCTCAGCGCAATGGCCACCAGGTTCTGGCGGTGATCGCTGGTTCGGCGGTGAATCAGGATGGTGCGTCGAATGGTTTGACCGCGCCGAATGGTCCCTCGCAACGCAGGGTGATTCGCCAGGCGCTGGCCAATGCTGGGGTGTCACCGGGTGAGGTCGATGTGGTGGAAGCTCATGGCACCGGCACGACTTTGGGTGATCCGATCGAAGCCGAAGCGCTACTGGCCACCTACGGCCGAGACCGCGATCGTCCGCTGTGGTTGGGGTCGTTGAAATCCAATATCGGTCACGCTCAGTCCGCTGCGGGTGTGGGTGGTGTGATCAAGATGGTGATGGCCATGCGCCACGGGGTCTTGCCGAAGACCCTGCATGTTGATCAGCCAAGTACCAAAGTTGATTGGTCTCAGGGCAATATCCAGTTGTTGACCGAGCCACAGTCATGGTCGGTGACTGATCGGCCGCGTCGTGCCGGTGTGTCCTCGTTCGGAATCAGCGGCACGAATGCTCACGTCATTGTCGAGCAGGCCCCGGTGACCGAGTCGGTGCCGGTGGTCGAGACCGTCCCGGCTGTGTTGCCGTGGGTGGTTACGGCGCATGGTGATGAGGCCCTTGCCGATCAGGCTGCTCGATTGACATCGCATGTGGGCGAGCACGATCCGATTGATGTCGGTTTCTCGCTGGCGTCGACACGCAGTGTGTTCGAACATCGCGGGGTTGTCGTGGCCGACAACGGTGATGGTCTGCTGGCGGGTACGCGATCGTTGGCTGCCGGTGTGCAGACTCCCGGTGTCGTGTCCGGTCATGTGGTGGCCGGTTCCACGGGTGTGGTGTTTTCCGGTCAGGGTGCGCAGTGGGCCGGTATGGCCACCGAGCTGCGTGCGGCGTATCCGGTGTTCGCCGAGGCTTTCGACGGGATCGTCGCTGAACTGGATCCGTTATTGGGGCAGTCGGTTTCGTTGAGTGTGGCGTTGGCGTCCGATGATCTGGTCGATCAGACGGTGTTCGCGCAGGCAGGGTTGTTCGCGTTCGAGGTGGCGCTGTTCCGGCTGCTCGAATCCTGGGGTGTGCGTGCGGATGTGGTGGCCGGTCATTCGATTGGTGAGGTTGCTGCCGCGCACATAGCTGGTGTGTTGTCGTTGGCGGATGCGTGTGTGCTGGTTGCTGCGCGTGGCCGGTTGATGCAGTCGCTACCCGCTGGTGGGGCGATGGTCGCTGTGGGTGCTTCGGAGGCCGACGTGCTGCCGTTGCTGGCCGGTGGGGTGTCGATCGCGGCGGTGAATGGTCCGTCGTCGGTGGTGCTGTCCGGTGCCGAGAACGATGTTGTCGCTATCGCCGATCGTTGCGCCGAACAGGGTTGGCGGACACACAGGTTGCGTGTTTCGCATGCTTTCCATTCGGCGTCGATGGAGCCGATGCTGGCCGAATTCGCCTCGGCGATCGAGGGTTTGGCGTTCAACCGTCCCGGCCTGCCGTTGGTGTCGACGGTGTCCGGTGCCCAGGTCGTCGATGAGATGTGTGATCCGTCGTATTGGGTGGATCAGGTCCGTCAGACGGTGCGATTCGCCGACGCGGTTACCGCGATGGCGGGTATGGGTGTATCCAGGTTCGCCGAGGTCGGTCCCGACGCGGTATTGACCCCGATGGTCACCCAGATCCTCGAGGACGGGCAGGTAGCGGTTCCCGCGGGTGCGGCGTCGGCGGTGGTGGCGTTGACACGTCGAAACCAGGCCGACCCGTTCACCGTGTCGAGTGGGGTGGCGCGCCTGTTCGTCTCCGGTGCTGAGGTGGACTGGGCGAGTTACTACACCGGCACCGGGGCCCAGCGAATCGACCTGCCCACCTACGCCTTCCAACATCGGCGGTATTGGATGGCCGAGGGGACCGCTGTCAGCGGTGGCGCTCGGGCGATGGGTCTGGTGGCTACCGGACATCCTTTGGTTTCGGCGATGGTGTCGCAACCGGACTCCGACGGGATCGCTTTCACCGGTCGTTTCTCGGTGCGGACGCATCCGTGGCTGGCCGATTACCAGGTGATGGATACGGTGTTGTTCCCCAACACCGGCTTTGTCGAGCTCGCTTTGCATGCCGGGGAACGGGTCGGCTGCTCGACGCTGGAGGAGTTGGTCCTACAGGCGCCGCTGGTGTTGTCGGAGTCCGGTGGGGTCGCGGTACGCGTGGTAGTCGGTGACCAGGACGAGACAGGTCATCGAGGAGTGCGGGTCTTCTCCTGTCCTGATGATGGTGATGTCGAGACGACGCCATCGTGGACGTTGCATGCCGAGGGTGTTCTCGCTTCGGGTGGGGTGGCTGACTTCGATCTGGTTTCGTGGCCTCCGGTGGGCGCCACCGCTATCGATGTCGATGGCGTTTATGACGAGTTGCTTGATGTCGGGTATGGGTATGGCCCGGTGTTCCAGGGTTTGCGGGCGGCGTGGCAGCGTGGGGATGAGTTGTTCGCCGAGGTCGCTCTACCCGACCCGAGGGAGGCTGAGGGCTTCGAGATCCATCCCGCGTTGTTCGACTCGGCGTTGCACGCCGGGATAATTCATGGACTTCGCGGCGGTGGCGGTGCTGGTTTCCCGGCGTTGCCGTTTACCTGGAACCAGGTGGTGTCGTACTCGGCCGGTGCTGCCACGGTGCGGGTTCGTATGGTGCTTCATGGCGACCGGTTCGCCGTGCAGATAGCCGATGAGCAGGGGCAACCCGTGTTGTCGGTGGGCGCGTTGGTTACTCGGCCCATGTCGGCCGAGCATCTGAACGCGAACCCGGTATCGGAGTCCTTGTTCGGTGTGGATTGGGTCGCTGTTCGGCAATCGTCGGTGGTGACTGTCGAGCCGAAACGTGTGGCGGTACTCGGATCCGGCCAGAGCGGTGGCGACCACAGTTCCGGTGAGGTACGAAACTACGGTGATCTCGCTGCGTTGATCGCCGATCTCGACGCGACTCCCGATTCGGTTGTTCCTGAGATCGTGCTACTCGAGTGCCCCCAGCACGACGGTGCGCCGCCGGAGGCGGTACGGCAGGTCGCAATCGATGTTCTCGACACTGCCCAGCGTTGGCTGGCCGAAACTCGTTTCGCTGGCTCCCGTTTGGTTGTCGTCACCGAACACGCAGTGACTGTTGCCGATTCCGAGCAGGTGAGCCTGAATCAGGCCCCGGTCTGGGGGCTACTGCGTGCCGCGCAGGCCGAACACCCTGGTCGATTCCAGCTTCTCGACCTGGATGAAGAACGTGATCCGTTCTCCGTGGCGGCCGTGGCGGCTGCCGTCGCGATGGAGCCGGAGGCTGCGCTGCGGGGTACGACCCTGCTCGTGCCGCGGCTGACCCGTCACGCACCCGGTGCGATTGTTCGGCTGTCCGGGCCGGGTACCGTGTTGGTGACCGGTGGTACGGGTGGTCTGGGTGCGTTGATCGCTCGGCATCTTGTGGTCGATCATGGTGTGGGTCATCTGCTTTTGACGTCGCGTCGTGGTCTGGACGCTCCTGGTGCTGTTGAGCTGCGTGAGGAGCTGGTCGGGCTCGGTGCGCAGGTGACTGTTACCGCGTGTGATGTGTCCGATCGGGGTGCATTGGCGGCGCTGCTGGATACCATTCCGGCTCAGCATCCGCTGGTGGGTGTGGTTCATGCGGCCGGAACCGCGGACAACGGTGTGATCGAGTCGATCACCGCGGACCGGATCGACTATGTCTTCCGGCCCAAGCTCGATGCGGCGTGGCACCTTCACGAACTCACTCGTGATCATTCGTTGTCGTTGTTCGTGCTGGTGTCCTCGGCGGGTGGTCTCGTTCTAGCGGCTGGTCAAGCCAACTACGCTGCCGCGAACGTTTTCCTCGATGCCCTTGCCGCGCATCGTCACAGCCTGGGACTGCCGGCCACCTCTGTGGATTTCGGATTGTGGGCGACGTCTACCGGCCTCGGGTCCATGCTGTCCGAGGCCGATGTCGAGCGGATCCGTCGGCAGGGTTTGCCACCTCTGACCGAGGCTGAGGGTTTGGCGCTGTTCGATTCGGCGATAGCGACCGATACCGCTCAGCTGGTGGCGTTGCGGGTCGATCCGGCTGCGCTTCGAACCCGGGGCGAGCAGGTTCCGGCTCTGCTTCGTGCGATGGCACGGATCCCGGTGCGCCGCCGGACCCGGGCTTCGGGGGTGGATCATGTGTTCGCCCGCAAGCTTGTTGGTTTGTCGGATGTTGATCGTCACCTTGCCGTGCTCGAGTTGGTTCGATCGGTGGCTGCTGGTGTTCTGGGGCATCCTTCTGTGGATGCTGTTGAGCCGCAGCGGACTTTCCAGCAGTTGGGGTTCGATTCTCTCGGTGCGGTCGAGTTCCGCAACAAACTCAATACCGCCACCGGGTTGCAGTTACCGGCCACGCTTATTTTCGATTATCCGAACCCGCAGGTTGTCGCCGAGTTCATCGATTCCCAACTCATCGGCACCAGCCAGGACATCGAGATCAGTGCCAGCAGAGCTGGCGGCGACGATCCGATCGCGATTGTCGCGATGAGTTGTCGGTATCCGGGTGGGGTCGCCTCGCCGGAAGACTTGTGGCGGTTGGTGGCGGATGGTGTGGATACCAACGGTGAGTTGCCGGTTGATCGGGGTTGGGATATCGAGGGTATCTACGATCCGGAGCCGGGTAAGGCGGGTAGGACCTACGCGCGCAATGGTGGGTTCTTGTATTCGGCAGCCGATTTCGATGCGGACTTCTTCGAGATCAGTCCCAACGAGGCGACGATGATGGATCCGCAGCAGCGGTTGCTGTTGGAGACCTCATGGGAGGCGCTGGAGCGGTCCGGTGTCGACATGCGTTCGTTGCGTGGCAGTTCGACCGGGGTATTCACCGGCATGTCGTTCCACGACTATCCGGCCAATGCGAATACGGGATCTATTGCGTCCGGTCGGGTGTCGTATGTTTTCGGTTTCGAGGGTCCGTCGGTCACGGTGGATACGGCGTGTTCGTCCTCACTGGTGGCGATGCATCTGGCGGCGCAGTCTTTGCGGTCGGGTGAGTGTGATCTGGCGTTGGCCGGTGGTGTGACGGTGATGGCGACCCCGGAGACCTTTGTGGAGTTCAGCCGTCAGCGGGGTTTGTCGCCGGATGGTCGGTGCAGGTCGTTCGCTGATGCGGCTGATGGTGTGGGGTGGTCCGAGGGTGTCGGCGTTCTGGTGTTGGAGCGGCTTTCCGACGCTCGCCGTAGTGGGCATGAGGTGTTGGCGGTGATTGCTGGTTCGGCGGTGAATCAGGATGGTGCGTCGAATGGTTTGACCGCGCCGAACGGTCCCTCACAACGCAGGGTGATCCGTCAAGCCCTGGCGAATGCCGGGGTGGCTGCGGGTGAGGTCGATGTGGTGGAAGCTCACGGCACCGGCACGACGTTGGGTGATCCGATCGAGGCTCAGGCGTTGTTGGCCACTTACGGCCAGGACCGCGACCCGGACCGTCCGTTGTGGTTGGGGTCGTTGAAGTCCAATATCGGTCATGCTCAGGCTGCCGCGGGTGTGGGTGGTGTGATCAAGATGGTGATGGCGATGCGCCACGGGGTGCTGCCGAAGACGCTGCATGTTGATAAGCCGTCTACCAAGGTGGACTGGTCCGAGGGCCATGTCCGGTTGTTGACCGAATCGGTTCAGTGGCCGGTGTCCGATCGGCCGCGTCGTGCCGGTGTGTCGTCGTTCGGTATCAGCGGCACCAATGCGCACCTCATCCTGGAGCAAGCGCAGGGCGCAGAGGCTGTGCCGGTGGCGGAGCAGGCTCCGGTGGCCGACTCGGCGCCGGTGGTTGAGACGGCTCCGCTGAGTGGAGTGGTGCCTTGGGTGATTTCGGCACGCAGTGGTGAGGCTCTTGCCGATCAGGCCAGGCGTTTGGCATCGCATATCGCCGACCATGACCAGGACCCGATTGATGTCGGTTTTTCGCTCGTGACTTCGAGAGTGTTGTTCGATCATCGGGCCGTGGTGTTGTCGGCTGAGCGCGATGGTCTGCGGGCCGGTACCCAAGCGGTGGGTCGCGGCGAATCCGTTCTGGGTGTGGTGTCCGGTCGTGTGGTAGGCGGTTCCACGGGTGTGGTGTTTTCCGGTCAGGGTGCGCAGTGGGCGGGTATGGCTGCCGAGTTGTGTGCGGCGTATCCGGTGTTCGCCGGGGCTTTCGACGGGATTGTCGCTGCGTTGGATCCGTTGTTGGGGCAGTCGGTTTCGTTGAGTGCGGCGTTGGCCGATGGTGATCTGGTTGATCGGACGGTGTTCGCGCAGGCGGGGTTGTTCGCGTTCGAGGTGGCGTTGTTCCGGCTGCTCGAGTCGTGGGGTGTTCGCCCGGATGTGTTGGCGGGTCATTCGATCGGTGAGGTCGCTGCCGCGCATGTGGCCGGGGTGTTGTCGCTGGCGGATGCGTGTGTGTTGGTTGCTGCGCGTGGCCGGTTGATGCAGGCACTACCCGCTGGTGGGGCGATGGTCGCCGTGGGTGCCTCGGAGACCGATGTGTTGCCGTTGCTGCTGGATGGGGTGTCGATCGCGGCGGTCAATGGTCCGTCGTCGGTGGTGTTGTCCGGTGTCGAGGACGCGGTCTCGGCTGTTGTCGAGGCGTGTACCGGGCGTGGTTGGCGGACGAAGCGGTTGCGTGTTTCGCATGGGTTCCATTCGGTGTTGATGGAGCCGATGCTGGCTGAATTCGGTACGGCGATCGAGGGTTTGGCGTTCAACCGTCCGGGCTTGCCGTTGGTGTCGACGGTGACCGGTGCCCGGGTCGTCGATGAGATGTCGGATCCGTCGTATTGGGTGGGTCAGGTCCGGGACACGGTGCGGTTCGCCGATGCGGTTACCGTGATGGCGGGTATGGGGGTGACCCGGTTCGCCGAGGTCGGACCGGATGCGGTGCTGTTTCCGATGGTCACTCAGATCCTCGATGGTGGGGAGATAACGGCAGCTACGAGTGTGGCTCCGACGGTGGTGGCGCTGGCGCGTCGGGATCGGGCTGATGCGCTTACCTTGTTGGGTGGGGTGGCCGGGTTGTTCGTCTCCGGTGCCGATGTGGACTGGGCCGGTATGTATGCCGGTACCGGTGCCAAGCGAATCAATCTGCCCACCTACGCTTTCCAGCGGCGACGGTATTGGATAGCCGAAGCGTCCACCGCTGTCGACGGTGGCGCTCGGGCGATGGGTTTTGTGGCCACTGGGCATCCTTTGGTTTCGGCAGTGGTGTCGCAACCGGATTCCGACGGAGTCGTACTCAGCGGTCGTTTGTCGGTGCAGACCCATCCGTGGCTGGCCGATCACATGGTGATGAATACGGTGTTGTTCCCCGGTACCGGCTTCGTCGAGCTCGTCTTGCATGCCGGGGAACAGGTCGGCTGCTCGACGCTCGAAGAGCTGGTTCTGCAAGCGCCACTGGTGTTGCCCGAGTCCGGTGGGGTTGCGGTACGCGTGGTGGTAGGTGACCAGGACGAGACCGGTCATCGGGCCGTGCGGGTCTTCTCCTGCCCCGATGGTGATGTCGACACGACGCCATCGTGGACTTTGCACGCCGAAGGCGTTGTTGCCCGAGGTGAGACGGTGGCTGACTTCGATCTGGTTTCGTGGCCTCCGGTGGGCGCCACCGCTGTTGATATCGATGGTGTTTACGACTCGCTCGATGCGCAGGGTTATCAGTACGGCCCTGTATTTCAGGCGTTGACATCGGTATGGCGTGGGACCGAAGGCATCTATGCCGAGGTCGCTTTGCCCGAACAAGCCCGTGCTGAGGCAGGTGGGTTCGGTGTGCATCCCGCGTTGCTCGATGCGGCTCTGCATGCTTTGCGTTCATCAGCGGATATGTCCGATGACGTCGCCCTGCCGTTCGAGTGGTCCGGTGTCAGTGTGTATGCGGCTGGGGCTGATGCGTTGCGGGTCCGACTCACTCGGGTAGGTGAGCACCGTGTTGCTCTGGATCTTGCTGATTCAACAGGTATCCCGGTGGCATCTGTGCGGCATATGGCGTCTCGACCGATAGATCCCGCGCAACTCACTGCCGGTGGGTCCGCTGTCGGGAATGCGTTGTTCCAGATCGGCTGGTCACCGATCGCGGTGCGTGAAGCCGACGTCACCACGGTAGCGTGGCCGGATCTTGGTGAGCAGGTCCCGCCGGTGGTGGTGTTGGACTGTGCGACAGGTAATGATCCGGCTGCTGTTCATTCCGCGACCCACGATGTTTTGCAGGTGTTGCAGTCCTGGACGACAGCGCCTCGGTTCGCTGATTCGGTACTGGTGGTCCGGACCAATGGTGCGGTATCGGTTGCCGGGGAAGACATTACGAACCTTGCCGGTGCCGCCGTCTGTGGTCTGGTCCGTTCCGCGCAGACCGAACACCCTGGCCGGATCGTGTTGATCGATACCGACTCCGAACTCGACGGGCTGCTGGGTGGGGTTGTGGCTGCCGCTGAACCGCAGGTTGCCGTGCGTGATGGACAGGTACACATCGCGCGTCTGACCCGAATGACGTCCGCTCCGGCGGCCGCTTCAACGGCTGACTCTTTCGCCTCCGACGACACCGTTCTGATCACCGGTGCGGGTGGGTTGCTCGGTGGATTGTTCGCCCGGCACCTGGTCACCGCACGCGGTGTGCGTCGCTTGCTGCTGTTGAGTCGTCGTGGTGAATCCGCTCCCGGGGCCACCGAGCTGCGAGTGGAGTTGCAGCATCTCGGTGCGGAGGTCGAGTTCGTCGCGTGCGATGCCGCGGATCGTGGTGCGTTGGCCGAGGTCCTGGCCAATGTTCCTGCTGGTCATCCACTTACGGGTGTGTTCCATATGGCTGGTGTGCTCGATGATGGTGCGATTGGTTCGCTTACTCCGGACCGGTTGGACACCGTATTGGGACCCAAGATCGATGCTGCACTGCACCTGCATGAATTGACCCGGGACCTCCCGTTGAAAGCGTTCGTACTGTTCAGTTCGGTGGCTGGGGTGTTCGGCAACGCTGGGCAAGGTAACTATGCGGCGGCCAACGCGTGTTTGGATGCGTTGGCGGCGCATCGCAGGGCGTCCGGTCGGTGCGGGCAGTCCTTTGCGTGGGGTTTGTGGGGCATGGACGGCGGGATGGCCGCTGAACTCGATGCTGTCGACCGGCAGCGGATATCTCGCTCCGGTGTGCTGCCGCTATCGGAAGAACAAGGCCTCGCACTGTTCGACGTGGCGACCCGGATCGATGCGGCGATGCTGGTTCTTGCCCGGGTGGATCTGGATAGCATTCGCGCCGCTGGGTCGGCCTCGCCCTTACTATTTGCCGATCTGATCCCGCAGCGTCGTAAAGCGGCCTCGGGCGCGGCTACGGCACTACGTGCTCGTTTGGCCGATACCCCGGATAACGAGCACTTGGGGGTGTTGGTGGAGATCGTTCGCGCCCAGGTCGCGGCGATTCTGGGTCATCAGAACACCAACGCGGTAGAGGTGGACAGGGCGTTCAGTGAGTTGGGTTTCGATTCGGTCACTGCTGTTGAGTTCCGTAATGTCCTGAAAAATGTGACCGGTTTGCAGCTGCCCGCGACTCTGGTGTTCGACTATCCGACGCCACAGGCCCTGGCCGACTACCTCTGCGAGGAACTCGCCGACCACAAGCCCGTCGAGTCGGCAGATCTACCGGAAAACGATATTCGTCGAGCCCTTCAAACAATTCCGCTCACCCGTCTCCGCGACGCGGGTCTGCTGGATGCGCTGATGAAGCTTGCGCAGGGCCAGGAAAGATATGGCGAGACCGATCAGGGCGTCGCGGATGAATCAATTGATGCGCTGGACATCGACGATCTGATCGATCTGGCTTACAACAGCTCATTAGAGGACTGATTCCGATATGTGCGACATGTAATACATCGAATTTTGGCCTCATAAACGAAACTTCACCGGCCAGTCACGGTGACCGTAGGAAGAGCTAGAGCAATAATGACGAAGCCCGACGACAATACTCAGAAGCTAGCGCAGGCATTGCGTGTCTCGCTCAAAGAGACCGAGCGACTGCGTGCCCGAAACCGCAAGCTCGATGCAGCCCTTCGTGAGCCGATTGCGATCGTGGGTATGGCGTGTCGGTATCCGGGCGGGGTGGGTTCGCCGGAGGACCTGTGGCGGTTGGTTGCCGAGGGGGGCGATGCAACGTCGGAGTTTCCGGTGAATCGAGGTTGGGATGTAGATCGCCTTTACGATCGGACCGGTGAAACGCCGGGTAGCACTTACACCCGTGCGGGTGGTTTCCTGCATTCGGCTGGCGAATTCGATCCTGCGTTCTTCGGTATCAGTCCCAATGAGGCCACGATGATGGATCCGCAGCAGTTCTTGTTGTTGGAAACCTCATGGGAGGCATTGGAGCGGTCCGGTGTCGACGTGGGTTCGTTGCGTGGCAGTTCGACCGGGGTATTCACCGGCATGATGTATCACGACTATCCGGCCAACGCGAATGCGGGATCTATTGCGTCCGGTCGGGTGTCGTATGTTTTCGGTTTCGAGGGTCCGTCGGTCACGGTGGATACGGCGTGTTCGTCGTCGCTGGTGGCGATGCATTTGGCGGCGGGGTCTTTGCGGTCGGGTGAGTGTGATTTGGCGTTGGCCGGTGGTGTGACGGTGATGGCGACCCCGGAGACCTTTGTGGAGTTCAGTCGTCAGCGGGGTTTGTCGCCGGATGGTCGGTGTAAGTCTTTTGCTGATGCGGCTGATGGGGTGGGTTGGTCCGAGGGTGTCGGTGTGTTGGTGTTGGAGCGGCTTTCCGACGCTCGCCGTAATGGTCATCAGGTTCTTGCGGTGATTGCTGGTTCGGCGGTGAATCAGGATGGTGCGTCGAATGGTTTGACCGCGCCGAATGGTCCGTCGCAGCGTCGGGTGATCCGCCAGGCGCTGGCCAATGCCGGGGTATCCCCGGGCGAGGTCGATGTGGTGGAAGCTCACGGCACCGGTACCACTTTGGGTGACCCGATCGAAGCTCAGGCGTTGTTGGCGACCTACAGGCAGGATCGGGATCGCCCGTTGTGGTTGGGGTCGTTGAAGTCCAATATCGGTCATGCCCAGGCTGCTGCGGGTGTGGGTGGTGTGATCAAGATGGTAATGGCGATGCGCCACGGTGTGTTGCCACAAACGCTGCATGTTGATCGGCCGAGTACCAAAGTTGATTGGTCCCGGGGCAATATCCAGTTGTTGACCGAGCCGCAGTCATGGCCGGTGTCCGATCGGCCGCGTCGTGCTGGTGTGTCGTCGTTCGGTATCAGTGGCACGAATGCTCACGTCATCGTCGAACAAGCCCCGGTGATCGAGCCGGCGGTGGACCCGGTGGTGAAGACCGTCCCGGCAGGTGGAGTGTTGCCGTGGGTGGTTTCGGCGCGCAGTGGTGAGGCCCTTGCCGGTCAAGCTACTCGCTTGGCGGCACGAATCGGCAACCCGGAATTGCCTGTGGGTGAGAAGGATTCGGTCGATGTAGGTTTTTCGCTGGCGTCCACTCGTGCTGTTTTCGAGCATCGCGCTGTTGTCCTGGCCGACAACGGTGATGGTCTGCTGGCGGGTGTGCGGGCATTGGCTGCGGGTGAGCAGGCTCCTGGCGTGGTGTCCGGTCGTGTGGTGTCGGGTTCGACGGGTGTGGTGTTTTCGGGTCAAGGTGCGCAGTGGGCGGGTATGGCCACCGAGCTGCGTGCTGCGTATCCGGTGTTCGCCGAGGCTTTCGATGCGATTGTCGCTGCGTTGGATCCGTCACTGGGACAGTCGGTTTCGCTGAGTGTGGCGTTGGCGTCCGAGGATCTGGTTGATCGGACGGTGTTCGCGCAGGCGGGTTTGTTCGCGTTCGAGGTGGCGTTGTTCCGGCTGCTCGAGTCGTGGGGTGTTCGCCCGGATGTGGTGGCCGGTCACTCGATCGGGGAAGTGGCTGCCGCGCATGTGGCGGGTGTGTTGTCGCTGGCGGATGCGTGTGTGCTGGTGGCTGCGCGTGGTCGGTTGATGCAAGCGCTGCCCGCTGGTGGGGCGATGGTCGCTGTTGGTGCTTCGGAGGCCGAGGTGCTGCCGCTGCTGCTGGATGGCGTGTCGATCGCGGCGGTGAATGGTCCGTCGTCGGTGGTGTTGTCCGGTGTCGAGGACGCGGTCTCGGCTGTTGTCGAGGCGTGTACCGGGCGTGGTTGGCGGACGAAGCGGTTGCGTGTTTCGCATGCTTTCCATTCGGCGTTGATGGAGCCGATGCTGGCCGAGTTCCTTTCGGCTATCGCGGGTTTGGCGTTTACTCGCCCGAGTATTCCGTTGGTGTCGACGGTGACCGGTGTCCGTGTCGAGCGCGAGATGTGTGATCCGTCGTATTGGGTGGGTCAGGTTCGTGAGACGGTGCGGTTCGCTGATGCGGTCACTGCGATGGCGGGGATGGGGGTGACCCGGTTCGCCGAGGTCGGTCCCGATGCGGTGTTGACTCCGATGGTCACCCAGACTTTCGACGATGGGCGGATGAGTGCGGGGGCTGCGGTCGTGGCTCCTGTTGTGGTGGCTTTGGCGCGTAGAAACCAGGCCGATCCGTCCACGCTGTTGGGTGGGGTGGCAGGGTTGTTCGTCTCGGGCGCTGATGTGGACTGGGCCGGTTTCTACGCTGGTTCCGGAGCTGAGCGAATCGATCTGCCTACCTACGCTTTTCAGCATCGGCGTTATTGGATGGCCGAACGTTCCGCTGGTGGTGGCGCTCGGGCGATGGGTCTGGTCGCTACCGGACACCCCCTGGTTTCCGCGGTGGTGTCACAACCGGATTCCGATGTGGTCGCTGTCAGTGGCCGCCTGTCGGTGCAGACGCACCCATGGCTGGCCGATCACACTGTGATGGACACTGTGTTGTTCCCTGGTACCGGTCTTGTCGAGCTTGCCCTGCATACCGGGGAGCAGGTGGGCTGTTCGAGTCTCGATGAGCTGGTTCTGCGGGCTCCGCTGGTGCTGTCGGAGTCCGGCGGGGTTGCGGTGCGTGTTGTGGTTGGTGCCGAGGACGAGACGGGTCGTCGCGGGGTGCGGATCTTCTCCCGCCCCGATGATGGCGTTGATTCGTTGCCGTCGTGGACGTTGAACGCCGAGGGCGTGCTCGCATCGGAATTCGATAGCGCGGCTGTGGATCTGGTGCAGTGGCCTCCCGCCGACGCGGTCGCCGTGGATATCGATGGTGTGTATGACTCCCTCGATGTGCAGGGCTACCACTACGGTCCGATGTTCCAGGCGCTTCGGTCGGTGTGGCGTGGATCCGACGGGCTGCTGTATGCCGAGGTCGAATTGCCTGAGCAGGCCCGGGCCGAGGCAGAACGCTTCGGTGTGCATCCGGCGTTGCTGGATGCGGCGTTGCATGCGTTGCGTTTTGTCGATGACACCTCGGCGGATGGAACCGGGCTGGCGTTGCCGTTCGAGTGGTCCGGTGTCACCGTGCATGCGGCTGGGGCTGATGCGTTGCGTGTCCGGCTCACCCGTGTCGGCGAGCACGCGGTGGCTTTGGATCTCGCGGACTCGATCGGTGCTCCGGTGGCGACGGTGCGGCAGCTGGCTTCCCGGCCGATCGATCCCGCGCAGCTCACCACCGGCGCATCCGTCGTCGGTAACGCGTTGTTCCAGATCGGCTGGACACCGATCTCGGTGCCTGAGGCCGAGGCCACCGCTGTGGGGTGGGCAGACCTCGGTGACGAGGTGGTTCCGCAGGTGGTGGTGTTGGAGTGCCCGGCGGGTAATGATCCCGCCGCCGTTCACACCGCGACCCATGCTGTTCTGGAGGTTCTGCAGTCCTGGATCGCCGATCATCGGTTCGGTGAATCGGTGCTGGTGGTTCGGACCAGTGGTGCGGTGTCGGTTGCCGGGGAGGATATTACGAATCTGGCCGGTGCGGCGGTGGGTGGTCTGGTTCGTTCGGCGCAGGCGGAGAGTCCCGGTCGGATCGTGTTGATCGACACCGATTCCGAACTCGATGGGCTGCTGGGTGGGATTCTGGCTGCGGACGAACCGCAGGTGGCGGTGCGTGAGGGGCAGGTACACATCGCGCGACTCGCCAGAGTCGATTCCACGGCGGTCGTTTCCGCTGAAACCGCTTCGGCGACCACCTCTTTCGGTCCGGACGAAAGTGTTCTGATCACCGGTGCGGGTGGGTTGCTCGGTGGGCTGTTCGCCCGGCATCTGGTTGCCACGCGCGGTGTCCGTCGCTTGCTGCTGTTGAGCCGTCGCGGTGAATCTGCCCCCGGCGCCACCGAGCTGCGTGCGGAGTTGCAGCATCTCGGTGCGGAGGTCGAGTTCGTGGCGTGCGATGTGGCCGATCGTGGTGCGCTCGCTGAGGTGCTGGCCGATGTTCCTGTCGCCCGTCCACTCACCGGTGTGTTCCACATGGCCGGGGTGCTCGATGATGGTGCTATCGGTTCGCTGACTGCGGATCGGATGGATGCGGTGCTGGGGCCCAAGGTCGATGCTGCGCTGCATTTGCATGTACTGACCGCGGATCTGCCGTTGAAGGCGTTCGTGTTGTTCAGTTCGGTGGCGGGTGTGTTCGGCAGTGCCGGTCAAGGTAACTATGCCGCGGCCAACGCGTGTCTGGATGCTCTGGTGGCGCAGCGCAGGGCCTCGGGTAGGTGCGGTCAGTCCTTTGCCTGGGGTCTGTGGGACGGGGGTATGGCCGAGCAACTCAGCGACGTCGACCGTCACCGCATGTCCCGCTCGGGCATGCTGCCGCTCTCCGAGGAGCAGGGTCTCGCGCTGTTCGACGCCGCGACAGGGATGGACACGGCCACCGTCGTCCTTGCCCGTTTGGACCTGGATGCTATGCACGGCGCGGGATTCGTCGCGCCCGCACTGGTTTCCGCGCTGATTCCGCATCGCCGTAAAGCCGCCTCGGGTGCCTTCACGGTGCTGCGTGCTCGTTTGGCGAATACTCCTGATAGTGAGCGTTTCGGTGTTCTCGTGGAGATCGTGCGTGGTCAGGTTGCGGCGATTCTGGGTCATCAGAACGCGAATGCGGTCGCGGCGGATAAGGCGTTCAGCGAGCTGGGCTTCGATTCGGTCAGTGCGATCGAGTTCCGCAACGCCCTCAAAACCGTCACAGGCCTGCGACTGCCTGCGACGTTGGTGTTCGACTATCCGACACCGCAGGCTTTGGCGAAATATCTGGCCGACGAGTTCACCGGCACCAGCCGGGATATCGAGGTCATTGCCAGCAGAGCTGTTGACGACGATCCGATCGCTCTGGTTGCGATGGCCTGTCGTTATCCGGGTGGTGTTGCCTCGCCTGAAGACCTGTGGAGTCTGGTCATGTCGGGCGTCGATACCACCGGCGAGTTACCGATGGATCGTGGCTGGGACATCAATGGTATTTACGATCCCGAACCCGGCAAGGCAGGTAAGACCTACACCCGTCGGGGTGGATTCCTGTACTCCGCAGGCGACTTCGATCCGGATTTCTTCGGGATCGGCCCCAACGAGGCAACGATGATGGATCCCCAGCAGCGGTTGCTGTTGGAGGTGTCGTGGGAGGCGT
>NZ_JBFAHV010000044.1:0-33569 GCF_040654375.1 Nocardia sp. NPDC050710 | reverse complement strand
GCCACACCCCCTGCCTTGGAGGCCCAACAGCCCTCTTGGGTGGGGTTTCCCCCGCCCCTGGCCGCCCCCCCCCCCCCCCCGGGGGGGGGGGGGGGGCCCCCCCCCCCCCCCCGCGACCAGCTACCAGCTGTGCTGCGCCGGCCCCGCATTCGTGGGCGCCGAAGACATCGACCACGGCCGGCTGGCGATCAAGGCTTTCGAGAAGACCTACGGCGCCAAGCATCCGAAAGTCGTGGCCAAAATCGTCGACGCCGCCGATGTGCTGCTAGAGTTCTACCGCTACCCGGCCGAGCACTTGATCCACCTGCGCACCACGAACCCCATCGAATCCACCTTTGCCACAGCATGTTCGAGGACGAAAGTCACCAAAGGACCTGGATCACGCGGGTCCGGTATCGCGATGGCATTCAAACCGATCGAGGCCGCTCAGAACCGGAGGCGCGCGGTCAACGCACCGCACCTGGTCGCTCTGGTGCGCGCCGGAGCCTGTTTCGAACGTGGCGTCCTCGTCGGGCGTGAGGAAGCCACCGCAACATGACCGATCGCGCGCAACGCCCGCTGCTGTTCCTCGATGTCGATGGGCCGCTACTACCGTTCGGTGAACACCCGCGGCGCGAACCGCGCAATGTCGGATCGGACTCGCGCTTCTCGCAGCTCAGCCCCGATGTAGGGCAACGACTGGCGGCGTTGCCGTGCGAGCTGGTCTGGGCCACAACTTGGGAAGACGAAGCCAATGCCGAGATCGCGCCACGGATCGGGCTGCCACAGCTGCCGGTCGTGAACTGGCCGGAGCCCTCCGCCGAGCACGAGCACGAGGACCGATGGTTCGGGCTCTGCTGGAAGACCCGCACCCTGGTGGGCTGGGCCGCCGGACGCCCGTTCGCCTGGGTCGACGACGAGATCACCAGCGCCGACCGCAGCTGGGTCGCCACACATCATCCCGGCCGTGCGCTCCTCCGGCGCGTCGAGTCATCCCGAGGGCTCAGCGACGAGGACATCACAGCCCTCGATCAATGGCTGCGAGCAACCTGACCCTGAATCCACAGATCTTGACTATTGCTCAACCTCGAGCCTGCACCACAACAACACCACTTCGCCCACCGACCGCGATCAGGGCGCGGAACTGGAACGGCTGCTCGCCGCGGGTGCACGGAAGGTCGACATCGGCCGGATCGGCGCCCGAGCACGGTACGTACTGGCCGACCCGGAGGGGAACGAATTCTGCCTGCTCCGGCGAGGCAGTGGAGAGCCGCTGGAACAGGATTGGGCTCGGTCGTATTCGAGGAGGCCGTCGCGCCGTGGCGACGGCTGAGTCCCGATGAAGAAGATCATCGCGTCCTGGATCGGGCTATCGTCTGCATTGTGCCGAGGATTGTGTTGATGATTGCCTCCGAGCTACATACGGACGCCGACGTACCGGAGTTCCTCGCGGCTAGCCGCGAGTTCCGGGACTGGCTGCGTGACCGGTCCGGCTTCATTGGCTATGAGGTTGTCGGGGCGGGTCGGCGCTGGGCTGATTGCATCGAATGGCGGGATTTCGAATCGGCCTTGGCCGGGAACACCGCTTTCGCCGGCACCGAGATCGCCGCTCGTTTCGCTCGCGTCGTGCAGCGCCACCTCGCAGCCATGGGTCCGGCTGCCGACCTGGCATGAGGCTGGAACAGCAGGAGTGGTGTGCCCGTCCGGGGTGGACTCGCTCGAGGATCCGAGGCGGACTCGTGGCACCGTCCAGACCGCGCCGCCCGTGGGGGCTGCTACCTGCTACTGCTTGCCTCAGTGCTCCACATCCCCGTCGGTTTCCTGGTTGGTGAAAGAGCTGTCATTTTGTCGGTTATGTCGGATGCCTCGCCATCCGAGTGGGAGTTGGACGCGGCCGGCCCGGATATCGCCGATGAGTTGCGCGTAGCCTTCACGGACCTCGCCGAGATGGACCCACGCCGAGTGCCGGAGCTCCTCGCAGTCGGCGTGCAGCACCGTCCACCACGCCTCGGCGTAGGTCTTGGCGACATGACTGATCACCTCACCGAAGGAGTGAGTGTGGCGGCGGGCGCACCGGCTGTGGCGGACGTAGAACACCGCCCAAGAGTTGATCTTGTCGATGACCTTCGCGATATCCGCATGGAGGGCCTCCTCGGCGACGTCGGATGGACGCCGCCGAGGATTCACAACCGCAGAAATCAGGGCGGCGTGTAGATCGCCCAGTTCTCTCGCCCACGCGATCAGCGGCAACGGCCCGGCGACGCGACCGGCGATGGCGGCCAAGAGCTGATCCGGCGACAGCAAAGATTCCGCATCCGTCGCCGGATCCTCTTGTGCCGCTTCCGCCATATCCGCGTCCATAGGGATCACATGTCCTTTATCGCGGGTGACCACCCGCTCCGGCTGGTGACGACATTGTGGTGGCCGCCTCGGGCGATGCGCGTCGAGACGTCAGTGCCATGGCCGGAGAGGCCGGTCATGCGAAACACAGATCGGATGGTGCCGTCGAGTCTGTGCATAAGCGGTGGTTGCTGATGGCCGTAGGTGCTGGATCGCGCGAGCGGTTCAACCTTCCCGGTGTCGGGAGCAAGCGAGGGCCATGGACGGCGATTTCGGTCGGCGGTACGAGTCCCTGGTCGTCGGCACCGTGGCCGCGACATGTAGTGCGCAGATTCCACAAGCCGCGGGAGCAGGCTCGGGTGTGGAGATCTGAGGCTCGTTGTTCGATCACGGCCTCAGCTGTATAGGTGTGTTGTTGCATATTTGATTGCTCGAATGTAGATGAATGACTGAAGCGGCGCGTGCGACGCTGTGACTCGGCGCACAATGCTAGTACTGACTGCGCACTCAGTCAATGACTGGGTAAGCAGTCAGTGGACGCTGGAGTGTGCGGGAAATTTGGACGAAGAGGGGTGGTATCGGTGAGTAGGCGTGCGGCGGAGCCGGGTAAGTCGGGTGCGATTCTCGATACTTTTACGCGTCATGTTGCCGAGAAGGGCTACGACGGAACCAGCTTCAGTGGTGTTGCAAGTGAGTTGGGCATCTCGCAGGGCTTGATCGTGCATCATTACGGCACGAAGGCGCGGTTGCTGGAAGCCCTGCATATTTCCTATATGCGGCAACGGATCGATGAGGCAGAGCGCATCATGTCGGAGTTTTCTACGCCGACCGAACGACTGGCCGCGCTGTTGCATGCATCAATGCTCTACCAGGTACACGATCGAAATCGGACTGTCGCGTTTCAGCGGGAGGTCGCGCGGTTCGCCCAGCAGGATGAGGAGTCCGAGGGGCGTAAGCTTCGACGGCATTACATCGGAATCCTGCATGGCCTGCTCGATGCAGGCATCGCTGCGGGTGAGTTCCGGCCTGTCGACAGGGAGGTCCGGAGCCTGCTCATTTTCGGCGCCGCGCAATGGGCGTGGACGTGGTTCGAGCCGGGGGGGCGTAGCTCTGCCGAGCAGGTCGGCGCTGAAATGGTAGATCTCACTCTTGGATCTCTGTTGGTAAATCGGAGATCATTGCCGCGTCTCAGCGATCCCGCTGGCCCGCTTGTCGCCACGGTGACCAAGATCCTCACCGAGGCATCGGGGAGGCCGAAAGAGCTACCGGACAGATGACCGTCCCGTTCGGTGGGTGACGAGTCATAACGAGGTTTCAGAGGCATGTCGATGAATTGGAACCGTGTCGGGTAGTCGCAGGTTCAAATCCTGCCAGCCGACAACGAAAACCCCTTCCGACCTGTTCGGAAGGGGTTTTTTGGTGGCAACCACCCGCGACGGTGACCGCCCGCACCCAGGTCGGTATGGACGGTGATCACGTCACTGTCGGGCACGGCTCGTTCCCGGGTGCGAGGTCTGCTAGCCGCTGGTCAGCGGGCGACCTCATCGTTGGTTCCGAAAAGTCCGCCGCGCACAGCTCGTTCCGGGGTTGTAAGTGTTTTGCCAGCCGCTGATGAGTGGGTGACCTCATCGTTTGGTTCCAGATGGTCCGATCCGGTGGAGCCGGAAACCCACCTCCACCAAACCTGAAGGAGGAAGAAGTCATGGCGAATGTGGATGTCGATGCGATGAAGTGCGTGGACGAGACCGATACCGGCATCAACGAATGGACCTCGGACGACGTCTACCCGCTGCTGGTCCGGGGCAGCATCCCGACCGGCATCAACCTGGAGTTCACGGTGACCGGACCCGGCAGCTTCTGGGACGAGATGGACGACCTGGTGGTGGCCGCAGATGAGGTGCCCATCTCGGTCGAAATGCATAGCCAGCCGGGCGTCGGGGATCGGGGGATGTCATGTCGAATCTGAATTCGGATCCCGGCCAGCCCGGCTACTCCGGGTACCCGCAGTACGGGCAGCCGCAGTACCCGCCGATGTCGCCCTCTGTTTCGCTGCAGACCCTCCCGAGACCCGTGTACCCGTACGCGTCGTGGTGGTCTCGAGTCGGCGCCTACCTGACCGACGTCATCCTGGCTTGGGTGCCCGCCATGATCGTCGTGAGTGTCGGACTCGTCATCGCCACCGAGCCGACGACGGCAGCGAGGGAACAGTACGGTCCGTCCGCGGAAGCCGAACCCAACGGGCTGGGATTGATGATCGCGGTGCTGGGGTTGTTCATCTACCTCGCAATCACCGTATCGAACCAGGTGATTCTGCAGGGGAGGACCGGCCAGTCCCTCGGTAAGAAGTGGCTCAGGATCGCAGTGATCGACGAGGCCACCGGGCGACCGTTGGGGCCACCTCTCGCCCTCGCCCGGTGGGGTACCCAATTGACAATCAATCTCGTCGGGAACAACTGCCTTTTGTTTATCCCGAGCCTGCTGAACAGCCTGTGGCCCCTCTGGGACGCCAAACATCAAACCTGGCACGACAAGGTCGTTCATTCGGTTGTCGTCAGGATTCGTAGTTGAGAAAGGGGAGCCTTTGATCGGTTCGATCCCGAGCGGGTGGCAAAGGTGATCCTGGATCATCCGAAGGCGCTACCGGGCGTGGTGGTGAATGCGCGTATGACGTGCTGGCCCACAATCCACTGACAGTCGACAATAGGATGTTCGCAACGATCACCGCCCGACACAGCGGGAGTCGGGATGTGTCGCGGCAGCCGGACCATCGCAGGAGGCGCGTGATGATCTTCATCGTCGTTAGATTCAAGACCAAACCCGAATGGACCGACCGCTGGCTCGACCTCGTTGCCCCGTTCACCGCGGCCACCCGAGCCGAGGAGGGCAACCTCTGGTTCGACTGGTCCCGCAGCGTCCACGACCCGTCCGAATTCGTTCTGGTGGAGGCATTTCGAGACCAGGCTGCCGGCGGGGCACACGTCGGCAGCCCCCATTTCAAGGCCGCGATGGCCGAACTTCCCGCAGCCCTGGCACAGACTCCGCGCATCATCAGTCAGACAATCGACGCCACCGACTGGTCCGAAATGGGGGAGATGACCGTCGAATAGCCGCTTCTGCGAAAAACCGTCACCGCAGCGAGTGTGTCGATGACGGCACCGTCGGCGCCCGGGCCCCGGGTGGTGACCGATGGCCACTGCATGTGGCGGTGACTGGGCGGCGGCCTAGGACGGTGGAAACTCCGATTTGACGTGGGCGCCGAGGGTTTCCAGCGTCTCTCGGGGATGATGGTGGCGGTTGTGTCCGCCTGACCCACCGACCGACGAGTGCATGGTCCGGCTCGATAGGTGCAGATATGAGCTACAGTTCCGACTCCGGGAATAGGTTCGGGCGACCAACGGCGGGAATCGAATTCGGTGCCGTGGCCGCTTTCGCTGCGGCGTGGGAAGCCGACGGCCGGCCGCCGCTCATCGCCGACTACCTGCCGGGCGCACGACTGGGTGCGCTGATCGAACTGATCCGGATCGATATGCGGCATCGGTCGCTGCGCCGCCCGGCCGGGATCCGCCTCGACGAACCCGTCGTGGCCCAACCCAGGCGCAAGCGGCTGCGCGAATACTGTTCCGAATTTCCCGAACTGACCCCGGCGCGTCTTCCGGCCGGCCTGATATACGAGGAGTTCGTGATCCGCCGCCACAGTGGCGAGCAGGTGGATCCGGGCGAATACCTGCGGGAATATCCCGAGCAGGCGGCACAGCTGCGCGAGCTGCTCAACGCCGACGACGAGGAGCAGAGCACCCGGCGCCCCAGCCTGGAACTTACCGCCGCGACCTCTCTCGACTCGATCACCTCGTCGGGGGATGCGACCCGCACGGCCACCGAACTCCGCACCGCCCAGGACACTACCGGGACCAAGGCCACCGGCCTGGACCGTATCGAAATCGGCGATCGAATAGATGATTTCGACCTGCTCACGGCGCTGGGCAGCGGTGCGTTCGCGAGGGTGTTCCTGGCCCGGCAGCGGTCGCTGCAACGGCTGGTGGCGGTGAAGATTTCCGCCGACCGCGGTACCGAACCGCAGACACTGGCACAGCTCGACCACGACTACATCGTGCGGGTCTTCGATCAGCGGCTGCTGGACGAGCCGGGCCGCGACAACGAGCCCGGTGGGCATCGGCTACGGCTGCTGTACATGCAATTCCTGCCCGGCGGGACCCTGCTGAGCGTGTTGCGCTGGGTGCGGGCCACCCCGCCGGACCAGCGCACCGGACAGCTGCTGCTGGACGCGGTCGACGCCGTGATGGCGGGCAAGGGCGAGATCCGGCCGACCGATTCCAGCTTGCGCGCGGAGATCGCGACGCTGTCGTGGCCGGAAGCCGTCGCCTGGCTGGGCCGCAGGCTTGCCGAGGCGCTGGCCTACGCGGACGCGCACGGCGTGCTGCACCGCGATGTCAAACCGGCCAATGTGCTGCTCACCGCCGAGGCCGTGCCCAAGCTCGCCGATTTCAACGTCAGTTTCAGCCGCGACCTCGACGAGGCCAACCCGGTCGCCTATTTCGGCGGCTCGCTGTCGTACATGGCGCCGGAACAGCTGGAGATTTGCCATCCCGGCTACGACCGGTCCGCCGACGATCTCGATACCCGTGCGGACATCTATTCGCTCGGTGTGGTGCTGTGGGAGCTGCTCACCGGTGCCAAACCGTTCGACGACACCACCGCGGGTGAACACAGCGACGCCGCCACGCTCGCGGCCATGGTGCAACGCCGTCGCGCCGGGGTGGATGCGGGCGCGCTCGAGCGAATTCCGTCCGACTGCCCGGCGGCACTGCGCAGGGTGCTGCTGAAGTGCCTGGCGTCTGAGCGGGACGAGCGGTGGGCTGGTGGCGCGGAACTGGCCCAGCAGTTGGAAGTGTGCCTGGACGGGCGGGCCCGCAACCTGGTCGACCCGCCGCCGTCCAGCTGGCGGCTACGACTACGGCCCTGGCTGGTGCCGGTGGTGGTGCTGGCCCTTATCATCCCGAACGCGCTCGCAACGACGTACAACATCGCGCACAACCGGACGCTGATCATCGACCGGCTGAGCCTCTCGGTGCAGCACATGTGGCGGATCGGCGCTGTCCTGGTGGTCGCGGTGTGCTTCACGATAGGCATCGCGCTGGTGCTGTACATGCTGCGGTATGCGCTCATCGTCTCGCGCGGCCTGCGCCGGGGCCGGGAATACGACCCACAGGTGCTGGCACGGGCACGATCGGATGCCCTGCTGTTCGGCGATCGTGCTGTGCTGGTGGTGTTTTCGCTGTGGAGCCTGGCGACGATCATCTTCCCGTTCGTGCTGTACTCCACGAACTGGGAGGCGACCGGGCAGGATCTCCTGCATGCCCTGGGCGGAGGGCTGGTCTGTGGCGCGATAGCGGTGGCCTACCCGTTCTTCCTGGTGACGTTTTACATGGTGCGCTGTATCTATCCGATGTTCCTCCCACACGGCGACATCACCGCGGTCGATGCGCTGCACCTGCGCGGACTCGATCGCCGCTGCACCGTGTATCTCACCGTGGCGGCGTCGGTGCCACTGCTGGCGATCGCTGGGGTGACCTTGCTACCACCGGATGACATTCCGCTGGTGCTTCTAGCCGTGCGGGTGTTGTGCGTCGGCTCGATCATTGCCTTCATCGTCGTCTATATGCTGTTTCGGGCGATCGAGGCCGATCTGAAGGCGTTGAGGCGTGTGGTGGATCCGGTTGGCGGACAGCGGGAGCCGAATGCCGCCGGTCGACCATGAGCGCACAGGGCCTGGGCTAGATGATCGCGGGCATTGGCCCACGGTCGATCGAATCTCTCTCGAAGAACCGGCGTCCACGATCGACATGGAATTCGCGGAGGGCCGCCACACGCACTCGGGGCCGGAAGATTCGCGACCGGTCCGACTCCACGCCGCCGCGGGGTGATGCGGACCGTTGGCTAGAGCGGTGTAAGTGTCACGGGCTTGGGACCACATCGGCTGCGCAGTGTCATTTTTCGTGCATTCAGCCCTCGTTTCGGTGTGTCGCTGGTAGTTTGCTGGCGGTAGCGCTTGAATACCGCCTGGTTGGTCGACGAATGCCCGCACAACCCGTGGAGGTCAAGGTCGTGAAGCGTCCGTTTCGTGCGTTCCTCGGTAGCCGGGGCAGCGGTTGGCCCCAAGTCCTCAGTGCATTCGGCGGTGCCGCACTCGCGCTGCTGCTGGCGACGACGGCAAGCGCGGAACCGCTGTACCCACATTCCGATCCGGACCCGTTCTACGCCGCCCCGGCGGATCTAGCGGCACACCGACCCGGTGACGTGCTCGGCATGCGGGCGCAGCCGCCGCTGCCCCTCTTTCCCGGCGCCACCGTCACACTGGTCAAGTACCGGTCCACCGATTCGCACGGTGCGCCGATCGCGGCGACTACCACGATCCTGACCCCCTTCGGCCATCGGCCCGACGGACCGTTGCTGTCGTATCAGCACTTCATCAATGCGCTCGGCACCGGCTGCGGGGTATCGCACATGCTGTACAACAGCGATCTGAATCTGGTGGCGACGACGCCAATTTTGAACGTGGTGCTGGCGCAGGGCTGGAGTGTCGCACTGCCGGATCATCTCGGACCCGAGTTCGCCATGGGCGCCGCGCGTTTGGGTGGGCAGATCGTATTGGACGGCATCCGGGCGGTGAAACGGCTGCCCGAACTCGCCGTGCAGCACAGCCCAGTGGTGATGACCGGCTACTCCGGTGGCGGCATGGCCACCGCATGGGCGGCAGCGCTGCAGCCGTCGTACGCACCTGAGCTGGAGCTCGCGGGCGCGGCCATCGGCGGCGTCCCGGTGAACCTGGTGACGATGGCGGAGGCGCTGGGCTTGGACCCGCACCCGGCCTTCGGGCTCGCCATGGCGACGGCGATCGGTCTGGAGCGGGAGTATCCGGACCGGGTGCCCGTCAGCGCGTATCTCAACCCGCGTGGCCTCGCACTTCGTGACGCCATGGCCAACAGCTGCACCAACACCATCCTCGTCATGGGCGCCAACGGCAGCGCTCGCGAGTACGTCACCAACTCCTCGATCTTCGACAGGCCCGAGGCCCGGTCGGTGGTGGAGGAGAACAGTCTGGAGCTCTACGGCGGGGTGCCGGAAATACCGATATTCGAATGGCATTCACCGACCGACCCGTTGATTCCGGTCGACGCCATCAACAACACCGACCGCCGCTGGTGCGCGGCGGGGGTGCGGTTGCAGACGCTGCGGGTGCCCTCGGTCGAGCATTTGTCCGCGGCGGTCGCGGGCGCTCCCGCGGTATTGCAGTGGCTCGACGGTCGGGTTCGCGGAGAGCCTGCGCCCGTCAACTGCTGAGATCTGGGACCTTGCCTGATCGGGGCGGCTGGCACACTCGGAATAGTCCGGCGGTGAGCCGAGATTGCCCGAAAGTGCAGTCAGGACGAGCAATGTAGGCACTATCGTCCGGTGGGCCGCACCGGCTGTGCCTCTAATAGGAAGTATGGAATGGGCAGTGGGGCGGCCGGGCGCCGATCGCGTGGGTAGACCCGGGCCGCGGGAAATGCGGGCGGAGCCAGCGGTGCAGGGGGTTCGCCAGCGCCTCCTTGCGTTGCAACGGACGGCGGGAAATGCCGCGGCAGCTGATCTCGCGCAGCGGTTGCGCCCGTTAGCGATTCAGCGCGATGGGCCATCACCTCAGGAGGACCCAGCGGTCCGGCCGGGGGTTCGGGTGCGGGCGGGCGATCCCACCCCGCCGTCGTACTTGCGCCGCCCGCCTGGCCATTACCTGATTCCCCGCGCCTCTGACGTCCTTGACCGCGTACTCGCCGAGATCGCTGCCCATGCGTATGACAATCCGCTGCATCGCGAACTGACCCGGCACTATGTTTTCGGTGGGGGTGCGCCGTTCGCTCTGGATCGCCAGCGGATGACGCAGGTGATTCGGCCCGGCAGCAATCACCTCAATATTCTGGGCAGTTCCCACTGGAGAGAGGTCGAGCGTATCAAGCAGGCACTGACCGGGCCGGCCGCGCGGGCCCGCGACGCGACTGCTCCGGTGCGTACCAGTGCTGTCGTGGTCTGCGACGATGACCTTCCTTCGCTCGGTGCATTCACCGCGTTCATCGAAGGAACGATCACGGCCCGTTTCGGAAGCGCGCTGACACCAGAGCAAGCCGCCGGGATCGAGCTGCGGTCGCAGGTGCGCGGCAGGCTCCCCTCCTGGCCGGGCCACTCCTCGCGCCCTGCGGAAACGGTGCACCCGGACCGCATTTACTACGAGTTTCATGGAACGATGCGCTGGGAAGACGACTGGAACTTCGACCCGCAGACTCCCGATCCACATGGCTTTCCAGCCACCAGGACCGCCAACGCCGAGCGGGTCACCCGCCTGGCGCATGACTATTTGCCGGGCATGCCTTTCCACGTATCTTCGGAGACTGTCCAGGTCACGCAACTACCCGACTCCCCAGCCGCATCCTGGTAGTTGCGAGGTCAGGCTATGAAGCTCACCTGAGCCGTGCGGTTGCTGCCACACGTCTTCGAGGTGGCTGGAGGGGGCGCGCGATTGCGGCGGGTATCTGTTCATCACTGACGAACCGGAAACTTCATCCCGTCCGGCGAGTTCGCCGGACGGCACGAAACTGGTGTTCATCGAAACCGCGCACGCACAGTGCAGAGTACTATCTCTTTGGCAGGCAAACGGAATCACCAGTGTTCACCCGCCGCGCCTACTCCGACGCGGCGAATGAACGATTCAATTCTGGCAAATTCGCTGCAAAATGCACGCTCGCTCAGGCGTAGCGTTGCGGCGCAAAGGCAATCCGAGCCCCGAGGGGCGACACGGACGAAGCGGTGCTCTACCGAGACCGAATCAGGCGGCGGGCTGGGGCTGGTTCAGGTCCCTGATGCCGGTGATCGCATCGATGATGTTGACGATGGCGGAGGTGCCGCCGTCGAAGGCCGAGCTGCCGGAGTCGAGCATGGCGGAACCGGAGGACGAGCCGGCCGAACCCGTGGACGAGCCGCCGTCGGCCGAACCCGAGGCCGAGCCGGTGGAGGCGGAGTCAGCGGCAGAGGCCATCGCGACCGGGCCGAAGAACAGGGCGGCGGCAGAGACGGTGGCGGCGGCGGCCAGGGCCTTGCGAGAGAACATGTACTGAGGTTCCTTTCACGGATGGATAACGACGCCATCACGGCGTGCAACAGCAACGTTATGGAAAAGAGATCTGTAAATCCACTTCTCTTATTGTGCGATTAATCACCGTTAATAATGCGCTAACAGAATATTTTGCCGTGGTAACGCAATTTGATCTTCATTCTGGACGCGGATTTCATGATCAAATTAGATTGATTTCTCCGACGGCCCCGCGAATCGGAGTGCGGCGGAATAGATCTCGCAGCGGACCTTCGATCCCGGCGCGGCGCGACCCGAGTCGTCGACGCGCTCGGAGCCGCTCTGGTATGACGGCGATCCGGCGTGGGTTACCGGGCAAGGTGGCGCGACGGGCAAGGGCTGACCGGGGCTGTCGCGACAACCCGCCCCGACTCGTCTCGGGCGCTGGAACGCTGCCTGATCGGGGGCTCCGGAGCCGTACGCTTCGCTCATGGCGACCATCGAACTGGCTGACCGCAACCTTCGGCTCGCGCTGCTCGACGAGGTGTACACTGCTCGGCTCGAAGACTACTGGTGGCTATCGTCTCTGGGGGAGGAATACGCCGCCTACCAGGCATCGGCCGGTGGCCCGGCCTGGGACGAGATCATCGAGCAGCTCGGTATCGACTACCTGCCACAGCTGGAACGGTTTCTGCTCACCCTCCCGTTGACCTCGAAGGATCTGGCACAGGTGACTGACCTGTGTCTGGACGGCGACCGTGAGGTCTATCAGCTGTACCCCGGGTGGTGGCACTTCGGCAGGCATTTCTCGATCACGAACCTGGACGGGATCGCCTACTGCGAGGCGCTCGAAGATCTCGATCTCAACTCGATGGTCGAGGCCACCAGTCTCGCCCCGCTTGCCGGGTTGACCAGGCTACAGCGCCTCGGACTGGATGCGGGCATCCAGAATCGCGACGTCGGTGTTATCGCCGCTCTGCCCGCGCTGACCGAGCTGGTGATCTTCAACGGTGCCAAGGCCCAGGACAACGAGGAGTGGCGCAGCATAGTCAGTGCGCTGCGGGTACGCGGCGTGGCGGTGCACGGCTGGTAAGTCCCGGTGGGTGTCCTCGAGCGGGCCACGCATGGCCGGGTAGCTGGGGCAGCGACAACGTACCCGAACCGGCTGCCAGGCGATGGCCGACTGGGCCGGTGAGCGGGTCGGGTTGGCGTTCATCCCACCCGGCCAGCCCTGGCGCACGGGCCACATCGAATCGTTCAACGGCCGACTTCGCGACGAATGCCTCAACATCAACAGGTCGTCGCGTGGACGCTCCGTTCGGATCGCGTTCTCGGCGGTCATGAACATACCCATCCACCACTGTCCAGTCGCGCCCTCCGGGAAACGCGTGCGGACCCAACCCTGCAACCCGTCGATGCCCGCGGCCCGCATCTGGGCATACTCATCGTCCGCCCGCCAATTTGCCACGGCGACTTCTCTTCGGTACGCGATCGTCGGCCAACCAGACCATCGTCCCCTCGGCGGTCGATTTCGGCCACCACTCACGTGGCGCCTCAACCACAGCGATAAGGCGACATCCGCTGCCCCGGCTGAAATGCAGGTCATGACAGAACCAAGGCCATCGGGTTCGTCCGAGGAGCTGAACACGGGGTCGACGGCATGTTGCTTGCCACGATGTCGATTCCGGGTCGTGCTGTCGCGGCAGCGGGCGAAGACCCGTTCTTACTCGACGTGCTGTGGTGTGGATTCGGGAAAGACAGTGCCGTGGCGGACGATTCCGGACAGTCCCGGGAGTTCCCGCGGTACGGTCCACGTGCGGAAGCTGTCGTAGCTGTCGCTGTAGAAGTATTTGCCTTCGGTGTAGGCGTCGAAGTAGATGCGCCAGCCGTCGCCGGGTAACCGGATAATCGATTGGCCTTCTCGCGGGGCACCCCAGCCTGCCCAATCGCCTACACCGATAAAGAGATACGGGCCGAGTGGGTGGGGAGCGACGGCGAGTTCGATGTATTTGGTGTTTTCGTTCTTGGCGAATGCGAAGTACCGGTCGGCGTGCTGCGCCACGGTGGTGTCGATATAGCCGAGTGAGGACGGGTCGAACGGGTTCGGTGCGAGGCCGACCATGGGTGTGAGCGCGCTCCACGATCGCAGTGAGGTATCGGCGGCGGTCATCAGGTGCGGTGTGAAACCGTGTCCGCAGGAAAGCGAGACGATGACATTGATGTGGCCTCGGTCGTCGATGAACCATTCGGGGGCCCACGTCGCCTCCACCCTCGGCAGCGGGACGGTGAAGTTGTACAGGTGTGTCCAGGTGAGGCGATCGGTACTATGCGCGAAGCCGATGATCCGGCCGTCGCCGGACGCGGTGTAGGTGAGGTAGTAGACGCCGTCGACGGTGCGGAAGATGCTCGGGTCTCGCATCAATCCAGCGGATGGTCGGTACGCCGGACCACGCAGTAGCCGGTACGTGGTCGCATCGCCGGATTCGTAGACGTACAAGTCGGTTTCGCTGCCATTGGTGAAGGCGGCCATGGTGTAGCGCATCGCCGACGCCGGTGGCTCCACCGCCGAGGCCCGCCCCGGCGATGCCGCCCCGAGTGGCACACTCGCGAGAAGTCCCAGCACAGACCTGCGGCGCAGCTTCCCTGGTGTCATCGCACGGATTATTCACGTCCCATCGCCAGGTGTTCGCGGACACGCCGCGCGGGGAGGACGAGGCGCTATTGTCCATCCGTTTCCGGGCGAAGATCGCGATCAGCGTCATGGCGGAGAAGGCAGCGTTCGCATACGGCAGCAGTTCGGGTGCGACTACGGCAGGTAGTCGTCCGGCCGTCGTTTGATCGCCGTCGGGCATAGTCGATCGTCAACATATGTGCATGCGGGCCCGATGGTCGAAACCATCGGGCCCGCAAGGTATTTCGTCGTTCGAGGAATTCAGCGGGTGCCGCGCCGGCGGAGCAGCAGAACGATCAGGATCGCGCCGACCACGACGCCGACCACGATCACGGCGGTCGCGACCCACACGATCGGCGAGTTGTCGCTGGAATCGGTAGCGCCGGAAGCCTGGGTGCTGTCATGGGCGCCGCCCGCATGATTCGCCGGTTTGCCGTTCTCCCCGAAGGTTCCGACGCGGTCAGTGCCACCCCGGTACGTCGGGCCGGACTCCGGATTGCCGGTCACCGCCAGCTCCAGTTCGATCGACACCGGTCCCGCCTTGCTCTTCTCGGCATGCGCCGGGCTGAGTTTGACGGCGATGTAGTACCAGCCGGCGACCGACTGCGCGGCGACCTTGTTATCAGCCGCTTCACGATTGCGGTAGCGAATGGGAACTGTCGCGAGCGCGGGTTCATTGGACGGCAGCACGGTCTCGGTGCCCGTATAAGCCGCGAAGTCGTCGTCGAGCTCCGAGCGATACGGCGTGTACAGCGTGGTGTTGACATTGGAGACGTATTCGCTGCCGCGGTCCGGCGTCGCCGCGTAGCGCACGCGATAGGCCAACGCTTGGCCCCAGTCCAATTTCACACGGTAGAAGACGAATTCGCCACGTTGCAGGGTGTCGGTGTAGAGGCCGGATCCGGGCAGTGCGGCCGCCACGTTGAACGATCCGCCACCGGTAACGGGTGCGGCAGGTCCGCCCGGCGTCGTGAACGCGGTCTCGGTGGACTGCGCGGCAGGGCCGCCGTCGGAGACCGCCGACTCGATGCCGACGTTCAGTTCCAGTGGCAGCTGCGTGGGCGCGTTATCGGCGACGTGGGCCCACTCCAGGCTGAAGTAGTAGCGGCCACCGCCACGGCACTTATCGGTGCTCGCACTGCCCGTTTTCGCCTGTGCCGCACCGGTCCACACCTTGGCGACGGTCAGGGCGACGCCGTCGGTCGAGCGGGTGGCCAGCTCATTTTCATAGATGTGGCAGTCGTGGCCCTCGGCGCCGTAGATCCGCAGATCGAGCCGATTATTGGCGAAGAGCGCGTCGCCACCACGTGGGAAGGAGACGGTCCCGCTGAAGTAGGCGGTCGCGCCCTCGGGCACGTCGACCGACCAGTAGCGCGGCTGCTTCTGCCCGATGGTGTCCAGGTACTGTCCGGGCGTGGCCTGCGGCGCGTTGCGATAGCTCGGCGTGCCCTCGATTCGGATACCGGCGGGTGCGTAGTTTCGCAGCGCGGTGGTCGTGACACGGGGGAGGACCTGTTCGAGGGTTTTGCCGTCGGCGGCGTCGGTGTAGGTGCCGCCGGTGGTCTGGGCGATACAGGTCAGTTGGGCGCGGGAGGCGTCGTCGACGCCGAATCCGATGGCGTGCGCGACGATCTGATTGCCTTGTTTGTTCAGTTCGCGGGCGACTTCGCACGGGTCGGGTGGTGCGCAGGTGTCCAGCCCGTCGGAGACCAGGACGATCGACCGTGGTCCGTCTTTCGGAAGTGCCTGGGCGGCGGTCCGCAGCGCGGCGCCGATCGGTGTGTATCCGCTCGGCGTGATGCCGTCGACCGCCGAGGTGAGTGCGGGCCGGTCGATCGTCTCGGCGTTGCGCAGTACCTTCACGTCTTTGCAGCCCGCGGTCTTTTCGGCATCGGTGGATCCGGTTCCGGTGCCGTAGACCGAGAGTCCGACCTTCGATGCGGCGGGCGCGGCACCGATGAATGTGCGGACCGCGTTCTTGGCCGCGTCTATTTTGGTGCCGCCGCCGGGGTCGGCGGCGAGCATCGAGCCGGAGGCGTCGAGCACCAGCATGGTCGGCGCGTATTCCGGATTGTTCTGCTGCCCAGGCGATTCCTCGGCCGTGGCGGGCGCGGCCGGAAGGAGGCCGATCACCCCCACCAAGACCACGCCGATACTTCTTGCGAGTCGCGACACGCTGACCAAACTCCCCGTTTTCTCTCCCGCCGCATCGACACAATGCGGCGAAAGAGACCTTACTGCAACGGGCGTCGCAATAATCAAGTGAATACTCGGAACGAGTATCGCAAATCGGTGCGCCGACCCCCGCTACCGAGATAGCCGCCGTCGTACCAGCACGATGACCACGCAGGCTGCCGCCCCCACGACTCCGGCGGCCACACCGGCCACGACCACGGCGTTGCCGGTCTCGGGATCATCGGTGTCCGAGGGCACTGCGACGGTGCTCGCACCCACGTCGGGCCCCGTCTGCGGCTTCTGCTCGCCGAAAATCCCGACTCCTGCGCCGCCGTCCTGATATCGCGGCCCCGGTTCGGCGGTCCCGGTGACGGCGAGCTCCAGTTCGATCGGCACCGGTGCCGCGGTGGGATCGCCGGTCAGCACGGCAGGGCTGAGTTTGACGGCGATGTAGTACCAGCCGTCGACCGACTGGCCCGCAGCCCGGCCGTCCCCGGTCTCCCGGTTGCGATACCGGACGGGGACGGTCGCGAGCGCGGACTTATTGGTCGGCAACACCTCGTGGGTGCCGGTGTAGGCGGTGCCATCGGAGGAGAGTTCCGACCGGAACGGCGAATACAGCGTGGTGTTGATATTCGATACGGCTCCGCTGCCGACTCCGGTCGTCTCTCGGAAGCGGACCCGGTACGCCAGGCCACGACCCCAGTCCAATTTCACTCGGTAGAAGACGAATTCGCCGCGTCGCAGGGTATCGGCGTAGACGCCGGAGGCGGGGAGTTCGGCCGCCACGGTGAACGATCCGCCGCCGGTCACCGGCACCGCGGGACCGCTCGGCGCGGTGAAGGTCGCCTGTGCCGTGGCCGCCGCGGGCCCGGGATCCGCGACGGACTGCTCGATGCCCGCGATCAGTTCGAGCGGCACCCGCTCGGGTGCCCCATCGGCGACATAGGCCCATTCCAGGCCGAAATAGTAGCGTCCGCCGCCCCTGCATTTGTCCTCGCTGGGACTACCGGTCTTCGCCTGGGCCGCGCCTTTCCATACGCGGGCAACGGTCAGCGCGACACCGTCGGAGGACCTGGTCGCCATCGCACTTTCACTGGTATGGCAGTCCTGGCCGTCGGCCCCGTAGACCCGCAGATCGAGGCGGTTATTGGCGAACAGGGCGTTGTCGCCGCGCGGGAAGGCTGCGGTGCCGCTGAAGTAGGCGGTCGCGCCAGCCGGGACATCGATGGCGTAAAAGCGTTGCCGCTTATGGCCGATGGTGTCCAGATACTGGCCGGGCGAGGTCACCGGCGCGCTGCGGTAGTCGGTGCCGCCTTCGATACGGATACCGGCGGGTGCGTAGGTACGCAGCGCGGTGGTCGTGACACGGGGGAGGACCTGTTCGAGGGTTTTGCCGTCGGCGGCGTCGGTGTAGGTGCCGCCGGTGGTCTGGGCGATACAGGTCAGTTGGGCGCGGGAGGCGTCGTCGACGCCGAATCCGATGGCGTGCGCGACGATCTGATTGCCTTGTTTGTTCAGTTCGCGGGCGACTTCGCACGGGTCGGGTGGTGCGCAGGTGTCCAGCCCGTCGGAGACCAGGACGATCGACCGTGGTCCGTCTTTCGGAAGTGCCTGGGCGGCGGTCCGCAGCGCGGCGCCGATCGGTGTGTATCCGCTCGGCGTGATGCCGTCGACCGCCGAGGTGAGTGCGGGCCGGTCGATCGTCTCGGCGTTGCGCAGTACCTTCACGTCTTTGCAGCCCGCGGTCTTTTCGGCATCGGTGGATCCGGTTCCGGTGCCGTAGACCGAGAGTCCGACCTTCGATGCGGCGGGCGCGGCACCGATGAATGTGCGGACCGCGTTCTTGGCCGCGTCTATTTTGGTGCCGCCGCCGGGGTCGGCGGCGAGCATCGAGCCGGAGGCGTCGAGCACCAGCATGGTCGGCGCGTATTCCGGATTGCTCTGCCGCCCGGGCGATTGCTGGGCGAGAGCGGGAGCGGCGATCGGAACCGCGCCGATCACCGCCACCGCGGCCAGCGCCATGAACTTCGTGAATCGCGCCATACGAATTTCCGCTCGTTTCCGCCGTGTCCGGGCATGCGACGGGAAACGACCCTACTGCAACGACTTTCGCGGCAGTACGTGGGGAACTCGGTGGGGCGGGATCGGTATCACCCGGCGGCGGGTGCCTCCTCGGCGGTGCTGCGGATCTGCACGATCGGCAGCATCAGCGCCGCGGGCGAACCGGCGGGCACCACCGGCTGCGCCGGGGCCACCGGCGAAATACGCCGGTACCCGGTCTCCTGCGGTGGCCGGGTGTCCTGCTCGCCCTTATTCGGCCAGTACGCCGCGGCCCGTTCGGCCTGCGCGGTAATGGTGAGCGACGGATTCACCCCGAGGTTCGCCGAGACCGCCGCGCCATCCACCACGCTGAGCGTCGGATAGCCGTAGACACGGTGGTAGGCGTCGATCACACCGTGCTCGGCATCCGCGCCGATCGCGGCGCCGCCGAGGAAGTGCGCGGTGAGCGGGATATTGAAGATCTCGCCCCAGCTGCCGCCCGCGATGCCGCCGATCTGGTCGGCGACCCGCCGGGTCACGTCGTTGCCGACCGGGATCCAGGTCGGATTCGGTTCGCCGTGGCCCTGTTTGCTGGTCAGCTTGCGACCGAACAGCCCCCGCTTGGTGTAGGTGGTGATCGAGTTGTCGAGGTGCTGCATCACCAGCGAGATGATGGTGCGCTCACTCCAGTTCTTGGTGCTCAGGAAGGTGATCAGCTGCATCGGGTGACGCAGCACCAGGCCGAGGAATCGCAGCCAGCGTGGGATCCGGCCACCGCCATCCACCATGAGCGTCTGCAACAGGCCCATGGCATTGGAGCCCTTGCCGTAGCGAACCGGCTCGATATGGGTGTCCGGGGTCGGGTGGATCGACGAGGTGATGGCGACACCCTTGGTGAAATCGACACCGGGCGTGACCTTCCTGGTCGCGGCGCCGACGATCGATTCGGAGTTGGTGCGGGTGAGCACGCCGAGGCGGTCCGACAGCTTCGGCAACACCCCCTGGTCGCGCATCGCGAACAGCAGCTTCTGGGTGCCCCGGGTGCCCGCCGCGAGGACGACGTGTGCGGCGGTAAAGGTTTTGGGCTGCTTGCGCACCCATGCGCCGGTGCGGGCGGTCGATACGTCCCAGGTGCCGTCCGGCAGCGGCCGGAGCCCGGTCACCGTGGTCATCGGAACTACCTGTGCCCCGGCCAGTTCGGCGAGGTACAGGTAGTTCTTGACGAGGGTGTTCTTGGCGCCGTACTTGCAGCCCACCATGCAGTCGCCGCATTCCACGCAGCCGGTGCGTTCGGGGCCGACGCCGCCGAAGTAGGGGTCGGACACGGTCTTTCCGGGTTCGCCGAAGAACACACCGACCGGTGTCTGCACGAAGGTATCGCCGACGCCCATATCGTCGGCGACCTTCTTGAATACCTCGTCGGCGGGGGTCATATGCGGATTGCGGACCACGCCGAGCATCTTCTGCGCCTGCTCGTAATACGGGGTGAGTTCGGCGCGCCAGTCGGTGATGTCACGCCATTGCGCGTCCTGGAAGAACGGCTCCGGCGGCACGTAGAGGGTGTTGGCGTAGTTCAGCGATCCGCCACCGACACCCGCGCCGCCGAGAATCAGCACATCGCGCAGCAGATGGATGCGCTGGATGCCATAGCAGCCCAGTGCGGGCGCCCATAGGAACTTGCGCAGATCCCAGCTGGTCCGGGGTAGCTCGTCGTCGGCGAAGCGTCGCCCGGCCTCCAAGATGCCCACCCTGTAACCCTTTTCCACCAGCCGCAGTGCCGTGACGCTGCCGCCGAACCCCGAACCGACGATGAGTACGTCGAAATCCGTCGCCCGCTGGTCCATGTGGAACTCCTCGATCGTGTCGCCAGTGACTGAGGTAACACTACTCCCCAGTAGGTTCCGCTTCACAACGGGCGGTCGCGGCGGGCAGCGGCATGGTGGCGCCGGTCAGAGTTGGGTCTTCCACCATGCGACGGTTTCGGAGATGGCCTGATCGAGGGGAGTGGGTGCCATGCCGAGTGCGGCTTCGCTCGCCGTCGAGTCGAGCACGAACGGGCGATCGAGCTGGTAGCCGATCTCGGCGAGTTCGCGCATGAGCTCGCTGCCGAGCCCGAGCATCCGCATCAACACGACCGGTGCGGCCATGATCTTCGGTTCGGGAACGCCTGCGGCGGCGGCGATGGCCCCGTAGATCTCGCGCTGGGTACGTGCGGGCGCGGTAGGCGCGTGCAGAACGGAGTCCCAGACGGATTCGTCCGCGGCGGCGCGGATCATGGCGGCGGCGAGGTCGGGGACATAGGTGACCGAATGGGGAAGGTCGAGCTTGCCGAACGCCTTGACGGATGTGCCCGCCAGGATCGCCGCGAAGACCTGCTCGCCCACCAGCGCACTGCGCACATACGGGCCGAGGAAGTCCGCGGCGGCGACGCTCACCGTCGGGGTCGTATGCGCGTCACGGGCGCGCAGCAGTTCGGCCCGCACCGCTGGCTTGCCGAAATCGCCGGTGCGCGGTGAGTTTTCGGTGATGGGGCCGCTCACCCGGCCGTAGGAGTAGAGGCTCTCCGGGAATGTCACCACCGCCCCCACTCGGCCCGCTTCGTCCAGGACCGCCCGCTCGGCCCGGGGGAGCTCGGCCCGCCAGACCTTCGCGGCATAGCGCGAACCGTGAATGCAGTGGTGGACCGCCGTCGCCTCGTCGAACTGTCCCGAAAGCTGTTCCGCCTGGGACACATTCACCCGGCGACGCTCGATCAGCGGGTGGTCCGGTCCGCTACCTGATCGGGTGAGTATGCGGACCCGACGGCCCGCGGCGGCCAGTTGTTCGGCGACGGTGGTGCCGACCGGGCCCGCTCCGGTGACGATGTGCAGCTCGGACATGGTGAAGCCTCTTTTCCCGGGTAGGTCCCGACGCTGGCTGGGCCGCCCTGTCGGTGGCGACCCCAACTATTCGAGAGCGGTGCTCTCTATGAACATCAGCATGCGCCGGGTGTGCATAAAAGTCAAGAGCAGTGCTCTCAATAGTTGACATCGCTCTCATGGGCGAGCATGGTGTCGGTATGCCGACAACACCTCGCGCCCGCGCCCGCGCCCAGACCATGGAGGACATCGTTCGGATCGGACGCGAACACTTGGCAACCGACGGTGCCGCGGCGTTGTCGCTGCGCGCTGTCGCCCGCGACCTCGGCGTCGTCTCCTCGGCCGTCTACCGCTACGTCCGCAGCCGCGACGAACTGCTGACGCTGCTGGTAGTGGACGGATACAACGCGCTCGGGGATGCCGTCGACGCCGCGCTCGAGGCGGCCCCCGACGATCCGACCGAACAGCTGCGGGTGCTCGGCCGCGCCGTGCTCGGCTGGGCGCGCGCCGAACCCGCCCGCTACGGGCTACTTTTCGGCACGCCGGTGCCCGGCTACGACGCACCCGCGGAGCAGACCACCGCGCCCGGCACCCGGGTCATTGTCGCCATGCAGACTCTCTTCGCCCGCGCCTACGCCCGCGGACTGCTCACTCCGCCCGACCCGCTGCCGCGTGTATCCGGTGCGCTCGCAGCGAGTTTCGCCGCCATCCGGGACGAATTCGCGCTCGACGTACCGGACTGGCTGCTCGCCCGCGGCGTCACCGTCTGGCCCGCGCTGTTCGGCGCGGTCACCTTCGACGTCTTCGATCAGTACGGCCCCGATACCTTTGCCGATCGGGACGAGCTGTTCGAACTTCAGCTCGACGGTTTCCTGGACATGCTCGGGTTCCGTCGCCGAAGCGGGACGTGACCCAGACAACTGTTGCCCCGGATTGTGCGCGCGGTTACAGTTACCCGCCAGTAAGGCAGGCGGTGTCGAAGGTGACGCCGAATTGAGCGGGGAATCATGAACAGACGGCGTCGTCTTGTCCGGATGGCTGCCACCGGGGTGGTGGCGGTTGTTGCGATCAGTACCGGCCTGGTGTCGGCGCAATACGGGCAGGCGGAGCCGGACGGGGGCGCGCTCGGTGCGCAGTGGACCGCGACACACGATGGGCCACGCGTCTATCCGAATGTGCATATCGACTGGGATGTGCCGATCGCCATGAGCGACGGCACCGTCTTGAAGGGGAATGTGTACCGGCCCGCCGATGCCGCGGGCCGGGCGATCGACGAGCAGACGCCGACCATCGTCAACCTGACCCCGTATACGAAACTCACCTCGAATCTCGCGGATTCGGCACTGAGCACTCCGGTGCTCGGTGATGCGCTGATGGACCTGTTCCGCAACTTCGATCTCTCGGGACTGGGCCTTGGCGGCATCACCGAGATGACCAAGGCGCTGCCCGCCGGTGTCGGCCGCGCCTTCGGGGTGGATCGCAAACTCGTGCAGAGCGGATACACCCAGGTAGTCGTGGATGTCCGTGGAACCGGGTTCTCCCAAGGGATCTGGCAGGTTTTCGGGGAGCGCGAACAGCAGGACGGCGTCGAAGTCGTGAATTGGGCCGCGGGCCAATCCTGGTCGAACGGCAAGGTCGGAATGAACGGCATCTCGTACTCGGCCATCAACCAATTGCAGACCGCCGAGCGCCGTCCGGACGCCTTGCGGGCCATCTTCCCGATCGTGCCGGGCAGCGACCTGCTGCGCGATATCGCCGCCACCGGTGGCGGCGTCGGTGTCGGCTTCCTGCCGCTGTGGCTGCTCGCGGTCAACGGCACCAAGCTGATTCCGGATGTGCAGTCCGTGCTCACCGGCACCTTCGACTGGAAGTGGTTGGCCGATCGGGTGCAGGACCCGATGACCTTCTTCCACTATCTGATCGCGGCACTGACGGTGCCCAGCGTCGACGAGATTCCCGAGAATCTGGTGAGCCTGCTCCAGGACGGCACCCCGATCCGCAATGCCTGGCTCGGGCATCCGGAGCGGATCGATATTCCCACCTTCGTCTACGGCGGCTGGCACGATATCTTCACGTACTCCTCGCCCCGGGTTTTCAACGCGGTCGATGTCCCCGCCGGTCAGAAGAAGCTGATCATGGGCGATACCTACCACCTCACCACCGGCAGCGGTCTCGGCCTACCCGGCGGACCGCCGCGGCTGGATGTGCTGCAGCGCGCGTGGTTCGACAGATGGCTGAAGGATATCGACAACGGCATCGACTCCTACGATGACGTGACCATGTGGCAGCAGGGCGGCGGTTGGTCCAGTAGCGCCGAATTCCCGCGCGCCGGAGCCGATTACCGGCGGTTGTACTTCGATGCGGCGTCCTCGGGCACCGCGCGTAGCGTGCACGACGGCACGCTGGCCGCCGCTCCCGCCGGACCCGCGCGCCTCACCGTCGCGCCCGGTCTGCTCGGCCTGTGCTCCCGTGATTCGGCCACCGGCACCGCGGGCGCCACCGCCGCGCTGGATATTTGCGCCAAGGACGCTCGCATCAGCGAGGCCGAGGCGCTGACCTTCACCAGCGCCCCGGTCGCCGAACCGACCGTGATCTCCGGACCCATTGCCGCCCACCTGAATACGGTCCTCGACGCCACCGACGGCTACTGGTCGGTGACCGTCAACGACGTCGCCCCCGACGGTCGTTCGACCGTCTGGACCAGCGGGCAACTCCAGGCGTCGCTTCGGATGGTCGACGACGCCAAGTCCGGTCGCTCGCCCAATGGCGACTACACCGACCCCTATCCCATCCTCACCCTCGCCACCCGCCAGCCGATGGTTCCCGGCGAACCCACGACGGTCGATATCGGCTTGCCCGCCACCGACGGTGTCCTGCTACCCGGCCACCGACTGCGTGTCGACATCTTCGCCCTCAATCTCCCGCGCGGACTTCCATTGCGGCCCTTGCTGAACGAAAGCGGGCTCGCGCCCCAACACCTCGAACTCGACCCGAACCGCCCGAGCTGGATCAATATCCCGGTCCTCGGCAATCCCGGCTGGTGAACGGCCGCGCTCTGTGCGCCGTCGTCCACGTGGAACCGACCTCGGGGTCGCGTCCGTTCGCCCCTAGGTATTGTCTGGGACCGTGAGTCCCAGATATTCTGGGTGCCCGCGCGGAGTTGCGCACCGCCGCCGACACTGTCGCCGGCCGGAACGAGGAGGCATCGATGACGCTGTCCGAATCGGTTCGCACCGAACTGTTCGACGAGGGCTATCGGGAGACGCTGTCGACCCTGTCGGAGGGGTCGGTGCACCGGAATTTCGATCCGTATGTGGATATCGATTGGGACGGACCGGAATTCGCGATCGATCCGTGTGATCCACGCTGGGTCCTGTCCCCGGAGTTCGACCCGCTCGGCGCGACCCGGTGGTACCGGGAGCTGCCGATCGAACGGCAGATCGAGATCGGCAAGTGGCGCACCGCGAATGTGATCAAGGTCGGCGCGGCCTTCGAGAGCGTGCTGATCCGCGGAATGATGCAGTACATCATGAAGCTGCCGAACGGGGCGCCCGAGTTCCGGTACTGCCTGCACGAGATGACCGAAGAGTGCAACCACATCCAGATGTTCCAGGAGTTGGTGAATCGGATCGGGGTGGACGTGCCGGGGATGCGACCGCTTTTCCGGGCACTGTCGCCGTTCATCGGTGTCGCGGGCGGATACGCGCATGTCATCCTGTTCATCGGCATCCTCGGCGGTGAGGAGCCGATCGACCACTACCAGAAGGCGATCATCCGCGACGGCGGGAACATACCCCCGGCGGTGCTGCGCACCATGGAGATTCATATCGCCGAGGAGGCCAGGCATATCTCCTTCGCCAACGAATTCCTCGAGGCCCATATCGAACGCATGAGACTGCCGGGTAAGGCCGTCTCCGCGTTGGCCTTTCCGCTCGCCATGCGCTGGCTGGCCGGGGAGATCATGGCGCCGCCGAAATCGTTCGCCGAACGCTTCGATATCCCGGAAGAGGTGATGCGGGAGGCGTTCTGGAGTGGGCCGGAGCAGCGGCGGATCCTCGCGGGCTACTTCGGTGATGTGCGCAAACTCGCGGGCGAACTCGGGCTGCTGAATCCGGTCACGAAGCGACTGTGGTCGATGCTGCATATCGATGGTCCGCCGTCGCGCTACCGCAGCGAACCCGAGCGGGGGAGGCGAGCGGTCGCCTGAGCGCCGATCAGCTGTCGGCCGGGGCCAGCTGGTTCAGCACGGTCAGCAGTGGCTGGTCGGGATCGAGAACGAGCCGGTGGGCCCGGGCGACTCCGTCGAGGACGCTCCACGCGTAGTTCGCGAGTTCGGCGACCAGCCGGTCCCGGCCTAGCGCCGGTTCGGGATCGTGCGACCAACGGGTGACGGAGGCCTCTGTCATCGACACGATGGCGAAGGTCATCGTGTCGACCACCGGCTCGTCCACCACCCCGACGACTCCGGCGAGCCCGGAGACGAGCAGGCGGGTCCGGGCGGCGATGGTCGTTTTGAGGCTGCTCATCGCATCGAGATCATCGGCGTCGCCGACGGCGGGTCCGCGCCGCAGGAAATCGTGCAGGCGCGGGTGTCGTTCGATCCAGTCGACCACCGCGCCGATGGTGCGGTGCAGGATTTCGTGGATCGAGCCGTCGGAGATGTCGAGTGCGGCGTCGAGCGTATCGGTGAACTGTTCGCAGATGGCGGTCCTGGTTCGCCGGTCCAACTCGTCGCGGCCGGAAAACTGCCGGTACACCACCGATTTCGAGAATCCGGCCCGCTCGGTGAGCTGTGGCATCGGGACCTCGGCCCCGGCGGGCCCCTCCTCGAGCAGTTCGATCATCGCCTGCACGATGCGTTCCCGTCGCCGATCGTTATGCGGCTGCCACCGCGCCTGCCTACCACCGAGGGGCGGTGATTCGGGTGACGAGGAGACCGGCACGGCTCGAGTCTAGAACACCGACCCGTGCCCGGCGGTGATCATCACCCGGCCCGAACGGCCGACTATCAGCCGTGACCGCCGTCGGAGTGGGACAGCGCGGCCACCCGCGGATCTATGGCCGCGCCCAGCGGGGACAGCAGGTCGTAGGCGTCGAGCATGGTCCGACCCAGGGTCGCGTGTGCGGTAACGACGGGGTTGGTCGCGCCGTAATTATCGGGATCGGGCACCTGGTCGGCGAAATAGGAATAGACCAGCAGCGGCGCGCCGTTCCGGTCGAATACCAGGCCGGTCTCGTGCCGTTTGTCGTCCAGTGCACCGTGTTTGGTGCCGATCCTGGCGCGTTCGGCCGAGGACATGTTCCGGCGGATACCGTCGGTGTATCCGACCGACGGCCAGGTCATGATTCGCAGTAGCGCGGCCGTCGAGGCGGGGGAGAGCAGCTTCCCGGTGATCAGTCGATAGAGCAGGTCGTTGTTCTCCCGCGGTGTGGTGTAGCCCAGGTAGAAGCGTCGCCCACCCGGAATCGGCTCCACCCGGGTCGCGGTGAAACCCAGGCGTTGCAGGATCTCGTTGATCTGTTCGCCGGTGAGCAATTCCGAGAGCAGCCGCACCGCGGTGTTATCGGAGACCTGCAGCATGGCGGTGAGGATATTCGAGACGGTGAGCTGGTCGCCGTAGGCGACCTGGTTGAGATAGATGCCGCTGCCCGGCGCGATATGGTCCGCGGTGAGGGTCAGCCGGTCCGAGAGGGTGAAAGCGCCCGCGTCGACCTCGCTCAGGACGGCCACCGCGATCGCGAGCTTCTGCACGCTGCCCGCCTCGATGACGAAGTCACCGTCGTCGTCGATCGCGGAAAGGGGTTGTCCGGTCGACAGATCGGTGACCACCGTATGCCATCGCCCGCAGGCCGCCGCGGTGGCGACGTGGTAGACGCCGGCGAGCGTACCGCCCGCCGGTGTCGCGGCGGCGGAGATCGGCTGCCCCGCGATGCCGACCAGGACGGGCACCGCGACGGCACCCTTCATGAAGGCTCGGCGACCTGATCGTCCGTCGTTCATCGGCACCTTTCGTCGGAGCGCCTGCGTCGGTTCGGCACGGGTCGCTGTTCCGATCGGAATCATATTGGGGTGCACGACGATCAGCGGCCGGGACTCGCGCACTACCGAATCCGTCCGGTCCTAGGCCGGTTTGGTGCCGAGGCCGCCGAGGAGGTCGCGGATCAGGCGGGTGGCCGCGGCCCGGGCCCGGTCAGGGTCGTCGTCGTCCGCGATGGTCAGCGAGAGTTCGGTCAGGGCGCCGTAGAACGCGCTGGCGAGGAGTTCGACGGGGTGCGCCCGGATCAGCTCGGCGTCCAGCAGTGCGCGCACCGCGTCCGTGACCAATCCACCCAGGTGGCGTTGGTCCAGTTCGCGCCATCGCTGCCAGCCGAGCGCGATCGGGCCCTGTAGCAGCACGATCTGGCGATAGTCGCGCTCGGCGCAGACGTCGAGGAACTCCGCAACGCCGCGCTCGGCGCGCTCGAACGGATCCGAGGTGGTGCCGATGGCTTCGCGGATCCGCTGGGCCGCCTGTGTTTCCAGGTCGTTCACCACGGCTTCGAAGAGCCCGCGCTTGCCATCGAAATGGTGGTAGAGCGCGCCGCGGGTGAGGCCGGCGGTGCGTACCAGCTCCTCCGCCGAGAGATCCGCGTAGTCGCGTTCGGCGAAGAGTCGCAGTGCGGTGTCGAGCAGCGTCTGACGGGTGCTCTCCGCGTATTTTTCCCGAACCGACTCCATGCGCTATGAATATCACATACAGTGTGTATGTCAGATACAATGCGTATATCAGGTGGTCGTGATGGAGAAATCGGTGGACGTCGTAGTCGTGGGCGCCGGGATCGCGGGGCTGGTGGCCGCCCGTGAGCTGGTCCGGGACGGGCACGACGTATTGGTGCTCGAGGCGCGGGACCGCGTCGGTGGACGGCTGCTCAATGGCGAACTCCCCGGCGGGGCGCCGATCGAGGTCGGCGGACAGTGGGTCGGGCCAGGACAGGACCGGGTGCTCGGGCTGATCGGCGAGCTCGGCCTTGCCACCTATCCCACGCATACCGAAGGGCGTCACATCGCCGAAATCGGTACGTCCCGATCGGAATACCGGGGTCGAATTCCCGGACTGAACCCCCTTGCGCTCGCCGACGTCGCACAGGCGCAGTGGCGACTGGATCGCTTGGCCCGCCGGGTCGCGGCGCGCGAGCCCTGGCTGGCCGAACACGCCGAACGGCTCGACGCGCAGACCTTCGACACCTGGGTGCGGCGGACCGCGTACACCTCCGGCGGCCGCGCCTTCCTCCGGCTGATCACCGAGGCGGTGTTCTCGGCGGAGCCGGCGGATCTGTCCGCCCTGTGGGCGGCCTTCTACGTGGGCGCGGCGGGAGGGGTGGACGCGCTGATCAATACCGCGGGTGGGGCGCAACAGGATCGGATCGTCGGTGGTTCGCAGCGTATTGCCGTGGCCATGGCCGAGGAACTCGGCGATCGGATCGTACTCGACGCGCCGGTCGCCGAGATCGACTGGGGTGGTCCCGGTGTGCGCGTCGTCGCGGGCGGTGCCACGGTCCGGGCGCGCCACGCGGTGATCGCGGTCCCGCCGCCGCTGGCCGCACGGATCCGGTTCAGCCCGGGCCTGCCCGGGGATCGAGACCAGTTGGTACAGCGCATGCCGATGGGCCGGGTGATCAAGGTCAATGTCGCCTACAATGAACCGTTCTGGCGTCGCGACGGATTCAGCGGACAGGCCAATAGCGACCACCGCCCGCTGGGCACCGTCTTCGACAACACCCCGCCCGGTGGCGCGCCCGGTGTCCTCGTCGGATTCCTGGAGGGCAGGCACGCCGATCTCGGCGCCCGCATGGATCCCGCCGCCCGGCGCGATCGGGTGGTGGCCGACCTGGTCGGTTACTTCGGGCCGCGCGCCGGGCATCCGATCGCCTATATCGAACGCGACTGGGCCGAAGAGGAATTCAGCCGCGGCTGCTATGGCGCGTTCACCGCGCCGTCGACCCTGACCCGTTTCGGTCCCGCGCTGCGTGCGCCGGTCGGTCCGCTGCATTGGGCGGGCACCGAAACCGCTACGCGCTGGGCGGGTTATATGGACGGCGCCGTGGAATCCGGTCAGCGCGTGGCTCGCGAAATCGCGCCCGTACGCAGCCGCTCCGTGCCGTAGCGGGCTGCGGAATCGGGAAGACATCGGCGCGTCGTGGAGCCCCGTCGTCGACGCAACGTGGGCAATGACATAGTTTGAACCGTCGAGCTGAACGCGAGCCGTTCGCGCCCGCGCGCTATTCTGCTGACAGCATCACGGCGAAAACACCTAATACGTTGCGCAATAAGACACGAGGGGGCTTCTATGGCCGAGAAGGTAACCGTCACCCTGGTCGACGACTATGACGGGACCTCCGTCGCCGACGAAACCGTTCAATTCTCGCTCGATGGCACCGATTACGAAATCGATCTTTCCACTCCGAACGCAACCGAGTTGCGCGGTTCGCTGGCGCGGTGGGTGGAAAAGGCGCGTCGCACCGGTGGCCGAAGGAAGCGGTCGGCTACTCTGCCCGTGACCTCGGCGGCCGATCGTGAACGCAGCGCCATTATTCGGGATTGGGCGCGTCAGAACGGCCATCCGGTATCGGCTCGCGGTCGTGTGGCCGCCGGAGTTGTCGAGGCTTACGAGCGAGCCACCGCCTGACGGTTCCGAACTGGGACTTATCACAAACGATGTCCGTCCCGATTCGGGCGTTTGCTCGAGTCGGGGCGTCGGGACGAATGCTGATGTCCGCCGCCACTAACGTCGGGTACCGAGGTTGCCGCAGGCGGAGGGAGTGCGATGAATGCGGACAGCGCGCAGGATTCCGAATCGGCACCCTGTCGGCCGTGCGTCATCGGGCAGGTTGGAGCCGACTTCTCCGCGGCATTTCGCGAAGGACTCGATCGGGCCATCGCGATACTCGATGATCTCGACGAATCGGGTGTCGTGCTGGCCCGCCTGGAATTGGCGGCCGCGCAGGGTGCGCGCGATGGAGTACCGATCGAGGTGGTCCAGCACGCTGTGCGTGAAAGCGTGCAGACGTCTTTCGGTCTGGTCGAACCGAGTGCGTCCCACACCATTTCGGGTGTGCGGGTGGACGGCGTCCACATGGTGGAAGTACTCGAGTTATTGACGGCCGCGGTATCGCGGGCCTACGGAATGCACAGCCGGACAGCGGAGTGACCCGCCGCGGTCACGTCGTTCGATAGGCGCGGGCTACCAGAGCCGACCGCAAATGCCAGAGGCCCGATGGTTGAGTGGGGTCGAACCCTATCAATGCGCCGATTCAGCCGATAATCGATGGCGTTGGTATGGACGTGCATCAGTCGGGCGGTGCGCTGCCGGTTGAGATTGTTGCCGATGTGCGGTCGCAGGATGTCCAGCAGATCGGGGTGATCGTCCAACGGGTCGAGCAGTGAACCAAGATATTCGCGACCGAGTCCGGGCCGGGTGAGCTGATATTCCAGCGCCATCTCCTCGAATCGGTAGCGCCCGCTCGCACATTGCAGGCGCTGCACCATATCGAGTACTTCGTGCGCCTGGCCGGGGCCCGCGGGATCTGCTCGGCGCTCGCCTCGACGACGGCCGTCGTGATCGGGACTTGCGCGACGGCCGACAGCGTGCGCTCGTCGATGCCGCCGGAGTCGACGAACTCGTGGGAACAGCGGTGACGATCGCGCGCTGACCGCATTCCGGCGATGTCGAAATGCCTGGCCGAGCAGGCCGGGTCAGCAGCGGACCGGGGCGGGATCACCGCGGAAGCGGGCCTCGATGAAGTTCCATGCCTCGGGCAATCTGGCGATCGCGGTGGTCAGATGCTCGGCGATCGGGTAGCGGGCGAAGGTGAGTGGTACACCTTCGTGGCCATACCATGCGACGACATCGGCAACGGCGTCGAACGGGTGTATTCGCGCTCGAGTCCCATCGCTGCCGCGAAGGCCAGTCCGAGGCCGGGGTGCGGACCGAATCCGACGCCGAGCGCAATCTGCTCCAGGTCGGCGGGAATGCTGCCCGCCGCGACACCCGCGAGCTCAGATCCGGTGCGTAGCTGGGCTGTAGCGCCGCGGCCAGGCTGTGGCCATGCCGCCGCCGGAGTAGCCCGCGAGCGCGACGGATTGCATTTGGTGCCAAGCGAATTGATCAGCGACCTGATAGGAGACCAGCGGCGGCCGGCCGCGTGACCCCCGCCGGGCGGACAGAGTTGTGAAAACGCATATCCGCGAAACGTTCTCGTCGTTCGACGACCCAGCATTGGCCGAAAACGGCGAGTCACTCCGGTGCGTTCACCTAAGGTCCGATCGTTGGATGGCGGTGATGGAGGAGTTCAGTTGGCCAGAGTTGGATGGTGGTCGGCCGAGATCGGTGGCTCCGGCACGGACGCCCGCTGAATCGATGGCGGCATCGAAACAATTGTGGCCGGGGCAGCTGCCCGACGCGGGTCCGCCGGACCCGAACCGGCGCATGTCGCTCCGCGACCGCCCGAGCGTCGCGGTGGTCATAGGTTGCGTGCTTCTCGTCGGTATCGGGGTGCTGACGATGGGCGTCGGATATGCCGCCTACTCCGCCGGTGCGCGGGAGCTGGCGGCGCCGGTAGAGATCCGGACCGGAACGGCGACCGTCCTGTACGAAGTCACCGCGACAGCGGGGAGCGCCCACAGCATCGCCTACGTCGGCGGAGACAACAGTCTGCAAATGGAGGTGGCCGTCGTACTCCCGTGGTCGAAACGGGTCGTCAACACTGCGGCGACACCGATCACCGGTCTGAACGTGCAGCGCAACGGTTTCGGCGACATCACCTGCCGGATCACGGTGAACGGAAGGATCAAGGCGGAGCAGACGGCTTCCGGCCTGTACGCCGTTGTCAACTGCAACGCGAGCGGGTGACGTCGACCTCCGCGTCGCCATCGGGATGCCGATGTCCGGTACTTCGGTTCCGGACGACGGAGATTCACCGATCCCGTGGAGGCGCAGGCCGTTTCCAAGACATGACGCTGCGCACCATGCTGCTTTCCACGGCGTGGGGTGATCAGAGTCCTTTGCTACCTTCAGCCGGGGCAACTTGATCATGGTTGCCGACGCCGAGGAACCGTGCGGGGGGATCGTTGAATACAGCTGAGCTCTACCAGTTTTTCGGCGACTACGAGGTTCGGGGCCATTCTCCCTGCTACGAGCAGTGGTGTCGCGGAATCGCCGGAGACGCTGATGTTCTCGCACTGATAGAACAGTTGCCACAAGAAAAACGGCAACCGAATCTAATCTTGGGTGCGGCCCGCTACCGCGGTGTCGAACCATCGGACTACCCGGACTTCAAAGCCTGGCTGACCGAACACTGGGATCGCGTAGCCGAAGTGGCGTTGGTCCAGCGCACCCAAACCAACGAGCCCGGGCGTGCGGCCGTCCTGCTTCCAGTGCTAGCGCAACTGTCAGGACCGCTCTCGCTGATCGAGGTCGGCGCCTCGGCGGGACTGTGCCTCTATCCGGACCGCTACAGCTATCGCTATGACAACGGGATGTCGATCGACCCGGTCGATGATGTGTCGTCAGTCGTGTTGTCCTGCACGACATCTGGGAATCCACCGCTGCCGATCGAACTCCCGACAGTTGTGTGGCGGGCTGGCGTGGATCTGAATCCCCTCGACGTCAACGATGTTGACGACATGCGCTGGCTCGAGAGCTTGGTCTGGCCAGAGCAGCAGCATCGGCTGCAGCGACTGCGTGACGCGGCCGCCATCGCTCGGCTGGATCCGCCGAACATACTCGCGGGTGACCTCGTTGACTCTGTGGCGGACCTGGTCGTTGCAGCCCCGCCGGATTCCACCGCCGTCGTGTTCGGGAGCGCCGTGCTCGCCTACCTCGACCCGGAATCGCGACGTGTGTTCGAACAGACGGTGCGCGAACTTCAGTGTCATTGGATCGCCAACGAGGGCGCAGGTGTCATTGCATCGGTCGCCGCACGACTCCCTGAGCCGACCAACAGGACTCGTGGCCGGTTCGCGCTCAGCCTCGACGGCGAACCGCTCGCCTACGCGGGCGCGCACGGGCAATCGTTGGACTGGCTCAACGGCACCGTGACCTAGACGTTGAAAGCAGCATGGGATGTGCGTTTTCCGAAACGTTTGTTGAACACCGTTGTTGCTCAGTCATTCCGGTGTGACTCGCAGCGATAGGTGGCGCTGTTCTCGCAGTGGCAGGTGGCACCGCTGGAAGCCGCCCGTCCTGTTGGACTGCATCCGTTCTCGAACGCCTCTGTGTGGTGCCGAATGGCGCGCTTGCTGTCGCCATTCGGCTAGGGTCCGTCCTCAAAGTTGGTGTGATTGATGTGCTTTGATTCTCGGTTGTGGTGCGTAGGCACGAGTTGAGCGAGGAGCAGTGGCGGGTGA
>NZ_JBFAHV010000043.1:150-37725 GCF_040654375.1 Nocardia sp. NPDC050710 | reverse complement strand
CTTCCCCTCGCCCCCCCCCCGCGGGGGCCCGTTGGCCCCTAACTATCATGGGGGCTCTCGCCGCCGCTTGTGGTTGGGGGGACCCGCCGCACCCCAGCTGGTCGCGGGGTCCTCTCCGGACCCCGCGACACGGCCACCGAGCGTCGAAACCCGGGTGCGGCCGTGTGGCCGTTGGGAACCGCACGATAGGCGGAATTACAGGATGTTTACGGTCGGTGGCAGGCATACACGGCACGCCGAAACCGCTTTCAGATCTCAGGAGGAAACTTTGACACGTGAACTGGTCTACACGGGCTTCATGTCGCTGGACGGTGTAGTGGACTCGCCGGGCGGCAAGGAGGAGGGGCACCGCAGCGGCGGCTGGGTGATGGACACTGAGTTCGTGCCAGAGGCCTACTCGCTCAAGGGCGAAGAACTCGCCGATACGACGGCACTGATGTTCGGCCGCCGCAGCTACGAGGTGTTCGCCCCGTTCTGGCGCGACTCCGCGGATCACGCCGCGTACAAGGAACTTCCCAAGTACGTGGTCTCGACCAGCCTCGAAGACGACGCCCTGATCGAGGGATGGGGTCCGATCACGATCCTGCGGTCGATCGACGACATCGCCGCTCTGAAGCAGAGCGATGGTGGCGCCATCTTCATTCACGGCAGCGCCGAGCTGGCCCGGCGTCTGTCGGACGCCGATCTGATCGACCGGTACAACCTGCTCGTGTTCCCAGTGCTGCTGGGGGAGGGCAAGAGTCTGTTCAGCAGGGCGGACCGCGACAAGCAGCAACTGCACCTCGTGGAGTCCGCGACCTACTCCAACGGCGTGGCCAAGCTCGTCTACGAAGTCGTGCGCTGAGCAGGATCGAGCGCGATCACCCCGCCGCAGCGGAACTGCCCTGCGGTACGCCCGACGTACCGTCGCGGCGCGCGGGCTGGATGGGGTTCGTCGTAGTACCCGAGCTTGTCGACGACATCGCTCGGGTACTCGCCTGCGGTCGGCAGTAACGCGGCAGATCGGGTACGCCCGATCTGCCGCACCGCGACCATTATGTCCGGTTGGACTCCAACGACCACTCCGTTCACCCGGCCGCGATCGGGGCGGCGAGCCGAAGTCCGCGCCGACCTGGCCGAGGTGGTGATCACCCTCGGCGGCACCGAACTCGCTCGGCATCAACGGTGCTGGGCCGATCACCAAACGATCACCGATCCCGACCATGTGGCCGCGGCAGCCGATCTGCGCCAAGGCCCGGCGCTTGGTCGCGGTTCCCGCGATCGACACCCATGTCGCGCATCGAGATCCTTCCGACTACGACCGCATGCCCGACCTCGACCAGACGAGCCTCAGCGAGCAAATCGCCTGATGGCCGCCAAGACCGGAATGAACGGGTCACACAACGTGACCTCCGAAATCGCATATCGCCCAATCGGAACCGGCAAAACTCACCTCTCGATCGGGCAGGTGCCGCTCGTCCTGGTGGAACGGCTGACGGTAGAGCTCGACAGGCCCGGCGACGCACCCCAGGTGTTCGAGGGCGAAACGGTGGGGCATCTGCCGCTGGGCGAGTTCCGCTGGGCCTTCGACCAGGCGGTCATCGCAGCAAACCTGGGATGGCGTTGTCCCGCACGGTCTGCGGCATACCGCGGCGTCGCTGGCGATCAGTGCGGGCGCAAACGTCGAGGTCATTCAGAAGATGCTGGGCCACGATACTGCGACATCGACCCTCGACCTGTACGGCATCTGTTCGATGACGATCTGGACCCGGTCGGCGATGAACCAGGGTGCGGTGGCTGCTGCGGACCGAGGTCGCCAGGATGGACGATCTGGACGGCACAGATAGCGTTCTACCTGCGGTTTCATAGTGCCCCCAGTCGGACTCGAACCGACACTGGGCGGATTTTAAGTCCGCTGCCTCTGCCAATTGGGCTATAGGGGCGTGCCGGTCAGCCTACCGACTCGTACGGCTGTACCGGAATCCCACTGCCCCCCAGCGCGCAGTCGTGTCGCGTGCCGTCCCCGCAGGGGTGTCCCCACAGAGGTTCCACCCGCCCCACAGGGGATACACCCTCTGTGGGGCGTGTGGAACCTCTGTGCCGCCTTCAGCCCTTCTCGGCTCGGCCGAGGAGGGAGTGGCGGTAGCCGTAGGCGAAGTAGACGGCCAGGCCGATCACCATCCAGACCAGGAATCGGAGCCAGGTTTCCACCGACAGGTTCAGCATCAGCCAGAGGCAGGCCAGCACACCGAGGATGGGGACGAGCGGGACCAGGGGGACGCGGAAGCCGCGCTTCAGGTCGGGGCGGGTGCGGCGCAGGATCAGCACACCGATGGAGACCAGCACGAAGGCGAAGAGGGTGCCGATATTGACCATCTCTTCGAGGGTGCCGAAGTCGACGAAACCGGCAAGCAGGGCGCAGAACACGCCAACGATGACGGTCAGCCGGACCGGTGTGCCGTGCTTACCGGTATGCGCGAGGCGGCGCGGCAGGAGTCCGTCGCGGGACATGGCGAAGAGCACGCGGGTCTGGCCCAGGTACATCACCATGACAACGGTGGTCAGGCCGGCCAGCGCGCCGATGGAGATGAGGTTCTTCGCCCAGGTGGCTCCGTGCAGCGCGAATGCCGTTGCGAGCGTGGCATCGTTGCCGGACAGGTCGGTGAAGGGGACCATGCCGGTGAGCACCAGCGAGACCGCGACGTAGAGCACGGTGACGATGGCCAGCGAACCGAGGATGCCGCGCGGAACATTGCGCTGCGGATTCTTGGTTTCCTCCGCGGTGGTGGCGACGACGTCGAATCCGATGAAGGCGAAGAACACCAGGCTGGCCGCGGAGAGCAGGCCGTACCAGCCGAAGGTGCTGTAACCCGCGCCGGTCAGATACGAGAACAGCGATTGGTGGATGCCCTCGCCCTCTTCACCCGGCTGCGACGGGGGAATGTAGGGCGTCAGATTCGACTTGTCGAAGTAGCTGAGGCCGACGACCAGAACCAGCGCGATCACGGCCAGCTTGATGGCGACCGCGACGGCCGAGACGCGCGAGGAGATCTTGGTCCCGACGGCGAGCAGCACGCCGAGCACCGTGATGAGCGACACCGCTCCCCAGTCGAAGGTGATCGAGCCGAGGTGCACGATCGGCGAGACCGAGCCGATCACCTCGCCGAGGTATTGCGACCAGCCCTTGGCCACCACCGAGACGGCGAGTGCGAATTCCAGGATCAGGTCCCAGCCGATGATCCAGGCGGCGAGTTCGCCGAATGTGGCGTAGGAGAATGTGTATGCGCTCCCCGCGACCGGCACGGTGGAGGCGAACTCCGCATAACACAGTGCGGTCAGGCCGCACGCGATCGCGGCGAAGACGAATGCCAAGGACACCGAGGGCCCTGCGACATTGCCCGCGGTACGTGCGGTCAGGGTGAAGATACCCGCGCCGACTACCACCGCGACGCCGAAGATGGTGAGATCCCAGGCGGTCAGATCCTTGCGGAGCTTCGAGTCTGGTTCGTCGGTATCGCGGATGGACTGTTCGACCGATTTGGTGCGAAATAGTCCACTCCGACGGGGTTGGCTCGAAATCGCCACGCTGTACTCCTTTAGCTTTAGTTCTTCCGGGATCGCCGGTGTTACTAGTGGACGCCCGCCATGTAGCGGCTTACCCACGGCGTCAGTCCGGCAACAATCATGCCGACCAAGATCGCCACGAGACCGGTGATTCCGAAATATGCGACCTCGTGATCGGGGTCGTAGAAGCGAGCCAGTGTCCCGGCCATCGAGGTTCCGATGCCGACGGAGAAGAAGTACAGCGCCATCATCTGGGCGCGGAACGCTTCGGGCGCGAGCTGCGTGGTGACGGCGAGTCCGATCGGTGAGAGCAGCAGCTCCGAGATCGCGAACAGCGCCATGATCACGACAACGGCCAGCGCGGGCACCGTTTTCCCCTCGAAGCCCGCGAGCGGCACGAACAGCAGGAAGGCCGCGCCCATACCGACGACGCCCAGGGCGAACTTACGCGGCGTACTCGGCGCGCGGTTGCCGAGCCTGGTCCACAGCAGCGCGAACAGCGGCGACAGCGCGATGATCCAGATCGGCTCCACCGAGCTGATCCAGTTCGAGGGCGCCGTCCAGCCGAAGATGCTCCAGTCCATGCGCTCGTCGGAGTAGACGCTCAGCACGGTGAATATCTGCTGGAACAGCGACCAGAACACCGCGTTGGCGATGAAGAGCGGGATGAAAGCACGCACCCGGCTGCGTTCGATCGGCTCGACCTTGGCGCTGGTCAGCAAGATGACGAAGTAGATCGTGGCGGCGACGACGATGACGCCGGTGGTCACATCGGGCAGATTGTCCAGCGTCACCAGCTCGGTGGCCCACGCGATCACGACCACCACGGCGAGTCCGGCCACCGCCCCGGCCAGTGGGCCGATCACCTTGCGGGGCAAAGGATTCGGCACCTCGCGACCGTGGGCGCCCAAATTGCTCCGGAAGACGACGTACTGGGTGAGACCCAGCGCCATACCGATCGCGGCGGCGCCGAAGCCGTAGTGGAAGCCGAGATGGGTCTGTAGCAGTCCGGTGAGCAGCGGGCCGGTGAAGGCTCCGATATTGATACCCAGGTAGAAGAGGGTGAAGCCGCCGTCGATGCGGGCGTCGTCCTTCGGGTAGAGGGTGCCGAGCAGCGAGGAGGCATTGGCCTTCAGCGCGCCGCTGCCGAGCGCGACCAGGACCAGACCGACCCCCACCCCGGCCAGACCGGGCAGCAAGGCGAGTGCGATATGTCCCGCCATGACGACGACCCCGCCGTAGAAGACCGTGCGTTCCATCCCGAGCAGCCGGTCGGCAATCCATCCGCCGAGCACGGTGGACAGGTAGACGAGACCGCCGTAGGCGCCGACAATGCCCACCGCGGTGCTCTGCGGGAGGCCGAGGCCGCCGTCGGTCACCGAGTAGTAGAGGTAGTACCCGAGGATGCTGACCATCCCGTAGAAGGAGAAACGCTCCCAGAGCTCGACACCGAACAGATTCGCCAATCCGATCGGATGGCCGAATAGGGTCCGACCGGCGATCGGCCGCTCGAATACCACATCTTGGGACATGCCGTCGACCTTGGCACAGATCGCAACTACGCAGCAAATCACTCCTCCGAGATGGATCTCCCGGGTGCCGATCCCCGAACCGATCGCAGCAACGACGCCGGATTCGGCCCGACGTCCCCGCGCCGCGGCGGCCCGCCGTGCTCTCGGCGACCTAACGGCCGATCGGCCCCAGGAAGGGCAGTACGACGGCACAGGTAGGCGGCTGGGCATGTGCGGGATCGAGTGCGTTGACCACCTCGCGGATCGCGACCGGGTCGGCGGTGAGTTCATAGTGCTCGGTGTAGTCGGTGGCGCAGCGGTCTTGCAGCACGATGTTGCGGACATTCGGACCGTCGAGCAGACCGGTGACGTACGGGGTGGCGATCTCGTCGTAGCGGCTGACGATCGTGGTGAAGCGGATATCCGGCGCGATAGCCGGGTCGGCGTTCAATGTGCGCAGGAACGGCGAACCGTACGACATCTGACAGGGGCCGCAGCGGTCGTTGAGCAGCGCCTCGATCGCGGGCTGCCGCTCGAGGATTCCGGCGAACATCGATTGGATACCGCTGAGGGTGGTGCCGTGCAGCGGGGCGCCCATGGCGACATAGTCGTCGATCTTCGGCACGCCACCGAGGTAGTTGAGGTAGTAGAAGGGGACGGCGCCGCCCATCGAATGACCGACCAGATCCACCTTCGCCGCGCCGGTCGCCGCCAGCACCCGGTCGATGAAGGCGCCGATCTGGTGCGCGCTCTCCTCGACCGGGGTGATGGCGCCGATGGGACCGAGCGGGCCGGTGCCGTAGGTCGTGGTGAAGACACAGAACCCGGCGCCGGCCAGCACCGGCGCGAGTGAATTCCAGGTGATGGTGTCGTTGCTCAGTCCGTGCAGCAACACCACCGGGTTCGGGTGGGCCGCACTCGGGCGGCAGGACCAGTCGTTCGCGCCGGGCGGCGGTCCACCGGGTCCGGCTAGTTGCGCGGCCAGTCCGCCGAGGTAGCTGTAGGACGGCTCGGGTTCGTCGGCGACGGCGAGTTGTATGGAGCTTCCGACCGAAACAGCAAGGGCGGCAACGACTCCGGCAATACGTCTGGACCAGCGCGGCATGGGCTCTCCTCCTCCTATGTACCCGGTCGGGCACGACTTTCGGAATCGCGTGACCGACCGGTCGGTCACAGCGTAGCCTGGGTGTGCCGTCATCGAAAGAGATCGGGGAAGATCGACTTATGCCCAGACCAGCCGAGCCCGGCCGCACCGCCCTCCTGACCGCAGGCACCCGCGTCGCCGAAGACCGGGGACTGCGCGGCCTATCGATCAATGCCGTGGTCGAGGCCGCCGGCATGGCGAAAGGCACCTTCTACCACCACTTCCCGGACCGACGCAGCTACGTCATCGCGCTGCACCGCCGGTATCACGACGCGCTCGCCGAGGTGATCGGCGCGCAGATCGCGGAGCTGCCGCCGGGCGCCGAACGCATCCGGGCGGGCGTCACGGCCTACCTCGACGCCTGCCTGCAGACCCGCGGCACCAAAGCCTTCCTCGCGCAATCGCGCACCGATACCGACCTACTGGACGAGGTGCACGCGCGAAACCAGCTCGTCGCGAACTCCATCGAACCCGACCTGCGCGAAATGGGCTGGGCCGACCCGGGTGCGGTGGCACATCTGCTGGTCGCCATGGTCGCCGAGATCGCACTGACCGAGCTGTACGGCGGGCGGCCGCGCGAAGACCTGCGCGCCGCCGCCGCCGAACTGATCGACCGCCCCGAGAACTGACGGTCCTGGATCCGAGCCCGCCGCGGGCCGGAACGCCCGTGCCGGACCGACCCGGCGGAACTCAGGCGATGGACAGGGCGATCCCGTCCAGAATGTCGTGCTCGCTGACGACGAGGGCGGAAATGCCCGCGCGCCTGGATAATTCGTAGGCCAGCACCTCGGTGATGACGGCGCCGCCACCGATGACGTCCACGCGACCCGGGTGCATCGGGCCCAGCGCGGCGCGCTGATCGTGATCCATCCCGATCAGGCGGTCGCAGACCTCGCGCACCTGATCGAGGGTCAGGCTGGTGAGATGTACCCGCTCCGAATCGTATTCGGGCAGGTCGAGAGCGACAGCGGCCAGCGTTGTCATGGTGCCCGCGACACCGACCCAGGTGTGCGCACCCTCGACGGGCACGTGCTCGAATGCCTCGCTCAGCCGCTCGGTGGCGAACTCGCGGGCGGCGGCCACCTGATCGGCGGTCGGCGGATTGCCGGGCAGGCAGCGTTCGGTGATCCGGACGCAGCCGATATCGGCGGAGTAGGCGGCCTTGACGCCGTCGACGTCGCCGAATACCAGCTCGGTCGAACCGCCACCGAGATCGACCACCACGAAAGGTCCGGCCTCGCTGGACAATTCACCGATGGCACCGGTGAACGACAGCCGCGCCTCCTCGTCACCGGTAATCACCTCGGCCTCCGCGCCGGGCACCACGGTGCCGAGTTCGGCCCGCGCCATGGCGAAGAAATCCTCCCGATTGGCGGCATCCCGGGTGGCCGAGGTGGCGACCATTCGCACCCGGGAGACCCCGGCCTCGCGCATCAGCGCCGCGTAATCGGCGAGCGCGACGCGGGTACGTTCGATAGCCTCGAGGGCGAGCGCGCCGGTCGCGTCGACACCCTGGCCGAGTCGTACGATCCGCATCTCGCGGTGCACGTCGGCGAGTTTGCCGTCGGCGAGCACGTCGGCGATCAATAGTCGAATGGAGTTGGTACCGCAGTCGACGGCCGCTACCCGGGTCACCTGACCGCCACCCCCATACGCGATGCTGCGTTCATCGGTCCTCTTTCGTCCGTTCGTATCTCGGCCAGTCCGCGGGAACCGCGATGCCCCGCAACCCATTATCGGCCGCCAGCGCCACCGCCTCGTCACCGAACGGGTTCACGCCCGGCCCCTTGGCCAGCGAGTGCGCGATCAGTACATGCAGGCACTTCACCCGTTCCGGCATCCCGCCGCCGGTGAAATCGGTACCGAGCGACTCTATTTCATTCCGCTCGGCCAGGTAGCTCTCATGCGCGGCGCGGTAGGCGGCGGCCAATTCCGGGTCGCTGCCGAGGCGTTCGGTCATCTCGCGCATCACGCCCGCGGATTCCTGCCTGCTCGCCTCGGCCGTCAGCCGCGGATCGGTCAGGTAGTAGAGGGTCGGGAAGGGCGTGCCGTCCGGCAATCGCGGCGTGGTCTTCACCACCGCGGGCAGCCCGTCCGGCGTCCGGTACGCGACGGCCAGCACGCCGCGCGGGGCACGGCCGAGCTGTTCGGCGATGATCTCGAGATCGCGGTCTGTCGGTGCGGTCACCTGGGTCCTTCCGGTGCGGGCTGCGGTGCTGCGGGCGGCGGCCCGGCCGGTGATGTCGGCTCGGCCGCAGCGGTGGGCTGGGGCTGCGAGATGGTCTCCCACAGTTCGGTGTACCAGGGGTCGGGCACCTTCGACCGGGTCGGCGCCGCGGGTCGCGGGGGCGCCTCGATGCCGGGTACCTGCACGATGTAGGGCGTCTCCCCCGGCAGCACCAGTCGCAGCCGGTCCCGCGCCTCGGAGCGGATATAGGCCGGATCCTGCTGCTGGGCACGCCGATCGCGCAGCCGGGCCAGATCGGCCTCCAGTAATTCGCGTTCCTGCGCCAGCTGGGCGGCCTCGGCCCGCTGCGCGAAGTAGGTGCGCATCGGCACGGCCAGCGTCAGCGCCAGCGCGCAGACCACAACGGCCAGGATGACGGCCTTGCCCGTGGACAGGCCGAGGATGGTGCGGTCGTGCCGGTCCTCGGAGCCGGAGCCACGAGCCGCGATCTTCTGCGGCGTAGCCCTCTTCTCGGCTTCCGATCGCCTGCGCGCGGTGCGCTTGGCGGCGGCGGGCCGGGCGGCGGTTTCCGTATCGGTGCCCGCCCGTGGGCGTGATCGTGCGGCACGCGACGTGCGGCGGTCCCCGCGTCCGGCCGGACTGGTCCCGCGCGCACGTCGCTCCGTCATACCGCTCCCCTAGTGATCAGCCCTCGAACGCGAAGCGCGGGAACGCGACGTCCCCCGCGTACCGGGCGGAATCGCCCAGTGCGTCCTCGATGCGCAGCAGCTGGTTGTACTTGGCGACCCGCTCGCTGCGCGCGGGGGCACCGGTCTTGATCTGGCCGCTGCCGACCGCGACGGCCAGGTCGGCGATGGTGGTGTCCTCGGTCTCGCCGGACCGGTGCGACATCATCGTCTTGTAGCCGTTGCGATGCGCGAGCTCCACCGCGTCCAGGGTCTCGGTCAGGGTGCCGATCTGGTTGACCTTCACCAGCAGCGCGTTGGCGGCGCCCTTGGCGATACCCTCTTCCAGACGCTCCGGGTTGGTGACGAACAGGTCGTCGCCGACCAGCTGGATCTTGTCGCCGATCTGATCGGTCAGCGCGACCCAGCCGTCCCAGTCGTCCTCCGACAGCGGGTCCTCGATGGAGACCAGCGGGTAGGCGGTGAGCAGGTCGGCGTAGAACTGCGTCATCTCGGCGGCCGAGCGGATGCTGCCCTCGAACTTGTAACCGCTACCGGCGGTGTAGAACTCGGTGGCGGCGACGTCCAGCGCGAGTGCGACATCGGAGCCGAGCTTGAGGCCGGTCTTCTCGATGGCGACGCTGATCAGGTCGAGCGCTTCCTTGGTGCCGGCGACGTCGGGGGCGAAACCGCCCTCGTCACCGAGGCCGGTGGACAGGCCCTTCGACTTCAGCACGGCCTTGAGCGCGTGGTACACCTCGGTGCCCCAGCGCAGCGACTCCTTGAAGGTCGGCGCACCGATCGGGGCGACCATGAACTCCTGGACATCGACGCCGGTGTCGGCGTGCGCGCCACCGTTGAGGATGTTCATCATTGGGACCGGAAGCACGTGGGCGTTCGGGCCACCGAGGTAGCGGAACAGCTCCAGGCCCGAGGACTCGGCGGCGGCGCGGGCCACCGCGAGCGACACGCCGAGCAGGGCGTTCGCGCCGAGGCGGGACTTGTCCGGAGTGCCGTCCAGGTCAAGCAGCACCTGGTCGACGGTGCGCTGCTCGACCGCGTCCAGGCCGATGACAGCGGGCGCGATCTCGTCGAGGACGCCCTCGACGGCCTTCTGCACACCCTTGCCGCCGTAGCGGTCGCCACCGTCACGCAGTTCGACGGCCTCGTGCTCACCGGTGGAGGCGCCGGAGGGCACCGCCGCCCGGGTGAGGGTGCCGTCGTCGAGGGCGATCTCGACCTCGACAGTGGGGTTGCCGCGAGAATCCAGGATCTCGCGAGCTCCGACCTGTTCGATGATGGCCACGAAAACGACACTCCTTCGCTGCTGGCACGGTAGGTCTCACGGGATGGGCCGTGCGGTGCCGAGCCTAGCGCAGTGCTAGACCGCCGAAGCTGCGGCACGGCGGGTCGGCGCGAGTGCCGGTCCGGCGCGCCCACCCGATCGAGCGCCGGATCACACCCGACGCCCCACGCTATAGGCGGCGGCGCGGTCGCGGACGGTGAGTAGATAACTGTTCGACTGGTTGTAGGTCAGCAGGGCCCGCTGCCATCCACGTTCGGAGGTCAGGTCGCCGCCGCTGGCGCAGAGGTATCTGGCCGCGGTCAGCGCCGCGTCATCGATGTTCTGCGGATCCGCTACCCCGTCGCCGTTGGCGTCCACGCCCCAGCGCTTCCAGGTCTCGGGAATGAATTGCAAAGGGCCGACGGCCCGGTCGTAGACCGGGTCGCCGTCCAGCTTGCCGCCGTCGGTGTCACGGATCAGCGCGACGCCCGGCGCACCGTCGAGCGCGATGCCGATGATCGGCGGGCGCACGGTGCCGTCGGCGTCCAGGTCGGACCGACCGTGCGTGCCGTGTTTGCTTTCGACGCTGGCGATGCCCGCGATGGTGGTCCATCCGATGCCGCAACCGGGCTTGGACCGCCCCATCACCGCGGCCGCGTAGCCGTACGCTTCCAGCGCCACCGACTCGATGCCGGTGCTCGACTGCTCTCCCGCCCAGCCTCGCAGTTGCAGTGCGGTGCGACCCGGGCCATCGAGATCGATGACCGGCAGCGGCGCGCCCGGACCCGGTGGAATGCCTTCGGGGATCGGCGGCAGGTCGGGGCCGATGCCGCAACCGGCGAGCACCAGGGTCACCATCGCGGCCGCCAGCACGCCGGTCTTCTTCGACAACACCCCTCCATCATGCAGATCCGGCGCGGTGCGACGCCGGTTCGTCACCGACGCTTCATGCGAACGTGTCGCGCGGCGCCCGAACCGGCCGAGCAGTACCCATCCCATCCTGAATCCCCCCTCGATATTCCCCCCTCGATGTCACTCACGGACACCGAGCCAAGCATATGTCGGGCGGACCGCGAGGGCCGTCGAGTTATCCACAGGCCGGGCGCACAGCGGCGGTTGTCCACAGACCTCCGCTACCCGAGGAGATCTCGGGTAGCGGTGTGGGCCGGGGCCGCCAAAACCGCTTCCGTATCACCCGATTCGACAATGCGGCCGTGGTCGAGGACGACCAGGTGCGGGCAGTGCGCGGCGACCAGGGGGATGTCGTGGGAGATCACCAACAGGGCGGTGCCCCGCTGAGCGCGGATCCGATCCAACAGCACCATGATCGACGCGGCCGTGGCGTGGTCGAGGGCCGAGGTGATCTCGTCGCACACCAGCACGGCGGGCTCGGCCGCCAGCGCCCTGGCCAGCGCCACCCGTTGGCGCTGCCCGCCCGAGAGCTGGTGCGGATAGCGCCCGGCGAACTCGGCGGCCAGCTCCACCGAGGCGAGCAGTTCGGTGACGCCTCGGCGCAGTTCATATTTCGGCATCCCGCCGATCCGATGCAGCGGGCGGCCCAGGGTTTGCGCGACGGTGCGCCGGGGATTCAGCGCGGACCGCGGGTTCTGAGTGACCAGCTGAATACCGTTGCCGCCATGACGAATTCGCCTGCCGGGGCCGATCGCTACCGTGGCGCCACGCAGTTCCAGTGCGCCGGTCGCCTCGCGGTGCAGGCCCGCGATCACCCGGGCCAGCGTGGTCTTGCCCGCACCGGACGCGCCGACCACCGCCAGCGCGGAACCGGCCGGAATGGCCAGGTCGATCCCATTCAGTACCGGCTTCCCGCCGATCGAGGCGTCGATCGCCTTCGCCCGCACCATGATCGCGCCGCGCCGCGCCGCACTGTCCGCTGTTTCCGGAGCGATCCGCCCGGGCAGGAGGTCGGCGGTGTCCTCGCCGATATCGGCGAGGACTGATGCGGCGAGTCCCGAATGTCGCGGCACCGGCCGATCGGCTACCGCCGTAGCGACGCTCTCCGGTGCCGCGAGCCGCGATCGTCTCCCGCCGGAACGGTCGCCGACCGCGGCGGAATCCGTGACGCTCCGTACTGTTCCGAGTTCGACGATGGTGTCGGCGATCGCGTGCACGGCGGCGGTGTCATGGCCGGAGAGCAGGATCGCGGTGCCGCGCTGGGCCGCGATATCGGCGAGGAGCCGGGCGATGTCGGTGCGCAAAGTACCGTGCAGTCCCGCGAGCGGTTCGTCGAGAACCAGAATGCCGGTGCGCCGCACCAGCGCCCGGGCGAGGGCGACCCGGCGCTGCTGGCCGCCCGACAGCTCGCCGGGGTGCCGGCGCAAGTGTTCGGCGCCGAGTCCGACCAGTTCCAGCGTTTCGAGCAGCAAGGCATCGGACGGGTCGCGGGCCACCTCGGCCAGCAGACCACGCACCCGCATCAGCGGATTCAGCGCCGAACCCGGATCCTGACCGACATAGGCGATGCGATCGCGCCGGAACTTGTGCAGCGCAACGGGATCCAGGCCGAAGACGTCCTGCCCCGCCACCGACACCATCCCCGCCGACCGCACCGCACCGGACGGCACATGGCCGAGCAGCGCGCGCATCAGCGTCGTCTTACCCGATCCGGAGGGCCCGGTGAGCGCCGTGACCAGGCCCGGTTGCATCCGAAAAGAGACGGGGCCGAGCAGTTCCTGCCCATTGCGCCCGCGCACCACAAGCCCCTCGACGACGACGGCGGCACGACTGCCATCGGCGGCACAGCCGTCATCGGCGGCCGGGATCGGCGAGGGTTCCGCACTCGATTCCCGAGCCTCGGGAGCCCAGAGATCCCCGGTTGCGGCGCTACCGCCCCGCAGATCCGGGACTCCGTGGACCGAACCACCACCATCGACCGCCACGACACCCGAAAACTCAACACTCGAGTCGATTTCGGCCGCACCGAGGTTTTCGCCGCCTGTACTGCGACCAGGCAGGCGCGGGACTCCGTGGACCGAACCGCTGACAGCCGCGACTGGCTCAGTATCCGAAAACTCAACGCCCGAACGGGCTTCAGCCACACCGAGTTTCTCGCCGCCCGCACTGCCGTCTGGCGGACCCGCGACCGCGTGGACCGAACAGCCAGCGCCGACAGCCGCGACCGGCACCACACCCGAACACTCAACACCCGAATCAGTTTCGGCCACACCGAGGTCTTCGCCGACCGCGTTGCGGCCAGGCAAGTTCGGGACACCGTGGACCGAACCGCCGCCGCTGACAGCAGCGACCGGGTCTATGTCCGAAAACTCGACACCCGAACCGGCTTCGGCCACACCGAGGTTCTCGCCGTGCGCACTGCCGCCCGGCGAACCCGGGACCGCGTGGACCGAACCACCAGCGCCGACAGCCGCGACCGGCACCACACCCGAACACTCAACACCCGAATCAGTTTCGGCCGTACGGACGTTCTCGCCGACCGCGTTGCGGCCAGGCAAGTCCGGGGCACCGTGGACCGAACCGCCGCCGCTGACAGCAGCGACCGGCTCCATGTCCGAAAACTCGACACCCGAGCCGATTTCGGCCACACCGAGGTTCTCGCCGTCTGCACTGCGGCCCGGTAGACCCGGGTCCGCCCGGCCGAATCCGTCCGCGGCGAGATTCACGCTGACCGCGACGATGGCGATGGCGAGACCGGGGGCGAGGACCGACCACGGGTTGAGGAGCATGCCGGAGGCGTTCTCGCGCACCATGACCGCCCAGTTGGTGGCGCCCAGGGTGGTGGGGAGTTGCAGGAAGGAGGCGGTGCTGACCAAGTAGATGCCCGCGACGAAGCGCAGGCCGAGCTGGCCGGCGAACACTTCGCGCAGATTCGGGAGCACCTCACGGAAGACCAGGTGGGGCAGGCGTTCTCCGCTCGCGGTCGCGCTCTCGACATATCCGCTGCGCGCGACACCCGCGGCGGCCGCGCCGAAAACCCGTGCACAGTAGGGGGCGCCGAAAAGCAGGGCGATCACGATCAGCCCGTAGGTTCCCGCATTCGGCCATGAGGTCAGTACCAGCAGGATGCCGAGTACGGCGGGTACCAGCATCGCCAGGTCGGTGGCGGTCTCGATGAGGACGCCGATGCGCGAACGCAGCGCCGCGACCGCGCCGAGTACGGCCGATACGACCGTCACCAGCACGGCGATGACGACCGCGAGCAGCAGCAGCCCCCAACCGCCGTACAGCACTCGGCTCAGTACGTCCCGTCCGAGCCGATCGGTGCCGAGCCACGCATCGGCGCCGGGGTCCGCGAATGGAATGCCGACCGGCTGCTCGGCGGGGTGCGGCGCCAGCGACGGGCCCAGTACCGCGGCCGCCGCCACCAGCAGCGCGGGAAGCACGGTGAGCAGGCGCCAGCCCTTCGCCGGCCATCGGGTGATCGGGTGTGGTCTCATCCGCGCCCCCGCAGCGACCAGGATCGAATACCGTCCGCGACCGCGAGCACGAGCATGATGACGACACCGGAAAGGGCGACGACGGCGGCCACCAGCGAGGTGTCGCGGTCGGCGACCGAACCCGCGAGCACCGCGCCGAGGCCTGGATAATTGAAGATGGTCTCCACCACCAGGGAACCTCCGAGGAGCATGCCGACGGTAGTGGCAAAGCTGGCCACGATGGTCGGCAGCGCGAACGGGAGCATATGGCGCAGCAGCACCGTGCGTGTCGGAAGACCGTCCAGCACCGCACTTTCCACATGCGGGGCGTGGGCGGCATCGGCCAGCGCCGCGCGGACCACCCGGGTGTTCCAGCCGATCTGCGGTACGGCCAGCGCGAGAACCGGCAGCACCAGCATCTCGGGACTCGACGGGAAGCCCGATCGACCGGTGATGGTGACGGCGGGCAGCCACCCCAACGCCAGCGCGAAGACCATGATCAGCAGGGTGGCGACCACGAATTCGGGGACCGCGGCGGCCACGGTGGTCGTCGGCTGCAATATCCGGGTCAGTCCGACGCGCCGCATCCCCTGCCGCGCAGGGCCGCTCGCACGCGTCGCCGATCGCACCGGCGACGCGGCCGCGGCTGATCCCGAATTCCCGCGGCCGGATGCGGGGCCGGGCCCGAACGCTGCACCCGCCCACCTCGCGCCGAGCAGCAGGGAGGCGAGCACGGTGAGCGCCAACGCCAGTCCACCGAGCAGCAGGGTGGGCGGGAACTTGTCCGCGAGGAGTTCATTGATCGAGCGACCGCGGGCGGTGCGACCGAAATCGCCCGTCGCGACACCGCTGATCCACTCCCGGAAGCGTACGGCCAGTGGCCGGTCCAGACCGAGTTCGTGTTCCTTGGCCGCGACCTGCGCGGGCGTCGCCTCGCGGCCGAGGACCGCGCGGGCGGTATTGCCCGGCAACAGGTCCACGGCCACGAAGACGGTCGCCAGCAATGCGAGCAGCAGGAGCACGCGCCGGAGCAGGAGTCGGGCCAGAGTTCTCACGAAGAGAGCCAGGCCCGTTCCAACTGCACGCGGGCGAAACCACCGAGCGTCGGCAGGTCGTTGACCCGGGACGAGGCGATATCGATGCCATCGGCCATACCCCAGACCAGATAGCCGCCGCGGTCGTACTGGATGCGTTGCACCTCGTGCGTGGCCTGTGCGTACTCCGAATCGTTCAGGGCGGCCAGTGCTTTCGCTGTCGCAGCGTCGAATCCGGGGTCCTTGAAGGCGGTCTCGTTGCGGTTCGACGCTGCGGACATCAGCTTGTCCGCGTAGAACAGTGTGGAGTCGTTGGTGCCCCAGGACACCGTGTACAGCGGTGCGGTGAGCCAGGTCTGGTCGTAGAACGTATTCGATTCCTGGGTCACGACATCCAGCTTCACCCCGATATCGGCGAGTTGGGTGGCGATGACCTTCGCCGACTCCACCTCACCCGGCGCTTCGGCCTTGGTGAGGAACGGGTAGGTCCGCCCGGTGTCGAATCCGGCCTCGCGCAGCAGGGTCGCGGCGCGCTCGGTATCGCGAGTGCGCTGCGCGATCGTGGTGTCGTACACCGGATCCGCGGTCCCGAGGATGTCGTTGGCGACGGTCCCATAGCCCGAATGAACCTGATTCACCAGGGCCGCGCGGTCCACGCCGAGGCGGAGTGCGGTACGTACTCGCGGATCGGCGAACGGCCCGTCGGAGGTGCGCATCGCGACGCCGAGCATGGTGTCGTTGCCGCGCCGCACCACCCGCAGATCGCCGCGCCCCTCGGCGGTGCGGCCCGCGATCGCTCCGACATTGGAGGCCAGGTCGATCTGTCCGCCGAGCACCGCATTGCCCAGTGCGGTAACGCTTTCGAACATGGTGACCTCGATGGCATCGAGCAGCGGGGCGGGGCCGTGCCAGCTCTCGTTGCGCACCAGCCGGGCATTGCCGCCCTGGTAGGACTCCAACCGGAACGGCCCGGTGCCGACCGCCTTGGTGAAGTCGGTCGTGTCCTTCTCGACGGTGAAGGTCATCAACCGGACCAGCAGGGGCAGTTGGGTATTCGGCTGCGGTACGGCAAGCACCACGCGATTCGGCCCATCGGCAGTGATATCCGCCTCAGCCACAGGCATTTTCGATGCGCCGCCGACCGAGCGCAGTCGGCGCAGTGACCAGACGACATCTTCCGAGGTCACCGGGGTTCCGTTGTGGAAGGTCGCGCCCTCGGCGAGGGTGAAAGTCCAGCGTCGCCGCTCGGCGTCGGGTTCCCATTTGCCAGCCAGTCGCGGAGCGACGTTCGGATTCCCGCCGGGGACGGTCAGCGCGTCGTAAACCAGTGAGGTGATGAGGAAGTCGCTGTCATTGCTCAGATTGGCGTGCGGATCCCGTTCGATCCGGGCCGCTGTCCCGAGTGCCCCCACCCGCAGTGTGCCGCCACGCCGTGCGGGCCCACCCGCATCCCCACCGTCCGAACACGCCGCGACCAGCAGAATCGCGCCGACTCCGAGCCCACCTCGCAAGAGCTGCCGCCGGTTCCATGTCATGGTGCCGCCTTCCTCGAATTCCCCGTGTGACCGCGAAAGCCCACGGCCACAGCGAGGACAGGCTAGCCTAATTAGGCTTCCTCCCCGCGAAAACGACCCGAATGCCCCTTCGGCGACCGAGCGACGCCGGACGTGACACCCGGATCCCGTCCCCCGGGACCGCGACCGGTAGCGGGATGCCACGAAATAGCTCCGTCCCGCTGTCTCGCGACCTACTCTCTGTGATGCGCCATCGCTATTTTTAGGCGACTCGCTTAGGTAAGCCTTGCTTAAGGCGGCGAGAGACGCTAGCTTCGCAGATCGAATCGTCACCACCGCTTTTCGACCCGATGCGAAGAAGGGAATCCCTGGTGAAAAGCGTTCTCTCCGAACGTAAGACGCTTCACCCGCAGGATATCGAACGACGCGAGCTATCACCGGACGCCGCACGTGCGGTGCGGGCGCTCGCTCGCGAGATTTGTATCACACTCGACTCCCGGCCCGCGGACCCTACGTCGAGCGCGCACACCCTGGCCGATCCGGCGCTCATCGCGCAGGTCGACGCCCGGGTCCGTGAACTGCCCGGCGCCGTGCGAGACGCCATGCGGCCACCCGAGGGCCGCGGCGGCGCCACCATTGTCGGCCGCCTGCCGATCACCGACGCCGAATTCGGTCCGACCCCGCCGAGTTGGCGCGAAGCCGCCGCATGGAGCGCGGATCCGGCCCGACGCGCCAACTCCTTTCAGCTCGACATCGTCATGCTGCTGCTGGCGCGCGCCGCGGGCGAACCCTTCGGCTGGCACGGCCAGCAGAACGGCAGGCTGGTCAACAACATCCTGCCCTCCCCCGGCCACGAGCACGAGCAGTCCGGCGCGAGCAGCAAAACCCTGCTCAGTCCGCACACCGAGGACGCCTTCCACCCCGACCGAGCCAACCTGCTGATGCTGGGCTGCCTGCGCAATCCGGATAACGTCGGCACCACCGTGTCCTCGGTCCGGCAGGTCGAACTGAGCGCCGAGCAGCACCGGCTGCTGAGCACACCTACCCTGCCGATCCTGCCCGACGTCTCCTACGGCGACGGTCATCAGCGCTATGCGGCCGCCCCGCTGCCGACGGTGTGGAGCGAATCCCGCAGCCACAGTACGGATCTGACCCTGCGCTACGATCCGGCCTACACCCCGCTCGACGACGCCGATCCCGAGTTCCGCTGCGCCTACGCCCATCTCACCGCCGAACTGGAGCGAGTCTGCGTGACCGCCGCCCTCGAACCCGGCGAACTCCTGCTGGTCGACAATGACGTGGCGGTGCACGGTCGGGTACCGTTCACCGCGCGTTACGACGGCACCGACCGCTGGCTCAAGCGCGTCAATATCCGCCTGCCCGAACGACGGCGTCGCGCCGAAGAGGCCGACGAGAATGGCTATGGGCAACAGATAGTCGCCCCGTTCCGGGCGCGGGCACAGCGCACGCCATCCCGGGTGGTAGCAGAGCGGGATACAACAGCAGATGATCGAGGAACCGTTGAACACTCGTGATCGAGCCACGCCACTACGCGTGCTGAGCCGAAGTGACCTCGCCGACGTTCCGATTACGCCGGCGGATGTGGTGCGCGCGGTCGAGGACGCGTATCTGGCCTTCGCGGCGGGAGATTCGGATAACCCACGCAAACTCAGCGTCGCCAATCCGGACGGCTGGTCGGTGGCGTACGCGATGCTCGGCCGTGACGGCCGGCGCCGGGTGGTGGCGATGAAGACCTCGTACAAATTCGATCCCGGCCACGATCGCAGCACCAAGCGGTACTACACCACCATCACGCTGTACGACGACGCCACCGGCGCGCCGATCGCGATGATGGATTGCGCCCGCGTCGGCGCGCTGCGCACCCCGGCCGTCTCGGCACTGCTGGTACGCGAGACCATTCGGCGCGGCGCGGAGAGCGTCCTGCTGATCGGCACCGGCACCCAGGGCCGGAATGCGTTGCCGCACTTGCTTGCCGCGAATCCGCAGCTGCGCAAGCTGATGCTCTACGGCACCCACCCGGAAGGGCTGGAGGCGGTGCACCGCCAACTCGCCGCGCACAGCCCGCACGCCATCCTGGAGACGGTCTCGGATCCGCGCGCGGCGGCCGCGGCGGCCGATGTCGTGCTCGCCGCCGCGGGCCCCGGCACCGAGGTCGCGCTCGAATCCGAGGATCTCGCACCGGGTTCGGTGGTCGTGCTGGTCGGCTACGGACTGGCGCCCTCGACCCTCGTCGACGCGGATCGGGTAATCGCCACCAGCGCTGAGCAGATGCAGCTGACCGGCACCGATATGGCCGGGCCGGACGGCAGGTTGCGCGCGGTGGACGCGGAGCTGCCGCAGATCCTGAATCGCCGGACCGTCGGGCGACGCTCGGATGAGGAGAAGATCTTCGTCTACAACAGCGGATTGGTGCTCACCGATATCGCGGTCGCCCACGCCCTCGCCGAGCGCGCGATCGCGGAGGGACGCGGCACGGAGGTGCCCCTGTGGGACTAGTCGACCCGTCGTCGCGGCGCACGCCGGAATCCGGGTGGTCACACCCTCCCCGCGTGCGCCGGTACCGCCGGAGCGGAGAACCACGGTGGTGCTAGACGACGACGGCGCGCGGACGCGGCGGAGCGACACCACCCTGATGGGTGCCGACGCCACGGCCGCCACGAATATCGGCGCGGTACCCATGCCCGCCCACCGCGACCCGTGGGAGCGGCGCCTGCTCGATGATCCGAATCTGCTGGGCGACATCGCCTTCGCGATCGGAGGCCCGTTCCACGTCATGTACCCGCCGCGGGTGGCGCAGAACATCCGCGGATTTCGCGCGGCATTCGAGCGGGCGGGCGTCGCCGGCGGCGTCTACTACGGCAAGAAGGCGAACAAGGCCGCGTCGGTGACCCGAGCCTGCGCGGAAAATGACGCGGGCGTGGATATTTCGAGTGTCGGAGAGCTGACGGCGGCATTGGCACATGGCGTGCGCGGCGCCGAACTGATGGTGACCGGCCCGGCCAAATCCGACGACCTGCTGTGGCTCGCGGTGCGGCACGGCGCATTGATCGCCCTCGACGGTGTCGACGAACTCGACCGGCTGACCGCACTCGCGAGCACCACCGGCCCGGCCCGGGTCTTGCTGCGTGTCCTGCCCACCGCCTCGGCCAGCCGCTTCGGCATGACCGAGACCGAACTCGAACGCGCGGTCGCCCTGATCGACCCGGAGGGCCCGGTTCGGTTGGCGGGCTTCAGTTTCCACCTGTCCGGCTATGATCCACTCGCCCGCGCGGAACAGGCGATCGCGCTGATCGAACGTTGCCTGGCGGCCAGAGCGGTCGGCCACGATGCCGGGACCATCTCGATCGGTGGCGGTTTCGGCGTCGACTATCTGTCCGCCGACACGTGGACCGAATTCACCGCGCGGGCCGACCGAACCTGGTTCCATTCCGGCAAATCCTTCGACTCGTACTACCCGTACCACTTCCCGGCGCCCGGTCCCGCGATGCTGACAGCGATCCTGCGACACGACGGCCTGGCACGGCGACTGCGCGACAACGCCATCCGTGTCGCCATCGAACCCGGCCGCGCCCTGCTGGACCGCGCCGGATCCACCGTGTTCCGGGTCCAGGGCAGCAAGACCCGGCACGCGCACGGTCGGCCCTACCGGCTGCTCACCGTCGACGGCACCAGCCTGAGCCTGTCCGAGCAGTGGTTCGACAGCGAATATCTGCCCGATCCGGTGCTCTGGCCGGATCGTCCGGGCGAGCCGACGCCGACCTGCGTCGGCGCCGCCAGCTGCCTGGAATCCGACATGTTGAGCTGGCGCCGCATCCCGCTCGCGCGGCCCGCCGCCGTCGGCGATCTGCTGATCTACCCGAATACCGCTGGCTACCAAATGGATTCGAACGAGTCGGCATTTCACGAATTACCGATCCCCCCGAAGGTCGTGCTGCACGACGGACCGGGAGACCGGCTGCGCTGGACGCTCGACGCCGGATAACCGGCACTTCACCCCGGCGCACCGCACCGCCAACGCACAGCCCCGCGCGGTCCGGACCGCACCCGAATACAAATGAGGAGATATTCATGCCGCTCGTCACGCGCGTGACGGACCTGATCGGTCGCACTCCGCTCTTCGAACTGGCGACCACCGCGACCGGCACCCGGCTGCTGCTCAAACTGGAGCAGTTCAATCCGACGGGCGCGGCCAAGATCCGGATGGCGCGCGAGATGGTGCTCGATGCCGAACGGAGAGGTTTGCTGGGCGATGGCGGGCATATTATCGAGTCCACGTCCGGGAACACCGGGCTCGGTCTGGCGGTGGTAGCCGCCGAACGTGGGTATCGCTTTACCGCAGTGGTCGATCATCACGCCTGTAAGGACAAACTGCGCGCGATGCGGGCAATGGGTGCGGAATTGGTGTTCGTCGCCGACGAGGACGACGACAATCTCGCCACCTCGGCACGAGAGGACCTGGCCGAGGCGATGGCCGCCGGGCTGGATGACGCGTACTTCACCGAACAGCACAACAACGACGCCAACGCGGTCGGCTACTACGCCGTGGCCGAGGAATTGCTGGAGGATGTGGAACGGGTCGACATCCTGCTGTCCGCGGTCGGCACCGGCGGTTCGCTGTTCGGCACCGCGACCAGGCTGCGGCAGTTGGGTTGCCCGCCGCATGTGATCGGTGTGGAACCGGTGGGCTCGATCGCCTTCGGCGGGCCCGGCGGACCGTACTGGCAGTCCGGTACCGGCACCCCGCCGGGCGCGACCATCGGCACGGCGGTCGACTACTCGCTGCTCGACGAGGGGGTCAAGGTCTCCGATGCGGCCGCCTTCGCCACCGCCCGCGCCCTGGCCGCCGAGCTGGGTCTGATGATCGGCGGGTCCGCGGGCGGCTCGGTATACGCCGGGCTCACCCGGCTGGAGGAATTCCCGCCCGGCTCGACGGTGGTGACCATCGTCTGCGACGGCGGCGAGAAGTATCTGGACACCGTCTTCGACGACGACTGGATGAACGACCGGGACCTGCTCGACGCCGCCACCGAGCGCGAGGTCGCCGCGCTGCTGGAGCGCTACGCCCCGGCTACCCGCCGAACGCAATTGGTCGAGGTGCGATGAGGCACGGCACCCTGCGCACGGCACGGCGTCTGATCGGTCACCGTTGCGCAACACCCGGCGCATACGAAACGATCACCTGTTTAGGTTTGGATAACCAAAGCGATCCCATACCGCTCGGCCGACGGAGAGGTGCGATGAGTCCCGTGACAACCCCCGGCGTGTGGCGTGCCACGACGGAACAATCGCAGGTCAGCGGGGTCCGGCGCGCGGAGGTGGCCGGGTGAACCTGTCCGCCTTCCGCGCCGACGGGCGGCGGCTCACCGCGCTGGCGACGCCGATCGCGCTGACCCAGCTCGCGCAGATCGCGGTGTCCACCACCAACATCGCGCTGATGGGCACGCTGGGGGTTCGCCAGGTCGCCGCGGGTGGGCTGGCCATCGTGCTGTTCAACCAGATCCGCACCATGTGCGTCGGACTGATCACCGGCACCGGTAATCAGATCGCGGGCGCGGTCAGCGCCGCGGGCAAACGCGGGGACTCGGCCGACAACGAGGTGCGTGATGTGGTGCGATCGAGTTTCCTCATCGCCACCCTCGCCGGTCTGCTGGGCGGGGTGTTGCTGATCGGCCTCGGCTGGTCGTTGCAGTGGCTCGGCCAGGACGCGGGCGTGCTCGCCGACGCGCGACCGCTGATGGTGGCGCTGGCGCCCGGCCTGCTGCCCTGCCTATGGTTCCAGGTGCTGCGCCAGTACACCGTCGGCATGCAGCGTCCGCAGGCGTTACTGCTGGTGACATTGGGCTCGGTCGCGCTGAATCTGGTGCTGGCGCTTGCCCTCATGCACGGCTGGGCCGGACTGCCCGCACTCGGGCTGACCGGCATCGGTGTCGCGACCTCGCTGGTCTTCCTGATCACCTTCGGCGTCTTCTGGGCCATGGTGCACCACGACGCCGAACTCGGCCGGACACTGGCCATCCGGCCGTGGCCGGTGCACCGTTCGACGGTCCGGGCCGAGCTGAAGCTGGGTACCCCGATCGCACTCACCTACGGCTCCGAGGCGGGCATGTTCTCGGTGCTCGCCCTGGTGATGGGCAGCTTCGGGCCCGCGGCGCTGGCCGCGCACAATGTCGTCTACCAGATCATCTACATCGTCTTCCAGGTCGCCATCGGACTGTCGCACGGTGCGTCGATCCTGGTGAGTCACGCGGTCGCGCGCGACGAATACAGTCACGCGCGGGCGCTGGCCTGGCTCGCGCTGCGACATGTGGCGGTGGTCGCCGCCGTGACCGGCGTGGTCTACGCCGTCGCGCCGAATCTTGTGCTGCGGCCATTCCTCGAGCCCGGTGACACCGCCACCATCGAGATCGCGCACACCCTGCTGCTGATCGGCATCGTGCTCCAGTTCTTCGATGCCGCGCAGAACATCGGCACCGGCCTGCTGCGCGGGCTGAAGGCCACCAACGCGGGCTTCCGGTTGTCGCTGATCGGCTACTGGCTCGTCGGCCTGCCCAGCGCCCTGCTGCTCGCGTTCCCGTTCGGTCTCGGCGCCGCCGGGGTCTGGTGGGGTCTGACCGCGGGCTTGGCCACCACCGCCACGCTGATGCTGCGCCGCTACTTCGCGCTGCTCGACACCGAGGAACGGGCCGTACCGCAGCTGATGCCCGAAACCCTTTCCAGCCCCGGATAATCCGGATCCGGCGGGGTCGCTTGGTAGACTGTCCGAAATGCGGCAATCCCTGGCCTTGAGCTATGAGCGAGTCTCCGCGGATCTCCTGGAACACTTCGACGGCATCGGTCTGGTGCGCGGCGAATACGTATTCCGGGCCGCGGGCAGGTATCCGACCGACGAATCGGTCACCGAATATCTGGAGCCGTACCTGGCGGAGCTGGCCGCGCAGGCGCCGGGCACCATCTGGTACCGCACCATGGAGGCCGACACCGCCGAATGCAATGTGCTGGACGGTGTCGAGGAGATCATCGTCGAGTCGCAACGGCTGGTCGGGTTGCGCGGGATCCGCCGCTCGCGCCGATTTCCCGACGCATTCGTCGCCGAATTGGCGGGCATCGCCCGGGCGCGGCGGGCGGGCGCGGAGATCGGAGTGATCTTTCCGTTCGTCACCTACGTGGACGAATTGGCATGGGCGATCGAGCAGACCCGGCAGGTCGTCGGCGACTGCCCGGTCGCGACGATGATCGAAGTGCCGTCGCTGCTGGTCGAATTGGATCGGGTGCTGGCCACCGGGGTGTCCCGGGTGGTGATCGGCTGCAACGATCTGTCGTCGCTGCTGCTCGCACAGACGCGGGCCGAGCTGCGGCCGGTGCGCCCCACACCGCCGCTGGTGCGCGCCATCGAGCAGATCGCCACCGCGGCGCGGGCCGCGGGCGTCACGACCGCGGTCGCCGGATACCTGCACGCCGACCTGGTCGCGGCCTGCGCGCAGGCCGGCGTCGACGAATGCGTACTGCACTACTCGGATCTCCCCGAACTGTTCGGGGAGCGCTGGGCGGGGCTGCCGGACCTCGGTGTGCTGCAAGCGATCAAAGCCAAGACCCGCGCCGATATCGCGGCGGCCGCGCAGCTGGCAGCCGGTCGGCGCATACGCTGAGCCGACCGACAGTACCGGCTATCTCAGATATTCACACCGTAGTCGCGGGCGATCCCCGCGAGACCGGAGGCGTAGCCCTGGCCGATGGCACGGAACTTCCACTCACCGCCGTGCCGGTACAACTCGCCGAAAACCATTGCGGTCTCGATCGAAGCGTCCTCGGTCAGGTCGTAGCGGGCCAGCTCCGCGCCGGTCGAGGCGTCGACCACCCGGATGAAGGCGTTGCGAATCTGACCGAACGACTGGCCGCGGGCGTCGGCGTCGTGGATCGAGACCGGGAAGAAGATGTTGGTGATCGTCGGAGGCGTGGCCGCCAGGTCGACATTGATCGTCTCGTCATCGCCTTCACCCTCACCGGTGAGGTTGTCACCGGTGTGCTCGATGGTGCCCTCCGGCGAGCGCAGGTTGTTGTAGAAGATGAAGTGCTGATCCGACAGCACCTTCAGGTTCGGTCCGGTGGCGAGCGCGCTCGCATCGAGGTCGTAATCCGCCCCGGTGGTGGTGCGCACGTCCCAGCCGAGTCCCACCGAAACCTTGGTCAGGTTCGGGGCCTGCTTCGACAGCGAAACATTTCCGCCCTTGGCCAGTGTGACGCTCATGATCCCCTTCCGCTCGGCGCGTCCGCGCCGCCTTTCTTCACGATTATTACCGCTGTTCCGTTGTTGTTGTGCCGGTTTTTATTTGGTGCCCGCCTTGTTGCGGTCTCGGCTCAGTCGGAATTATCGGCCCACTCGCGCAACGTGGCCACCCGGCCCCGCAACGCTTGCAATTCGGTCGGGTCGAGGACCGTGCGCTGAATACCGTCGGCCACCTCGAACGCGGACTGCCGGTGGTCATCGATCACCTCGACATCGATACGCACCGCTACGTAATCCGCGGCGTCCGGCATCTCCTCGGCGACCACACGGGCGGTGCCGCGCGCACAGAGCGCGACATTGCCACCGCCGAGAATCAGCAGTGCCACTCCGGGCCGCTCGCGCAGCCGGGCCAGGGAACCGCGATCGAATTTGAGGCTGAGCAGGATGCTCCGGTCACCGGCGCGCACAGGCCAGGAGACCGGAATCGCATGGGGTGCGGGATCGGTGGTGACCAGTACCGCAATCGTTTCCAGGGGCCATTCGGGTAGGACATCGAGTTCGGGATGATCGGTCGAGTGGTCTTGTTGCGCGGGGCTCACTCCGGCTGCCATCTTCGTCACCTCATGGATCGTCGCGCGCGACGGGCTGTGCCGCGCTACCCCAGCAGTCTAAGGCGCTGCGCCCCTTCGTCGCTGGCGCTGCGCTCTTTGTCCGAAGTGATTCCGGGTGATTATCGCGCGGAGGCGAACACGAGGATCGGCAGTGCGCGCGCCCAGTCGCGAGCCATCTCCCCGGGGCGTACCCCGGTCGATGCGTCGTGACGCCCGTGCTCGCCGACCTGGGTCGCACCGCGGTCGGTCAGCCGCTCCGCGGCAATCTCACCGCCGCGGTTGAAAGTGTCGCCGTAGACCGAATCGCCGAGTCCGAAAACCGCGAAACGCAACCCGGTCAGATCGGGTGCGCGCGCATCGAGCGCGTCGAAAAACGGTTCCGCGCCGGTGGGCAATTCGCCATCGCCGTAGGTCGAGCAGACGATGACATGGAAGTCGTGCGCGTCCAGATCATCGACATCGAAGTCGGTCATGTCGTAGACCGACACATCGTGGGCACCGGACAATTCCGCGGCAACGCCGTCCGCGACGCCCTCGGCGGTTCCCATTTCCGAACCGAACAGAATCACAACCCGCATCGCGCCTACTCCTTCCACACCGTCCGGCGAGCGCCGGGATCAGGTCATACTTCGGCTAGGCTAGCCTAAGTTGGACTCGAGTGGGGTTCGCGCCCATCCTGTCCGGGACACCGGTCGCGTTTCCGATTGACGGACGCCGACATCGGATGCATCATTCGTAGGAACGCCCTGTTCATCAGGAGTTCATGTCTTCGCCGGCCGATGATTGTCCGGCCCTGCGTGTTGATCCCACCCGCGCTCGGTCGACCTGCCGCGGACCCGGATCAGCACCTCCCCGAATGACACATGAGCGTCTGAACGCGAGTGAGGTGAGAACGAAATGCTGAACCGATCGCCTGGACATCGAACGACCAATTCGTTCCTGCCTTATCGCACCGTCCCCAATCCCTGACTACGACCGCGCCGGACGCGGCGCCCCCGGCCGACGCACACACGTCGGCGGGGTCGCCGTCCGATTTCCGGCGCGGTGCCCCGGCATATGCCGATCGAACGACCCGACGGATGGGGAGATGAGCATGGTGGATATGGGAGCAGCGGACCCCCGGATGGTGGATATGGTCGCCCGGCCGACGGCGAGCAATCTGGTGGTTTCGGACACGATGAGCACGGATCTGGGTTACCTACGGGCCGAACTGGCGGTGGCCGAGATCCCGTTCCTGCTGGTGCGCGATTGCGGGCACCGGCTGGTGCTGGCCGTCGACGCCGCCCACCGGACCATGGTGCAGCGGGTGCTCGCGGCCGCGCAGGCCGCCGGATTCGCCTGGGCCGAGGTGCGATACAACGTCTTCCGGCTCGGCCGCGATGCCGATCCGGCGCATCACATCGAACTCGAACTGTGGGAATACCACGGCGACACGGTCGAATGCCCACGACCGAACGCATTGACCCGCCGCGTCTTCGACCTCGCCGATGTGACACGGACCGAAGTCCGGCTGTTCGACCGCAACTGGCCGACATTGACCGATATGTTCGCCCCGCATCCGACCGATGTCGACTTCGATATCGACATCGTCTTCTCCTGGGTGGACGGCTCCGATCCCGAATTCCGTGCTCGCCGTTCGGGAATGCTCGCACAGGTGGTGGTCGGCGAGGGTGACGACGCGGACGCCCGCATCCGGCAGATCGACGAGTTGAAGTACGCGCTGCGGTCGGTACACAAGAACGCGCCCTGGATCCGCCGCATCTTCATCGCCACCGACTCCGCGGTCCCGGAATGGCTTGCCGACCACCCCGCGGTCACCGTGGTGCGGGCGGTGGATCACTTCAGCGACACCAGCGAACTACCCACCTTCAATTCCCATGCGGTGGAATGCCAACTCCAGCATATCGAGGGACTCAGCGAGCACTTCCTCTACTCCAACGACGATATGTTCTTCGCCCGCCCGACGCGGCCTTCGATGTTCTTCACCCCGGCCGGTATCAGCCGCTTCATCGAGGCCGACACCCGGATCGGGCCGGGACGAAACAACGAGCGGCGCAGCGGATTCGAGAACGCCGCCCGGGTGAACCGCGCACTGCTCGCCGAACGCTTCGGGCACGTCATCACGCGGCATCTGGAGCACACCCCGGTCCCGTTGCGGCGCAGCGTACTACTGGAAATGGAGGACGAGTTCGGCGGCGACTTCGCGCGCACCAGGGCCAGTCGATTCCGTTCCGCCACCGACATTTCTGTTACGAACTCGCTGTACCACTATTACGCGCTGCTGACCGGCCGCGCGGTACCGCAGGAATCGGCGCGCATGCGATACGTGGATACCACCGGTCGCGCCGGGCTCGCCTTGCTGGCCGGGCTCGCGGAACGGCGCGACGTCGACTTCTTCTGCCTGAACGACGGCAGCTTTCCCGAGGTCACCGAAGCCGAACGGGTGCAGGCGGTTTCGCAGTTCCTGGCGGACTACTATCCGGACCCCGCCCCGTGGGAGCGGATCGGGCTGGTACCGCACAGCGCCATCGCGGAATCGGAGCCCGGCGCGGCCTGACCGATCAGCGCACCGCCTCGTCATCCGACTCGGGGGTGGGCTGCGGACGCCGCATGACGTGCGGGATGCGGGTAGCGGGCGGGATGACGATACCTTCCTCGGCCAGTCGTCGCGCCGCCTCCACCGGCGTTGCCGGGTCGCCGACGGTCGGTCCTCGATCGATCGGAACCACCGAATGCACCACGGTATCCGGGTAGATGTGCACGTAGTTGAAGGCCTGGGCACCGTCGCGGCCACGCAGTCCGCCCGCGGCGACACCGAGATCCTGGGTGTAGCAGCTGGCGGACGCCACCGAGACCGGGATACCCGCGAAGGTCGCGTAGGTCGAGAAGTGCAGGTGCCCGGCCAGGATCGCGCGGACATCACTGCCGTCGAGCACGTCGGCCAGCCTGCGCTGCTCGCGCAGTTCCACGGTGACGGCGAGGTCGAGCACACACGGTACCGGCGGATGGTGCATGGCCAGAATGCTGCCGAACGGCGCGGGCTCGGCCAGCACCGAGCGCAGCCAGGCCAGCTGGTCGTCGGTGAGCTCGCCGTGGTGGTAGCCCGGCACCGAGGTGTCCAGGGCGATGATGCGCAATCCATCGATCATGTGCACCCGGTCCAGCGGCGCCGTCGACGCGCGCTCGTCGAGCAGTCCGCGCCGCAATGCGGCGCGATCGTCATGGTTGCCGGTGACCCATACGATCGGGGCCCCCACATGCCGCGCAAACGGTTCCACGATGGCGCGCAACTTGTCGTAGGCCTCCGGCTCACCCCGGTCGGTGAGGTCGCCGGTGAACACGATCGCTGTCGGCCGGATGCGGGCGGCCGCGGCCTGATCCAGCAACTGCCGCAGCCGCTCGTCGGCGTCGACCGCGCCGTAGAGCGCGCCGTCACCGGCGATCAAATGAGTGTCGCTGAAGTGGAACAACACGTGGTTCGGCCGCGGGTGCTCCGCGACTCTGCTGATGGGCACCGGACCGAACGTCCCTCCCGGCGGTTGCCCGCCATTGGCTTCGGGGTTCCAACGCCAGAATAGCGAAGGCCTACCGAAGGGTTTCCCGACGCACGGTGACAACATGCTTGCGGGTAGATGAGAGTTCGGTGTCGAGTCGCTCCGTGTTAACACTTCGCGGGCAGCTCACACCCGGTTGTCGAGCAGCAACCGGCAGGCGAGGGTCTGCCAGTCCGCTATGTGCGGATCGGTGCGGGGATCGCGCGGCTCCAATGCGTAGGTCAGCGCCACACCGCGCATGCTGGTGTTCAAGATCTCCCTGACCATCGGATAGGACGAGTTCGCGCAGAGTTGCGGACCGAAGAAGCCGTCGGTGCACGAGCGCACCAGCGCGCCCATGGCATGTTCCTGCGGCACCAAGGCGGTGCGCAGTTCCTCGTGCGCGCGACCGGCGATCCACAGTTCGATGGAGGCCCAGAAGTACGGCTGGGCGTAGGTGGCCCACAGGGTGTCGATCGCGGCGGCAATCCGCTCGCGCGGGTCGGCGGGCCAGTCGGTGCGGGCGCCGAGGTCCCGGAAACGTTCCACCGCGAGGTGGTGCACCGCTGCCACGAGCAGGGCATCGCGGGACGGGAAATGATGGAGCAGACCACCGCGAGAGGCATTGGCCTGCCGCTGGATTCGCACGGTGGTCGCCTTGGCGTAGCCCTCCTCGGCGAGTACGGTGACCGCGGCGTCGAGGATGCGGCGCTTACTCGACCTACTGCGCTCCTGGGTGGCGCGCTTACCTTCGATCGCGGGCGGCATATTCCACGTGCGCGGACCATTCCCCGCGCGCGGCCCATCGACGGAAAATCCCGCGTCCGGCTCCCGCGCTTCCGAGGGGCCGCCCATAGTCGACATCCTTCCGCTCGTCGGTCGTACGCGCCGGTCACCTGCCGCGCGGTTCACCATTGTTCCAGCTCATAGGCACCCTCGAAGTTCCCGGCGGGTCCGGCCGTGAGACGCCTGACGGTGGATCCGGCGTCGAGAGCGGACCGGAGACACCGGCCGATCAACGCGCCGCGGCGGTACCGAGGGCGTCGGCGGCGCGCATGGCGTCGAGCACCATCGGCGCGTCCACGTCGAACGGCTCGTTGTGGATGGTCTCGTCGGGGCCCGTGGCGCGGGTTGCGATGGCGGACAGGGTTGCGTGGTCGGGATCGGCCAGGCCCAGTGCGGCGAGCGTGGTGGGGAGGCCGACCTCGGCGCAGAAGTCCAGGGCCGTGGTGATCTCGTCGGACGGTGCGCCTTCGAGGACCAGTTGGGTGATGACGCCGAAGGCGACCTTCTCGCCGTGCAGGTAGGCGTGAGTCGGTGGGGCGGCGGTGAGGCCGTTGTGGACGGCGTGCGCGGCGGCGAGACCGGAGGATTCGAATCCGAGGCCGGACAGCAGGGTGTTCGCCTCGACAATGCGCTCGAGCGCGGGCGTGACGGTCCGGGCGCGGACGGCCGCGAGTGCGTGCGATCCGTCGGCGAGCAATGTGCGGTAACACAATTCGGCCAGGGCAGTGGCACTGCGGGTGGAGGCGCCGCCGCGCATATTGCGCACATGCGCCGTCGTGCAGGTACGCGCCTCGAACCAGGTGGCCAGGGCGTCACCCATGCCCGCGGCGAGCAGCCGGGACGGCGCCCGCGCGATCACCGAGGTGTCGACCAGCACCAGCGCCGGATTGCGGTGACCGAGCTGATAGCTCTCGACCTGTCCGTCCTCGGTATAGATCACCGACAGCGCGCTGCACGGCGCATCGCTGGAAGCCGTTGTCGGGCAACTGATCATCGGCAGCCCCAGATCATCGGCGACCGCACGCGCGGTATCGAGCACCTTGCCGCCGCCCGCGCCGAGCACCACGGTGCTGCCGCTCTGCCGTACCGCCGCGGTGACCCGGTCGATCTCGGCGCGGCTGCACTCACCGCCGGAACGATGCACGGTGAAGTCGATCTTCGCCTCGGTCAGCGACCGCTGCCAGACATCGGTCAGCAGCCGATGCGCACTCCCGCCCGCGACAATCGTGACCGGCCCGCCGATCCCGAGCCGAACCATCTGCGCGCCGAGCGCCGCCGTCGCATCGCGCCCCTGCACGTAGTGCCCCGGCGACGAAAACACACTCAGCATCCGATACCTCCCGATCCCGGGCCGCACCGGTGTCGCCGCACCCCGACGCACACCCAACGCCCGCCAGCCGACTCTTGTGGCCAACGCTACGCGCCCCGCGGCTGCCTCCGCGCCGAGTTCCCGCAGGTGAGGCTCCCCTCGCCACACCGCGCCGCGGTCAGGACCAGTACCTGCGCCAGTCAGCACCGGAGAGCGGCGAGCGTTGCCCGCGGTCCGCCTCGGCGGCGTCCTCGGCCGTTCGGACGGCGGCGGCGAAGGCCAAGGTGGCCTTGCGGAGGCGTTCTTCCGCGCTGTCCGGGCCGCCGAGGTGGACAATGCGCAGGTCATCCGGCACCAGATCGGCGGGCAGGCCCGCCTTCGCGCTGCGGGCGACCACCTTTTCGGCCAGCGCCAGCGCGGGTTGCGCCATGGCGATGCCGTCGAGGCAGGACCGGCGGGATTTCTCGGCGGATTTGCGCTCCTCCCAGGCGGCTTCCTGGGCGGCGATCTTCTCGGCCACGGTGGCGCCGGGGTCGATCGGCGAGTCGATCAGATGCGGGCTGCGGTTGACGAGTTTGGCGACCAGGGCGGCGGCGACGTCATCGACGGTGAATTCCCCCGCGGCCTGCGCGATCCGGGAGTGGAAGAGAACCTGGAGCAGAAGATCACCGAGTTCTTCCTTGATGGTCTCGGCATCGTCGTGCTGAATGGCGTCGAGCAGTTCGTAGGTCTCCTCGAGCAGATAGGGGCGCAGCGAGTCGTGGGTTTGGGTGACCTCCCAGCCCCCGAAGCTCCACAACCGGTCCATCACCTCGACGGCATCGGCCAGACCGGCGGCGACCAGCGCGGTATCGGTGTGGTCCGGCACCGATCGGGCCGACGCCCCGTCCGCATCGGTCGGCCCGGCGGCATCGCTACGACCGTTGCCCGTGTCGGCGTGCCGCCCCCCGGCCGCGTCGCGGTCCGGACTCATCGGCTCGGCGACGTCTCGGTCGCGACGGTGAGATCCACCGCGCCCTGGGCTTTTCCATCCAATGCGAGCAGCAGATCGGCCACGAATTGCAGCAGCTGCACATCGCGCACCCGGTCCGCGCCCACGCTGTCCTCGACCCGGGGCAGCGGCAGCTGCACCACACCGCTGGCCGCCTTGTAGCCCGCGCTCGGGTAGAGCCGCTTGAGCCGCAACTGCTTGGAATCGGGCATGCCGAGCAGCGGCGAGATCTTCAGTGTGGTTCCGGTGACGGCGATTTCGGTGACGTCGTATTCGCGGGCCAGCAGCCGCAGCTTCGCCACCGAGACCAGGCGACCGACCTCGACCGGCAGCGGGCCGTAGCGGTCGACCAGCTCTTCGACGACGGCGGCGAGCGCCGAATCATCCTGGGCGGCGGCCAATTTGCGGTACGCCTCCAGGCGGAGCCGGTCGCTGGCGATGTAGTCGGGCGGGATGTGCGCGTCGACGGGCAGGTCGATGCGGACCTCCTTGACCTCCTCGGTGGTGATCGGCTTACCGTCGGCGGCGGCCCGGTAGGCCTCCACCGCCTCGCCGACCAGCCGCACGTACAGATCGAAACCGACGCCCGCCACGTGACCGGACTGCTCGGCGCCCAGAACGTTACCCGCGCCGCGGATCTCGAGATCCTTCATGGCGACCGCCATGCCCGCGCCCAGATCGGAGTTCTGCGCGATGGTGGCCAGCCGGTCGTAGGCGGTCTCGGTGAGTGGTTTCTCCGGCGGGTACAGGAAGTAGGCGTACCCGCGTTCCCGGCTGCGTCCGACGCGACCGCGCAACTGATGCAGCTGGGAGAGGCCGAGCGCGTCGGAGCGCTCCACGACCAGGGTATTGGCGTTGGAGATATCCAGACCGGTCTCGATGATGGTGGTGCACACCAGCACGTCGAACTCGCGCTGCCAGAAGCCCTGCACGGTCTGCTCCAGCATGTCCTCGTTCATCTGACCGTGCGCGACCACCACCCGCGCCTCCGGTACCAGATCGCGAATCCGCTTGGCGGCCTTATCGATCGAAGACACCCGGTTGTGCACGTAGAAGACCTGGCCGTCACGCAGCAATTCGCGCCGGATGGCGGCGGTGACCTGTTTGTCGTTGTATCCGCCGACGTAGGTGAGCACCGGGTGACGTTCCTCGGGCGGGGTGAGGATGGTCGACATCTCGCGGATGCCGGCCAGGCTCATCTCCAGGGTGCGCGGAATCGGGGTGGCGGACATGGTCAGCACGTCCACGTGGGTGCGCAGCGCCTTGATGTGTTCCTTGTGCTCGACACCGAAGCGCTGTTCCTCGTCGACGATCACCAGGCCGAGGTCCTTCCACCGCACCCCGGTCTGCAGCAGGCGGTGGGTGCCGACCACGATATCGACCGAGCCGTCGGCCATACCCTCGAGCACCTGGCGCGAATCGGCGGGATCGGTGAAGCGGGACAAGCCCTTCACGGTGACCGGGAAGCCCGCGACCCGTTCGGTGAAGGTCTGTAGATGCTGTTGCGCCAGCAGGGTTGTCGGCACCAGCACGACCACCTGCTTACCGTCCTGCACCGCCTTGAACGCGGCGCGCACCGCGATCTCGGTCTTGCCGTATCCGACGTCGCCGCAGACCACGCGGTCCATCGGAACCGCCTTCTCCATATCGGATTTGACCTCGGCGATGGCGGTCATCTGGTCGACGGTCTCGGTGAACGCGAAGGCGTCCTCCATCTCCTGCTGCCACGGGGTGTCGGGACCGAACGCATGTCCGGGCGCGGCCTGCCGGGCCGCGTAGAGCTGCACCAGCTCGCCCGCGATCTCGCGAACAGCCTTGCGCGCCTTGCGTTTCGTATTGGCCCAGTCGGAGCCGCCCAGCTTGGACAGGCTCGGCATTTCGCCGCCCACGTAGCGGGAGAGCTGGTCCAGTGACTCCATCGGCACGAACAACCGGTCGCCGGGCTGGCCGCGCTTGCCGGGTGCGTACTCGATGACGAGGTACTCGCGGCGCGCCCCGCCGACCGTGCGCTCGATCATCTCGACGAACCGGCCGATGCCGTGCTGGTCGTGCACCACCATATCGCCCGCGTTCAGGGCCAGCGGGTCGACCTGATTGCGGCGCTTGGCCGGCAGTCGCTTGCCCTCGGCGGGTGCGGTGACCCGGTTACCGGTGAGATCGGATTCCGCGACGATCACCAGGCCCGCGTCGTCGAAGACCAGGCCGTCGTGCAGCGAACCGCAGAGCACGCCGACCACCCCGGCCGCCGGTTCAGCGCCCGTACCGAGTGCGGCGGCCGGCACTTCGGCATCGGCGAGCCGCTCCAGCACACGTTGCGCGGTGCCGTGACCGGCGACCACCACCACCGCGCGCCCACCGGTTGCCACATGCGCCCGCAGCGAGGCGAAGATGGTCGCCACCAGTTCGTCGGAGCCGCGGGCCGCGGGCCCGGCCAGCACCGGAAGCACCACCTCGGCGGGATCACCGGAGGTGAGCGGGCTCAGACTCCACCACGGCAGCCCGTGCCGGTCGGCGCTCTCGTGGATCTCCGGCAGCGCGCGGTAGCCCGAGGCCGCCAGATCGAGCCCGTGCCCGCCCAGTGGCGCGGCGTCACCGAAGGAGGCCGCGGTCCAGGACGCCTCGAGGAACTCCTCGCCGGTGCGCACCAGGTCGGCCGCGCGGGTGCGGATCTTCTCGGGATCGCAGAGCACGATATGCGTGCCCTCGGGCAGCACCTCGGTCAGCAGCCGCAGCTCACCGGGTTGCAGCACCGGCAGCAGCGCCTCCATCCCCTCCACCGGGATGCCCTCGGTCAGCTTTTCCAGCATTTCGACCAGCGCCGCGTCCGCGGCATTGTCCACCGCGACCGCCGCGGCACGCTCGCGCACCGCCTCGGTCAGCAACAGTTCCCGGCACGGGGTCGCGACGACGACATCCACCTCGACATCGGTGAGGGAGCGCTGATCGGCGACCGCGAACGGGCGCAGCTCGGTCACCTCGTCGCCCCAGAACTCCACGCGCACCGGATGATCGGCGGTCGGCGGGAAAACATCGAGAATGCCGCCGCGCACCGCGAACTCACCGCGCTTGCCGACCATGTCGACCCGTGTGTAGGCGAATTCCACCAGGCGCGTGAGCAATTCGTCGAAATCGAACTCCGCGCCGATGCGCAGCACGATCGGCTCGATATCGCCGAGCCCCGCGGCCATCGGCTGCATCAACGAGCGCACGGTGGTCACCACCACGCGTAGCGGCTCCGGGAACACCGGATCCGCCCGCCCGTCGCTCGACCGCCGCCCCTCATCGAATCGCTCCGCGATGCCGTAATCCTGCGCGAGCCGCCGCAACACCTCCAGCCTGCGTCCCACCGTGTCCGCACCGGGCGACAGCCGCTCATGCGGCAGCGTCTCCCAGGACGGGAACTGCGCGACCGCGCCACCGAGCATCTCCGTCAACTCGACGGCCAGGTCGTCGGCCTCGCGCCCCGTCGCCGTCACCATCACCAGCGGCCGTTTCGCCGCGATGGTCGACGCGACGAACGGTCGCACCGCGGACGGCGCGACCAACTCCACCGATGACTTGCCCACCAGGTCGGCAACGGTCCGCAGCGCGGCGTCGGCACCGGCCACCGCGGCCAGTCCTGCGAGAGGTGGACGGTGGGAGGACATCGACATCTCCTGAGCGCAGGCGGGGATTTAGAACAGCCAACCGAGTCTAAACATCACCGCCGACACCCCGGTCACCACTACTGGCAGTCGAGCGCACGACCACCCGTCACCCCACCACCCCTGCTAGGAACTCATCGACCGAACGCACCCAACCACCGCGGAGTGAGTCCCACGACGACCCGCCCGCAGCAATGAACACAACCCGGCCTTCACCTCCGCACCCTGCCCAGCCCCGCACGGAGCGTGCCTTACCAGCGACGATCTCGCGTCCGCGCGCAGGCGCGGCCATTGGGTCCAGCCGAGCGGCCGAAGCGCCCGCGACAAAGTCACGAGTCCCGGCCGCTCCGACGCAAGACATGCAGGCCGCAAACCCGCTGCTCAACCGCCGACCCAGCCCCGCACGGGCCGAGTCTGCCGAGCGACCGATCACGGCCAACTCGCCAACGAGCACCCGAAGCACACACGACGAAGTCGCAAGTCCCAATCGCTCGCTCGCAAGCCATGCAGACTACGAACCCGCTGCTCAACCGTCCGGACCCAACCCAGCCCCGCACGAAGCGAGTCTCACGGCCGACCCGATCACAGCCAGCTCAGCTCACTGCCGAGCGCCCGAAGCACACGCGACGAAGTCGCAACCCTCGGCCGCCCGACACAAGACATGCTGGCCGCGAACACGCTGCTCAACCGTCGACCAGCCCCGCACCGACCGAGTCTCACGAACAACCCGATCACAGCCAGCTCACTGCCGAGTGCCCGAAGCGCAGCGACGAAGTCGCAAGCCCCGACCGCTCAGACGCAACACATACGGGCAACGAACCCGCCGCTCAACCATCCGCCCCCAACCCAGCCCCGCACGGAGCGAGTCTTACGAGCGACCGTTCGCGGCCGTCTCGCTGCCGAGCGGCCGAAGCGCACGCGACGAAGTCGCAAGCCCCGACCGCCCGGACGAAAGCACACAGGCTGCAAACCCGCCGCTCAACTATCCGCTCCCAACCCAGCCCCGCACGGAGCGAGTCTTACGAGCGACCGTTCGCGGCCGTCCCGCCACCGAGCGGCCGAAGCACACGCGACGCAGTCGCAAACCCCGACCGCCCGGACGAAAGCACACAGGCTGCAAACCCGCCGCTCAACTATCCGCTCCCAACCCAGCCCCGCACGGAGCGAGTCTTACGAGCGAC
>NZ_JBFAHV010000042.1:0-41195 GCF_040654375.1 Nocardia sp. NPDC050710 | reverse complement strand
TGGCCGCCGCGATCTGGCACAACCACGCCATCAGCGCCCCAACAAGCCGATCACTAACCGCCTACGACCACTGACGTTAGGAATCACTCGTCTAGGGGGTGGAAACCGGGTCCCCGAAGGTGGCGACGGGGGTGTGGTTCGAATTGTGAAATACCGGTAGTCTGCGCTCGGCCATGCGTGATGAGGGAGGTGGCCCGGTGGATAGACGCGCCTTTTTCAAGGCGGCCGGTGCGGCGGCAGTATTCGGTGTCGTGGGTTCGGCGTACGGTGCTCGCCCTGCTGCGGCGGATCCGGTCTGGGACTCGTTGTTCCGCGGCTGGGTTCCGGAAATCTTTGCCCCCCTTGCCGATCCACCCGAGCATTCACCCGCGATCGTGATCGGTTCCGGCTTCGGCGCCGCGGTCACCGCGTTGCGGCTGGCGCAGGCCGGGGTCGCCAATACCGTGCTCGAGCGTGGTTCGCGCTGGCCCAACGATCCGTGGCGGGAAGTCTTCACCGGTGACGACCTGCCGGACGGTCGCGGCTTCTGGCACCGCACCAGCTTCACCGGCGTCACCAAGGTGCCGTTGCACTTCGCGAGTTTCGGTGGCGTGCTCGACTGCACCACCTATCCCGGGATCGATGTGTGGCGGGCTGCCGCGGTGGGCGGCGGCTCGGTGATCTTCACCGGCGCCATGGTGGCGCCGGAGCGCCGGTTCTTCGACCACGTCTTCGGCGGCGTCGTCGACTACGGCGAGCTCGACCGCGTCTACTACCCGCGGGTGCGGGAGATGCTGCGGCTCAATCCGATTCCGCAGGACCTGTACCGCGCGGCGCCCTTCACACATTCCCGCGCCTGGGACGATCAGGTGCGCAAGGCGGGCTACCAACCGCTGGCCAATGATTCGATCTTCAACTGGGACATCCTGCGCGCGGAAATAGCGGGCACCAGCCGCCCGTCCGCCACCGTGGCACGCAGCAATCTCGGCAATTCCAACGGCGCGAAGTTCGATCTGAACCAGAACTATCTGCGATACGCCCAGGAGACCGGGCGGTCGGCGATCTTCCCCGGCCACCGGGTCGACAGCATCGCCCAGCAGGCGGGCGGACGCTTCGTGGTGACGGTGACCAAGCTGATGCCCACCGGCCAGTCGCTCGGCACCCGCACCCTCACCTGCGACCGGCTCTTCCTCGGCGCGGGTTCGATCGGCACCTCCGAACTGCTGGTTCGCGCCCAGGCGACCGGCACGCTGCCGAATCTCAACGAGCACATCGGCGACGGCTGGGGCACCAACGGCGACGTCGTGCTGGCCCGCGGCGCGAGCGCGGTCGGCGGTTTCGGCCAGGGTGTGCCCAGCGCCAGCCGGATCTTCGACGAGACGACCGTGCCGGTCACCTTGGAGAACTGGTACATCCCCGGCATCCCCTTCGAAACCGGCGCACTCGCCTCACTCGGTATGGTGCTCGACCCCACCCGCACCCGATTCGGTTACGACCGCGCGACCAACGCGGTCGGCCTGTCCTGGTCGACGCGGAACCGCGACGAGACGACGGCGGCGGCCCGCGCGGTCGACCGTCGCGTCGCCGAACGTGCGGACGCCCTCGTCGAATACGGCGCCCTCGGCTACGACGCCAACGCGCTGTTCACCGCGCATCCGCTGGGCGGTGCGGTGCTCGGCCGGGCCACCGACGGCTACGGCCGGGTGCACGGACATCCGGGGCTGTACGTGATGGACGGCGCCGCCATTCCCGGCAGCACCGGCACCGTCAATCCGTCGCTCACCATCACCGCGCTGGCCGAGCGCAATATCGAGGCCATCATCCGCGCGGGTCGCTGACGCCGGGTCGAGCCGACGGCGGTCGCGCGCGGTTCACCGACCGGCGCGCATGCGGTGTGCGAACGCCGGACCACGCCGCGGAAACGGATTACTCTCGGCGAGACCGTTCGGCGTTGAAGGGATCCTCCTGTGGCAGCTGCGACCACCCGTAAACCGCCTGCGCTCTGGACCGATCTGGTGATGCTGGCGCTGGCCGTGGTTTCGGTGGTGCTGGTCGTGTGGATCACCTTCTTCCCGGTCACCGACCAGACCTACCGGATAGTCGTGATCCTCGACTACTCCATATGCGCGATATTCGCGGCGGAGTTCCTGTGGCGCTGGCGCCGGGCGAGCTGGTCGTGGACCTTCCCGTTCATCTACTGGTACGAAGTGCTCGGCATGATCCCGGTGACCAGCCCCTTCTTCCGTGGTTTCCGGCTGCTGCGGATCGTGGTCATCGCGGTCCGGCTCGGACGGGTCGCCGATCGCGCCTTCGGCGACCGGGTGACCGCCGCGGTGGTGAACCGGTTCGTCAAGACCATCGTCGACGTGATCAGGCGGCCGATGACGATCGCCGTACTCGACGAGGTGGCGCATGTGCTGCGCACCGGTCACTACACCCGCAATATCGCCGCCGCGCTGGAGGAGAACCGGGTGGATCTGGACGAGATGATCCTGGAGATGATCAAGAACGATCCGGCGGCGGGCAAGGTCCGCTACATCCCGTTCCACGACGACATCATCCGGCTGATCGCCGACACCAGCTTCCGGATCGTGCTCCAGGTGCTGGCCGATCCGCGCACCGACGAATTGGTCTCGGACATGATCCGGGAGAACGTGGATCAGATCCGGGAGGCGGTGGGTAACGGGGTGCGGGTCGCGCCGTCGGCCTACGGCCCGACCCCGCACGAGCACCGGGTCCGGCACCTGCTCACCAAACCCCCGAGCGGCACCTGACTCAGTGCACGCTGTGCCGGATCTCCTCGCGCGGCTGCGCGTATCGGGTCGTCTCCCAGACGATCATCGCCGCGAGTACGGCGCACAGTAGGGTGAGCGCGGCCAGTGCGGGAAGCGCGCAGGCGAGCGGGATGAGGGCGAGCAGCGCCACCGCGGCGACGACGCGCGGCACCGTGATATTCCCGGTCGCATAGTGTTTGAAGCCGACGAGGGCGATCAGGTACAGCACGACGCCGCCGTAGAGCGCGAACAGCGGGATCCCGTACAGCGCGTCGCTCAGTGTGTGGTGCGAGGCGTCGCCGACGTAGTAGAGCACCTTCTTCATTCCGAGCGAGAGCCCGATGATGCCGACGATCATCGGAAAATGCCAGTAGGTGTAGCAGTTTCGGGCGATCTTGATCTGCCGCTCGCCGCTCGCCTGCTCGAGTTCGTGCTCCACCGACAATGCGGCGACATCGAAGTACGCCCACCACAGCAGGCCGGAGACCGCGAGTCCGAGCAGCGAGCCGACCGCGATCGGCCAGGAGATGGGCAGTCCGGCCACCCCGATGCCGATCGACACGATCGATTCGCCCAGCGCCACGATGATGATCAGTCCGTACCGTTCGGCGAAGTGGCTGACCGAGTTCACCCGCCAGTCCTCGCCCGAGAACATGGTCCACAGCATGTCGCCCGCGATGGCGGCGATCCACAGCGCGATCTGCGCGGTGCCTTCGGTCGTCGCGGCGATCACCAGCAGGGTGGTGCCGATGGCGACCGAGCCGAGGCCCCATTTGGTCACCTGGCTTTGCAGCTGCCGATCCTCGGAAGTGGCGATGATGAAGACACCGAGATGGATCAGGCGCACCACCATATAGGCGATCGCGAATACCAGCGGACCGAACCAGCCGCCGGGCATATCGCGGAACGCCTCGGGGATGGTCAGCGCCGCGATCAGCCCGCCGCCCATCGCGGCGAACATCGCCAGTCGGGTGAGGCCTTCGTCGACCTTGATCACATTGCCCAGCCAGGAGTACGCGATCCAGACCCACCACATGACAGCGAGCACCAGCAGGGCGCGCACCATGTTCTCGGCGGTGGTCTCTCCCGCCGCCAGGGCGGTGACCATGGTGAACGCGAAGACGAGAACGAGGTCGAAGAACAGCTCGAGCTGGGTTACCGAGCCGTCCTCGGTCTGCGGCTGGAACCGAACTCTCTTGCTACCGATCATGGTGCACATCGTCGCACCCATATGCGGTGCGACGGGACCTGCTTATTCCCAGGGCGAAATTTCGCCCTGCGTTCGGCGCGGGGTCGTCGGCGGCCGGTCAGAGGACCTGATAATCGCGCGATTCCGGCGGGTAAGTCTCCGCGAATTCGATGAAGTTCTGCACCACGGTCTCGTGCCAGCGCTGCACGGTCCGCTTCATCAGCAGGCCCGGCAGCGGGATCCGCGAATGCAGTTCCGCGTGGTACCAGACCTGGGTTTCGTCGGCGTCCTCGGAGACCTCGAACCAACCGCCGCCCCCGATGCCCCGCGAGCTGTCGACGACCTGCCAGGACGAGCGCCTCGCGGTCCATTCGTATTCCAGGACCTGCAGATCCGTGCTGCCGAGGACGTCCGCGGTGACATAGACCCGGCGCGGTCTGCCGTGTTCGTCGCGGGTCGCGACGCGGGCATCCTGGTACATCGCCCATTCGGGGAGCATTTCGATGGCCGAGAGGGCCTCGAATATCTGCGCCGGGGTGGCGTCCACGGCAAAGTGGATATCGGTTTTCGTACGCATGCCATACCTCCACCCCCCGGCGGATCAACTCGGCCGATTCTGCCCAGCCGCCTTCTGATCCGTCAACCGTGTGATTCGGTTCGGATATAGCGTTACCCACGGGTAATAGGGTGGAGAGGTTCGCGGCGAGGTCCTCGGAGCCCACGCCGCTGGATATTGTGGGGCTCAGTCCGCGCTGGCCGGTTCGACGATCGCGTCAGGGCCGGGATACACCAGCGACTCGTGCCCATCATCGAATCGCACCATGTAGGGCGGAGATCCGTCCGTACCGCGGACCTCGATGATCTCGCCCTGGCGATCGCTCTGCCCCACCACGTGGCCGTGCACGTGCAGTCGGTCTCCGACATTCGCCATCATTGCCCCATTATCGACCGTGAGTGATGGGCGTCACAAGGGATTCAGTGGAGTGTGATCCAGGTCCGTCTCACGCGTCGTCGTCGACCAGCCGGTTCACTGCCGCTTCGATCAGCTCAATGCTCTGTTCTTCGGTGAAGATGCCGGGCAGCGTCAGGCGGTCCACGATCAGCCAATTCAGGGCCAGGTAGAGCAACCGCACTGACGTCTCGTCCCCGGGCATCCCGGATTCCACGTGGTTGCGCACGTTGAATTCGAGATCGGCCCGCACCCGCTCGGTCAGTACGGCGCGCAATTCCGGGCGCCGGGTCGCTTCCAGCCGGAGTTCGAGCAGGGCCAGGTAGCCGGTGCGGAACGCCTCGATCCGCCCGACCACCTCTTTCATCAGCTCGACGATATTGGCGCGGTCCTTCGGGCCGTCGGTCAGCTGGGCCATGGTCTCCGGGCTCGGCTGTAGCCGTTCGTAGAACCGCGCACCCGCCTGGGTCAGCAGATCGTCGCGGTTGGCGAAGTAGTTCGACGCCGTACCCGAGGGCACGGCGGCCTCCTTATCCACCGCCCGGAAGGTCAGTCCGCGCGCTCCCTCCCTGGCCAGCACCTCGATCGCACCGTCGATCAGGGCCTGTCGACGTTCCGGGTTGGTCCGCACTTGACACCACTCCATTCGTAGTACTACATTTCAAATCACTACAGACAGAGTACAGCAGGTTGGGTGGTACTGGAATGCGAAAGCTTGTCTACTACGTCGCGGTCTCGCTCGACGGTTACATCGCGGGTCCGGGCGGTGAATACGACTTCTATCCGGTCGATGCCCAGATGATGGACTCGATCAACACCGAATACCCGGAGTTCGTCCCGACCCACCTGCGTTCGCAAGTGGGCATGTCGCTCGACGAGCCGAACAGGCATTGCGACACGGTGATCTGCGGCCGCGGCACCTACGAACCCGCGTACTCGGCCGGGGTGACCAGCCCGTGGGCGCATATGAAGCAGTACGTCGTATCGAGCTCGCTCGGCGCCGTCGACGATCCCGCCGTCGAGGTGGTCGAGAGCGATCCGGTCGGTCTCGTGCAACGGCTGAAGAAGGAAGAGGGCCTCGATATCTGGCTCTGCGGTGGCGGCAAACTGGCCGCGCAGCTGCTCGATGAGCTCGACGAGATGATCGTCAAGAGCTACCCGGTGGTGGCGGGCGGCGGTATCCCCGCGTTCTCCGGCGAGTTCCGGCCGACGCTGTTCACCCCGACCGCGCGCCGCGAATTCGGCAACGGTGCGCAGGTCACCTGGTTCCGCCGGAACTGACAGCCACCGGCATCACCAACGAAAGCAGGTTCACCATGCGAAAACTCGTCTACTTCGTCGGAATGTCCCTCGACGGCTACATCGCGGGCCCGGGTGGGGAGGTCGATTTCTACCCCGTACCGGACGATATGTGGGATTGGATGCGCACGGACTACCCGGAAACGCTGCCCACCCACGTGCGTCCGCACATCGGTCTGGATGTGGACGCTCCGAACCGGCGGTTCGACACCCTGGTGATGGGGCGCGGCACCTACGAACCCGCGCTGGCCGTCGATGTGACCAGCCCGTACGCCCATCTGCGGCAGTACATCGTGTCCAGCACGCTCGGCCCCATCGATGACCCGGCCGTCGAGGTGGTCGAGCACGATCCGGTCGGCCTGGTGCAAGGGCTGAAGAAGGAAGAGGGCCTCGATATCTGGCTCTGTGGCGGCGGCAAGCTCGCGGCCGCGCTGTTCGATGAGATCGATGAGCTCGTCATCAAGAGCTACCCCGTCGTCGCGGGTACCGGAATCCCGGGCTTCACCGGCGAGTTCCGGCCGACGCTGTTCACCCCGACCGCGCGCCGCGAATTCAGCAGCGGGGCGCAGACGACCTGGTTCACCAGGGCCTGATCAGTTCACGTCGCGCAGGAACGACAGTCGAACCTGTCGCACGGGATTGTCGATATTCAGGTCGACCAGCGCGATCGACTGCCAGGTGCCGAGGGTGAGCGCGCCGTCGAGCACCGCGACAGTGGCGTAGGGCGGGATCAGCGCGGGCATCACATGCGAGCGCCCGTGCCCGCGCGATCCGTGCGCGTGTTGCCAGCGGTCGTCGGCGGGCAGGAGATCGCGCAGCGCGGCGAGTAGATCGTCATCGCTGCCCGCCCCGAGTTCGATGATGGCGATGCCGGCGGTGGCGTGCGGCACGAAGATGTGCAGCAGGCCGTCACCGCCGGCATCGCGCGCGAACCGCGCGCACTGCGGGGTGAGGTCGTATACGACCTCGCTTCGTCCCGTGGTCACCTCGATCACCGTGCTCTTCATGGGTCTCATCGTCCTCCCGGAGCACTGTCCGCGCCCAGGTGGCGCCGGACCACCGATGCGCTGGGTGGCGGCGATCACGGTGGAATGGGAGTGTTTCCGAATGCCGGATACCGCGGGTCACCGGTAACCGTTGGGGCCGAATTCAATTCGGACGCGACCGCGACGGTGCTCACACCCGAGGAGGTAGGAACAAATCTGCTGGACCTCGGCCGGTAGTCTGGAGAGCTGTTAGCAGCTGATTGTCGATCTTGGAGGACCCTGTCGTGGCTCTCGTTGTTCAGAAGTACGGAGGATCCTCGGTCGCTACCGCCGAGCGTATCCGGCGCGTCGCTGAACGGATCGTCGAAACGAAGAAGCAAGGCCACGACGTGGTGGTCGTCTGCTCGGCGATGGGTGACACCACCGACGAACTGCTGGATCTGGCCCAGCAGGTGGCGCCCGCCCCGCCCGCCCGCGAGATGGACATGCTGCTCACCTCGGGTGAGCGCATCTCCAACGCGTTGGTCGCGATGGCCATCCACTCGCTCGGTGCGGAGGCCCGCTCGTTCACCGGTTCGCAGGCCGGCGTCATCACCACCGGTGCGCACGGCAACGCGAAGATCATCGACGTCACCCCCAGTCGACTGCGCTCCGCGCTCGACGAGGGCCTGGTGGTGCTGGTCGCCGGCTTCCAGGGCGTCAGCCAGGACAGCAAGGACGTCACCACGCTGGGGCGCGGCGGCTCCGACACCACCGCGGTCGCGCTGGCCGCGGCGCTCGAGGCCGACGTCTGCGAGATCTACACCGACGTGGACGGCGTCTTCACCGCCGACCCGCGGATCGTGCCGGATGCCCAGCGCCTCGACCAGGTCTCCTACGAGGAGATGCTGGAACTGGCGGCCTGCGGCGCGAAGGTGCTGATGCTGCGCTGCGTCGAGTACGCCCGCCGCTACAACGTGCCCGTGCATGTGCGCTCGTCCTACACCGACAAGCAGGGCACCTACGTTTACGGATCGATGGAGGACATCCCCTTGGAGCAAGCAATCCTCACTGGCGTCGCGCACGACCGCAGCGAGGCCAAGGTGACCGTGGTCGGACTACCGGACGAGCCGGGCTACGCCGCCAAGGTGTTCCGTGCCGTCGCCGACGCGGAGATCAATATCGATATGGTCCTGCAGAACATCTCGAAGATCGATACCGGCAAGACCGATATCACCTTCACCCTGCCCAAGACCGACGGTGCCCGCGCCGTCGAAATGCTCACCAAGCGCCAAGAGGACATCGGCTTCTCCCAGGTGCTCTACGACGACCACATCGGCAAGGTGTCGCTGGTCGGCGCGGGCATGAAGAGCCACCCTGGCGTCACCGCCAAATTCTGTGAGGCGCTGGCCCACGCGGGTGTCAATATCGACCTCATCTCCACCTCCGAGATCCGGATCTCGGTGCTGGTCAAGGACACCGAGCTGGACGAGGCGGTGAAGGTGCTGCACAAGGCCTTCGATCTCGGCGGCGACGAGGTCGCCGTGGTGCACGCGGGAACGGGGCGCTAACCAATGGGTATTCGCGTAGGCGTTGTCGGCGCGACCGGTCAGGTCGGCGCCGTGATGCGGAAACTGCTGGAAGAGCGCAACTTCCCGGCCGACGAGGTGCGGTTCTTCGCGTCCTCGCGTTCCGCCGGTAAGACGCTGCCCTGGCGCGGCGGCGAGATCGTGGTCGAGGACACCGAGACCGCCGATCCGTCCGGCCTGGATATCGCGCTGTTCTCGGCCGGCGCCACCATGTCCCGCGTGCAGGCCCCGCGCTTCGCCGCGGCCGGTGTCACGGTGATCGATAACTCCTCGGCCTGGCGTAAGGACCCGGAGGTCCCGCTGGTGGTCAGCGAGGTGAACCCGGAGCAGACCCGGAATCTGGTCAAGGGCATCATCGCCAACCCGAACTGCACCACCATGGCGGCCATGCCGGTACTCAAGCCGCTACACGACGAGGCGGGCCTGCGACGCCTGATCGTGTCGAGCTACCAGGCGGTGTCGGGCAGCGGCCTGGCCGGTGTCGAAGAGCTCGCCACCCAGGTGCGCGCCGTCATCGACGATGCCGAGAAGCTGGTGCACGACGGCGGTGCGGTGCAGTTCCCGGCGCCGAACAAGTACGTCGCGCCGATCGCCTTCGATGTGATCCCGCTGGCGGGCGCGCTGGTCGAGGACGGCAGCTTCGAGACCGACGAGGATCAGAAGCTGCGCAACGAGAGCCGCAAGATCCTCGGTCTGCCCGAGCTTCTGGTGAGCGGCACCTGCGTGCGTGTCCCGGTCTTCACCGGCCACTCGCTGTCCATCAACGCCGAATTCGCCGACCCGCTCTCCGTGGAGCGCGCCAAGGAACTGCTGGCGAACGCCCCCGGCGTCAAACTGGTCGACGTCCCCACGCCGCTCCAGGCCGCGGGCATCGACGAATCCCTCGTCGGCCGCATCCGGCAGGATCCGGGCGCCCCCGAGGGCCGCGGCCTCGCCCTGTTCATCTCCGGCGACAATCTCCGCAAGGGCGCCGCCCTCAACACCATCCAGATCGCCGAGGTCCTCCTCAGCGACCGCTGATCAGTCCCACAATGGGCCGGGCACACGCACCATGTGCCCGGCCCATCGTCGTATGCACCCGGCTTTCGCGATTCGCCTCAGCCAGAGCACATTCGCAGGGCTTCGGATGTTCATTTTGTCCGTCCGTTCATTTCTGTTGAACGCGGCGACGAAATGAACGTCGCGTGCGGGCCGAGCTCGACATCGGCCATCTGACAGCCGCCTGATTCAGCGGATACCCGGTGTGCGTGGATCGGGACCGAGGCAGACCACGATCACGCAGCCGGGTGGCGTATCCGCGAATGGCGGGGCCAACGGGTAGTTCAGGCAGGCGAAGACGTTGCAGCCCGGGTACGCGTACGGCCCGACGCCGAATACGGCCAGTATGAAATTGGCGTCGACGAACCGGCTCGGGTCCAGTCGCAGCGGCGGCTCCACGTACGGTCCCGGATCCGGAATCGGATTGTCCTGGAATGCGTCGAAGAGCCTGCGGAAGAATTCGTGCGGTAGTTCCTCGGTGTTCTGCACGATCCCCGAGACGCCCTGGCTGCTGACATTGCCGAAGGCCCCGGTCCACATCACCGTCAGATCCAGGCTGGGGATGATGAAAACGTTCTGCATCCCGAGCCCCGCCATCGAATAGACGTCGTCGGGCAGGAATTCGGGTGTCTCCGCGCAGCCGGGCCCGAGCCAGAAGAGATACCCGTAGCAGCTGTTCGCGGGGGAGGGCCGACGGGCCTTTCGCAGATACTCGGTGGACACGAGTTGCCGTGCGCCCCAGCTTCCGTCGTTGCTCACCAGCAGGCCGAGCTTCGCGAAATCATTGGGCGGGATCATCAGGTGCGCGTAGCCGTAGGTGTTTCCGGCGCGGTCGCGGGCCCAGTAGTAGTCGTCGCGCTCGATGCCGAGCGGATCGAAGAGCTCGCGCTGCGCGAACTGCTGTAGCGGTTCGCCGATGGCCAATTCGAGGACGTAGGCGAGCAGGTCGACATTGCGTTGGCTGTAGCTGAAGACCGTGCCCGGCGGATTGTCCAGCGGCACCCCCAGCGCCTGCACCGCGCTATTGGGATCGAGGGGGATAACCGCGGTGATGCCCTCGGTGAGCACACCGACCTTCATACCGGAGGTCTCGGTGAGCAGGTTCTCCACCGTGATCGATCGGTGCAGTTCGTCGCCGAGTCCGGGCGGCAGATACCGGTCGATCGGTGCGGCGAGGTCGAGCAGGCCGCGGTCCCAGGCCATTCCGGCCAGCACCGAGACGACGCTCTTGGTAGCGCTCCAGATATTCCACGCGACATTGCCGGTCTGGTCGTTGGTGGGCCCCGAGCCGACGAGGCAGTTGTGCCGGAATACCTGCACATTCAACCGATTTCGCTCGCTCGCGAACTGTAGTGCCGCGGCCAGCCGTTCGGAATCGAATCCGACCTGTTCCGGCGCGGCCTGTTCGAGCTCTCGCCCGGACTGCACCTCGCATCGCACTTCGCCCGCATCGGTCGTCGCCCGCGCGACCCCGGCGAACACACACCCCGCCACCAGCGATACCGCCGCGATTCCGGCCAGGAATCCAGAGAAACGCCCCATGGGCAGAAAGGCTAGCGCGCCGGGGGACGCCATACTGGTTGACAGGCTGGACGTTTCCCGCCTGATCGGGGGACTGCCGACCCGCGCGGCGTGCGATGCCACCACGCGGTCCGGCTCAGCCTCGACGACGCCCGGCGGCCCGTACCGCGTACCAGCCGACGCCGACAGCGAGCACCGCCAGTCCGGCCAGCACCGATCCGATGGGCAACGCGAATCCGACGATGACGCAGCCCGCCGCGCCGACGATCGGGATCCAGCGGGCGGCCCGGTCCTCCAGCGCGCTGAGCGTGCCCGCCGAGACATTGGCGATCAGGTAGTAGACCAGCACCGTGAAGGAGGAAAAGCCGATGGCCGCACGCAGATCGAAGGTGGCGGCGACGACCGCGACCACCGCCCCGACCGCGAGCTCGGCCCGGTGCGGTACCCCGAATCGCGGGTGTACCGCGGTCAGCGCGCCCGGCAGGTAATGATCACGCGCCATGGCCAACGTGGTGCGCGATACCCCCAGGATCAGCCCGAGCAGCGATCCGGCGGCCGCGAGCACCGCGCCCGCGCGCACCACCGGTGCCAATCCCGGTGCGCCCGCGGCCGATACGACCCGGGCCAGCGGGTCGGTCGCCTGCGCCAGCCCGGCCGATCCCAGCACCGCCAGTGCCGCGGTGGCCACCAATGCGTACACCGCGAGGGCCAGCGCCAGCGCGATCATGATGGCACGCGGAATGGTGCGGCGCGGGTCGCGAACCTCCTCGCCGAGGGTGGCGATGCGCGCGTATCCCGCGAACGCGAAGAACAGCAGCCCGGCCGCCTCCAGCACGTCGCGCGGTCCGATCGAATCCGGCAGTGTCGTTGCCGCCGAATGGTTTCCGAACAGTCCCACGGCGACCACCACGGCCAGCACCATCACCACCGTCGCCACGATCACCCGCGTGGCCAGCGCCGATTTCTGCACCCCCGCGTAATTGATCGCGGTGATCGTGAGGACGGCGGCGACCGCCACCGCCCGGGAATGCTCCGGCCACGCGTAGCTGCCGACGGTCAATGCCATGGCCGCGCACGAGGCCGTCTTCCCCGCCACGAACCCCCACCCGGCCAGATATCCCCAGAACGGTCCGAGCCGTTCCCTCCCGTACACATAGGTGCCGCCCGAAACCGGATACAACGCCGCCAGCCGCGCCGAGGAGGTCGCATTGCAATAGGCGAGCAGCGCGGCGATCGCCAAGGCCGCCAACAGCCACGGTCCGGCCGCGGCCGCGGCGGGTGCGAGTGCCGCGAAGATCCCCGCGCCGACCATCGACCCGAGCCCGATCACCACCGAATCGCCCAGTCCGAGTCGCCGCTGCAAGGCACCGCCGTGTGGAGTCACCACCGCATCCTCGGGGACGTCGTCCGAAACCGCGAGTCGGCCCGCGCGACCTTCGCCCACATTTCCGAACGAGGCGGGGCGTCATCGATATCGTCCGGCGGTGGTCGTGACGAGCGGCGACCGGCGCGGAAACCGAAAGCGCCGCCAGGTGGTGACCTGGCGGCGCTGAGTCGCCGGACGCCACGCCAACGTCACGACTCGAAGTCGACGTCCCACAAGCGCCTCTCGGCGAGTGGTCGCTCGAAGCGACAAAAGGGGTGAGGCCCGGGGCTGTCCGGACGCCGACAGAGGGCTACAACCGGCGTCCGTCCGGAACTATTCCGCCGCCCGTGCCGTGAGCTGCGTCACTCACGGTGCTCGAACCGTAAACGCTTACGATCGACGGGTATTCGTGTTCGAACGGGGGATGTCATGACCGATGATCCGGTGTTGGCCGAAATGCTCGCGGCGCTGGAGCGCAGTCCGGATGTGCTCGCTTTGCGGGTGCGGGTCATCGAGTTGTTCGCCGAGCGCGGCCACTACGCCGAGGCGTTGGCCCAGTGTGGCGCGGCGCTGACCCAGGACCCGGGGAACCTCCGGGCGCTGGAGCTGCTCCAGCAGTGCACGACGGCCCTCGCGGGCGGCGCCGCACCCGGTCCGATCACCCCGGCGGCTCCCGCCCCCGCACCGGTCAGTGGATACGACTGGGCCGCGGCCGAGGATCAGGTCTCCGACATCATCGCCCCGGCCTTCATCGACGCGGGCCCGAGTGAGTACGCCTCGGAACGCGACACCGGGCTCCTCGAGAAGCCGAAGCTCACACTCGCCGATGTCGGCGGTATGGAGGAAGTCAAGCGCCGACTCGAACTCGCCCTGCTCGGTCCGCTGCGTAATCCGGCGCTGGCCAAGGCATTCGGCACGTCGGCGCGCGGCGGTCTGCTGCTCTACGGCCCGCCGGGCTGCGGTAAGACCTTCATTGCCGCCGCGGTCGCGGGCGAATTGGGCGCGAACTTCTATCCCATCGAGATCGCCGACATCCTCGATATCTACACCGGGGCCAGCGAACGCAACCTGCACAGCGTCTTCGAGGTGGCCCGGCGCAACGCCCCATGTGTGCTGTTCCTGGACGAGGTCGACGCGCTCGGGCACAAGCGCAGTCAAATGTCCGGCTCGGCCACCATGCGGACGGTGGTGAATCAGCTGCTGAACGAGATGGATTCGGCCACCAAAGGCAATGACGGTGTCTACATCCTCGGCGCCACCAATCACCCGTGGGATATCGATACCGCGCTGCGCCGCCCCGGCCGTTTCGATCGGATGATCCTGGTGGCGCTGCCGGATTCCGACGCGCGCAAGGCGATCCTGCACTACCACCTGCGGGACCGTCCGGTGGCGGGCATTGATCTGCGCGGGATCGTCAAACGCACCGAGGGCTTTTCGGGCGCCGATCTGGCGCATGTCTGCACTTCCGCGACCCAGCTGGCCATGGCCGAATCCCTGCGCACCGGCACGGTCCGCCCGGTCACCATGGCGGATGTGGAGGCCGCATTGTCGCAGATCAAGCCCAGCGCGGGTGCCTGGTTCGAATCCGCCCGCAACGTAGTGGAATTCGCGAACGGCGACGGCAGCTACGACGAACTCGCGCTGTACATGAAGCGCAGGAAACCGCGCTGAACTCCGCGGCGGCGCCGATCGGTCGCACGCCCGCGCACCCTCGTGAGTGACGTAGGTCACTCAGCTTCTTTTGCCGAATCCTCAGATTTCTTTTCTTGACTAATTCCAGAAAAGCGGGAACTATCGGCTTCATGCACACCAACGGCGACCCACGAGAGTGGCTGCGAGCGGCTGGCCTGCGGGTCACCGGGCCGCGGGTCGCGGTGCTGGAGGTGGTCGCGGCCCGACCGCATTCGGACGCCGATCGGGTGGCTGCCCTGGTCCGGGAGGTCCTGGGATCGGTGTCCACACAGGCCGTCTACGACGTACTGCGCGCCTGTGTGAACGCCGGAATCCTGCGGCGCATCGAACCGGCCGGTTCGCCGGCGCTGTACGAGGCCCGGATCGGTGACAACCACCACCACCTGGTGTGCCGAAGCTGCGACACGGTTGTCGACGTGGACTGTGTCGTGGGCAGTGCCCCGTGCCTGGAGCCGGGGAACGACCACGGGTTCACGATCGACGAGGCCGAGGTCGTTTTCTGGGGGCTGTGCCCGGCGTGCCGCTCGCACGAGCGGTCCGCCATCGAGGCGTAATCGCCTCGATCCACACGACGGCCCGGACCGGCCTATCTCCGGGACGTCGCACATCAGCGAAGGAGGCTTTCGATATGACCAAGCCGACAACCACGAACGCCGGTACGCCGGTCGAGAGCGACAACGAGTCGCTCACCGCGGGCGCGCAGGGTCCGATCCTGCTGCACGACCACTACCTGATCGAAAAGCTCGCCCAGTTCAACCGCGAGCGGGTACCGGAGCGGATCGTGCACGCCAAGGGAGCGGGCGCATACGGTGAGCTGGTTGTGACCAACGACGTCAGCAAGTACACCAAGGCCAAGCTCTTCCAGCCCGGTGCGCGCACCGAGTCGCTGGTCCGGTTCTCCACTGTCGCGGGTGAGCAGGGCAGCCCGGACACCTGGCGGGATCCGCGCGGCTTCGCGGTCAAGTTCTATACCGAGGACGGCAACTACGACCTCGTCGGCAACAACACCCCGATCTTCTTCATCAAGGATCCGATAAAGTTCCCGGACTTCATCCGTTCGCAGAAGCGCTTGCCCGGCAACGGACTTCGCGATCACACCATGCAGTGGGACTTCTGGACCCTACGTCCGGAGACCGCGCACCAGGTGATCTGGCTGATGGGTGACCGCGGCATCCCGAAGACCTACCGTCACATGAACGGTTACGGTTCGCATACCTATCAGTGGATCAATGCCGCCGGTGCGCGCTTCTGGGTGAAGTACCACTTCAAGACCGATCAGGGCAACGAATACCTGACCCAGGCCGACGCCGATCGCATCGCGGGCGAGAACGCCGACTACCACCGCAAGGATCTGTGGGAGGCGATCGAGCGCGGCGAATACCCGAGCTGGACGCTGCACGTACAGGTCATGCCGGTCGCGGAGGCCGAGGGCTATCGGTTCAACCCGTTCGACCTGACCAAGGTGTGGTCGCATAAGGACTACCCGCTGATCGAGGTCGGCACGTGGACCCTGAACCGCAATCCCGGCAACTACTTCGTCGATATCGAGCAGGCCGCCTTCGAGCCGTCGAATGTCGTTCCCGGCATCGGTTTTTCGCCGGACAAGATGTTGCTCGGCCGCGTCTTCGCCTATGCCGACGCGCATCGCTACCGTATCGGCACCAACTACGCGCAGCTGCCGCCGAACCGGGCCAGGGCCGCGGAGGTGAACTCCTACTCCAAGGAGGGCGCGATGCGGTACCACTACAACGACGCGAATATGCCGGTGTACGCGCCGAATTCGTTCGGCGGTCCGCATGCCGACCCCGATCGGGCTCCCGACGGCGGCGTGTGGGAATTCGATCCGACCATCGTGCGCGCGGGATATATCGAGCATGCCGAGGACGGTGACTTCACCCAGGCGGGCACCCTGGTGCGCGAGGTTCTCGACGACGGCCAGCGGGAGCGCTTGGTGAACAATATCGTCGGTCACGTGCTCGGCGGCGTTCGGGAGCCGGTTCTGTCCCGGGTCTTCGACTACTGGAAGAACGTCGACCCGGATCTCGGCAAGCGGGTCGAGGAGGGTGTTCGCGCCGGGCTCGACGGTGGTGCTGCCGAGCCGCCCGCGCAGGGCTGATATCCGAAGGCGCGCAAGCGCTTCCGATATCGGGGAGGTGTGTCCGGCCGGGCGCGCCTCCCCGCGTCGTCAATTGTGTTTGCTTCGGCCGTATTCCAGGCCATCGAGGATCAGACCGACCTCGTGGGTGAAGGATTCGTCGCGCGTGCGCAACATCGTGGCCGGGTCGGCTGTGTAGCGACGGTGCAGGCGGGGATGCGGGCGGGCGGCGGCCTCGGCGGTAGGCCATATCCGGGCATACCATTCCTGTTCGGTCAGGCCACTGCGGCGGATCAGCGTTATCGACGCCGCCTCGCTCGTCGCGATGCCGACGACATAGGAAAAGATCAGATTCATGGCGTGGTCGGTCTCGTCCATGCTGAATCCGGCCTCCTCCAGTACGGCGAAGAATGCCTCGGTGCCGCGCATCATATTGGGGCCGAGATAGAGGGTGCCGACCTCGCCGAAAACCGATGCGAGCCAGGGGTGGCGCAGGATCAGCGCGCGCAGTTGCCCGGCGAAGTCGAGGATGGCCGCGCGCCAGCCGCGCGGATCGTCCGGGTCGGGCGCGCGGAGTTCGCCGAAGACCTCGTCGGCGACCAATTCGATCAGTTCTTCCTTATTCGCCACGTGGGTGTACAGCGAGGTGGCGCCCGCGTTCAGCCGCGCGCCGAGCTTGCGCATGCTCAGATTCTCCGCGCCCTCGTCGGCCAGTAGTTCGATGGCCGCGGCCACGATCTGTTCCCGGCTGAGCGCGGGCTGATCGCGCCTGCGTCGCTGTGGGCGGGTCCACACCGATCGGAGCTGTTCCGTCATCTCACTCCTCCTTTGTTCGGTTACCAGGGTAATCCACGGTCGCACGCCGTTCGGGATTCAATACACCGTTCGATGTTGCGCACACTGTTCCGAAACAGTACGGTGTTCGACATACCGCACGGTGTGCGGACCGAGCTTTCGAAGGAGTACCCGATGGAGAAAACCGACTCGGCGGACGCGATGGCGACGCCCATCCGAAATCCGCGCCGGTGGCTGATCCTGGTCGTGCTGTGCCTCAGCACGCTGGTTCTGGTGATCGACAATATGGTGCTCAATGTGGCCATCCCGCAGATCGCCACCGATCTGGGGGCCAACGCCCAGGACATCCAGTGGATCATCGACTCCTACATCCTGGTTTTCGCCGGGCTGCTGCTGACCTCGGGCAGCCTCTCCGACCGCTACGGACGCCGATCGGTGATGATCGTGGGCCTGGTCTTCTTCGGTGCGGCCTCGGTGCTCGCGGCCTTCGCGACCACCCCGGAACTGTTGATCGCGGGCCGGGTGGTGATGGGTATCGGCGGCGCGCTCATCATGCCGAGCACGTTGTCGATCCTGATCACGGTCTTCGACGAGCAGGAACGACCCAAGGCGATCGCGGCGTGGAGTGCGGTCGCGGTGGTCGGCATGGTCGGCGGTCCGGTCGTGGGCGGTCTGCTGCTCGATCACTTCTGGTGGGGTTCGGTCTTCATCCTGAACCTGCCGATCGTGGTGCTCGCGATCCTCGCCGCCGTAACCCTCATGCCCGAATCGAAGGGTCCGTGGCGTAAGCCGGATCTGCCCGGCATGTTGCTCTCGGTCGTCGGCATGACCGCGCTGGTCTGGACCATCATCGAGATCCCGGCCGCCGGCTTCACCGCCCCCGGCACCCTCACCGCACTCGCTCTCGCGGTTATCGCACTGGCGGGCTTCGTGATTCGTGAACTGAGCACCGAGGATCCGATGGTTCCGCTGGAACTGTTCCGCAACCGGGTCTTCACCGGCTCCAGCTTCTCGCTGGTGCTGCTGACCTTCGCGAATGGCGGCCTGCTGCTGGCGTTCACCCAGTACCTCCAGTTCGTGCTCGGCTACACGCCGACAAAGACCGCCCTCGCCCTCGTCCCGATGGCCGTCGCGGTGTTGGCGTTCAACGGAATCGGCGCCTCGCTGGCGGGTAAGGCGGGTAACCGCGCGATCACCGCCGTCGGCCTGGCGGTCACCGCCGCCGGGTTCGGGGTGCTGGCAATGCTCGAGGTCGACGGCGGTTTCTGGCTGCCCGCGCTGGCGCTGGCGCTGATGGGCAGTGGTTTCGGGCTCGCCATGCCCGCCGCGATCGGCGCGCTGATGGGCGCGGTGCCGGAGCAGCACGCGGGTGTCGGGTCCGCGCTCAACGACACCATCCAGCAGGCGGGCGGCGCGCTCGGCGTCGCGGTACTCGGTTCGATCCTGTCCAGCGGCTACACCGACGCGATGCCGGAGTCGGCGCCGAATGCGAGCCGCGAATCGATCGCGGGCGCACTCGCGGGCGGGGACGGCGTGCTGGCCGAGGTGGCCAAGGCGGCCTTCACCTCGGCGATGTCCACCACCTTCGTGGTCTCCGCGGGTGCGGTGCTGGCCGCGGCCGCGCTGTCACTGGTGCTCATGCGCGAACCGCGCGCGCAACAGCCGGTCGCCGAACCGGAGATCGCCACCGCCGAGTTCTGATGAGCGGGTGATCGAAAATTGGTGCGCCCCTGAGTGATATCGCCCCCGGTCACAAGGCCGGGGGCGTTGTCATCGATGCGAACCGGAGTAAAGCCGCGCGCCCGCGACGCCAATGGCGAGCGCCGTCGCGCGGCCGGATTTCGATTTCGTCCTAGAGCAGGCCAAACCAGTACAGCAGGGTGGCCATGATCCAGACCAGCACGGTGTCCATCGTCGCTCCGATCTTCTGTTCGCACCACTTCCATCATCCCGCGATCCGCGCCCCGGCGCGACAATTTCTTCTGTACCAGCCACTTCGGGCTTCCAAGGTCTTTTTAAGGGCGCACCAAGCCCGCCGCCGCATTGTTTGTGTCAACACCGAATCACATCGGAAGTATTCGGAACTGACGAAGGACGCACAGACGATGATCGGCAAGCTGACCACCGCGCTCGCCCTGTCGACGACCACCGCCGCGCTGGTGCTCGGAGCGGGCACCGCCACCGCGAGCACCGGCGCGCCGGGTGTCGCGTTGACCGGTCAGGCCACCTGCACCCACAAGAGTGATCGCATCGACATCGAGATCGACGCCCCCGTGGTCTACGCGCAGTCCGGTTACCTGCCCGGTGAGCACCAGCAGATCCGGTACCGCACCGTGATCTACGACGCGGCCCAGGGCACGCTGGCCGGCGCGGGGGAGTGGGAGAAGGGTAAGGCGACCGCCATCCGGGCCGCCGATCTGGACGGCACGAATATGAAGGTGCTGCGCAACGATCCCAACCGCTACAAGGTCGTGCAGCAGGTCGAGTGGCTGGCGCCGGATGGGGAGAACGCGCTGGCCAGCACCGATCTGTACGCCACCAGCTACCTGATCAAGGACGGCAGGACGGTGCTCGGCACCTTCGAGTACTGCCAGTAGCCGGGGGACGGGGGGATCAGCCACCGCCGGCGGTGGGGAACCGGGTGCGGCTTGTCCACGAGGGGTGACAAGCCGGATCACGGTGATAACACCGGCCGGGCCGGTCCACGAGGGGTGACCGGCCCGGCCGACTTTCGTTATCGGGCAAGCACAGTGCTTGGCTCTTCCGGGAGCTGACCGTCGATCGAGGCATCGCGACTGCTGCAGGTAACCATTCGGTGCGCGCCGACCATCCCACCCGAGGCCTGGGTCGGGCCGGTTCACGAGGGGTAATCGGCCCGGCCGCGCCGCATTGATCGCGTGTGCGACGAGGTTCACGGTATGTTCGTTTGCCGCTTCAACCATCCGCTGCCAGGCTGGATGAGTGACTGACGACTCAGCCACTCACCGGACACCCGCCTACCGGCTGCTGGCCCTGGACCACGAGACCGCGCTCGATCGTGCCGAGGGACGGCTGTGCGAAGAGTTCGTGACGATATTCGAACCCGAAACGATTCGCGCCTATCTGGTTTCGTCGTATGACTGGTTCGCCGACCGCGCGACGGTGACCCTGTACCTACCGGTGCTGGCCGAACGTTTCGGCAGACAGCGATTGCAGGCCAGGGCGAAGCTGGAAGGCAGAGTCGCACAAGCACGCCCGTCGGTGCTGTTCCTGTGTACCCACAATGCGGGCCGCTCCCAGATCGCACTCGGATTCTTCACACATCTGGCGCGGGGCCGCGCCCTGGGCTGGTCCGGTGGATCCGAGCCGAGCGGCTCGCTGAACCCGGCCGCGATCGCGGTCATGGCCGAAATCGGCATCGATATCTCCGATGAATATCCCAAGCCGTGGACCGAGGAGATCATCCGGGCCGCCGACGTCATCGTCACCATGGGCTGCGGCGACACCTGCCCGCTGGTGCCCGGTCCGCGCTATGTGGAGTGGATCATCGAGGATCCGGCCGGGCTCGAGGTCGAGGAGGTCCGTCCGATCCGCGACGATGTGGGCGATCGCGTCACGGAACTGCTCGCGGAGCTCGGCGTCGCGGCGGTGCGCTGAGCGGGACCGCGCACCGTCCGAAAGGATCGGCAGCGCAGTAGCGTTGCCGGTACTTCGAGGTGAATCCGTTGACTAGCCGACGGTTTGGGCCGTGTAGTCGGGCAGTGTGTAGCTCTCGGTCTTGCTGAGCATCTTCATCATCACCGGCCTCATCAGCTTGGAGGCCATCAAGCGGGATAACGTCTGCCCCGCGCGAATGCCGAAGCGGGTCTTGGGCGTCATCGCCTTCAGGCCGCCCGGGGGCAATTCCTGCGCGGTCGCCACGAACGGGCGCATGCGCTCCTCGTAGCTGATCAGCGCCTGCTGCGGAGTCGTTGCGGCGGTGGCGATCTCACCGGCCAGGAGGTACGCGCCGACCAGTGCCATCGCGGTGCCCTGTCCGGTCAGCGGGGAGCCGCAGTAGCCCGCGTCGCCCAGCAGTACGACCCGGCCCTTCGACCAGCTCGGCAGCTCGATTCGCGCCAGCTCGTCGAAGTAGAAGTCTTCCGCCGTATCCATGGCGGCCAGGATGGTCTCCGATTCCCAGCCGCCGACCGCCAGCCGGTCGCGGATCAACTGCCGCTGAGCCGCGACATTGCGCCGCAGGTTCGGATCGGCGTCGCCGCGCACCATGATGACCGCCTTGCAGGTCGCCGGATCGGCGTCGGGGCGCAGCCCGTAACCGGTCGCGCCCACCAGCGAATGCATCGAGAACCAGTGCGGTTCCAGGCCCGCCGGGGTGGGCACGGTGAAGAAGGACATGTACCCGCCGAGGTAGGTGGTGAACTGCTCCTCCGGTCCGAAGACCAGTCGCCGGGTGGCGGAGTGCAGGCCGTCGGCGCCGATCACGATGTCGAACCGCTCGGTGGCGCCGGAGGCGAAGGTGACATCGGCGCCCGCGTCGTCCTGCTGGATATCGGTGATCCATTCGCCGTAGCGGTAATCCACGCCGCCCGCCTCCTTCAGCGCGTCCAGCAGCACCTGGTTCAGGTCGCCGCGGGTGATCTCGATTTCGGCGACGGCACCTTTGCCCTCGAACAGTTCGGCCGGCATGCGCAGGATCTCCCGGCCCGCCGCGTCGACGTACTTCATGCCACGCTCGTCCAGTTGGTGTTTGCGGATCCCGGGCATCAGGCCCATCCGGTCCGCGACATCGCGGCTGGGCCCGCGCAGGTCGACGGCCTGCCCGCCCGGCCGGGGCGCCTCGGCGCGTTCCACCACGGTGGCCCGGATACCCGCCCGGAGCAGTTGCAGGGCAACGGCATTGCCGCCGATGCCGCCGCCGGAGACGAGGATGCGGGGCTGGGTCGAAGCGTTGTCGGCGTTCATGGTGTCATTCCTCCGTTGACTCGAATGTCTTAGACATATGTCTAACAGAGCACTTGCACGTTTGTCTAGTACAAATGTTCAAGACGTTCGTGTGGAGGGACGGAGGTGCGCCCGAACACGCCGACGGCCGACAGTGCGGACACTGTCGGCCGTCGGCGAAGTGTGTCAGTTCTGCCGCTGTAGATACGCCTTCCAGCCACCGAAGGCCGTGATGTCGGTGGCCGCCGCGGCCGCGTCATAGGTGCAGGCGAAGCCGATAACCGAACGGCCGTCGGATAATTCGATGCTGGTCAGCGCCATCGGCGGGGGCAGGGCGGCGAGGAAGCCGCCGAGTCCGGCGGTGGACACCTGGAACAGTTCCCCGAGAATGGGCGCGCCGAGTCCGGGGCCGTGGCGTACGAGTCCGGGTTTCGGCGGCACCATATCGAGTGCGGTGAGCCGGTAGGCGTCGGTGGTCCGGATCTCGCCGGTGAATCGTGCGCCGATGTCCTCCAACTGCCAGTGCAGCGGTTGGCCGCGCAGATGTGCGCCGAAGACGGCGAGTTCGACACCCTCGGCGACCAGGGCGGGTGATTCCGTGCCGACGATGCGGGCCGCGAGATCGACCGCGACCTGATCGGCGAAGGCGGGTACCACCACCATCACCCCGAACGGATCGCCCGCCGCGGTGGGCGATCCCGGCACCGCCACCGCCGCCATATCCAGCAGATTGCAGAAGTTGGTGTAGGTGCCCATCCGCCGGTTGATGCCGATCGGATCGGCCAGCACCGCGGCGATACTCGGATGCTCGGTGGTGGTCGGCAGCAGCAATCCGTCGAACCCACGCAACGACTGCGCGGCTGCCGACCGCGCCCGGGCCAGCGCATCCAGGTCCTCCGCGAATTCCGGACCGGTGGTCGCGCGGGCCGCATCGATAATGGACGCCACCGTCGGGTCGGCGCTCGCGGGCGCGGTATCGAGGAAGGCGCCGACGGCCGTATAGCGCTCCGCGACGATGGCGCCGTCGTACAGCAGCCGGGCGGCGTCGAGCAGCCCGCTGATATCGATCTCCGCTGTGGTGATTCCGGATTTCTCCACGGCCACTATGGTTTGCGCAAAGGCGATGCGGTACTCGGGGCTCAGCGCCGTGAGATCCGCGGCGCGCGGAACAGCCAGGCGTGCGCCCTGCGGCGCGGCCAGCCGGACATCCGCGGGCCAGGCTCGGCTACGCGGATCCCGCACCTCGGGACCGGCCATGATGGTGGCCGCGGCGACAGCCCGCCCGAGGTCGGTCGCGAATACGGTGACGGCGTCGTAGTCCGCGCACGCGGGCACCACACCATGCGCCGGAATGATCCCCAGCGTCGCCTTGAGACCCACGATCCCGTGCAGCGCGGCCGGAACCCGCCCGGAACCCGCGGTATCGGTGCCGATTCCGATATCGGCGATCCCCAGCGCCACCGCCACCGCCGAGCCCGAACTGGACCCACCGGAGATCAACTCGGGGCGTTTCGCGTGCCGCACAGCGCCGTACGGGCTGCGGGTACCGACCAAACCGGTGGCGAACTGATCCAGATTCGTCTTGCCCAGCACGAGCGCGCCCGCCGCGAGCAGCCGCTCGATCGCCGCCGCGGTCGCCTCGGCCGGATAGGCGAACTCCGGGCAGGCGGCAGTGGTCGGCAGCCCGGCGACGTCGATATTGTCCTTGACCGCGACAAGTGTCCCGGCCAGCGGCAGGGCCTCACCCGCCGCCAGCCTGCGTTCGATCTCGGCCGCCTCCGCGACCACATCGTCCTGTGCGCGCAGGGTGATCCACACCTCGGGCCGATCGACCTCGGCGATCCGCCGATAGGCCAGCGCGACCCGCTCGGTGGGGGATTCGTGGACCGCGGGGTTGCCTAGAACGCCTGAGGTCACTTAGTCGACTCCGATCACTGCTAGAGGGGTTCCCGGTTCCACTTTGGCGCCGGGGGTGGCCAGCACCTTGAGTACCGTGCCGCTGCCCGGGCTGTGCACCGGCAGTTCCAGTTTCATGGCTTCGAGGATGGCGACGGGTGCGCCCGCGGCCAGATGCTGTCCCTCTTCGATCTCGACGCGCCAGACATTGCCGATCATCGGGGCCGTCACGACGGTAGCGTCCGCGGGCAGACCGGCCAGCGGGTCGGTGGCGGGTTCGGCAGGGGTTTCGGTGATCGCGGCGCGTTCGAATTCGCCCGCGGCCCGCCATGCCTGCTTCTCGGCCTCGAACGCCGCCGCCTGCCTGGTCTCGAATTCGGCGATGGAGTCGGCGTTCTCGGTGAGCATGCGAAGGTGATCCGCGAGCGCGAAGGTGCCGTCGCCGACCTCGGCGTCGAAGCGACCGGCCTTCGCGGCGGCACGGTATTCCAGCAACTCCTCCGGGGTCACCGGCTCCCAGACGATGCGGTCGAAGAACCGGAACAGCCACGGGATGCCCGGTTCGAATGGCGTGGACTGCCGGTAGCTGGACCAGATGGGGATGGTGCGGCCGATCAGCTGATAGCCGCCCGGCGAGGCCATGCCGTAGACGCACAGGTATTTGCCGCCGATGCCGACGGCGTCCGAGGGGGTCCAGGTGCGTGCCGGGTTGTATTTGGTGGTGATCAGGCGGTGCCGCGGATCCAACGGAACCGCCAGCGGCGCACCGAGATACACATCGCCTAGGCCCAGCACCAGGTACTCCGCGTCGAAGACGGCGGCCCGCACTTGGTCGATGCTGTCGAGTCCGTTGATGCGCCTGATGAATTCGGTATTCGAGGGCAGCCAGGGCGCGGTGTCGCGGACGCCGCTGCGGTAGCGGTCGATCGCCTCGGCGATGGACGGATCGTCGAAGGACAACGGCAGCCGGATGGTTCGACTCGGGACCACCAGGTCGTGGGTGGCGGGGAGTTCGGTCTCCAACTCGGCGAGCGCGCCGAGCAACCGGTGCTGGGGCAGCGCATCGGGATCGAAGTGGATGTGCAGGGAACGGACACCCGGGGTGACGTCGATGATGCCCGGCAGCCTGGACGCCGCCAATGCCTCCGCCAGCGCGTGCACCCGCATCCGCAAGCCGAGATCCAGCACCATCGCGCCGTATTCGACCAGAATGTTGTCGTCGCCGCCGCGCAGGTAGACCACCTCGGGTCGGTCGTCGCCCGGGGCGAGACCGCCGAGTATGCCGCGATCATTCGCGGCGGAGTTCGCAGGCCGCTCATCCCGCAGCCGCGTGTCGCCGGATCCGGTGAGCAGGCTCAGTGCTCCGGCGAGTCCGGGTGGGTTGTCCGTGGCTCCCGATGCCGCCGCGGCGGTAGCGCGGGCCCGGGCGGTATTCGATCCGCGCAGCGCCGCGGCCTCGGCGTCGGTGACGGGCACGAAGCGCACGGTGTCGCCCGGGCGCAGCTGGCCGAGCTTCCAGCGGTGCGCGGATACCACGGTGAGCGGACAGGCGAAACCGCCCAGGCTGGGACCGTCCGGGCCGAGCAGGATCGGCGTATCACCCGAGACGTTCAGCGTGCCCACGCTGTACGGGTTGTCGTGCAGATTCGACGGATGCAGGCCGGCGTCGCCGCCATCGTCGCGGGACCAGGTCGGCTTCGGCCCCTCCAGCCGGATGCCGGTGCGGTTGGCGTGGCTGCCGACCCGCCACGGGTGCGCGTAGAACTGGTCCATATCCGCGTCGGTGAAGTAGGCGGGGGCGGTCTGGGGTCCGACGCCGACGGCCAATTCCCAGGCGTGGCCGAATTCCGGTCGTTCGTCGAGCGGAACCTCGTGCGGTGCCACGAGATCCGCGCGATCGGTGACGATATCCAGGACATCGCCCGCGGCGACGGCTTTACCCGTGATGCCGCCGAAACCGCCGAGGGTGAAGGTGGCCGCGCTGCCGTGATACAGCGGCGCCTGGATGCCGCCGCGCACCGCCAGGTAGGTGCGCAATCCGGCGTCGGCGGGCGCGCCGATATCCAGCACCGCGCCCGCGGCCAGACTGATCGGCTGCCACATGCGAACCGGCTCGCCGTCCACGGTCACCGTGGTCCGCGCACCCGTCACGCACACCACGGACGGCTGCGAGAATCTCAGCTGCGGTCCCTGCAATGTGCATTCCAGCGCGGGTGCCTGCGGCGGATTGCCGACAGCGGCATTGGCCAGGGCGCAGGAAAGGTCGTCCATCGGCCCCGACGGCGGAATACCGACCTGCCACAACCCGATTCGGCCGGGATGATCCTGGATGGTGGTCATGGTGCCGCCGCGCAGCACATCGATGCGATGCTCGACCGGCTGGATATCGGCGAGCGTCGTGGTGACGTGATCGGCGGCCAGCACCCGGGTGTCCCGGGCCGCGGCGCGCAACTGCGCGAGATTGGTCCGTACGCCGTGGATTCCGGTGTGCGCCAACGCGTGCGTGAGTTCGGCGAAGGCGGTATCCCGGGTCGCGCCCGCGGTGATCACCTTGGCCAGCAGTGGGTCGTAGTAGGGGCTGACCTCGCTCCCCGCGCGCACCCAGCTGTCGACCCGGGCGTCGGACGGGAATTCGGCGGCGGTGATCAGGCCCGCGCTCGGCCGGTGGTCGTGTGCCGGGTCCTCGGCATAGATGCGTGCTTCGACGGCGCATCCGGTGAGTGCGGGCCCGCTCTCGGGTAGCTCGTCGACCATCGAACTGTCCCCGCCGGCCAGCCGCAGCATCCATTCGACCAGATCAACCCCGGTCACCGCCTCGGTTACCGGATGTTCGACCTGTAGGCGGGTATTCATCTCCAGGAAGGACGCGGCGCCCCGGTCGACGTCGTAGACGAACTCCACGGTGCCCGCCGATCGATACCCGACCGATCGCGCCAGCTCACGCGAGGCCGCCAGCAGCTGTTCGGTCAGCTCGCCGGCGAGGCCCGGCGCCGGGGCCTCCTCGATCACCTTCTGGTTGCGGCGTTGCAGCGAACAATCCCGGGTGCCGAGGCTGACCACCCGGCCCTGCCCGTCCCCGAACAGTTGCACCTCGACATGTCTGGCGCGAACGACGAAGCGCTCCAGGAAGACTCCGGTCGAGGAGAAGTTCGTGGCGGCCAGCCGCCGCACCCGCTCGTAGGCCGCCCGCAGCGCGTCGGCGTCGGCGCAGGCCTGCATGCCGATGCCGCCACCACCGCCGACCGCCTTCAACATCACCGGATAGCCGATCCGCTCCGCTTCGGCCACCGCGTGATCGGCCGAATCCAGCAGCCCGCTGCCGGGGATCAGCGGTACGCCGACCGCCGCGGCCGCCGTGCGTGCGGTGTGCTTGTCGCCGAAGATGCGCAACTGCTCCGGCGTCGGGCCGACGAAGGCGATCCCCGCCGCCGCCACCTGGTCGGCGAATTCCGCGTTTTCGGAGAGGAATCCGTAGCCCGGATGGATCGCCCCCGCCCCGCTGGACAGGGCGGCCTCGATTACCCGATCGGCGCGCAGATAGGACTCGGACGCCGCTGCCGGGCCGAGTAGCACCGCGGCATCGGCGATTTCGACATGCGTCGCACCCGCGTCGGCCTCCGAGTACACCGCGACGGTCTTCAATCCGAGCGCCCGCGCCGAGCGCATGATCCGGCAGGCGATTTCGCCGCGATTGGCGACGAGCACAGTATCGAAATGCATCGGTACTCCCTATTCGGTTGCCATGGACATCGCGGCGATGGCCCGCGTGACGCGCTCCAGCACAACATCCAGCGATTCCCCGATGTGGCTGTGCAGCAGCCGATAGGCCAGCGGAAGATCGCGCGCCAGAACGGCATCGAGAATGCCGAGGTGTTCGGTGATGGTGGTTTCGATCCGGTTGTTGACCATGAAGTCGTACATCCGCACGTGCCGGATCCTGGAGTTCACCGACTGCAATGCGCGCACCAGCTCGGCATTGCCCGCCGCGGTCAGCAGGGTGACGTGGAACTCCTCGTCCCGCACCACGAATCCCGGCTCCTGCTCGGGCGGGTCGGCTTGCAGCGCCAGCCAGCTGTCCCGCTCGGCCTCGAGCAGTTCGTGATCGTGGGTCACCGACGGATTGTCGATGGCCCGTTGGATTCCCCCCAGTTCCAAGGTGATCCGGAGTTCGTACAGATCTCGGATCAGCGGAATACTCGGCCGCACCGGGCTGAAACCGTACTCCTCGCGCCGCAGCAGCCCGTCCGAGCACAGGACGGTCAGCGCCTCCCTGATCGGTGTGCGCGAAATGCCGAACCGAGCCGACAGTTTCGGCTCGGTCAGGCGCTCCCCGAATTTGATGTCACCGTTCATCAACTCGCTGCGTAACGTCGTATACACCACGTCCCGCAACGGCCGTCCCGCAGCATCGGCCAGTGTGGCCACCCGTGTCGACATGCATGTATACGCTATGGACCTCGCGTTTCCGCCAGATGACCGCAAGTTAGCAGGCCGTTAGGGTCTGCTCACCGACCCCGCGAAACGGCACCGAAAGTTCGCCGTCGTACCGCCCGGTGGTCATCCGCATCACCGGCGCCGGTCGACTTCGGCGAGCAGACTGCAACAGCTGGCAACACCCTGGCGCTATCGCCGGACATATAGGTACACCAGGCTATTGACAGCCCCGGCGCCGGGACGATGCCGTCCCCCCTCAGCGGCACTCCGTCCGTCCGCGCCGACGGACGGTGGCCCAACGCCCCCGGCGCCGGGTGCTCGCAATACGGCCTCGTGGAGGTAGCGATGGATATGTTCGTACTCGTCGGCTTGTTGGCGCTGGTATCCGGGCTGCTCGCGGTGATCGCGGGCACCGTGTGGTGGCCTGTCCCCTCCGGCGGACCCGCGCCGGAACACGACGATCGGGTCCGCGAGCTGTGGCCCGCCGGTTGGCCGCACGAGGCGCCCGACCGCCCGTTCACCGTGATCGAGGCCCGCCAAGCCCTGCGCCGCCACCGCCCATGCAACGTCGATCGGTGCGCCCGCAAGTCCGCGGCAACGAAAGCCCTCGCCGCCGCGGGATACAGCGAACTCGAATGGGCTTGACGCCCGGCGAGGACCGGTCCTTGAAGCAGCCGACGGTCGACCGGTTCAAGTAATGTCGGCCAAGGTCTGCCTTCGCCTCGAACGAGGCGCGCTACCAAGCTGCGCCCCTACTGGTCCGCTCGGTCTTTCGGGTAGAGCTGATCCAAATCGATGAGCAACACATCGTCCTGGTTGGCGGCTGCCTTCAAGGCGGGACTGAATCCTGCCGCGCTGTAGCAGGCGAGCTTGGTGTGTGAGGTGTCGAACTTCGAGGAGAGCAGGTCGCGGATGCGGTGCAGGCGGTCTAGATGACCCATGCCCATCACCTCGTTCCATTTCGCCTCGCCGATGGACAGTAGTGCCTCGGTGCCGTCCGTTGGTTCGCCGAACACCGCTATGTCGACCTCGTGTGTGACTTTTTGCGTTGGATCGTTGACCATCCCGCTGCCGACCCGGGTGATATGACCCCCGAACAGACCATCGGGGGCATAGCCGGTAACCCAGTTCCGACACACCTCCTCGAAATGCGGACCGAGCACGTTGCTTTCGAAGCGGTGCTGTCGTCGTTTCCATAGCCGCGCGGAGTCGCGGGCGCGTTCCCATTCGGTCCAGTCGGGCCGCGTGATCGCCTGATAGAACGTCACCAGCGGTTCGTTGATCCGGTAGAGCATGCGATTGCCTCGGAACAGGTCCGGTTCGCGCTGCAGCAGGCCGCAGTCTTCCAAGACAGTCAGGGGATGGGTGATGTCGCTGGCCTTACGTCCGACATACGAGGCTATGCCACCACTTGTCGAATTCCCCTGGGCGACAGCGGCGAGCACCGAGTGATACAGGCCCGGGTCGCGCAGGCCGGGTTCCTCGCTGAGCAGGTATCTGGCCTCGCGAAACAGTGGACTCGCGGGGTTGAGCGCGGTTCGCAGCACCCAGTCATCGAAGTCCGCGAGATCCGCCGGAGTGTCGCCTTCTACGAATTCGCGCCGGTAGGCCGGGGTTCCGCCGACGACCGCATGCACGAGAAATGCCAGGCGTGGGTCCTCGATTTCCCAGAACTCGGCCGCCAGAAGATAGTCCAATGTCGGGACGATCAGTTCCAGGCCTGCTCGGCCGCGCAGCGGTGCGCCACCGGCGAGCAGTGAACCCATGAACGACATCGCCGAACCGCACAATAGCAACCGGGCACGCGAATTACGTCGTTCGGCCCGTCGCGGTGCAAGGGCCGACTGAATGATCGACGGGAGGGCAGGGCTTGCCTTCGCCAGATACGGGAATTCGTCGATCACGACCGGAAGCTCGCGTTCCCTGGCCACCGCCAGCAGCGTATCGACCGCCTGTCGCCAATCGTCGAAGCGGATCGGCAACGGCGACTCGGTGAACTCGGCCACTGCCGCGGCCAGATAGCGCAGCGATTCTGCCTCGGTGGCCTGATCGGCAGCGAAGTAGAACCCGCCCGTGGCCTCGCACAGCGCCTCCAGCAGGAATGTCTTACCTTGGCGGCGACGGCCCGACACAACCCCGAGGGTTGCGTTCGGTTGTCCGCTGGTGGCGAAGCTCGTGAGTGCCTGCCATTCCCGATCACGGTCGAACATGTCACTGGGCTTGCTGATCAGCGGATTCACCTCCGAGATTTGAGGAACTGTACTTACATTAAGTGTACTTCCTCAATATGTGACTTCGTGACGGCGTGAGCCTTGGAGAATTCCGAACAGGCTGCTCTCGAGGCTTCTGCGGCTTGCTCAACTGGCGGAGTCCGTGGAAGTGCGCGCCGGTTCATCGATCGAGCGGATAGTGCGCCAGTGGTGACAAAAAAGTGCCCCTGGCTCTGAGAGCCAGGGGCACCGAGTTGTGTCTCAACCACACAGTCGGGGTGACAGGATTTGAACCTGCGACCTCTTCGTCCCGAACGAAGCGCGCTACCAAGCTGCGCCACACCCCGTGAAGCGAACCTGGAGTAGCTTACAACAGGTCGGCTCCAGACGTTAAACCGGCAGGTCAATCAGGTTCCGTGGGGGCGAACACTGGCGAAGATGCGCCGGGCCGTATCGGGATCGACCGCCTTGGGGACGCCGGTGTCGGCGGCGATGACCATGACAAAGCTGCCGTTCTCGGTGGGGGTGGCGAAAGTGTAGACGGAGTACTCTCGCGCGCAGCCCGGCTTCGGGTCGACGATCGTGCCGCGGGTTTCGACGAAGGTGCCGTGTTGACTGCCGTCGAGCGAGTCGAGCGGCTGCGGTTCGCCCGGGGTGCCGCCCGCTGGCGAGTTGGAATAGGCGGCCTTGGCCGTCAACGTTCCGAGTTGTGTTGCGGCGGCTACTGAATCGGCATCCTTGGAACCGGTGATGAAGGACACCGTCCGGGTCGAGCCGGGACAGTAGTTCTTGCCCTCCGTGGCGTACCCCTTGCCACCGACCGAATTCGGCGGCGACCCGAACCCGCCCGACTTGTCCGGCGCGGCCACGGTCCAATCGGCGGGCACGTCGTAGGCCGCCGCGCTATCCGGCGCGACCACCACCTGATACCCCGGCACCACCGGCGTCTCATGACTGGCCGCGGCATTCGCCTGCGGCGTCGTAGACGAGCTCGCCGACGTGGTCAACGCACTCACCATCGACGGCGTCGGATCATCGGCACTCGCCTCCGACCCCCGCTTCCCGATCGCCGCCGCCGTCCCGCCGACAACAAGCACCAACGCCGCTACCCCGACCCCGACCCAAGCCCGCCCACGCCCACGCGCCCCGGGGTTCAGGTTATAGACAGGCGGGAACTGCGTACCCGGACCGCCGTACCCCGCGCCGCCGCCGAATTGCGCCACCGCTGGACCGCCGAATGCGGGCGGGGCTGAATTGCCGAGTTGGGTCGGTGCCGAGCTGCTGTATCCCGCCGCTACCGGGCGGTTGACCACTGCCGAGCCGCTGTAACCCGCTGTCGCTGGGCTGCCGAAGGTTGCCGGGGCTGGGCCAGTGAACCCTGTGGAGCCCGGATTGCTGAGCGCAGTTGATGCCGAGCCGCTGTATTGCGCTGGCGCTGGGCTGCCGAATGTTGGGGAGGCTGAGCCGGTGAATCCTGTGGAGGCTGGATTGCCGAGTTCGGCTGGTGTCGAGCTGTTGTTTCCCGCTGCTGCCGGGCCGTTGACTGCTGACGGACCGCCATATTTCGGGGCCGCGGGGTTGCCGAATGCCGCGGGTGCCGGGTTGCTGTGTTCGGTTGGTGTCGGGCTGTTGTTTCCCGCTGCTGCCGGGCGGTTGACTGCTGTCGGGCTGCGGTATTCCGCTGGCGTTGAGCTGCCGAACGTTGTGGGGGCTGAGGCGCGGTATCCCGTGGGGGCTGGATTGCTGAGCGCGGTTGGTGCCGAGCCGCTGTAACCAGCTGGCGCTGGGCTGCCGGATGTTGTGGGGGCTGAGCTACTGGGTGCGGCGAAGCTGTACTGCCCCACCGTTGTTGGCTGCGGTGTCGCAGCCGTCCGCTGCTGTGGGACGGCGGGTGTCACCGCGCCCGGTAGTCGTTGCGCGGCCGAGGTGGGCGCCCCTGATTCGCTCGAGGACTGCTGCCACGGTGCGGTGGCGCCGGGGTGCGCCGAGGCGGGAGTTGCCCCCGGCCAGTGCGGTGGCGGTGTGGGCGCGCCGAAGATCGATTTGTCTCGCGACAGCGTCGGGGTGGCTGAATTGGGTTGCTCGACAGGGGAATCCGGCGTTCCGTCCGGCACTGGGGGATGCGGTCTCGCGAGGTCGGCGGTCGGCGGTGCGGCAGGTGCGGGTGTACCGGCCGTCGGCCCCGGCGGTGTCCCGGGTGAATGTGGAGGCGCGGGCGTCCCAGCGGACTCCTGCGGTGTGTGTGGCGCGGATGCTTCGGGGATGTGTCCCGGCCTGGTGACCGGTGCGGTGGGTGACCCGGAATTCGGCTCCGATGGTGTGGGGGAGGGCGGTTCGGGGGCGTTCGGCTGCCCTGGCGCGGGCAGTTCGTCGTGCCCGCCGGATCCGGCGCTCACCGCTGCATCTCGCTGGCGCTGGGCTCCGTTCTGGCGAATGCCGTTGTGCCCGCGGTGTTGTGCTCGATTCGGGCGCTGCGTCCATTTATGGCGCGGTGCTCACTCACAGTTGCTGTTCCCCTGCTTCAGCTCATGTCTCGGCAAGCGACCCTACAGCGTCTCCCCGGCCGGTGTCGTTGTCAGGTACTCCGATACACGCGTGCGCAATTCGGCGGAAATGGCGATGATCGCACGCGACCGGCTCAGCGTGCGACGGCCTCCGAGGTCGAAATACCGTGTCCGGTATCGGCATTCGGGCGCTTCGGCGGGGCCGCGACCAGGGTCAGCAGCGTCGCCTCCGGGCGGCAGCAGAAGCGGTACGGCGCCCACGGCGAGGTGCCGATGCCCGCGGAGACGTGCAACTGGGTGTGCTCGCCCCACCGCGACGGGCCCTTCACCCGGGACTTATCGATGCCGCAGTTGGTCACCAGCGCGCCGTAACCCGGCAGCACCAGCTGACCGCCGTGCGTATGCCCGGCCATGACCAGGTCGTAACCGTCCTCGGCGAAGCGATCGAGCACCCGGGGCTCCGGCGAATGGGTCAGTCCGATGCGCAGTTCGGCGAGCGGATTCGGAGCGCCCGCCACGGTGTCGTAGCGGTCGCGCTGCAAGTGCGGATCGTCGACACCCGCGGTGGCGATCCGGATGCCCGACACCTCGAGGTCGCGCCGCACATGGGTGAGGTCGAGCCAGCCGCGTTCGGTGAACGCCGCGCGCAGATCCTTCCACGGCAGCGGTGCGCCGTAGACCCGGCGGTGGTCCTTCTTGAAGTACTTCATCGGGTTCTTCGCCACCGGCGCGAAGTAATCATTGCTGCCGAAAACGAAAAGGCCCGGGCGGGAAAGTAATCCGCCGAGGGCCTGGACGACCGCGGGCACCGACTTCAGGTGCGACAGGTTGTCACCGGTGTTGACGACCAGATCCGGCTCCAGCCGATCCAGCTCGCGCAGCCACTGCTGCTTGAGCTTCTGCCCGGGCATCATGTGCAGATCGCTGATGTGGAGCACCCGTAGACTGGACGAACCCGGCTGCAAAACCGGCATGGTGGCCTCACGCAGCACGAATGCGTTACGTTCGATCAACGAGGCGTAGCCGACTCCGGCCACCGCGGCCCCGGCGGCTCCCAGCGCGGTTCGACGGACAGCGGAGGTCGAGATTACGGGCATTTGCCCAGCATAGGTGAGCCCGGCGAAGATCGCCGAGTGTGTTTCCGCACAAGCGGTATTTATTTTGCGGTGCACCATCGCTCATGCGACACCGTGGCGGCGGGTAAATGTGTGGGCCGGCCGTATCGGACCGACTACCGTGTGCCTCATGTCGGAACTCAAAGCGAGGCTGCGGACGGATATGACCGCCGCGATGAAAGCCAAGGACACGCTGCGCCTGGCCACATTGCGCATGCTGTTGGCCGCGATCCAGAATGCCGAGGTCGCGGGGTCGGAAGCGCGCGAACTCTCCGACGCCGAGGTTATCTCCGTATTGCAGAAGGAGGCGAAGAAGCGCAGCGAATCGGCCGAGGTCTACACCCAGGCCGGACGCGGCGAGCTTGCCGCCAACGAGCATGCCGAGGCCAGGATCATCGACGAGTACCTGCCGACCCAGCTCACCGATGCCGAGGTCGCCGATATCGCCGACACGGCGATCGCCCAGGTCGCCGAGCAGAACGGTGAGCGCCCGAGCATGCGCCAGATGGGTCAGGTCATGAAGATCGCCACCGCGCTGGCCGAGGGTAAGGCCGACGGCTCTCGCATCTCCGCCGCGGTGAAGGCCCGCCTGTAACTACGGAACGTAACGCGAAACCGCCGACCCGGATCTCCGGGTCGGCGGTTTCGTTATATCCGGGCTACCTGGGCCACCAGGGTGGCAACTGGATTCCGGGGGGTAGCGCGGGCGGCGCGGGCAGTCCGGGCGGTGGCGCGGGTGCGGGCGCCGTGCGTTGGGTGCCGTCGCTGATGTAGATGGTGATCACCGAGCCCGGGATTGCGGACCCGTTCGGCGCGGTGCCCATGACATTGCCCTTGGGCAACGGTCCGTTGCCGTTCACCGCGGTGACCTGGAAGCCCGCGGCCACCAGCGCGGCGGTCGCCTCGCCCTGTCCCATACCGACGACATCGGGGACCTGCCCCTGATTCGATCCGCGGACGTATTTGTCGTCCAACGGCGGTAGCGCGGGCACCGGGAATTTGTCGATCACCGGTTTGACCGCGTTGAACCAGGTACGCGCCGGTTCGTTACCACCGAACAGATCGCCGCCACCGCAGTTGCGCAGCGGGAACGAGCAGATCTCGCCGGGGGTCGGGCTGTCGCCGTAGACGTAGGCCGCGGCGGCCAGCGAATTGGTGAAGCCGAGGAAGGCCGAGGAACGGTGGCTTTCGGTGGTACCCGTCTTGCCGGACAGCGCCCAGTGCCAGCCGGTGGCGCTCGCCGCGCCCGTCGCCGTGCCCGCGGTGTCGTCCTTACTCATAGCGTTGGCCAGGGTGTTCGCCAGGCCGGGCTCGACCACCTGTTCGCAGGCCTGCTGGGTCAACGGCACGGTCTTACCGCCGCGGTCAACGACCTCCTTGATCGGCGACGGCGGGCACCACCGGCCGCCGGAGCCCAGGGTCGCGGCGACATTGGAGAGCTCGAGCGGGTTGATCGCGACCGGACCGAGGGTGAACGAACCGAGGTTCTGTTCCTTGATCATGTCGGCCAGGCTCTGGTTACCGTGGCCGGAGGTGCCCGCCTCGGTGTAGGAGCGCATGCCGAGCCGGACCGCCATATCCACGGTCGGGGTGACCCCGACGGCCTGGATCAGCTTGACGAACGCGGTGTTCGGCGAGGTGGCCAGCGCCTCGGTCACCGACATCGGTGACTTGTACTTGCCCGCGTTCTCGACGCAGTAGGTGGCGGGCGGGCAGCCGCGCGCACCACCGTTACCGAGGCCCTTGGCGTCGAAGCGGCCTGGCACGTCCAGTTGGGCGTTGATGCCGAGGCCCTTCTCCATGGCGGCGGCCGTGGTGAAGATCTTGAAGATCGAGCCCGCGCCGTCACCGACCATCGAATACGGCTGTGGTTGCACGGTTTCGTTGGCGTCGCGGTTCAGGCCATAGGTGCGACTGCTGGCCATGGCGAGGATCGGATGCGAATCCGTTCCTGGCGCCACCACGGACATGACCTGCGCGATATCGTCGAGATTCGGGTTGGCGGCTTCGGTGACCGAGCGCTTCACCGAGTCCTGGACCGCCGGATCGAGGGTGGTCTTGATCAGATAGCCGCCCTTGTCGATCTGCTCGCGGCTGATACCGGCAGTGGCCAGGTACTGCAGCGCGTAGTCGCAGAAGAAGCCGCGGTCGTTGGCCGCGATGCAGCCGCGCGGCAGCCCCTTGGGGTCGGGCAATACGCCGAGCGGCTCGGTCTTGGCCTTGCGGAACTCGTCGGCGCGGCTGGGGATGTTCTGGATCATGGTGTCCAGCACGGTGTTGCGGCGGGCCAGCACGCCCTCGGCATTGCGGTAGGGGTTCAGCTTGGAGCTGGACTGCACCATGCCCGCCAGCATCGCTGCCTGCGACACATTCAGATCGGCGGCGTCGACGCCGAAATAGGTCTGCGCCGCATCCTGGATGCCGTAGGAGGAGTTACCGAACGGCACCAGGTTCAGGTACCTGGTGAGGATTTCGTCCTTGGTGAGTTCGCGGTCCAGAGTCAGCGCCATCCGGATCTCGCGGATCTTGCGGGCCGGGGTCGTCTCGATGGCGGCACGGCGCTCGGCATCGGTTTTGGCGACAACGAGCAGCTGAAAGTTCTTCACGTACTGCTGGTCCAGCGTGGAGGCGCCCTGCTGGACCTCGCCGCTGGTGGTGTTGGTGAGGAACGCGCGCAGCGTGCCCTGCCAGTCGACGCCTTCGTGATCGGCGAAGCGCCGATCCTCGATGGAGACGATCGCCAGCTTCATGTTGTTGGAGATCTTGTCGCTCGGAACTTCGAACCGGCGCTGCTCGTAGAGCCAGGCAATCGGGTTGCCATTCGCGTCCACCATGGTCGAGACGGCGGGCACGGTGCCCTCCACCAACTCCGCGGAGACATTGTCGACGGCGTCGGCGGCGCGGTTGGAGACGAACCCGAAACCGCCTGCGAGCGGGAACAACAGACCGGCGACGAGCACGGCGGCCAACGCGCAGCTGCCCGCCAGTTTCGCGAGCGTATGTGTGATCGGCACAGCCCCCAGACTACGGGGTGCGCTCGGCCCGCTTGCACGAGTGTTTGTCCGCCCCTGTCGGATTTGTTGGATGACCAACCCGAATGGGCGTGTCGCGCGGCCCGTTCCGGCGTGTCGCGGGACGGCGCGCAGTGCGCCGAGTCGACCGCCCGGTTCTCTACCACGGTTGCAGGGACGGACGTACCAAAAAATCTCGAGACGGTCTTGCGCTGAGCCCATACCTTTACCTAGATTGAGAACCCAGTGTGATAGAGCTAACACTCAAAGTGGAATGTGGTGCGGTTCGCAGCGGGGTTCGGGTTGCTGCGACGCTGACACGCGATTCTGGAGCGCCGTTGACCCGGTGTTCGGACTGCAAAGGGGCACACCAAATGCATATGACAACCCCCATCGCTCGATTGGACGTAGAGCAGGCCGAAGCAAGAATCGCCTGGGTAGCCCAGGCTCGATGCAAGGAAGTAGATCCCGATCAGCTGTTCGTACGCGGCGCAGCGCAGCGCAAAGCGGCGACGATCTGCAGGCACTGCCCCGTACTGATGCAATGCGGCGCCGATGCGCTCGACAATCGCGTCGAGTTCGGCGTGTGGGGTGGCATGACCGAAAGACAGCGCCGTGCGCTGCTGAAACAACATCCGGAGGTGACGTCGTGGGCCGACTTCTTCCAGGCCCAGCGGCAGCATCAAGTTGCTATGTGAGCCCGAGAAAAACCAACGCTGAGCCCGCGATTGCGGGCTCAGCGTCGTTTGGGGCCATAGCGATTGTGTCTGAATTTCGAACGTTGTTTCGGATCAGGCGGAGGCTTCGATCCGGGTCAATTGATCGCCCACCACCCGCAGCGCCTCGAGGTCGGAGACCTCGAACGGCAGCGCGGTGACCGAGACGATCGGCACCCGCGGGTGCGCGCCGGTGAAGCGGTGCAATAGATGCTGTTCGCGCTTGGCGGTCGAGACCCGTTGGGCGTGAATGCGCAGCACGGCGGTCGTTATCGGATCGTCATCGACCAGCTGATCGGCGGCGGTCAGCGCGTTCTCGGCGGGCAGGGTGCTCAGCGCGGGATGGGTCCGGTTCAGCACCAGCCCGGCCAGGGGCATCCGCTCGGTGGAGAGGCGATCGACGAAGAACGAGGCCTCGCGCAGCGCGTCCGGTTCGGCCGCCGCGACCACCAGGAAGTGGGTACCGGGCTTGGAGAGCATGGCGTAGGTCCGGTCGGCGCGGTCCTGGAACCCACCGAACAACGATTCCAGCGACTGTAGGAAATTCGACGCGTCCTTGAGCATCTGACCGCCGACGATGGTCGAGACCCCGCGCATGGCCAGGCTCATCGCGCCGGTCACGAATCGGCCGACGCCGCGGCCGGGCGCCATGATCAGCCGGATCATCTTGCCGTTCAGGAAATTTCCGAGCCGTTTGGGGGCATCGAGGAAATCGAGCGCATTGCGCGAGGGCGGGGTGTCGACCACGATCAGGTCCCACTCGTGCCGCCCGGCCAGCTGACCGAGCTTCTCCATCGCCATGTACTCCTGCGTTCCACCGAAGGAGGAGGCGACAGTCTGGTAGATCGGGTTGGCGAAGATCTGCTCCGCCTTCTCCGGGCTGGTGTGCTCGAGCACCATATCGTCGAAGGTGCGTCGCATATTCAGCATCATCGCGTGCAGTTCGCCCTCGACCTCGGGGTCGAGCTCCACCCGCTGCGGGGAGTTGTCCAGATCCGCGACGCCGAGTGACTGGGCCAGCCGCCGCGCCGGGTCGATGGTGAGCACCACGACCTTGCGGCCCTGTTCGGCCGCGCGCAACGCGATGGCGGCCGCGGTGGTCGTCTTGCCGACGCCACCGGATCCGCAGCAGACCACCACCCGGGCGGTGCGATCGGCGATGATCTGCGAAATATCCAGCGGGAGGGCGACTGCCGGCGTGGTCATCAACGAACTCCCTGCGCGCTCAGATGTTCGGCTAGCTCATAGAGGCCGCCCAGGTCCATGCCGTCGGCGAGGGCGGGCAGGTGCAGCTGGGTGACGTCGACCTGCTTCAGCTCGGCCGCGCTCTCGTCCTGGGCCTCCAACGTCGCCGAATGTTCGACGGTTTCGGTGATCAGGCCCTGGAAGTCGTCGTCGGACAGGATGATTCCGGCCCGTGCCAGACCGGCCCGGATGGCGTCGGTGTCGATCTCACCGCGCGCGGCGCGGTCGCGCACGTCGGTGGGCAGGAAGCCTTCGCTCGCCCGGTTCACGATCACGGTGCCGATGCGCAGGTCATTGGCGGTGAGTTCGGCAACGGCGTCGGCGGTTTCCTGCACCGGCAGCGCCTCGAGCAGCGTGACCAGATGGATCATGGTCTGATCCGAATGCAACAGGCGGGACACGCCGTCGGCCTGCGAGGCGATCGGACCGCCCTTGGCGATTTCGCCCATGGCCTGGGTGACATCGAGGAAACCGGCGATGCGGCCGGTCGGCGGCGCATCCACCACCACCTCGTCGTAGACATGCTTGCCCGCCTTGTCGACGCGGACCACGCATTCCTTGATCTTGCCGGTCACGATGACGTCGCGCAGGCCCGGTGCGATGGTGGTGACGAATTCGATGGCGCCCATCCTGCGCATCGCCCGCCCGGCGAACCCGAGGTTGTAGAACATGTCGAGGTATTCGAGGAAGGCGTGTTCGATATCGAGCGCCAGCGCGACCACCTCACCGCCGCCGTCGGCGGTGGCGATCCGGGTCTCGGTGGGCGGCAGCGGCGGCAGATCGAACAGCTGCGCGATGGACTGCCTGCTTTCGACCTCTACCAACAGCACCCGGCGCCCGCCGGCGGCAAGCGCGAGCGCCAATGCCGCGGCGACCGTGGACTTTCCCGTTCCCCCCTTGCCGGAAACGTAGTGCAAGCGCGCGTTTTCGGCGCGCTTCGGCCAACCCGTTTCGAGCCCCGGCTCCGCCGAAATAGGCACTGCTGTTGGTACTCCCACGATCGCGAGCCTATAACCCGTTTCGAGTCGGTGCCCGGGGGATCCGGTTACGGGCCGGTTTTGAGACCCTCCTGTACCAGACAGTTTGGCCCGGAATCTTCGGAGAGGAGGGAGAAGCCGAGAGGCGGGGGAGCTAGTCTCACCCCTATGAGTGATGTGACCCTGTGGGAGTACGCGACCGTGCCGCTGCTGACGCACGCGACCAAGCAGATTCTCGACCAGTGGGGCGCCGACGGCTGGGAGCTGGTGACGGTGCTGCCCGGCCCGACCGGCGAGCAACACGTCGCGTACCTGAAGCGGCCGAGGCAGTAGGCCGTGGCCGACGCGGCCACCCAGTGGCAGCAGAATATGGAGAAGCTCGGGCTGACCCTGCCCGCCGTCGCGGCGCCGGTCGCCGCGTACATCCCGGCCATTCGTACCGGCTCGCTCGTCTACACCTCCGGCCAACTGCCCTTCGTGGACGGGCAACTCTCGGTGACCGGCAAAGTCGGCGCCGAGGTATCGCTGGAGCAGGCGAAGGAGGCGGCCCAGCTGTGCGCGCTGAACGCACTGGCAGCGGTACACGACCTGGTCGGGCTCGACAATGTGGTGCGCATCGTGAAGGTGGTCGGATTCGTCGCCTCCGCACCGGGTTTCGCCGATCAGCCGCTGGTGATCAACGGCGCCTCGGAGTTCCTCGGTGAGGTCTTCGGGGACGCGGGCGTGCACGCGCGGTCCGCGGTGGGCGTATCCGAACTGCCCAAGAACACCCCGGTCGAGGTCGAACTCATCGCCGAGGTGCTGTGATATTGGCCGCGCGGGCGCGGCGGGTTCGCGGCCCTGGATGTCTCGCTGCCGAGCGGCCGAGACTTGCGACTTCGTCGCATGCGCTTCGGCCACTCGGCAGCGAGAC
>NZ_JBFAHV010000041.1:0-48097 GCF_040654375.1 Nocardia sp. NPDC050710 | reverse complement strand
CATCACCTCCGCGGCGCACTTCCTCCAGGAGGACAAGGGCGAAGAACTCGCCGCAGTTGTCGTCGACTTCGTCCGCGCGACCGCGCGATAGGTTCCGCCGTCCTGCCACCACTGGACAATCACAGAAACTCCACACTTTGGATCAATTCGTCCATGTTCACCTGGATTCGGCGGCATTTCTCCGTGGAAAAAATATGCATTGACCAGGTGCTGGTACCTGCAACGAACGTTTTGTGGGGTATCCAACACCGTCCACGATGACCTGTCGAGAGGTGGCAAGCGTGCCGGTTCAACACAGGAAATTCCTATCCCGCAGATCCCACACCGCAAGGTCATACCTTTGAGTGAAACAGTGCTTTTTGCCAGCGAGTTCCTGCGCAGCCCGCTCCAGACGGCTTCCCTGATACCGAGTTCGGCCCGCCTGGTCGAGCGGCTCATCGCCGCCGTGCCGGAGCGGGGCGAGCCCGTGGTGGTGGAACTCGGTCCGGGCACCGGACCCGCCACCGCGGCGATCCAACGCAAACTCTCAGGCCGGGGCCGCCACATCGCGATCGAACTGAACGGGCGACTGGCTGCGCATTTGGTTCAGCGCTTTCCCCGCGCCGAGATTGTCACCGACTCCGCCTGGGAACTACCCCGCATCCTCGCTGATCGGGGTCTGCGCACAGCGGACGTCGTAGTGAGCAGCCTCCCTTGGCCGGCATTCACCGGCCCACATGGCCACACGCTCATCGCGAAAATCGCCTCGATTCTGCCCGAGAGCGGTGTGTACACCCAGTTCACCTACACGTTCACCCGCTGGGCCCCGCCGAGCCGTCACCAGCTCGCGCAGCTGCGCGGGGCATTCGAAGAAGTGGTCGCGAGCAGGACGGTGTACCGCAACCTGCCTCCCGCGTTGGTGTATTCCGCTCGCAGGCCGCGTGTTTCTGCCGGTGGTCAACCTCTTTCGTCGGCAGTTCCCGCCGCGAATTGAACCGGCAGAAAGCGAATTACCGTCAGCGGGACGAATTCGGTGTACGGCTTTGGCGTCGAGCATTCATTCGCAGCACCGCCCGACTGTGCACTGATGATCGGTACTAGTTCACGCGCGCGGCGACCAGGGTGGGGTAGTCGCGCAGGTCGATATCGTTGCTGGCCTTGTCGGCGTACTTCAGCATCAGATTCCACATCCGCGATCCGAGGAACCAGTTGCGCATCCTGATGCCGCGCGCGGTCCTCGGGGCCAGGAAGCGCCCAGCGTTGCTATTGCCCGCGATCTTGGCGTAGTCACGCATCATCCGGTCGTAGTTGGCGAAGGCCACGGTGTGGTCGCCGTCGTGCAGCGCGAGTTCACCCGCGAGGACATAGGCCCCGACGACCGCGAGCCCGGTTCCGAAGCCGCCCAGGGTGTTTCCGTATCCGGAGTCGCCGACCAGGGCGACCCGGCCCTTGGTGTACCCCGCCTTCCCCATCTGCACCAGGCTGATCGAGTCGAGGTAGAAATCGTCGAACTCCGGCATCTCGGCGAGCATGCGCGGCACCTCCCAGCCCAGTCCCGCGTAGGCTTCGGCGACGATGCGCCGCTGGGCCGCAACGTCATCCCGGGCGTAGTCCAGCTCCGGCGCGGTGAACATATAGAGCTGCTGTGCCTTCGAGCCGCCGCTGACCGCCAGCCTGCCGGGCGCGTTGTAGCCGTAGGCGGTCGCCCGCTCGCGGGGGCCGGTGCCCGCAGTGCTCCACGGGCTGGCCCCCGCGACGCAGTAGTAATGGCCGAGGTTCTCGACGAACTCCTGCTCCGGTCCGAACGCCAGGCGCCGCACCCGGGAGTGGATTCCGTCCGCGCCGAAGACCAGGTCGAAGGTCCGCGGTGCGCCGTGCTCGAATTCGACCGATACGCCGTCCTCGGTTTCGGTGAGCGCGCTGATGGAGTCGCCGAAAATGTACTCGCACTCGTCGCGCGTCCTCTCGTACATGATCTCCGACAGATCGCCGCGCAGGATTTCCACATCGCCGCCGGTGAAGTCGCCGGACATGAACGCCAGCCGCGCGCCGTTCTCGTCCACGAAGACGGTGTCGGTGGTGCCGGTGCGCCGCTCGTGGATCTGGTCCCAGATGCCCATCCGTTCCAGCACGGTCCGATGGGTGGCGCCCTTGAAGTCGACGGCCTGACCACCGCTCCGCAGCGCGGGGGAGCGCTCGATCACGGTGACGGTGAATCCGTAGCGGTCGAGCCAGTAGGCCAGGGCCGGGCCCGCGATGCTGGCGCCGGAGATGAGGACGGTCTTGGTGCGCATGGTGTCTCCCGATGTCGTATCTGCGTCCGATGGAATCTGTTTCCGTTGGACACGAATTAGAGTATGGTAGACACAGTTTGGAAGTCAAGTCGTTGTGCGGAAGGATTTCGGTCATGCCATCACCGACCACCGTCGAACTGCTGTGGGGCATCCAGCAGCGCCCGAAGCGCGGTCCCAAGCCCGCGCTGTCGCTGGAGGGAATCGTCGGCGAAGCCATCGCGCTGGCCGACGCCGAAGGGCTGGCCAACCTGTCCATGCAGCGGTTGGCCGAGCGGCTCGGCTTCACCAAGATGTCGCTGTACCGCTATGTGCCCGGCAAGGAGCAGCTCACCGCGTTGATGCTGGACGCCGCAATCGGCGAGCCACCGGATATCACCGCGACACAGGGCGATTCGGCGGAGCGGGGTTGGCGACACGGCCTGCGCCGGTGGGCCGAGGAGATCTTCGATCGGTACCGCGCACACCCCTGGGCAATCGAACTCATCGTCGGGGTGCGGCCCATCGGTCCTAACGAGATGGCCTGGTTGGAGGCGGCCCTCACCGCGCTCAGCGGGACCGGATTGCGAGGCGGCCAGCGGCTCGACACCATCGTCCTGCTCAACGGACACGTCCGCAGCCTGGCCCAGCAACTACGCGGCTGGGACGACGGCGTGATGGACGAGCAGATCGCCGGTCAGCTCGCCGACATGATGACCGCCGCGGGCGACCGCTACCCCGAGGTGCGCGCGGCATTCGCCGAGCAGGCCGCCGACGGGGACGACAACGCCGCCCTCCGGTTCGGCATCGACCGCATCCTCGATGGCGTGAGCGCCCTGGTCGCCGGTGGCGACGGGTCCGATTCGCGCGCCCGCGATCACTGATCCGCCGAACTCGGGCCCCGTGGCGCGGCGGTTCGGCCTACAGTCGGATCATGTCCGATGAACCGGAGCTGAAGCAGGAGCCGATCACCACGGTGCGGGAGTTCTTCTCCGCACTCGAGCTCGGCGCCGTCGACGAGGCGCTGGAACTGCTGGACCCCGACATCGTCTGGAAGAACACCTCGCTGCCCGACGTGCGCGGCATTCGGCGCGTCGGCGGGATGCTGCGCGGTCTGAACAGGGATCAGTTCGGCTTCGGCCTCGATATGCACCACATCGCCGCCGACGGTGACATCGTGCTCACCGACCGCACCGATTACCTGCGCGTCGGTCCGGTGCGGATCGGGTTCTGGGTAACCGGCACCTTTGAGCTGCGCGACGGCCGAATCGTGCTGTGGCACGACCACTTCTCGTGGGAGAACTTCTTGCGCGGCGTCGCGGTCGGACTCTGGCGCGCGGTCTTCTCGCGCCGCTGATCGACCGCGGGTCCACCTCGCGGCGAAGACCTTTCGCCCCCGCGTACGGTTAGGAGCGCTCGTTCAGGTACTGGAGGTAGAACGGGCGCAGCACCTCGGCGATATCGCCGTCCCCGGCGTGGAAGTAGTCGTCGATCATCGGCACCACCCACTTGATGTCGGCCTCGCTCTCCCCGAGATTGCCCGCCGCCGCCTCGGCGGCCGGGATCGAGGTGAGCAGTCGCCACAGGAATTTCACGTCGCCGTGGCGTACGGCCAGCTTCACCGCCCGGTCGTGCAATTCCTTGGACGACAGCTTCTCGAGTTCCTCGTTACCGGCCATGTCTTCGACTCTAACGGGCCTTGATGACCTGCGGTGACGAGTTGTGCGGTGACGCGCGTTAACGGGATCTTCATCGACGCGCCTACCGCTCCGGGAGCGGAGACCGGGTGGTCTTCGGTAGCGTCGGAGATGCGGGCCGCGTCGTTGTGGTTCGTACGGGAGGTCCTGGCCGTGACTGAGCTATTCAGCGCGAGGGGGCCGGCACCCGGCCCTCGTGGCTTCTGACTTACGTCGGATCCATCAGGACGGACCGGTCCAGCGAGATCGTCCGCGCGGGTGCCGCACGGACACATTAGGAGCCCACCGTGACTGCTGCACGCTCCGTTTCCGCTCCCTCGGCCTCTCGGAACACCGGGAAAACAGCCGCTGTCTCCTCGGACAAGAAGGGGGCCCGCTCCTCGCACTCCCGTAATTCCGGTGCCAAGACCTATGTCATCGACACCTCGGTCCTGCTTTCCGATCCCTGGGCGTTCACCCGGTTCGGCGAACACGACGTCGTGCTACCGCTGGTCGTCATCAGCGAACTCGAAGGCAAGCGGCACCATCACGAACTGGGCTGGTTCGCGCGGGAGGCCCTACGCAACCTGGATGATCTACGCCTGCAGTACGGCAGGCTGGATCAGCAGGTGCCGATCGGCACCGAGGGCGGAACGCTGCAGGTGGAACTCAATCACACCGACCCCGCGGTCCTTCCGGTCGGCTTCCGCACCGACACCAACGACTCCCGCATCCTGGCCTGTGCCCTGAATCTCGCGGCGGAGGGCCGCGAAGTCGTCCTGGTGTCGAAAGATATTCCGTTGCGCGTCAAGGCGAGTGCCGTCGGTTTGCACGCCGATGAGTACCACGCCCAGGATGTGGTGACCTCCGGCTGGGCCGGGATGATCGAAATCGACGTGGCCACCGCGCAGATCGATCAGATCTACTCCGAATCGGTGATCGATCTGGACGAGGCCCGGGAACTGCCGTGCCACACCGGAATCCGTCTGCTCGGTACCAGTTCGAGCGCGCTCGGCCGGGTCACCCCGGACAAGCGGGTGCAACTGGTGCGGGAGCGGGAGGCGTTCGGTTTGCACGGCCGCTCCGCCGAACAGCGCATCGCGCTGGATCTGTTGCTGGACGAGAGCATCGGCATCGTCTCGCTGGGCGGTAAGGCGGGCACCGGAAAGTCCGCACTCGCGCTCACCGCGGGTCTGGAGGCGGTGCTGGAGCGCCGCACCCAGCGCAAGGTGGTGGTCTTCCGTCCGCTCTACGCGGTCGGCGGCCAGGACCTGGGCTACCTGCCGGGTAGCGAGAGCGAGAAGATGGGGCCGTGGGCTCAGGCGGTCTTCGACACCCTGGACGGGCTGGCCTCCGCCGAGGTGCTCGAGGAGGTGCTCAGCCGCGACATGCTGGAAGTGCTGCCGCTCACCCACATTCGCGGTCGCTCACTGCACGACTCCTTCGTGATCGTCGACGAGGCGCAGTCGCTGGAACGCAATGTGCTGCTCACGGTGCTCAGCAGACTGGGCACCGGATCGAGGGTGGTGCTCACCCACGATGTGGCTCAGCGCGACAATCTGCGGGTCGGCAGGCACGACGGTGTCGCGGCGGTGATCGAAAAGCTCAAGGGGCACCCGCTTTTCGCGCACGTCACGCTCACCCGCAGTGAACGGTCACCGATCGCCGCCTTGGTGACCGAGATGCTGGAGGAGTATGGCCCGAACGCCTGATCTGGCAAACCCATAGGGTGTGTTTCACTTCACACTTCGATGGGTAATATCCGCTCGATACCTGTTCGGCAACGACCCGGCGAGTCTCTTTCGATTCGCCGGGTCGTTGCTGAACGTCGGCCCAGGCTATGCGGCGCACCGGGTTCGGGGCGTTCGATAGCCACTTTCGAGAGGATGGAAATGCACCACTTCGCTCGACGAACGGCTGGATACCCGGTGGCCCTCGCAGCCGCGGCACTGCTGGTGGCGGCAGGCTGTGGCAGCGGCGACGCCAAGGACACGGCGACCGACGCGAAGGACACGATGACGTCGATGATGGCGACCACCACGACCATGCCGACCTACAGTGCGGGGCATACCACCGCTGCCTCCGGGGCCGCGGAGGAAACCAAGATCGCGACCCAGGGCGGGGACGAGGTCGCCGTGTCGGGCGCCATCTTCGACAAATACGTGAAATCGGGTGGCCAGACCGGCCCGCTCGGCGTCCCGGAGGAGGCCCAGGAAAGCGGCCCCGACGGCGGCGTCTACCAGGACTTCGTAGGTGGCACCATCTATCAGGCCAAGGACGGCGCCCCGTACATCGTGTGGGGTGAGATCCGCGAGGCGTGGGAGGCCGCCGGTGGCGCCACCGGCAGCCTCGGCTACCCGACCAGTGACGAGAAGGACATCCCGGGCGGTAAGCAGAGCGATTTCACCGGCGGCACCATCACGTGGGTCGACGGCCAGATCACCGTCACCGAGAAGTAGGCTGGTGCGGCGTCCGGGGCCGGGCATCGCGCGGTTTCGGACGCCGGTCCGATTTTCTCCTCCCCTTCTCACTCGTAGATCCCCGCGCGACGGGCTCAGCAGCTAGGTTGTGACAGTGCAAAATCTCTTGACCGACCGTGAGCTGCTCGAAGCGCTCGCGGATGAGGTGGAACTGAATCTGCGTCGCCACATCGAGGTCGCCGATGGCTGGCAGCCGCACGACTACGTGCCATGGGACGACGGCCGCAACTTCGGCTTCCTCGGCGGGACCGATTGGGAGCCGGGTCAATCCGAGCTCAGCGAGCTCGCCGAGCTGGCCTTGACCGTCAGCGTCCTCGTCGCGGACAACCTGCCCTCGTACCACCGGGAGGTCGGCAAGTACCTGCGGACCGGCTCGTGGTGGCGCTGGGTCGGCCGGTGGACCGCCGAAGAGAACCGGCACGAGATCATGATCCGCAACTACCTCATGGTCACCCGGTCGGTGGATCCGGTGCAGTTGGAGCGGCTGCGCATGGACCATATGACCAAGGGTTTCCGCAGGCCCGCGCTGCACCTGCTCGACGTGCTCGCGACCTGCGCCTTCGAAGAGGCGGCCGCCGCGATCCGGCATCGCAACACCGCCGCGCTCGGGGAGAACAAGATCGTCACCATGATGGCCGAGCGCATCGCCGCCGATGACGAATTGCAGTCGATATTCTTCGCCGACCTGGTCGCCGCCGCATTCGCGATCGCACCGGATCAGACGATGCGTGCCATCGCCGACAGCGTGGCCGCCTTCCACGTGCCCTCGGTGACCCTGCCGGACGGGCGCAGCAGTGACGAGCTGCTCGCCGAGGCGGGCATCTACGATCCCGCCAAGGAGGGCGAGCTGGTCTTCGGCCCGCTGCTACAGCGGTGGAACGTTTTCGGGCGGACCGACCTCGGTGAAGCGGGCGAGGCGGCCCGCGCCGAGCTCGCGCACCTGCGCGGCTGAATACTGTCCGGTCGGTGCGCGGATGTGCGCATCGACCGGATTCCCGACTCGCGCCGCCGAATCGGTGGCGCACTACTCGGCCGGTCTGGTCGAGGCAGCGAGGTGCGCTCGCCGCGCGATCTACTGCTGGTCTCGAAGCTTGGCCATGGACAGCACATCCAGGCGCCGGTCGAGTTCCTCCAGGCTGAGTCCGTCGCCGATGAGTCCGCGATCGATCACCGTCTGGCGAATCGTCTTCTTCTCCCGCAGTGCCTCCTTGGCCACCGCGGCCGCCTCTTCGTACCCGATCGCGGAATTCAGCGGGGTGACGATGGACGGCGAGGATTCGGCAAGGGTCCGCAGATGCTCCTCGTTCGCCACCAGACCGCGAACGCATTTGTCGGCGAACAGCCGGGAGACATTGGCGAGCAGCCGGATCGATTCCAGCAGATTGCGCGCCATGACCGGGATGTAGACGTTCAACTCGAAGGCGCCGCCGGCGCCCGCGAACGCGACGGTCGCGTCATTGCCGATCACCTGTGCGGCGACCTGCGTAACCGCCTCGGGCAGTACCGGATTCACCTTGCCGGGCATGATCGAGCTGCCGGGCTGCAGATCGGGCAGCCGTAACTCGCCGAGACCGGTGAGCGGGCCCGAACCCATCCAGCGAATGTCGTTGGCGATTTTGGTGAGGCTCACCGCGATGGTGCGCAGCGCGCCGGACGCCTCCACCAGACCGTCCCGGGCGGCCTGCGCCTCGAAATGATCCTGGGCCTCCGACAGTGCATCGATATCGGTCGAGCGCACCAGCTCGGCGACGACCTTCGCGCCGAAACCATCGGGTGCGTTGAGTCCGGTGCCCACCGCGGTACCGCCTATGGGCAGCTCGCCGAGCCTGGGCAGGACGGCCATCGCGCGGTCGATGCTCGCGGCGATCTGCCGGGTGTAGCCGCCGAATTCCTGGCCGAGGGTGACCGGCACCGCGTCCATCAGGTGGGTGCGCCCGGACTTCACCACGGTGCGCCACTCGTCGGATTTGTCCAGCAGCGCCAGCCGCAGATGTTCCAGTGCCGGGACCAGGTCCTTGATGACGGCCTCGGTCGCGGCCAGATGGGTGGCGGTGGGGAAGGTGTCGTTGGAGGACTGCGACATATTCACGTCGTCGTTCGGGTGCACGTCGACGCCATCGGCCTTGGCGATCGACGCGATGACCTCGTTGGCGTTCATATTGGAACTGGTGCCCGAGCCGGTCTGGAAGACATCGATCGGGAACTGGTCGTCGTGTTTGCCCTCGGCGATCTCGTTCGCGGCGGCGATGATGGCGTCGGCCTTGATGGGATCCAGCAGCCCGAGATCCCGATTCACCTTCGCGCAGGCGGCCTTCAGCAGTCCGAGCGCCCGAATCTGCGCCCGCTCCAGGCCACGCCCGCTGATCGGGAAGTTCTCCACGGCCCGCTGCGTCTGCGCGCGCCACAGGGCGTGCACCGGAACTCGTACCTCGCCCATGGTGTCGTGTTCGATTCGGTACTGCGTCTGCTCGGTCATGGATCCGAGCCTATGCCGCGGTCGATCGCATGTGGGCTGCCACGCCTGAGGTCCTTCGCACACCCCGCCCGTGGAATAAGCGACCGGTGCGGCGGCCGCTCTGTTCAGCGGGTCCCGCCGCATGCCGTCGGTCGGAGTGGCGGGTGTGGATCAGGACGAGAAGAGCATCTTGCCGAAGGACTTGTGCTTGTGATGTCCGTGGCCGTGCCCGTAGTGCGGGGCCGGAGCGCCCCAGGCCGGGGCGGGTGCCGCGGGCGGCGGCGGTGGGGAGGCGTACCCGGATTCGAGCCGGGTCAGATTCTCGAGCTCACCGTAGTCCAGGAAGATCCCCCGGCAGTTACCGCACTGCTCGATGTGTACCCCGCTGCGGTTGTAGGTCTGCATCAATCCACGACATTTCGGACACTGCATTCCGGCCACGCTACCCGCATTCGTGCACGCATGGCGATGTCATGATGTGGCGTCGGCATCAGCTATTCGACGGCACGCGTCCACCAAAGCCGCATCCAGTTCATCGGATTCGCCATCGGCCTTCGCCACCGCCAGCGCCGCGGCCTGTACGGCCACTGCGCGGGCGGGCAGCTCCAAGGTGGCCCACTCGTTGCCCTCGATCGGCACCGCCGTGCCGCCCGATGCCCGATACGATCCCAGAAATCGTTGCCATACAACAGGATCGAGAATGCCTGCGGCATAGAAGGCGGCCGGTCGCGCGAGATCCCATGCCGGTTCACCCAGCCCGAGATCATCGATATCGACCAGCCGCCAAGGGCTTTCGGATTCATCGACGAGTCGAACCAATTGGCCGAGATGGAAGTCGCCGTGGACCAGCCCGCGCCGCTGGGCGGCCAACTCGGGCAGACCAGCGAATGCTCGGCATACCGTAGCGGCCGCACTCGCGTCGACGCCATCGCCCGCCGCCCGCAGACGCGCGAGCGCCCGGTACACCCGGGCGGGCCCACCCGCATCGGGTATCGGGTACCGGGCGACGGCGCCGTCGGCTGCCGAGTGACGGTCGGCATCGGCGGTGTATTCGGCCGGGTGTGCGGGATCGGCGACCGGGTCGTGGGATGCGGACAGGTCGGATACCGGTGTCGCGTGCAGTCGTGCGAGCAGGGTCGCGGCCTGCTCCCACGGGGCGGCATCGGGATCGTCCGGGTCGACGGGTACGCCGTACGGCCACACCGTGATCAGGCGTCCGCCGTGCCGGACCACCGGTTGTCCGCCGACCGCTATCGGTGCGAGCAGGATGTCGGCCAGGGCCGGGGCGCTCGCCACGCGCAAACGGGCCACCAGTCGCGCGACGTCGGTATCGGCCGGATGCGCCTTGACCACGATGCCACCGAGGCGCAGCACGATGACATCGGCGCGGTCCACGAGCAGGTGCGGCGCGCCGGTGCCGCCGGCCAGCTCCGCGACCTCGATCAGCGCTGCGACCACCGGCCCCGGCTCGCCCTTCGCCCCCATCACCACATTCCCCATCGCCCGAGTTGTGTCGCCGCCGCGCGGTTACTCGGACCGTAGTCGGCGGATATCGCATTCGCACGAAAAAGACGCGCAGCCAATGGCATACGCGTCTTCTCCGGATTCGTCGTCGGCGAGCTTCCCTGCGGTGATCACGCACGAACCGCACCGGGCTCACCGGTCGATCAGGGCAGGGGCGGGACCGCGTGCTCGTCGCCGATGAAGTCGACGGAGGAGTACTCGCGGAGTTTGGTGAGGCGGTGGTAGGCGTCGATCATGCGGACGGTGCCGGACTTGGAGCGCATGACGATCGAATGGGTGGAGGCGCCGCCACCGTAGTAGCGGACACCGCGTAGTAGGTCGCCGTCGGTGATACCGGTCGCGCAGAAGAAGACGTTCTCGCCCGCCACCAGGTCCTCGGTGGTGAGCACGCGGTCCAGGTCGTGACCCGCGTCGATGGCCTTCTGGCGCTCCTCGTCGTCCTTCGGGGCCAGCATGCCCTGCAACTCGCCACCCATACAGCGCATGGCGGCCGCGGCGATGATGCCCTCGGGGGTGCCGCCGATGCCGACCAGGATGTCGGTGCCGGAATCGGGGCGGGCCGCGGCGATGGCGCCGGCCACGTCGCCGTCGGAGATCAGCCGGATCCGGGCGCCCGCGTCGCGCACCTGCTGGATCAGCTCGGCGTGTCGGGGGCGATCCAGGATGCAGACGGTCAGATCGGACTTCGACAGCTTCTTGGCCTTCGCGACCCGGGCGATGTTCTCACCGATCGGTGCGGAGATATCGATCACATCGGCGGCGTCGGGGCCGACCGCGATCTTGTGCATGTAGAAGACCGCGGACGGGTCGAACATCGCACCGCGCTCGGCGACGGCGAGCACCGCGATGGCGCCGGGCGAACCCTTCGACATCAACGTGGTGCCGTCGATCGGATCGACCGCGAAGTCCAGCTCGGGGCCGGTGCCGTCGCCGACGAGCTCGCCGTTGTACAGCATGGGCGCTTCGTCCTTCTCGCCCTCGCCGATCACCACGATGCCGCGCATCGAAACCGAGTTGACCAGCTGCCGCATCGCGTCGACGGCGGCACCGTCGCCACCCTCCTTGTCACCGCGGCCGACCCAGCGGCCCGCTGCCATCGCGCCCGCCTCGGTCACCCGGACCAGTTCGAGCGCAAGGTTGCGGTCCGGGGCCTCGCGGCGGCTGGGTGCGGGCGAAGATGCCGTCATGGCGTGATGCCTCCCTCGGGTAGTGCGTACCGGACGATTGTCTCATTCCCTGCTCGACGGACTTCGCACCATATGGTCGAGGCACCGGGGGTGCACGCGGGACCGGCCTCCGGTCGAGTGGATACTGGGAGCGTGTCCTACCAAAAGCCACGCATCCTCCACGACTACAAGGATCTGTTCTTCTCGTTGATCCCGTTGGTGCTGATCGCCGTGGTTTTCGCCGGTCTGGCCAGCCAGTGCAGCTTCAGTGCGAAGGGCCCGACCGAGGGGCAGATCCCGAAGTTCGACGTTGCCGCGGCGCTCACCGCCGACGCCCGCACGCTGCCGTTCCCGATCCGGAATCCGGTCCTTCCCGAGCAGTGGCGGCCGAACTCCGGCAGTCGCAACACCATTACCGCTGCCGGCGGCGGGCCGGTCAGCACCGTGGGGTACATCACCGCGCAGGGCACCTACATGCAGCTGACCCAGAGCAGCGCCACCGACGAGGCGCTCGCGCGGTTCGTTCTCGGCTCCCGATACGCCACCGGTACCGAGCAGATCGGCGACCAGAAGTGGACGGTTTTCACCGAGCCGACCGAGGAAACCGCCTGGATCGCCGATTTCGGGCAGTCGCGGGTTCTGATCAAGGGCGCGGGGGATCAGGCCGCGTTCACCACGCTGGCGCAGGCCGTCACCATCGCGCAGCCACTGTCGCGCTGAGTTCTCGCGCTGACGCCGACCGCCGTATTTCGCGCGCTCCGAGTAGTCGGGTCGGCGGTGGCTGTCGTCAGCGATGGCTGACGACATTGACGATGGTGCCACTGGGATCGCGGACGAAGAAGCGCCGCACACCCCATGGCTCGTCGCGCAGTGCGTAGACGATGTCGGCGCCCGCGGCGACCAGATCCGCGTGTACGGCGTCGACATCGTCCACCTCGACGCTCATATCCGGCTGCGGGTGTTCGGCGTCGGGACCGACCAGCAGGACCTGGGTGGTCGGGTTGGACGGGGAGGCCATCGTCACCGCCCAGCCGAGGTCCATCGCCTCGGTGAAACCCAGCAGCTTGTAGAAGTCGCGGCTGCGCTCCATATCGTCGGTGCGGATATCCGGGGTCGCGCGACGAATGGTCATTGCCTCTCCTCTGGGTTGCCGTCACTCCGCCCGGTCCGGAGACCGGCGTGTCACGCCTCTTCTTCGGCCTCGGAGCGGGATATCGCATCCTCCACGCGCCTGCGAGCGCCCGCCAGATGCTGCTCGCAGCGACTGGCCAGCGCCTCGCCACGTTCCCACAGCGCCAGTGAATCGTCGAGATCCATGCCGCCCTGTTCCAACATTTTCACGACATTGACCAGTTCGTCGCGGGCGCGTTCGTAGCCGAAGGTTTCGATCTCGGCCAGTTCGCTCTCGGTACGGCTCCCCGCATCCTTGCCGGACTCGGTCAACGTCGGTTCCTCCCTGTCTCGGAATCGTGCTCGCCCGGCCCGGTGCCGGAATCCGCCGTGGTCACAATGCTCTTCCCGAGTGATTGGGCGCCGAGCGCGGCCGCGCTGACGGCGCCGTCGGCGACCCGGATGCGCAGCTGGCTGCCCGCGGGCGCGTCCTCGATGCTGCGCACCACATGGCGTTCCCGGCCGGTCACCCGCTGGACGACAGCGTAGCCACGCGACAGTGTGGCGGCCGGGCCCACCGCGGTGAGTTTCTCGCGCAGATGCCTGGTGGCCGTGGATTCGGTGCGCAGCAGGTGATCGGCGCAACGGCGCGCCGAGGTACGTAACCGCTCGACTTCCTCTGTGCGCCGGTCGATTTCGCGCAGCGGATCGGCGAGCACCGGACGCGAACGCAGCTGTGCCAGCGCCCTGGTTTCGCGTTCCACCCAGCCGCGCAATGCGGCGGCTGCGCGGTCTCGCATATCGCGGATGCCCGCGAGTTCGGCCGCGGCGTCGGGCACGATCCGCTTCGCGGCGTCGGTGGGGGTGGCCGCGCGCAGGTCCGCGACCAGATCGCTGAGCGGGTTGTCGGGTTCGTGGCCGATGGCACTGACGATCGGGGTGGTGGCGGCCACGATGGCGCGGCACAGCGCCTCATCGGAGAAGGGAAGCAGATCCTCGACGCTGCCGCCGCCGCGGGCCAGCACGATGACGTCGACGGCCGGGTCGCGGTCGAGGGCAGCCAGGGCCTCCAACATCTGCGGTACCGCGGTAGGGCCCTGTACCGCAGTGTTTCGGACCTCGAAACGTACTGCGGGCCAACGATTCCGGGCCACGGTCAAGACATCGCGTTCGGCGGCGCTGGCCCGGCCGGTAATGAGCCCGACCGTCTCGGGCAGGAAGGGAATCGGCCGCTTCAGCCGCGGATCGAACAATCCCTCGGCGGCGAGCAGCGCCTTCAAACGTTCGATGCGGGCCAGCAGTTCACCGATGCCGACCGGGCGAATCTCGATGACGCGCAAGGAGATCGTGCCGCGGCCGACGAAGAACGAGAGTTTGCCGTAGACCACGACCCGGCTGCCCTCCTGTAGGGGAACCGGCGATGCGCGGATCAGATCGGGGTCGCAGGTCACCGACAGCGACATGTCGGCGGACGGGTCGCGCAGCACCAGGAACGCGGTGCGGGTGCCGGGGCGCAGGTTGATCTGAGTGATCTGGCCCTCCACCCAGATACTGCCGAGGCGGTCGATCCACTGGGCGACCTTGAGCGCGACCGAGCGCACCGGCCAGGGCTGTTCGGCGGAGTTGGCGGGTGCCGCAGCGGCCGGCGCCGTGGCGCCGCGCTGCACCGGCGTGCCGTCCTGTGTCATACCGCCAGATATACGCGCCGGGTCCGACAGACGCGCATCGGGTTGGCCGGTGCGACCCGGCCAACCGTCGACGATGACGTCAGGACTCGGATCACTGGGCCCGCACGGTGGCGATCCGGTTCGTCAACATGGTGACGAACGGCGCCCTGGCACGGGTCTGCTGCTCGTAATCGAGCAGTGCGGTGAGATCCTCGACGGTCAGCATGCGCAGGCGGGCGCGCAGCTGGGCCAGGGTCATATTCGCGTAGTCGTAGCGGATCGCCACCTCGGGCTCGACGATCTCCGGCTCGGCGGCGGCGACCGGCTCGGGTTCCGGTTCCGCCTCGGGCTGCGGCTCGGTGATCTCCGGCACAGTGATGGTTTGCACCGCGGTGGCGTGGCCGTTGGTCTCACCGGCCCTGGTCGTGGTGTCGTCGGTGGTGTACAGGTCGAAGCGGCTGCTGCGGGCGGGGGCCGCGGAGCCGGTGCCGGAGGTTTGCTCGTCCTCGAGATCCTCGTCGAAGGTGGCCCACTCCGGCTGCTCTTCGGAGGTGCTGCCCAGACGGTCGAAAACGGCGTCGCCCTTGAGCGCGAGGCTGGTGACGAACTGCTGGATATGCATCGTCGTCTGTAACAGCTGACTGATCGCGGTGATCGGGAAATTCATTGCGGCGGTGGGAAGCCGACGGGTCTCTTCGAGTGCGTATACGGCGGCGCCCGCGGCGACCCGCGCCAGGAAGGGTGGTCGAAGCATGGTCCTAGCCTGCCCGATACGCCGTGTTATGCAAAGGGTAGGTGTCACAGACAGATTCTCGCGTGTCTATCCGCCGGGGCGGGGACCGCATCGCGCAAGTAAGCTGTCGGCATGTCTTCGGCCATCCCCTTGAACGTCGGAATCGCGCGCTCGGCGGGTTCCGGAACCTCCGATGCCGACGGTGGAAAGCGCGTCCTACTCGCGGAGCCGCGCGGCTACTGCGCGGGCGTGGACCGTGCCGTGGAGACGGTGGAGAAGACGCTGGAGAAGCACGGCGCCCCCATTTACGTCCGCAAGGAGATCGTGCACAACCGGCACGTGGTGGAGACCCTGCGCGAGCGCGGTGTGATCTTCGTCGACGAGACCGATCAGGTGCCCGATGGTCAGGTCGTGGTGTTCTCCGCGCACGGCGTCTCGCCTGCCGTGCACGAGTCGGCGGCGGCCAGGAACCTGCACACCATCGACGCGACCTGCCCACTGGTGACCAAGGTGCATCAGGAGGCCAAGCGCTTCGCCCGCGACGATTTCGACATCCTGCTCATCGGCCACGAGGGCCACGAGGAGGTCGAGGGCACCGCCGGCGAGGCGCCCGAACACGTGCAGCTGGTGGACGGGCCGGATTCGGTCGACAAGGTGACCGTGCGCGATGAGAACAAGGTGATCTGGCTCTCGCAGACCACGCTCAGCGTGGACGAGACGATGGAGACGGTGCAGCGGCTGCGCGAGCGGTTCCCGCTGCTGCAGGATCCGCCCAGCGATGACATCTGCTACGCCACCCAGAACCGTCAGGTCGCGGTGAAGGCCATGGCGCCGGAGTGCGATCTGGTGATCGTGGTCGGTTCGCGCAATTCCTCGAATTCGGTGCGGCTGGTCGAGGTCGCGCTCGGCGCGGGCGCCAAGGCCGCGTACCTGGTCGATTACGCCCGTGAAGTGGATCAGGCCTGGCTCGAAGGTGTGCGCACTGTCGGCATCACCTCCGGCGCGTCGGTGCCGGAGATCCTGGTGCGCGGCGTTCTCGACATGCTCGAGGAGCACGGGTTCGCCGATGTCCAGCCGGTCACGACCGCGAACGAGACCCTGGTCTTCGCCCTGCCGCGCGAACTGCGCACCACCCGGCGGTAGCGCCGCCGGTCATCGATCGCGCCGAGGGCTTCCGCGTGGCGGGATTCGCGCCTCGGCTCGTCGAGCGGGATGTCCGGAGCGCTCTCGGCTAGAGACTCTCGGGCTTGCGGCGCTCGGTGTGCTGTGAATCGCGCTCTCGGTAGCGCACGTTCGGGCGCGGATGCGGCGGTACCTCGCCGCGGCCGCGGCCCGCGCGCGGCGGCTCCGCCTCGGAGCGCGGCATGGCGGCGGTGGGGCGGGCCACCCGTCCGGCAGCCGGCCTACCCTCGGCCGGACGGCCCTTGGTGGCGACCCGCGGGGGCGTATCCGCCACCTCACCGGCCGGGCGCCTGCCCGGGCGCGGGGGTTCGTACTTGTCGGTCTTCTGATCGGATAGATCCACCAGCGGTTCGGGTTTGCGCCGGGCGCGGCGCTTGGTGGCGTCGGCCAGCGTGCCGTTCGCGTCCTTGGCCTGTCGGGTGCGTCCGGTCGCATTGCTGCGACCCCAACTCGAACCGCGGCGGCCCTCGTCGGCGCGTTCGGTGGCTTCGTCGCGTCGATCGAGGAAGATTCGGAGCCCGCCGATCGCCAGCACCAGCACTGTGGCCAGGATCATGGTGGGGAAGCGGTTCACCAACGGGATGGCCAGATTCAGCAGGATGTCCTTGAGTCCGGTCGAGGCCCGGCCGGTCAGCTGCTGATAGGACAGCGGGACGGCGATGAAAAGCAGCAGTGGCGGCAGCACCATCGTGGTGAAGAGCCCGCGGTGGCGAACAGCCAGCACCGCCGCCACACAGCCCGCGACATACAGCGCGGCGAATGTGCCGGTCAGTTCCCCGCCCTCGCCCTTGGCATCGATCAAGAACCCCAGAAATGTGCTGGCAACCGCAATCAGGATCGCCGCCCCGGCCGGGATACCCGACACCGACGGCAGGATCGAACGTTGCGGCGCGGGCACCCGGGATCGCACACGTTGGGAAGCAGCCACGTTATGAACACTAACTGTCGTCGCGCCGGGGGGTGTTACGGCACGGCCACCGGGGCTCGGACGAGCGACGCATGCGACGAGCGACACATGTGCGGCTCGGCATTCGAGCCGACCGGATTCCGGTGGTCGGCAACCAGACGCTCGGGTTAATCGTCGGCGTCGGCGAAACCCACCGCCCGCGGCCAGGAATCCACTCGCTCGATGGCGGGTACCTGCTGTTCGGCTACCTCCAGGTCGTGCAGCTTGCGGGCGGTGACCATGACCCGGGACTCCACCGAGGCCACCGTGTAATTGAAGGCGTCGACCGCCTTGCCGAGCTGTGCGCCGAGGCGATCCAGATGCCTGCCGGTCATACCGAGCCGGGCGTAAAGCTCCCTTCCCAATTGCTGAATCGTTGCCATATCGCGGGACATGGCCTCCTGCCGCCAGCTGAACGCCACCGTGCGCAGCAATGCGATCAGGGTCGTCGGGGTGGCGAGAATCACATTGCGGCCGAATGCGTACTCCAGCAGCCCGGAATCGGTGGTGAGCGCGGCATCGAGGAACGGGTCGCCCGGTACGAACAGCACCACGAACTCCGGCGCGGGATCGAAGGCGGCCCAGTATGCCTTGTCGGCGAGCTGGTCGATATGGGCGCGCAGATGTTTGGCGTGCCGGATCAGTAAGTCGGCGCGCACATCCGGATCGTCGGCGGTGCTGGCATCGAGGTAGGCGGTGAACGGCACCTTGGCATCGACGACGATATGTCTGCCGCCCGCCAGGCGCACCACCAGATCCGGGCGGACGGTGCCGGTACGGTCGGCATTGCCGTCGCCGCGGGCGGCGCGGCTGACCTGGGTGTCGAAATCGCAGTGTCGCGTCATACCCGCCAGCTCCACCACCCGCTCCAATTGGATTTCACCCCAGCGGCCGCGTACCTGCGGCGCCCGCAGCGCCGCCACCAGCTGGCCGGTCTGGCTGGAGAGTTGATGCGAGGTGCGCTGCATGCCCGCGACCTGTTCGCGCAGTCCGGAATAGGCATTGATGCGATGGTGCTCGACCTGCTGGATGTGCTGATTCAGCGCGCCGACCGCCTCTCGCAGTGGTTCCACCATGGCGCCGATGGCATGTGAATGCCTGCGTGCCGCATCCTCGTTCGCCGCGGTGAGCGACTGGCGTAGCAGCCGTTCGTTATCGGTGGACGCCGCGAGTCTCGCCTCCGCCGCGGTGGCGCGGTGGCCCGCGCGCGCGGCGTGGCCGAGCCAGCCGAGCCCCATCCCGGCGGCGAATACCAGCATCAGTGCGACGAGCATCGGTGCGGTCATAGCGCAGATAGTGCCGTACGTCACCGACGAACTCGCCGAGCTACCGGACAGCAGCGCGTCGGCAAACCCGGGTGGTTCGGAGAACCGGTGCCGCGGTGCGACACCGGTGAACACGCCGGGCCGAGTCCGGCAAATCCGACACGGCGGGTCAGACAATTGAATTCTGTCGGTGGGTACGCCTACGGTTTCGGCCCATGCGGATGCTGCACACCTCGGACTGGCATATCGGGCGCACCTTCCACGGCGTCGATCTGCTCTCCGATCAGGAGCATGCGCTGACCGTCATCGCGGAGTTGGTGGCCGCCGAATCGATCGATGTCGTAGTGCTGCCCGGCGACGTATACGACCGGTCGATCCCGAGCTCCGACGCTATCGCGGTGTGTAACCGCGGATTCGAGGCCATCCGGGCCGCGGGCGCGCAGATCGTCGCCACCTCGGGCAATCACGATTCGCCCGCCCGGCTCGGCGCGGGCGCCAGCTTCGCCGCCGCGGGCGGGCTGCATCTGCGCACCACGGTGGCGCAGGCCGATCGGCCGGTGGTGCTCTCCGACGCGCACGGCGAGGTCGCCTTCTATGGCATCCCGTATCTCGAACCGGAGATCACCCGCGCCGAACTCGGTGTGCCGCAGGCACGTTCGCACGCCGACATTCTGGACGCGGCGATGAGCCGGATCCGGGCCGATATCGCGCGGCGCGGCGACACCCGCACGGTGGTGCTGGCGCACGCCTTCGTGGTCGGCGGTGAGGCGACCGGATCGGAGCGGTCCATCTCCGTCGGCGGAGTCGAGACGGTGCCGCTGTCGGCCTTCGAGGGCATCGACTACGTCGCCCTCGGCCACCTGCATTCGCCGCAGACGCTGTCGGCGTCGGTGCGCTATTCGGGCTCGCCGCTGCCGTATTCGTTCGCGGAGAGTTCACATCGCAAAGCGGTATGGATCATCGATCTGGATGCGTCCGGGCTGCATTCGGTCGAGCGTCGCGACCTCCCGCTGGTGCGGGGACTGAGCAGGCTGACCGGCACCCTGGACGAACTCCTCGGCGATCCGGCCCACGCCGGCGCGCAGGAGCATTACGTATCCGCGGTTCTGACCGACACCGCCCGCCCGGTCGACGCGCTGCGCACCTTGCGCGGGCGCTTCCCGCACGCGGTGCACGTGGAATGGTCGCGCCCCGACGGCAACCCCGAGCTGCGCTACCGTGAACGGGTGCACGGTCGCCGCGATACCGAAGTAGCGCAGAGCTTCCTCACCGATGTGCGCGGTGTGCCCAGTGACGGTGAAATGGTCTGGCTGGAGCGGGCGCTCGCCGCCGCGGTGGCGGAGCCGGATCGGGTGGACGCCGCGGTGACAGCGGTTACCGGGGAACTGTCGGCATGAACATCGCACGAGCTGAGCGGACCGATCCGGTCGCGCGGATGATCCCGGGCGGGTCATCGAGTGAGGCCGGTGCATGAGACTGCACCGGCTGGAGATGACCGCGTTCGGCCCGTTCGCCGAGACCACCGTCATCGACTTCGACGCGCTCGGCGCCGACGGATTGTTCCTCCTGCACGGGCAGACCGGTGCGGGTAAGACCACCGTGCTGGATGCGATCGCCTTCGCGCTGTACGGCCGGGTGCCGGGCGCGCGCGGCGAGAGTAAACGGCTGCACTCCGATCACGCCCCCGAGCAGACGCCGCCGCAGGTGGTGCTGGAGGCGACCATCGGCGGACGCCGGTTGCGGCTCACCAGGATTCCCGAATTCGAGCGGCCCAAGCTCCGCGGCACCGGTATGCGCACCGATCCGGCCAAGGCCACGTTGACCTGGTTGGACGGGCGTGGGGAACACCTGTCCCGGATCCCGGATATCGGGGACGAGATCATCCGGCTGCTCGGCATGAGCGCCGATCAGTTCTTCCAGGTGGTGCTGCTACCGCAGGGCGACTTCGCGCGGTTTCTGCGTGCCGACAACGAAGATCGCGAGAAACTGCTCGAAAAGCTCTTCGACACCGAACGATTCGGCACCGCTGAGCAATGGCTCGCGGATAAGCGCCGCGCCTCGGATGCCGATATGAAGCTACGGACCGAGGCCATCCACCGGTTGATCGACAATGTCGCCATGGCGGCCGGGCGCAATGTCACCGAGGCGGTCGAGCTGCCGGACGCGGTGAACTGGTCACAGGATCTGCTCGCCACCGCGCGCGCCGAGCTGACGACCTCCACGGCCGAAGCCGAACGCCGCCAACAGGAATCGACGCGCGTGCGGGCCCACGCCGAGGAGCAGCGCCGATTGACGGAGCTGCGCCGCCGCATGGCATCCGCCCGACAGCAACTCGACGACTACACCGCGGCGGCGGGCCATCGCGCCGCGCTACAGGCCGAGCTGGAACTCGCCCATCGCGCCCAACCGGTCGCGGAGGCGATCGACGAGGCGCGCGCGGCGGTCATGACGAGCAGGCGACTGCACAATGACATGCGCGGCGCCTCAGCGAAATTGGCGGCCCAGCTCGTCGATCCGGCGGCGGCCGATATCGGTGGCGTGGCATTGGTCTCCTTCGAATGCGACGAGACCGTTACCTCGGCCGGGAGCGCGGGGACGGCCGCCATATCGCCCGGTGCCGTAGGGCAGCGTGGGGCGGAGCGATCCGCGCTCGAGGTGCGTCCCGTCGGCGACGAGCACTCGGGCGCACGGGCCGAAGCTGATTCGAGGCAGTCCACGGCCGGGCAGTCGGGTGCCTCGAATATCGGCACGCCGATGATTCGCGAGGACGCGGATCTGGATGGGGCGATCCAGCGGTGGAGCGCGCAGATCGGGGCATTGGAAGAGGTTCGGGCCGATGCGGCGACCGCGGACCGGCTCGATGCCGAGTTGGCCGCGCTGCGGGCCGAGGACGCCGCGCTGACCGGAACCGTCGGCACGTTGACTCGGCGGCGCGCGGAACTGCCCGCCACGATCGACTCCGTCGACACGCGGTTGCGTGAGGCCACTGCCGCCGCGGCGACCTTGCCGACGCTCACCGCCGAATGCGAGCGGCTGCAGACCGCTGCCGCCGCCGCGGTCGAATTGGCCACGCGCCGAAATAATCTGGATCGCGCCAAGATCGACTTCGAAACCGCCCGGGCCGCTCACAACGACGCAAAGGAACAGGTACTCGAGCTGCGCGAGCGCAGGCTGGCCGGAATGGCGGCCGAACTGGCCGGTCAGCTGAGCGACGGTCAACCGTGCACGGTATGCGGATCCGCCGACCATCCCGATCCGGCCCGCCCGACCGCACACGCGGTATCGAAGGACGCCGAGGACGCGGCCGTCGCCGCCGAACGTGCCGCGGAGGACGCGCGAGATCGCGTGCTGGCCCGAATCGCCGGACTGGAACGGGAGATCGAGGCGCTCATCGCCCGCGGCGGCGATGCCGACCGCGTCGAACTCGCCGCCGCCCTGCGCGCCGCCACCGACCGCTATCAGGACGCCGCCGAAATCTCCGAACTGGCCGAAGGATTCACCGCCGAGCTGAACCGTCTGCGTGCCGATGAAACCCGCTTGCACGACGAACTGCGCGCCGCCGACACCCGCCGCAGCACCGTCACCACCCACATCGCCACCGCCACCGTCCGTCTCGACGAGCTCACCGCCCGCCTGCGCGCCGCCGCGGGCGCCGATGAAACCATCGACCGCCGCCGGACCCGTCTCAACGCCCTCGTGACCGGAGCCACCACGCTGCGCGATGCGCGCGCCGCGGCCGCCGCGGCTCGAGACCAGGTCACCGTCATCGCGGACCGCGTCGAAAATCTCGCTCGCACAGCGGGTTTCCAGATCGACGCGGTTGACGCGCCGGTTCCGGGCGACGCTGCCTCGCCCGGGCATACCTCGGCCGCGCCGGTGGTCGAGGTACCACCGCGCGACGACGTCGCGATGCTCACCGCGTATGCGAAGGTTGTCACCGCAGCGTCGCGAACTCCGCAGCGCCAGAACGAGATCGACGCGGAATTGGTGGCCGCCGATCGGGTTCGCGCGCATGCGGAGGCGGTACTCGCCGAGCCCGCGATCCAGGCGGCCGCATCGAGCGAACCGGGTGATCTGGCCGAGTCGGAACGCCTGGTCACGGCGGCGCAGACCGCGCTGAACGCCGCCGTCGCCGCCCATGCCGAGGCGACCCGCCGGGTGAATCTGCTGGAGGATCTGGGCGGCCAACTCTGGGCCGCGCTGGATCGCATCGCCCCGCTGCGGCGCGCCCACGCCGAACTCGCCGCCCTCGCCGATGTCGTCGCCGGGCGCGGCGAGAACAACCGGCGCATGTCGCTGCGTTCCTATGTGCTGGCCGCCCGCCTCGAAGAGGTGGCGTTGGCCGGATCCGTTCGTCTGCGCCGAATGTCCGGCGGCCGTTACGAATTCGTGCACTCCGACAAGGCGGGCCCGCGCGGTCGCCGCGGTGGCCTCGGCCTCGACATCCGCGACGACTACACCGGCGCGATCCGGCCCGCCAAAACCCTCTCCGGCGGCGAAACCTTCATGGCCTCACTGTCTTTGGCGCTCGGCTTGGCCGATACGGTCGCCGCGGAATCCGGCGGCCTCGTCCTGGACACCCTCTTCATCGACGAGGGTTTCGGCGGCCTCGACGCCGACACCCTCGACGCCGTCATGGGCGTCCTCGACGAACTCCGCGCGGGCGGCCGCGTCGTAGGCGTGGTCAGCCACGTAGACGAAATGCGCCAGCGCATCCCCTGCCGCCTGCACGTCATCCGCGGCCGCACCGGCTCCCACCTCGAAACCACCGTCGCCTGAACTTGCCGGACGTACGGCCGGGATGGCGTGCAGTGGCCGATGATCGCATTCGCCCGATGCTAGCGACGATCGTCTGCGTCCCCGGTGTGGTGCGGTCCGGCCGTCAACTTCTATGAGGCCGTGCGCTATCGCGGACGTCATTCGCCGGTCTCGATCTCGAACTCCCCGCGTCGATGCGCGCGGTCATACGGGTCGTACAGCGAATCGTCCACGAACTGGTCGGCGTCCTCCTTCGGATTCCCGATGTCCGACAACAGGCCGAGGAACGCGGCGATGACCTCGTCGCGCGGAACCGCGGTGCGTCGGGTGACGGACATAGTTCGAAACTAGCTGGTCAGCGCCCAGGGTGCTACGAATTTTGTACATCCGCGCTACGGGGTGTCGAGGTGTGATTCGAGGTCTATGACTCGTGGCTCAGCAGCCAGCGCTTGACGTCGAGGCCCCAGCGGAAGCCGCCGAGGGCGCCGCCGATGCGCAGGACGCGATGGCAGGGAACGAAGAGGGCGGCGGCGTTGCGGGCGCAGGCGTTGGCGGCGGCGCGGGTGGCATTGGGGCGGCCGGAGATGGCGGCGAATTCGGTGTAGGTGATGGGGTCGCCCGCGGGGACCTTGCGCAGGACTTCCCAGGCGTGCAACAGGAATTCGCCGGAGTGCTGGTGGACCGGGACGGCGTCGATGGCGGTCAGATCACCGCGGTGATAGTCGATGATGGCGGTGCTGATCGCGCCGAGCGAATCCCGTTGGCGCAGTTCGGCCGGGCGCAGCCGCGGGTGGATCAGCTGGCGCAGGTTCTCGGCGTCGTCGGTCCAGCCCGAGGCCAGCACGGTGCCGTCCGCATCGGCGAGGGCGGTGAACGGCCCGATGGGCGTGTCGACGATGGTGAAGTCCGCGGTGCTCATGCTGTGTGCTCGCTTTCTGTGCGGCGCTGGGTTTGGTGCTGGGTTTCGGTCGTGCGCTGGGTTTTTGGTGCTGGTACAGGGTTTTCCGGCTGATGTTGGGCTTCGGGGCTTGCGTCGGGGTTTTCCAGCTTGCGCTGAGCTCTGGTGCTGGCGCTCGGCTTTCGGTCTTGCGCCCGGCTTTTCGTGCTTGAGCTGGGTCGTTGTACGACGCCGCCGAGTCGATCTCTTGCGCTATTTGCGAGTGGTGTTGCGACGGAACCCGACCCACGCGATGGTGTGTCGAATTATCCGACGGTGTCGAGTCTTCTACCGCGGGGACTCCCGCTGATCGTGATGCCTGCTGCGGGTTCGTCCAACCGGTCGGTGGCGAATTGCCCGACGGTGTCGAGTCTTCTGCTGCCGGGACCCCCGCTGATCGTGATGCTCGCGGTGCGTCCGTCCAACTGGCTGGCCAATCCCTTCGGGTAATAACTCATGCGGTACCCGCCCGCCCGTTGCCGTTCTTACGCGATCCCGCCGCCCGCCCGGCCAGTGCCGCCTTCCACAGGTGCATGGACAGATATGACCGCCAGGGCGCCCACCGCCCGGTGTCGGCGAGGTCGACGCCGAGCGCTGTGGCGCCCTGCCTGACCACCAGGTCGGTGTCGAGCAGGATGTCCGGGTCGGCCAGCAGTCGCATGGTGACGTAGTCGGCGGTCCACGGGCCGACACCGTCCAATGCCAACAGGTCGCGGCGCAGGTCGGCGGCGGTGCGGCCCTGATGTAGTTGCAGGTCGCCGCAGGCGAGGGCAGTCGCCGCGCCGATAATGGAGCGAATGCGGCGAGCCGGACCGGTCAGCACCTCCGCGCCGCGTTCGGCGATCACCGCGGGAGTCGGGAACAGTCGAGCCACCGGCCCGTCGACGGATTCGCCGAGTGCCTCGACCAGCCGCGCGGTATGCGTCGCCGCCGCGGAAACCGAGATCTGCTGTCCGATCATGGTGCGCAGCAACAACTCCGGACCGTCCAGGCAGCCCGGCACCCGGATGCCCGGGGTGAACAGCGGGCGCTGCGCTCCACCCGGTTGTGTCCGAGTGTCGGTGGCGGGCGCGGCGCCCGCATCGGGTAGTTGCGCGCTGTCCAGCGACCCCGGCTCCGTGCGGCCCGGCAGCACGCCGAGTATCTCGTCGATGCCGACCGGGTCGGCATCGAGGTCGAGCAGGTGCCGCAGTCGCGCGACGGTCGGGGCGAGATCGCGCATATCGTGCAGGGCGAGTTCGGCGCGCACGTGGTCGCGCTGGAAGCTCAGTCTCGTGGTCGCGTGTCCGTGCGGGGTGCGCAGATTACGGGTGTAGGCGTGGTCCTCCCACAGTTCCATACCCGGCGCCACATGCGCGGCGAGGAACCATTCCAGCCAGGCCCGATCCAGCGGCTCCCGGTAGGGCAGCCGCAGGGTGAGGGAGCCGTTGGTGGCGGGCACGCCGTGCGGATCCTTGCGCGCCCGCTGGGCCTCGGTGCGCATGGTGGTGGGGCTGACCGCGAAGACCTCGCGCACGGTGTCGTTGAACTGCCGGATGCTGGCGAAGCCGGCCGCGAAGGCGATATCCGACATCGGCATCGAGGTGGTCTGGATCAGCAGCCGCGCGGTGTGCGCGCGGTGCGCCCGAGCCAGCGCTAGCGGTCCGGCGCCGAGTTCGGTGGTGAGTACCCGGGTCAACTGCCGCTGCGAATAGCCGAGGGTGGCCGCCAACGCGGGTACGCCGCCGCGTTCGATGACCCCGTCGCCGATGAGCCGCATGGCGCGGGCGGCCAGATCGGCCCTGGTGTTCCACAGCGGTGAGCCGGGTGCGGCATCGGGCAGGCAGCGGCGGCAGGCCCGGTATCCGGCGTGCTGTGCGGCCGCGGCGGTGGGCAGGAAGGTGACATTGGTGCGTTTGGGTGTGATGGCGGGGCAGGAGGGGCGGCAATAGATCCCGGTGGTCCGTACCGCCGTGAAGAACTGTCCGTCGAACCGCGAGTCCCGCGTCGACACCGCCCGATAGCACCGCTCGAAATCCAACGCCGTGATCGTCACCCAATCCACAATGTCAGCTCGCGCGGCCCCGTGCTAGCGGAAATCAGACACGAACGCGCCCTCGGTCCGACCCCGGCTCCGACCGTGAGCGACCGCAGGCCCGGCAACCCCGATGGCGCCAGGCACGTGGCGCGCTAGGAGTTCCCGCGACAGGTGCTCGGCCACCGAGTCGAAGCGCTGATCGAGAGCGGCGACACCGCCCGAAGTGCGCCGCGCTCAGCGTTCCTGCGATGGCTGTAGGCCAGCGGCTCGAGGTTTGATCGAGGACGGCGACGGTGCCCGGTGTGGAACGCGCACGGTGTTCCTGGCGACAGCTGCCCAAGCCTGTCGGTTAGCGGCTCCAAGGCTGACCGAGCGGTTTCAGCAGCAGCGGTTGGTGGGATTGCGATCGGCGTCCGCGTGCCGATTGCGCCAGTACTCGCGTTCGGTCGGGATCGCGCAGCCCGGGTGATTGCGGCGTAGATGGTCGACGTAGCGCTGATAGTCCTGTCCGCCGAGTACGGAGTCGAACCACCAGACGGCGGTCTTCGCCCCGTCGCGTATGCGCCGCAGGGCGGCCGGTCCGGTGGACCGGCCGCCCTGCGGCACAACGGGTTCGGTCATGACGCGGGGATTTCCACCGGTGTCTGCGCATGCGCCGCGCCGGGGGCGCGCACCTTGCCCGAGGCGATCAACTCGTCCCACTCCTTCTGGATTTCCTTCTCCGCCGGGGTGGCGATGAAGCCGCTCGGCGCGAAGATCTTGGACGGCTCCTCCGGCGACTCGGTGGTCTCCGAACCGCCCTTGCGCCAGGCCCGCAGGCAAACCAGGACGCCGACGACCGCGACGATCAGCACCAGCCCCGCGAAGATGATGGACAGCGTGCCCTGGATGAAGGTGTTGCGGATGACGGTGTCCACCTGCTCCGGCGTCTTCGCCGTCAGACAGCCCTTGCCCGCATCCTTGGCCTGCTGGCAGAGGCTGTGCTGCTTCCAATAGCCGAGCTTCGGATCGGCGGAGAAGATCTTCTGCCAGGACGCGGTCATCGTCACGGTGAGATCCCAGACCAGCGGAACCGCCGGAATCCAGGCCCACTTCACCAAGCCCTTCTTCACGATGATGGTCAGCACCACGGTCAGCGCGACCGCGGCCAGCAGCTGGTTGGCGATGCCGAACAGCGGGTACAGCGCATTGATGCCGCCGAGCGGGTCGTTGACGCCCATCAGCAGGATCGAGCCCCAGGCCGCCACCACGAACAGCGAGCACAGCCAGGCGCCGACGCGCCACGACGGATCCTTGAACTTGCGCAGCGGCCCGCCGAAGTTACCCAGCGCGTCCGACACCATGAACCGCGCGACACGGGTGCCCGCGTCGATGGTGGTGAGGATGAACAGCGCCTCGAACATGATCGCGAAGTGGTACCAGAACGACTTCATGCTGGAGCCGCCGAGGAACTGGTGGAACACTTCGGAGATGCCGACGGCGAGGGTCGGCGCCCCACCGGTGCGGGAAATGATGCTCTTCTCACCCACATCGGCGGCGGCCTGGGAGAAGTCGGCCGGGGTGGCGGGCGGACCGGACAGGCCGAGCGAATTGGTGTACGCCGCAACCTTTTCCGGGGTGCCGCCGGTGAGCCCGAGCGGCGCGTTCATGGCGAAGTACAGGTGCTGGTCGATGATCGAGGCGGTGATGATGGCCATCACCGCGACGAACGATTCCATCAACATGCCGCCGTACCCGATCATCCGGGCGTGCGACTCCTTCTCCAGCAGCTTCGGCGTGGTGCCGGAGGAGACCAGCGCGTGGAATCCGGACAGCGCACCGCAGGCGATGGTGATGAACAGGAACGGGAACAGGCTGCCCGCGAACGCCGGACCGGTGCCGGAGCTGGCGAATTGGGAGATGGCGGGCGCCTGGAGCACCGGCATCGTGATGACGATGCCGATCGCGAGCAGGCCGATGGTGCCGATCTTCATGAAGGTCGAGAGGTAATCGCGCGGCGCGAGCAGCAACCACACCGGCAGTACCGAGGCGAAGAAGCCGTAACCGATCAGCAGCCACGCGATGGTCGTCCGCGACAGCGTGAACCAGTCGGCGCCCCACTCGGTTTCGGAGACCCAGCCGCCCGAGACAATGGCGAGCAGCAGCAGCGCGACGCCGATCGCGGAGACCTCGCCGACCTTTCCCGGCCGCAGGAAGCGCAGGTAGATGCCCATGAACAGGGCGATCGGAATGGTCATGCCGATGGAGAAAACACCCCACGGGCTCTCTCCGAGTGCATTGACCACGACCAGCGCCAGCACCGCCAGCAGGATCATCATGATGACGATGATCGCCACGATCGCGGCCACGCCGCCGATGGCGCCGAGCTCATCCCTGGCCATCTGCCCGAGGCTGCGGCCGCGTCGTTTGGTCGACGCCCACAGCACCAGGAAGTCCTGCACCGCGCCGGCGAAGACCACGCCGACCACGATCCAGATGGTGCCCGGCAGATAACCCATCTGCGCGGCCAGGACCGGACCGACCAGCGGTCCCGCGCCCGCGATGGCGGCGAAGTGGTGGCCGTAGAGGACCCGCCGGTCCATCGGCATGTAATCCTTGCCGTTCTCCAGGATTTCGGCCGGAGTCGCGACATTGTCGCGCGGCTTGGTGATCTTCCATTCGATGAACTTGGCGTAGAACCGATAGGCGATGAAGTAGGTACATACCGCCGCGATCACGATCCAGACCGCATTGATGTTCTCGCCGCGCGCGATGGCGAGGATGGCCCAGGCGACCGCTCCGAGGATCGCGATCCCGGCGAAGATCGCCTTCTTCGCCGGGGTTATCGGGGACCGGTCGACCACGCCGACGGGCGGCAGATCGGGGTCGGTCCGCAGATATTCGATTGTCGCCATCTGCCTACTCTCCTGTAAAACGCTGCAGGATCTTGCTGAAACACGTGACAACGTATCCGATCGGTGATCGCGATTGCGCGGATTTCCGCCATCGAAGGCTCACCGTTAAATATTGTTCAGTGTGTCGGCAGTCACCTGGATGTTGCCGGAAGTATGCTGCCATGCCGGAACCGGCGGGCGTCGCGCGGGATGAAGTCGACGCCGTCGCATCGCTCTCGTCGCGCCGAGTCCGGGCTCGATAGATCTCCCTTGCGCGGGAACGGCTCGACGACTGCCCGGGGATATCGGAACAGGTTCAGCCGGACAACGAGTCGCTCGAAGTGAGGAAGGCACGTCGTGGGAGTCGACAACACGCCGGGGGTGCGCAGACGCACATTGCTCGGTTCGGCGCTCGCCCTGCCGCTGCTGAGTGCGGGGTGCGGCGCCGACGACGATGCGCTGACCTTCTTCTTCCAGGCCCGCCCCGAGGAGGCGCGGGTGCGATTGTCGATCATCGAAGAATTCCGGAAACGGCACCCGGAGATCAGGATTCGCACCATCATGTCCGGCCCGGATCCGCTTCAGCAGATGCTCACCTACTGCGCGGGCGGCAAATGCCCGGATGTCATGATGGCCTGGGAGCTGCTGTATGCCGGGCTCGCGGAGCGTGGGGTACTGCTGGATCTGCGCACACTGCTGGACCGCGACCCCGCCCATGCCGAAGCGCTGCGTCGCGACAGTTACCCCACGCTCTACGACACCTTCACGTATGCGGGCGGTCAGTACGCACTGCCCGAACAGTGGTCCGGTGTGTTTCTCTACTACAACCGGGAGCTGTGCGCCGACGCCGGAATCACTCCTCCGGTCCGCTGGCGCGACGCGTGGAGCTACGACGAGTTCCTCGATGCGGCCCGCGCGCTCACCCGCCGTGCATCCTCCGGTCGCACCGCGCAGTGGGGGTTCACCGATGCCTGGGTGCCGTATTTCTCCGCGGCCTGCTTCGGCATGAACAACGGAGCGGAGTGGTTCACCCCCGCGGTGAACCCGACGCACACCAATCTGGGCGATCCACGTTTCGCCGAGGGCTTCCAGTTCTACGCGGATCTCGCGGTGCGGCACCGGGTCGCTCCGAGAGTCGGTGACCAGCAGTCGGTTTCGGCGCCGGATCTGTTCCGCCGCGGCCGGGCGGGAATGGCGATGGGCGGGCATTGGCTCTATTCCGAATTCGCCGGACAGGACGATCTGGATATCGATCTGACGGTGCTGCCGGTCGGGCCGCACGGCGGGCCCGGCGCGATCACCGATGTCGGCTGCACCGGTTTGTCCATCGCCGCCGACAGCCCGCGGATCGAACAAGCCTGGGAATTCGTGAAATTCGCGACCGGTCCGGTGGGGCAGGCGATCGTGGCGCGGTCGGGGTTGTTCGTACCGGTACTGAAATCCGCGATGGATTCGCCGGGATTCGCGACGGCGCACCGTCATATCCGCAACCTCGAGGTGATGACCGACGGGCCCGCGAATTCCCGGCCGCTACCGGTGACCCCGGCCTGGGGCAAGGTGTCGGCGCTGCTGGAACGTAGTGGCAATCGGGTGCTGCGTGGTGCGGCGCCCGCGTCATCGCTGAGCCCGAACGACATCAATGCCATCTTGGACGCCCGATGACCGCCCGCCCCGAATCCACCTGCGTACATGGGGCGTTGGCGCGACGGCGCGAGCGGGCCGGGTGGGCGTTCGTGACGCCGAATCTGGCGGCGGTGGCGGTATTTCTGCTGTTTCCCCTGGGTTTCTCGCTGTACCTGAGTTTCCATTCGTGGGATCTGTTCAGTCCACCGCGGTTCGTGGGGATGGCGAACTACCAGCGGCTGTTCGGATCGGATCCGCTGTTCCCGATCGCGTTGCGGAATACGGCGGTGTTCACCGTGCTCACCTTGGTGCCGACGGTCGTGATCGGGCTGGCGGTGGCGTCGGCGCTGCATCGAAAGCTGGCCGGTATAGCCATCTTCCGGACCATCGCCTTCCTGCCGTTGGTCGCCTCCACGGTGGCGATGGCGGTGGTGTGGCGGTTCATCTTCACCACCGATGACGGGCTGCTCAACATCATGCTGGGCCGGGTCGGGATCGACCCGGTGCCATGGCTGACCGATCCGGATTGGGCGCTGATCTCCCTCAGCATCGTGACGGTCTGGAAGAGCGTGCCATTCGCGACCGTGATCCTGCTCGCGGCATTGCAGGGGGTGCCGGACACCTTGTACGAAGCGGCGCGGATCGATGGCGCCGGTGCGCTGCGGCGCTTCCGGTCGATTACGGTGCCGCTGATCAGGGGACCGCTGTCGTTCGTGTTCGTGATCACCGTGATCAACTCGGTGCAGGCGTTCGATCAGGCCTACGCGCTCACCGGCGCCAACGGGGGACCGGAGACCGGGACGTATCTGCTCGGCATCATGCTGTTCCAGCACGCCTTCGGGTTCTACGAGGTCGGCTACGCCTCGGCCCTGGCCTGGGTGATCTTCGCGATTCTGCTGGTACTGACACTGCTGCAATGGCGATTCGCCCGACGTGACGAGGTGGAGTTCTGATGCGGCCGAAGAGCTTCCGGCGGTCCGCCATGCAGTGCGGTTCCGTGTGGGCCGACCCGGACACCATCCGCCCGGCGCGGGAGAAATCCGATGGTGTCCGCGCGGGCACCGAGCCCGAGGTGACCGGGCCGGGAGATGAATTCGACGCCATCTCGGTACCCGCTCCGCTGTCGGACGGACACCCTCGGCCCCGGTCCGGCTGGGCTGGTGCGCGCGGCAAGCGCGACGTTGTCCGGATCCGCGGCCGGGCCGAGAGTGCGACGGTGCGGCGGCTGGTGCGCGGCACCGTGATCTATGCGGTGCTGGTCGGCATCGCCTGGTGCGCGCTGATGCCGATCCTGTGGGCGGTATCCGGATCGCTGAAACGCGACGGCGAGATCACCGAACCGACTCTGCTTCCCGCGCAACCGCAGTGGGCCGACTACGGCCGCGTCTTCGAACTCCTGCCGCTGGGGCGGATGCTGTTCAACACCACCGTCTACGCGGCGTGTGTGACCGCCGGGCAGGTGTTCTTCTGCTCACTGGCCGGATATGCCTTCGCGCGCTTGCGGTTCCGCGGCCGGGACGTATTGTTCCTGGCCTACCTCGGCACCCTGATGGTGCCGCTGACCGTCACGGTGATCCCGCAGTTCCTGCTCATGCGCGCGCTCGGCTGGGTGGATACCCCGTGGGCGATGATCGTCCCCGGACTGTTCGGCAGCGCATTCGGCACCTACCTCATGCGGCAGTTCTTCCGAACTCTGCCCACGGAATTGGAGGAGGCCGCGATCCTCGACGGCTGCACCACCTGGCAGATCTACTGGCGTGTCCTATTGCCGCACACCCGTCCCGCGCTCATGGTGCTGGCGGTACTCACCTGGATCTCGGTCTGGAACGACTTCCTGTGGCCGCTCATCATGATTCAGCGCAACGAATACGCCACCGCCACACTGGGTCTGATCCGTCTGCAAGGGCAGTATCACACCCAATGGCCGATTCTCATGGCCGCCGCCGTGATCATTCTGCTGCCCCTGCTGGTGATCTACGCGCTGGCCCAGCGGGCATTCGTGCGCGGCATCGCCATGTCGGGCATGGGCGGCCGGTGAGCCGCCCGCCCGCCGTGTCGGCCTACTCCCCGCCGTAGGTGCCGAAGCTCCACAGATTGCCCTCGGGATCACTGACGGTGAACCCTCGGGAACCGTAGTCCTCGTCGCGCAGACCTCGGACTACCTCGGCTCCCGCCGCGGTGGCGCGGGCGAATAATGCGTCCGGGTCCGTGCAGACCAGATACATCGAGGCGGTGCCCGGCGGGCGGCTACCGAACGGGCTGTCATCGCGACCCGCGGAGCCGAACATCAGGCCGCCGCCGAGCGGCCAGCGCATTTCGGCGTGCTCGACGATCGACGGGTCGTCTTCGCGGGCATAGAGCGCCCCGAGTTCGAAGCCGAAGGCCTCGACCAGGAATTCGGCGGTGGCGCGGGCATCGCGAAAGGCCAGGCACGGCCAGAGCGCGGTGGCGGTGTGGACGGTGGTTTCGGAGGTTGTCGGATTCGTCATGTCACCAGGTTCGCGCGTCTCACCCCGGGTCGTCTTGGACGGATGGAATCTCCTGCGACAGCCAGGTCGTCGGACTACATCCGGCCAGTTCGGCGAAGTCCCGATTCAGATGCGCCTGGTCGTAGTAGCCGCAGGTCGCGGCGATCTGGGCGAGGGTGACGAAGGACGGGGTGCTCTGGATCATCCGGTAGGCGCGCTCGAACCGGGTGACGCGGGCGGCGAGCTTCGGGCTCGGACCGAACTCCGCGCCGAATCGCCGGGTGAGATATTGACGGCTCCAACCGATTTCGTCGGCGAGCGGACCGATACTCGCGGTGCCGCCGGTCCCGACCACGGTGCGCCACGCCCACGCCAGTTCGGGCGTGACCGTACGGTCCGGGTCGGCGAGGCGGGTCAGCACCCGATCACAGGCGGCGAAGCGGTCCGGCCAGGTGGGCAGGCCCTGTAGTTCCTCCCACAGTTGGTAGCCGACCGGGCCCGCGACATCGGCGCACTCCACCGAGGTGTCCCAGAGCGCGGCGGCGGGCATCCCGAACAGGGTCCGGCACCCGAGCGGCGTCAGCGTGATCGCCACGCCCTCCTGGGAGCCGTGGTGCGCGATGGAGGCCGGGCTCGCTTGTAAGCCGCTCAGCACACACCGGTAGTTCTGCGGACTCTGTCGCGGATCCGTCTGTGCGACAACGTCGATGGTCGGGCCGATGGCGACGATGAAAGTCATATGGCGCGACGGCATGCCGCGGTGCAGGCCGGGTTCGTATCCGGTCATCCGGTAACCGAGGTAGTAGTCGATGAAGCTCGCCAGCATCGGTGCTGGTCGCGCCCGCACCACCTCTGTGGTCGGCTCCATAGGGTCACGGTACGCCCGGGAGTGTGGTGCGCAACTCGATGAGCGCATACAGGCCGACTCGGCGCGGAGCCGTCCGAGATGGCGGCAGCCGCGGGACGGGGCGGGTGGCGCGCGGCAGCATGGCCGAGGGGTCGGGTGGTGTGCGATAGGACCGAGGGGCCGGGTGGCGTTCGGGCACTCATCCGATGGACGCCGACACGTTGTGCGTCCGGCAGCCATCGGTCGGTTGGTCGCGCGGCAGTCGGCTGTCGCGTCGGGAAGGCGGTCCTTCCGGGGCCGCAGCACGGCGGTGAGATGGCGCACAAGAGCGCCCGCGGATGTGTGAGATCGAGTTGCTACCCGGTTACCGTTACGCCTTCTAACGATTGACGGAGGTTGTGATGCGTCGGGTCCAATACGAGCACAGCGGTGGTCCTGAGGTGCTCGAGGTGGTGTCGGCCGAGGTGCCGACGCCCGGGCTCGGCGAACTCCTGGTCCGCGTCGAGGCGATCGGCGTGACCCTTCCCGTGGTGCGGAAGGTCCGCGAGCCCCGCGAGCCGATCCCCCTCGGCGGGGAGATCGCGGGCGAGGTTGTCGCGGTCGGCGAGGGCGTCACCAGCTGTATGCCCGGTTATCGCGTCACCGGCCTGTGCTTCGGCCACGGTTACGCCGAGTACGCGCTGTTGAACTCGGCCATGGCTTCGACCATCCCCGACGGCGCGTCCGCCGTCGACGCCGTCGCGCTGGTGCGCAGCGGCCTGGTCGCGTTGGGCGCACTCGACGCGGCGCGCCCGCAGCCGGGCGAGTCGGCGCTGATCACCGCCGCTGCCAGCGGGGTCGGGCATCTGGCGGTGCAGCTGGCCCGGGTGCGCGGCGCCGAACGCGTGGTGGCCGCGGTCTCGGACCTGGCCAAGGCGGAGTTCCTCTACGAACTCGGTGTCGACGAGGTCGTCGCCTACCCGCAGGAATCCTGGGGTGAGCCCGCCGACTACGCGCTCGACGCCGTCGGCGGCGAACTCCTCGGCCCGGCCCTGGCGGCGCTCGCACCCGGCGGTCGCCTGGTCGCCTACAGTTCGGGCGGCGGCACCATCCAGGCCTACGACCTGCTCGTCGGCGCGAAATCGGTTATCGGCTTCCAGATGGCCCGGGTCGCCAGGGAAACCCCGGACATCTACGAACACTGGCGTCAGGAACTGTGGCAGTACTTCGCCTCCGGCCAACTGCGCCCCGCCGTCCACGCCGAATTCCCCCTCGCCGAGGCCGCCCACGCGCACACCGCCATCGAAACCCGCGCCAACCTGGGCAAAGTCGTTCTCATCCCCTGATCCAGCTGCCGCCGACCGTCTCGGTGACCACCGCTTCGCTCAATTGGCGACGTTGACGTGGTGATGGGTGGCCTGCGGTGCGGTCAGTAGGTCGAGCAGGCAGGTCGCCAGGTCGTCGCGGGTGATGCGGATGCCGAAGGTGACATTGCGGTCGACTGCCGACCGGTAGGAACCCTTCGCCCGGTTGTCGGTGAGCTGCGGTGCGCGAACGATGGTCCAGTTCAGCACGCTGTCGCGGACGACCTGCTCGGCGGCGGCCATATCGGTGAGGCTGTGACGCAGCAGCGGGCGCAGGATGAGCGGCTTCACGACGAACCGGGTGAACCAATCATCGCCCGGCCCCGCGACTCTCGCGCTATTGCTGACAATGAGCAGGCGCTGGACGCCAGTCGACTCCATGGCCTTCGTGATCGAGAGCGCCGCATCGGTGCTCACCGAGGTCGGCCCGGAATCCCGCGATCCGATGGTGTCGAGCACCGCGTCCGCGCCCCGGATCGCCTCGGCGATATCGCCCGGATTCATCACATCGGCGCGAACGATCCGCAGATTCGGGTGCCGGGCTCCGTCGTAGTGCTCGCGCACCACGGCCGTCACCTCATGTCCGCGTTCCAATGCTTGCTGGACGAGACGTCCGCCGGTGTTGCCGCTGGCTCCGAAGATGGTGAGTCGCATGTCGAATCCCTTGGTTGGTGAATACTTACTAACCTAGAATGGGTGAGCACTTACCAACCTGTCAAGGGGGAGTTTCGTGGGCACTCGTGACCGAATCCTCGATGCCGCCGCGCAGATCATGCGCGAGCGCGGTGTCGCACACGCCACGACCAAGGAGATCGCCAAAGCCGCCGGGTACTCCGAAGCCGCGCTGTACAAGCATTTCAGCGATAAGGAGGACATCATTCTCAACGTCCTCCGGTACCGCATGCCCGGTCCGGTCGAGGCGCGCCCGAAGCCCGGTGCGGCCACGGTCGAGGACAATCTCGCCACCCTGGCCCGCGGTGCGCTGAACTTCTACCAGCAGTCGTTGCCGCTGCTCGGCGGACTGCTGGCGCAGCCCCAGCGGATGGCTGCCCACCGGGACGCGATGAGCAGACACGGGGCCGGGCCGGGTCACGCGATCGCGGGCATCGCCGAATATCTGCGCGCCGAACAGGGACTTGCCCGGGTCGGGGACGCGGTCGAGGTCGACGCGGTGGCGGCATTACTCGACGGCGCCTGCTTCCATCAGGCTTTCCTGCGGTACTACCAGGAGGGGCCGGCCGCGACCGCCGCGCCCGACGAACTCGCCCGGAGCCTGGCGCGGACGCTGGCGCGCGGTCTGTAAGACGTGCTTATCGGACCGATCGAGGTGTGTGGCGCAGGACTGTCGGCGGGAAGCGCGACCGACCCGGTCGACGTGAGCGGGGCCGGGTCGAAGGTGGCTGTCGCGCATCGAGCAGTTCGGAACGGTGCAGCGCGGTTCGCTTCCACCGCACTGCCGGGCTGTGCTCGGCGGTGCCGCCGTCGGCCGCGGCAGGCGCGGGGCGGGTGGCCGACCGCGCCGCGTAGACTCTCTACCTCGTGAGTCTCACCCTCGGAATCGTCGGCCTGCCCAACGTCGGAAAGTCGACGCTCTTCAACGCGCTGACCAAGAACGACGTGCTGGCCGCGAACTACCCGTTCGCGACCATCGAGCCGAACGTCGGGGTGGTTCCGCTGCCCGACCCGCGGCTGAACACACTGGCCGAGGTCTTCGGTTCCGAGCGCATCGTGCCCGCCGTAGTGTCCTTCGTCGACATCGCGGGCATCGTCAAGGGCGCCTCCGAAGGCGCGGGCCTCGGCAACAAATTCCTCGCCAACATCCGCGAGGCCGACGCCATCTGCCAGGTGGTGCGCGTCTTCGCCGACGACGACGTGGTGCACGTGGACGGCAAGGTCGATCCGACCGCCGATATCGAGGTGATCGAGACCGAGCTCATCCTCGCCGACCTGCAGACCCTGGAAAAGGCGGTCCCGCGCTTCGAGAAGGAAGCCAAGATCAAGAAGGACCGCAAGCCGATCGCCGATGCCGCCAAAACGGCGCAGGAGATCCTCAACAGCGGTACCACGCTGTTCGCGGCGGGCGACAAGGTGGATACCGAACTGCTGAAAGAACTTTCGCTGCTCACCACCAAACCCTTCCTCTACGTCTTCAACGCCGACGAATCGGTGCTCACCGACGAGGCGAAGGTCGCCGAGCTGAAAGCCGCTGTCGCCCCGGCGGATGCGGTTTTCCTCGACGCCAAGGTCGAAGCCGAACTCCTCGAACTCGATGACGAATCCGCCTTGGAATTGCTGGAGTCCATCGGCCAGACCGAGCCGGGTCTGCACGCCCTGGCCCGCGCCGGCTTCCACACCCTCGGTCTCCAGACCTACCTCACCGCGGGCCCGAAAGAGGCCCGCGCCTGGACCATCCACCAGGGCGACACCGCCCCCAAGGCCGCCGGCGTCATCCACACCGACTTCGAACGCGGCTTCATCAAAGCCGAAATCGTCGCCTTCACCGACCTGGTCGAGGCTGGTTCCATGGCCGCCGCCAAGGCCGCGGGCAAGGTCCGCATGGAAGGTAAGGACTACATCATGTCCGACGGCGACGTTGTCGAGTTCCGAAGCGGACTAACCACTAAGAAGGGGTAACGCTTTCCACGCCCAGGTTGCGATGCGTCTGATCACAGAGGGAGCTCATGGTCGACCCCGTCCTCGCCCGCCCGCCCGCGATGGAGTGGGAGGAGTATTCGCGTGCAGTCATGCGCGAGTGGCAAGCCTTGTTGAGCACGGACCCTGCCGAAACCGAGGTGCAGACCTTTCTTGAGTTGCATCCGTCCATGATTCCTGGCGGTCTCGGCGACGTTGGCCACGGCGGTCACCATGGGTCCGAAATGACTGCAGTATGGCGGGAACCTGGGCTGGTTGGCGGAGGTAGACAGCGCCATCCTGACTTCATGTGGGTCACGCGTTCCAGCGGTTGCATTACGCCGGTTCTGATTGAGATAGAAAAGCCATCGAAGCGATGGTTTACCCGAGATGGCAAGCCGACTGCTGAGTTCACTCACGCGCAAGAGCAACTCAACGACTGGCGTGCCTGGTTCCGATCAGATGCGAATCAGGTTCTGTTCAGATCGCACTATCTCGTTCGCGAGCAGTACAAGAATCGACCGATCGAGCCCTACTATCTGCTGATATATGGTCGCAGCTCAGAGTTTGAGCCAGGGGGCATTCACAGGAACCCTGACGAGCTTCGGTTCAAACGAGATGGCCTCCGCCGTTCGAATGAGTCGTTCATGACGTTCGATTCTCTGCGCCCCAGCTATGACCTGAGGTGGTCGCTGACGGCGACGATGACCAGCCATGGTCCTCGCGTATTCGCTTTTTCCCCGACATACAGCACGACGTCAAGCTCTGGCCGAGACACGAAGGTCTTCGGGGCCGACGTCGAGGCCGCATTTGAGCGAAGCGCGATGATGTCCAGTGATCGGAAGCGCTACTTGGCGGAACGGTGGCGCTATTGGCATGATCAGGAAGTTGCGAAATCGAGTTGGCGGCCGGTCGATGTGAAGTCGATCTTGGACGCCGAGTAGCCGACGCTGACGACGTAGGCGCCCGCGCGCCAAGTGCGACCGATCGGGGTACTTGCAGGCACAGTATTCAGCCTGTGCGCCCGGCTAGGGGAGCGAAGTCTGGGGCGAGACAGGGGCGTTGTCGGTGTGGTCGCCTATCGTGTCGACGTGGTGCTCAAGGACTTGACGCGGGACGCGGTCATTGCGGCAATCGGCGAGTTCGACCGTGTCGGGCGTGAGCAGTTCCTTGCCAGGTATGGGTTCGCCGAGTCTCGGCGGCTATTCGTCGTATATCAGGGCAGGTCATACGATTCCAAGGCCCTTGCCGGTGCCGCGCACTCCTATCTCATCGGACAGCCACCTTTGAAGGCCACGGAGATTTCCGGTGGCTGACGCCATGCGGCTGGCGTTTTGCAGCGTTTGGGATTCGACGTGGTCGAATGCGTTCCTACAGCGACGGTCCACGACATGGTCCGCGCGATCGATAAACTTCGTCCCGCCACCGTGGCGGGTGGCCCGATGCTGAAACAGGCAGTGGTGCTGCTGTGGGCGATCGGTAGAGCGCAACGGGGCGCGGACCGTGTGTTGACGTGGGAGCGCACACACGCTGAACTCGTGCCTTTGTTGACCGCACACCACAGATCTGGTGAGCGACCCGGGGGACGCCCCGACTACCCGATTGCCGCGCTGTGTCGTGGCGACCTCTGGACACTCGATACCTCGACTCCCGTCCCTGCCGCTCACGGTGATGCCAGGTTGCACCGATGGTTTGACGAGCAGCAGCCCGCAGGAGGGCTTCCCGAGCCGGTCTACGAACTCCTCCGCTCGTCTGGTCTGGCTCGAGTGCAGATCGTCACCGCGATTATCGACAAGTTCTTCGGTGACTTCGATTACTCCGCCGTGGCAAAGGCGGTAGGCCTTGGGAGTGACTCGATCGCCGACGACGATCCCGCGCTGTCCGATGAAGACCCACGCGACGATGATCCCAAGCGTGCCTACCAGGATTTGATCGAGGTGGTCATGAAACGTGAACCGAGCACCCGCGGGAAGCGTCGCCCAGGAGTCACCAATGATCCGATCCGGCTGGCTGCGGCCCGGCGGTCTGTCATCTTCCGCAGTGGAGGCTTATGTGAGAACCCCGCATGCGGCAAGCCTGCACCGGATCACACCGACCGAGGGCACCCGGTGCTCGAGGTGGATCATGTATCCGACATTGCCACAGGCGGCCGGGATCATCCAGTGCAGATGATTGCGCTGTGCCCGGACTGCCATGCGGTGAAGACCCGAGGGCGGTCGCGCCACCAACTCCGTGAGCGGCTCCTTGCCGCGGCAAGAGACCGCCATGAAGCCTGGACCGGAACTGTAGAGCTGAACGCGGGTTAGGTTGTTCGGCGTTGGGATGAAGGTGTCGCGCACCCCTGCAACCAGCGCATCCATCCAGGTGAGGCTGACGCGGTGACGTTAGCCCAGGCGCTGTGAGCGGGTAAGTTCCGTAGCGGATTAGCGTCTGCGAAGAAGTCATGCGGCAGGTTTCATGTGCTGGACGCGGTCGAACAGTCGTTTCCAGGGCTGATAGCCTTGGCATCAGTTAATGTCTCCTTGGGGTGTAGCCCCTAGGCACGCTACTTCAATACGGGTGGATTTTCTGCCTGGGGGAGGTTGGATCGCTATGTCGACCAGTAGCGACGAATTCTTTCTGCTCATTGGCGCAAATTTTGAGTCAACCACTAGCCGTTTATCTGCGAACGGTGTTAGATATCGCACTAAGCTGCTGGAGTCGGGTCCGGATAATTGGCGGACGATAGTCGGCTTCCTACGCGACCCTGGAATAAAAGGTGCAATTGCGGTATTTACCGGATATGATTATTGCAGGTTCGAAAGTAGTAATTTTGAATCTGTGGGTCGGGATCTGTTGGATGCTTTGAAAGATGTCCCGCATGTCATTTTCGTTCACGAAGCGGTATTCTTTTTTGAGCACGAGCGGACGCCAAGCCCTCTCGATGAAATCAGGCGTGAGGAACGGCGGCAAGAGCAACAGCGGCAAGAAGAACTTATTGAGGAACTGAGGCGGTCTGACCCGTCCTTTGACTTGGAATTCCCCAATCCGCACGAGTTATTTGGGGTGGTTCCTGATGAGGTGCGCGCGCGCGTAAACGAAGCTTTAGCATTCCGCGCGTTGAATGTTTTGCCGTATAGAACGAACGCGGAGCGGTCGACGATGGCTGCGCAATTCTTAGATGATCTCGATCGGCACCTGGTCTTTCGCGTGTATATCCCAGCAGGTCGCCTGTATGCCGATGAGGCATCTACGCTAATCGGGCTTTTTAGGAATTGGTTGAACCAGACGGGTAGGGATGCTGTCAGGCAGGACGGCTATAGCACCCCAGCGGGTCACGTTTACGAGTTCTTTTCCGAAAATTCTCACGGTGGAAGAGACCTGACGCTACAGTTCCAAGACTTCTCCGATTTCCTTGAGGCATGTTCGGTCAGTCCCGAACAAGCTGCACGTGATTTGGAGATTTCTGGGATAGATCGGCATTCTGCCGATCAGATGGTAACGCGCTATGCGAAAGCGGCTCGCCGTCTGCATCTCGACCTTAGGCACGCCCGTGAGCAGCGAGTTCTGAGTTTGCGCCAGCAGTTCGAATCCGAGCTTATTGATAGTCAAGCATCTGGTTTAGAGCTTCAACGGTTCATCGACAATCTCGTTCCGTCGGAGAATGTCGCTACAATGGTCATGGGTTCGCAATCGGGCTGGAATCCGACGCCACCTGCAAGTCAGATCAATGTCACAGTGAATCAGCAAGTCATTCGGAATATGACAGGCAATGTGGTTCAAAACCTGCAGGGCACCGTCAATCTCGGTCCAGACGCTCAACAATTGCTTGAGTTGATCGGTACCTTCGGTGGAACCCAGGCATCCGAGCTCGAATCTGCCGTGCATGAAGTGGAAGACGATGCCGCGCGGGTGCCAGATCGAATTGTTGCTCGACAAAAGCTGCGGCGGTTCTTGTCGATGATCGGGCCTAATATTTCGACTGCGGCTGTATCAACGTTGCAGAAGTATCTTGAAAGTAGACTCGGACTATGAGGATGCTGAAAAAAATCCCTCCCGACCCTATTCTAGGCAAAGTCGAGCGTCGTATGTGCGGGCTCGTGGCCAATCACTCCGCCGCCCAAGTCGAAGCCCGTCGGCGTGCAATCGAGATCGAGTGGGCCGACGAGCGCACGCCCTTGCGGGATGCGCTCTGGTGGGCAGGCATGACGATTACCCCTACCCGGGGGCACAACCAGCGTTGAGGGTCGCTGAGGTCCAAGCCAGGTACGGACCAGGCCATGTTGTCGCGGACGCGGTCGCCGAGGCTGCGCCGTACTTGGTCGAGGCCGCCGCGAGGACCAGCAACGCATCGCGGAGGCGGCTGCTCAAGTGAAGTAGGGCTCACCCGAAGCTTCGAGTCCCTTGCTGATGCGGAGACGGATCGATGGGTGGACGTCGATCTCGCCGAGTCGGCGGGATCGACCCACCGCACCTCCTTAGACTCCGAGCTGGTTTGTGGCGTACCTCCGATGGGATTCGCCCGGAAGCAAAGTGAGAACTCTTGGCGGACTTCCCCGTCGTCGTAGGCGATCACATGATCGGGGTTTGAGAACACGCCGATCAGTTCGGTTGCGTCGACTTCGATTCCGGTCTCTTCCATAACCTCGCGAGCGACGGCCTGGGCGACAGTCTCGCCAGCTTCCAGGCCGCCGCCAGGGATGGAGTACTTGTCATTGTCCGTACGCCGGATCATGAGGATGCGGCCGTGCTCGTCCTGCACCAAGGCGCTCATAGCGACTTTGATGCTGTTCGGGACGGGTGCGTCCGGATCGTGAAAGTAGTCGGTCCGGCTCATCCCAGGCTCCGAATTCTGCTGGCGTGCTCTCGGTCCGGACTTGCTCGAAACTCTTCAGGTACATCTCGAACAAACCGTTGGCGGGCAGCTGCCGAAGGTGGAGTGCCGGCGGAGAGGCCCCCGGCTGCCCGCAGGCGTGCATGTTGACGATCATCTCGTCGTCAAACCTTAAGATCGAGTTATACAGCGTCATTCCGCCCGAGTTCCGAAGCGGAGTAGCTTCTGGCTCGAAGAAGTGATTACGCCTACCGAAGCGCCCGTGAGCTGGTCGGTTGGGTGATTACTGTGGCAGGTATGACAGGGGCGTCTCCAGCTGGGCCGAGTGCCTGGCGCATGTGCATCTCATGGCGCTGCCGTGACGATTGAACGCATGTCGAGGGCGTGGATAGCCCCGCTGAGGTGCGTTCGGAGAAACCCGCAGCCTGTATCCGTGTTGATCGATCGGCGGACGGGTGTGCGCGGTGGTCGTCACACTGGACTACATGACGGGATTCGTGTTGACACCAGAGCGCCACGAGGAGCTTTCCGAGCTGCTCGGAGACGAGAAGCGTTTCCGCACTTCGTATCCCAAGGTGGCTGAGTATCTCAGCACCGCCGGGGCAATACCAGGAACTGGTGATGTTGAGGCCGACCGAGGTTTCGACCTTCGCCTGCCGCGGCCGTCGCATGCCTCCGCAACCCACTTCAGCAGCGGTGTTCATGCAGCACCGCCGGACTCGAGTTCTAGTATGTAGTTTTTGAACTCCACAGGGCACCGCTTGTCGGGGCGGAAACGGCAGGACTCAGTCTGATACGGCCGCAACCAGATCGGCCGAGTCGTCTGAAGACTCGGCTGGGAGGGCGTATCAGGCTGGCTACGAAACGGTGTGCGAGTCCAGCAGAAGGCCCCGAATCGCTTCCTGTATCCCTGTCAATTGGTTCCGTTTGCTACGCCCCAGGTCTCGTGAATCGAATGTATGTTCTACATTTTAGCGTTCGAGTCTTGCAGGGCTGTATGCCGTGAGGCACGCTGAAGTAGAGGTTCCTCGGCAGGCTGTTAACCGAAGGGAAGGAGCTGGCAGTGAACACGCTCTCACCCCAGGGTGCCCTACTGATGCTGTGCATCTCTCGGCTACCCGAGCGCACCTTGCCCCGGCACGCCTGGGCCGCCGAAGTACTGGTCGAACAGTTGTGGGCATGCACGGACGAAGCGCAGAGTGATGGCTTGAGAGGTGTGCTTTCGCCGCTCGTCGGCCAGCGCGGTGTGGATCCGGGGCGCATCCGAAAAGAGATGTGGGGACTAGCGCAGGCAGGAGCACTTGTTCCTGCGGGTGTGGGTACCGCGGCGAGGTTCGAGGCGTCGGCCGAGTTCTGCGGTGAAGCGGCCTCCAACCCGCTCACATCGGAGCAGAATCGCGTTGTCGACTTCGCCGTAGTTCAGCTGACGGCTAGGCTATTGGCCTTCTCAAAGACGGCCAGCGCCCGCTGATGCCGCAAGTCGGTTACCGTCACGTCTGTCTCGATGCGTCGCCATAACGTCGTTTTGCGTCTCTGCGTGATGAGGGTGAAGCCACCGCCACGACAGAGGGGCTGCGCTGTGACTCGAACGCGCATGTGGTTGTCGCGGAGGAAAGGAGCTTCCCAGACGTCGGCACCTGTTTCCTGCCAGTCGGCGATCTTGACCCTGGCAATCTGGTCGCTCATCTCGCGAGCTGCTTGAAAGCGGCGTGGCGGCTCGGGATCCATGGCTTTCTGGACGATTTTGCGCAGTGACCGACATACCCACACGGGCAGTACCCGATCCTCCGTGCGCAGCGGTGACTGCCCGTTGAGCAGGGAGTCGACTGTGTGCGTCTTCGAGTACGAGTCGTAGTCGAACTTTCCGCGGAGTAGTTCGAGCAGGACCACGCCCAGCGAGTACAAGTCCGAGGCCCGGGTAAGGCCGTTGCCTGTGAGCAGTTCGGGCGGCGCGTACAGCTGTGGTGCGTTCACGCACGGAGCCTTGCCAGTGGCGTCCATCGTGCCGGCCAGGCCCAAGTCTCCGATCTTTAAAGTGTGGGCGTCGCCGGTAAGGAAGAGATTGGGACTCTTTACGTCGCGGTGCAGGATGCCGTGGCGCTCGTGCATCTCCGTCAGCCCCTGTAGAGCCGCCCGGATGATGCCCAGGGCCTGGCCGGCGGTGAAGCGTTCGCCAGCTTCGAGGGCGTCGGTGATGCTGCCCTTGTCGTAGAAGGGCATCAACACCTCGACCACTCGCATAGGCGGCGGAAAGCCCGCCACCGTGGCGACGGAGCGGACCTTGACCACGTTGGGGTGGTCGATCATCTCCATGACACGGGGCTCGACCAAGTCTGCGCTGTCCTGGACTTCCGACAGGTCGATACGTTTACCGACCAGCCAGTTCTCCAAAACTGGGTCCCACCAGACGCGCACCTCTCTCAGGCCGCTGGGCATGCTGTGCAGGCACTCATAGTTGAGGGTGAGCTGTCTTTCGCGCTGGTTCACGGGCAGTCTCCTTTGTCCGCGCGGCCGAGCGCGTCAGTCTTTGGATCCGTCAATGGCGTAAGTCATGGCTGCGGCGAATGCGGCTGCTCGCCCCGGTGCCCAGTATGTCGGCCTTTGTGGCATGCCGATCGTCTCGTGACTGAATGAGGCCAGAGACGTGGGGGGAAGTCCGAGTGCCTTGCCGATTCGCATAGTGGTCAACTCCTCGTAGGCCACATCGAGTTGAGCACAGGACAGAATCAGGGCCGAAATCAAAGAAATGCGCTCCACCGCGTCCTTGTACTTCCACTGGCTGTGCTTGCGGGTACCGACGAGTACGACGGCATCGGGTTCAAGGATTCGTATGTCCTGGGTGATCCTGGAGAACGTGTCCGCCAACCGGCTCGCTCCCGTCAGGCCGGCTGCGGGAACCAGGCGTTCGGGAGTCCCGGTTATCGCCCTGGGGGCTGCGGCACGGCCGGGTGTGTCCAGCGCTCCGTAGTAGAGAACACCGGAAGAGACGGCAGCACCCAGAACCTTCACGCTTCACGCCTTTCTAGAGCAGGAACACGGTAAGTGGCACATCAGACGAAACCCCGGTTGGAAAGGCGACAGCACGCGGCGGTCAGCCGTATAGCTTAAACCTTGGCGCACTGAAGCTTCAGACGCGCTGGATCCGCGGAACCGGCTAGGCTGACCGCACGATCAGTGTGTCGAAGCAGCTCTTGGCGATGTAGACCGAGATTGACCAGGATTTGTCGACGAGAACTGTGTCGACGGTGAGTTCGTCGATGTCGAAGGGCCGCCCGTCCTGATCCACGCCGCGATCGAGGACGCAGTTTCGGCCAGGGTGGTCGACGTTGGCCGCCGAATTTGCAGCAGGTGCGGACTATCGAGCGCTAGGTCCGGCAGGTCTCCCTCTCGCACCCGCACAACGCGGTATCCGGCTCGGAGCAGGGCCAATGTCTTGGCGGTGTCATTGTCGATCTTGTTGCGATGCCAGTATGCGCCGTCGTACTCAACTAAGACATCGGCGCCGTCGACGTGTACGCGAATATCGACTCGCGAGCTCTTGAACGCTCCCCATCGGACAGATAGTCGCGCGTCATGTTCTACCTCATCGAAGTTCGTCTGTAAGGCCGCGAGGAGTTCTTTTTCCGGTCCTGAAGCCGAGCATTTTGGGCATCCGGTTCGCGGATGGACCGAACGTGTCCGAATTATTGCACGCCATTCGTGTCCCGAGTTGCACTGCCACCATGCGTATGCTTGTGACGCGCAGTACACCTCGGTGGCATTCTTCTCGTTTAGATTTGGATGCCACTCTGCAGCTACATCTGGTGCATTGGTAGCCAAATCGTTGATGCCCTTTACGATCTGAGTTCCGTGGCATACGCCGCAGCCGTTTCCTCCGAGTGCGCGGCTGTTGATTGTGGCCTTGAAGGTGTGGCCGCAGGAGCCGAGCCAGGAGACCTTCAATTCGGATCCGGCCGTCACCGTGTTGGGATCGAGCGGGGAGTTCAAGTGAGGGTGCCACTCTGCGGCGACAGCCGGATGCGTCGTGGCAAGATCATTCACCCCTGGTAATACTTGGTGACCAGCACAGACCGCGCACCCGTTCCCGCGGCGGCGCTGGTCGACGGTAGCGGTGAATGGATGTCCGCACTTGCCGAGCCACCAGATGAGCCGCCCGGTGCCAGCGGTCACGTCAGCCGCCATGAGTTCGCCGTTGAGGTCGGGATGCCACTCGCCAGCGAGGATGGGATTCAGTGTCGCGAGATCGTTGTATCCGTTCAGAACTGCTTGACCTGTACAGACGGCGCAACCTCTGCCATTTATCGTCCGCTTCGAGATCGTGTTCTCGTATTCATGGCCTTGGGGGCAGCGCCACCACACCTTCTTGTCCGAGCCTGGCGACACCTTGTCTGGTGTCAGATCGTTGCGGTCGGGATGCCAATCTCTAGCTATATCTGGGCGATTGGTCGCCAAGTCGTTGATCCCGGGCTGGACCCGCTTGCCAGCGCACACTGCGCAGCCGCGGCCGGCGGTTCGATGCGCGGGGGTCGCGGGCCACTCATGCATCCGCCCGTCCTCGTCCCTGTGACACCACCAGACCTTTGTTGTTGATCCGGTACCCAACGTGGCGAGCTCGACCGTGTTGTAGCTCGGATGGAACTGAGCTGCGATGTCGGGGCGACTATCAATCAAGTACGAACGAGGCGGACGGCCAACCCGTTTCGGTGGTTTCAACGTCTGGGACCCCCTCCGTGCTGCCATCGTATGCCAGGGCTGGACTCTAGTTCATCATTGCTTCATCAGGAATCGTTGAGTATCTGGACGCCTTCAGGCACGACAGGTCAGTCAGTGGTTGACCGGCGGGCGGCATTGTGGGACACACCAGTGGGTTAACGAGGTGTGATGTGAACGGTCCTGGGGTCGAGTACTTTTCGGCCACGCGGGGCGGAAAAGAGGCGTACCTCGCACAGCAGGTCGATGATTGCCCGTCGAGCCGCAAGGTCCGCGCCCTCGAACGCTGCGCCCGGCGATGGAGCAATCAGGATGGCAGACGCGGCGGAGCCTGCCGAAAGTGTAAGGCGCTCGGCGTCGAGGCGGGCTATCTCGGTTTCGGACTCGCCCTTGATTTCGGAGTACAGGTCGCCATCTATCAGATCATTTTTGTAGTCCGTGCGTGCGCGCGCGATCTTGTCTCGCACGATTTGCAATTGTTCGCTCAGCGAGGAGAGCCGCTCGTCATCCTGCTGAACGAGGAGGTCTGCTAGTGCCGCGTCACGCAACGTCGGTTAGGTAATCCGGGTACCGGATCTTGGAACCGACGGCGAAGTCTCGGATCGGTGCGGTGTGCTGGTTACG
>NZ_JBFAHV010000040.1:0-55469 GCF_040654375.1 Nocardia sp. NPDC050710 | reverse complement strand
CGCCGTAGGCGGCGGTGCGCAGGGTGGCCTTGTCCTGGTCGGTCAGGGTGGTGGTGATGGACATGTCGTGTACTCCTCGAAATCGGTTGTGGTACCGACTGGAACCTGTGTTGGTGCCGGTCGTTGTGTTCGATGTACATACTGTCGCGGGGCTGGCTGACACCGGACTGACACACGGCTGACACCTGCACTGACACCGCGATCGGCTATCCCGCTGACGATCACACGACCCGAGACCGCTACTCAGGACATCCGGTAATAGCCGCATACCGCGCGGTTCGGATCGGCCGCGACGTGGCAGCCTGCCTACGACATGCGCTGCGGCTCAGCGAGCCATCGGCCGGGGTGCGGCTACAGGATGAGAATCGACGGCATCGATACAGGGCCTGATGTCGTGGTCAGTGTGTCTCGAGGCTATTCAGTTCGTCGGAAAACAGTAGGGCGGGGTCGAACTCCATTCCGGTGAAGTGCCCGGCGAGTTCGAGCGAGAGGACGCCGTGGAGTCGGGTCCAGAAGGACACGGCGCCGTGGAGGGTTGTGGCTGGTACCGAGTGGTCGGCGGCCCATCGGCGATGATGTTCGAGGTGGGCGTCGAACGGTGTCGTTGGCTTGACGGGGGGTCGCGCGGAGAATGCCTCGATCAGCATCGTCATTATCTCGTTCGAGATCTCGGTGGTGTCGTCGGGGGCGTGGTAGCCGGGGACGGGTGTGCCGTAGATGAGGAAATATCGCTGAGGGTCGGCCAAAGCCCAATCCCGTAGGGCGTAGGCCAGCCCGGCCACATCGGCGCCGGAGTCTCGAGCCTCTCGCAGGGTGTCGCCGAGGCTCCGGTAGGCGTCGCGAATGAGTTCGGTGATCAACTCGTCACGGCTGGCAAAGTACCGGTACAGGGCGGGGCCGCTCATGCCCACCTGTTTGGCAATCGCGTTGAGCGACAGTGCGGATGCACCCGCTGTCGCGATCTGCTCCCAGGCGCACTGCTTGATCTCGGCCTGCATCTGCGCTCGATAGCGCTCCCGCGGGCTCTTGGCACCGGTTTCCGTCATGGACGACTCCTTCCGGCGGTACACCTGCCGCCAATTCTGGTTAGAGGCTATCACTTTTGCTCTTGCTTCTCACCGAGGACAGTTATATGGTCTAACCAACGCAAGATGCACTAACAAACGACCTTCGGGTCGGCCCGTCAACGAGGAGCAGAACCATGACCGACACTCGCCCGTCCAGCACTCCGAAGGCGCAAGCCGAGTCCGGCACCACCCGCCGCCGCGGGCGGGCCGCCCTGATCGGGATCGCGCTGACCGCCGCAATCCTGGGCGCCACCGTCGCACCGGCCCATGCCGGCGGCCCCACCGCGGACGCGGCACCGCTGACCTGCGACGGGAAGGGCATCGATCCCGCCGCGCCGATCCACTACCGAACCGAGGCTCTGATCAAGGCGCCACTGGACACCATCTGGAACCTTCAGGCCGATGTGGAACGCTGGCCGTCCTGGCAGAAGGCCGTTACCAGCATGAAGCGCCTGGATTCCGGGCCGCTGCAGGCCGATTCGCAGTTCCGGTGGACCACTCCCGCCCCCGCCACCGCCACAACCCCCGCGACCACCCTGACCATCACCTCCACCGTCCATCAGCTGGAACCCGGCCGGTGCATCCGATGGAGCGGTCCGGCGGTCGGTGACGGGATGGCCATCGACGGCGGCATCCATGTCTGGACCTTCACCCCGATGGACGGCGGCGTCCTCGTGCGCACCGAGGAGAACTGGAATGGAGCCCAGGTCGAAGCAGACGTGCCGACCTCCACCTACTTTCTCGGTGCCGGTCTCGAAGCCTGGCTGGCCGACCTGCGGACCGCCGCCGAACGATAGGGGAACAACCATGCCCGCCAACACATCTCGGCATGGCGGCACAGATCGAATCAATTACCTCGCTGCGCGGTCCGTCAGCGTCGCAGCCTTGTAATGCCACCTACCGCGCCGCAGCGGCTTACGGGCGAGACCCGCTGCGGCGCAAGACATCCTGCGATCAGCGTAAGTCGTTGTGTGTCAAACAGTTCGGTCGATGCCCCCGTCCGTCGTCCGGCTGGGCGGAGATGGGGTCGGTCCCCATAGCGTGCCGGCGAGGTCCCGAGCCGGCGGCATCACTCCAAGACACGCCCCGGACGACCATTTGGTGATCGGTGCCGGTCCGCGCCACCGGCCGCGCTGCTATAGTCCACGGCGACAACGGCTTTCGCCGTGACCTTCGAGGTGGGGGAAATGACAATGCGTCGATCGGTGCTTCTTTCGATGTCGACTGCGGGTATGGCGGCCGCACTGCTGTCCACGGCGCCCTTCGCGGCCGCCGAGGCGCCTGAAGAGGCCCGGCTCGCGGCCTGCGACATCGGGGTCGTCCTGTCCGAGTACGACTACACCGATTTGGACGCCTACGCTCAGCGGGTGCTCGAGCGCAGTACGGGGGAGTGGTATGCGGAGTTCTCCTCGAGCTTTCCCGAACTCCGCGACAGGATGCGTGCCGTGGAGGTGCGGTCCACTGCGGGCGAGGTCCGGTGCGGCACGCTCTCGGGCGATGCCACCCGCGCCGAGGTGCTGGTGCACCTGCGTCAGGATCTGCGGAAGGCGGCGACAAATGGTCAGGTGGAGTCCCAGCAGGTGGTCATGGTGATGGTGCTGGAGAATGTCGGCGGGCGCTGGCTGGTCTCCCGTGTCACCGCGGCCTGATGTCGTTTCGATAGGCGGGCAATCCAACCCGCTGCGCCAAGGGGCAACCGGGACGGCGCCCCGCCGAAGCTAGGGCCTAGCTGACTGCCCCTGCCTCTGCCTGGATGCCGGGCCGAGAACTGGGTGCGCAGAATCGGTCGGTCCTCACCTCCCGCGACGCGAGTCCGATCTTGTAGGGTGGCAAGCCCAGGTGGCATGGAGACGGGGGAGTTGTCATGGAACGCAGGGGTTTACGACGATATCTCGGGGCCGTTGTGGTAACCGTGATGGCCTCCACGGGCGCCGGTGGCGTGGTGGAGGCGAGCCCCGGAACACCGGCCGACCGCCCTCTCGTGGTCAGTCTGCCCGCTCCGACGGGACGCTATCCGGTCGGTGTCAGCGACTGGCATCTGACCGACATCAACCGCGTCGATCCGTGGGATCCCAGTCGTCGCCGCGAACTGATGGTGCAGATCTGGTACCCGGCCGCCGACGGAGCCGTCACGCCGACGGCACCGTGGATGCCGCCGGGCGGCCGGGAAGAACAAGCCGACTACCTGGCCAAACTCGATGTCCCCTCTGATGGCTGGACTCTCGCTCCCAGCCATAGCCGTCGCGACGCGCCTGCCCGCATCGACGGTGGGCGGTTTCCGATTCTGTTGAATTCGCCCGGAATGGATGACACGACGGGTTGGAGCACCGCCCAGGCCGAGGATCTCGCAAGCCACGGATACATCGTGGTCGCGATCAACCACACCCATGAAGCATTCGCGGTCCAGTTCCCCGACGGACACACCGAACGCAGTGCGGTGCCGTTGGATTCACCGCAGCACGTGCTGCCCGATCTGCTGCTACCGACCCGGGTAGCCGATGCGAGGTTCGTTCTCGATCAACTCGCTGGGGCCGCAGAACAATCGGCCCGCGGTGCCGACCTGCCGCAACAACTCGCCGAGGACCTGGACCTGTCAAAGGTCGGCATGTTCGGCCACTCCCTCGGTGGGTCGACCACCGCCCAAACTATGCACGACGACCACAGAGTCCGCGCCGGTGTCGACCTGGACGGGCCGATACTCGGCTCCGTCGCCGGCGACGGGCTCGATCGGCCGCTGCTGATGCTGGCCAGCGACACCTCACCCTGGTTCGGGCATCCGGGCTGGGAACCGAGCTGGGCAACGAATACCGGATTGAAACTCCCGCTTCGCGTCGCCGGCACACGGCATATGTCCTTCTGCGACCAGCAGACCATTCTGCCGCAGCTGGCCACTGCCGGCCTGGTCGATGCAGCCAAGGAATCCGACGCGGTCGGATCCATCGATCCCCACCGTTCGATCGACCTGCAACGCGCCTACCTACTGGCCTACTTCGACGCCAGCCTGGGTCGAACCGATACCAACATCATCGAAACGATCACGCGCCTCGCGTGGCCGGAGATGCTTCCGCATCCCTGAGACTGCTCGTGCATCCGTGGTGTCGGGGTGCAGATCCGTCCCGGCCGACGAGGCATGTTTCGGGTACCGCGGCGGAAGGGCTTGACCCTGACCCTGCGTTAGGGTTGGAGCCTTGTCACATGACCAATGACATCACTTCCTCGACTCGGCTCGCTCCGCCGATCGGCGGGTTCCAGGAAATCGACGGCCGCCGTGTTTTCGTGCATCGGTCGGGCAGCGGCGGACCGGCCGTCGTGTTCCTGCCCGGCGCGAGCGCGGTCGGTCTGGACTATTTCGCTGTCCAGCAACAGGTTTCGCAATTCACCACCGCTGTGGTCTACGACCGTGGCGGCACGGGCTACAGCGATTCGCTGCCTCTGCCGCGCACTGCCGCCGCGGTTGCGACGGAACTGCGCGAGCTGCTGCGCGCCGAGAACATCACCGCCCCTTACGTTCTCGCGGCGCACTCGCTCGGTGGCTTCTACGCGTATCGGTTCGCGCAGTTGTACCCGCAGGACGTGGCGGGACTGGTCTGGTTGGACACCTTGCACCGCGACTGGGACGACTTCATGCCTCCCACTGCGAGTCTGGCCGCGGCCGAGCGGATGGCACCTGATCTGGAGCAGCTCCGACAGATGCGCCCGGCCCTGCGCGAGATGCACGCCGCGTTGCACGCGGACTACCCGGAGCACATATGGCAACCACTGATCGATGCCAAGGTGAGCGACGAATGGTTGCGGGTCGGCATCGCCGAGCGTGCCGCCTTGACCGACCGCGCCACCGAATTGCGAGCGGGGCCGAGCATTCCCGATGTCCCGATGGTCGCGCTCACCGTGGTGGGCGACGATCCCGCCCAGCAGACGCTGACCTCGCCGGAGATGAAGGACGCCAAGACGAGAATGGACGCGGCCCTGGTGAGCGGAGTCTCGCACGGGGAACAGCGCATCCTCTCCGACACCCTCCACCACCGGCTCTGCTTCGACCGCCCCGATGCCGTAGTCCAGGCGATCCGAGACGTTGTGGACCGGGCGGCGCACCGCTGAGTTCACCCACCCCGCCGGCTCCGCAAGCTCCGCCGTCACGCCATCCCCCTAGACTCGGCACGACCATGCCCGACGACGACAGGGGAACGGTGCTGACCATCGGCCGGCTTGCGGCGACCGCGGGCGTGACCGTGCGCGCCGTTCGCCACTACCATCACGTCGGCCTGCTGCCCGAGCCCGAGCGCGATGCCTCCGGCTACCGCCGCTACAGCGCGCAAGCGGCGGTGGATCTCATCCGGATCAAGACCCTCGCTGACGCCGGTGTTCCGCTGGCACGTATCGACGCGCTGCTCCACGCACAGCCGACCGAATTCGCCGCGGCCATCACCGACATCGATGCCGAATTGCAGCGCAAGATCGACCAGCTCACCGAATTCCGCAGCCGCATCGCCGATCTGGCGAGCGGCGAAAATCTTGTCCTGCCCCCCGAGGTTGTCGCCATCCTGAACCAGATGCGCGGTCTCGGCGTCAGCGAACGGAGAGTACGAGCCGAGCGGGACTCGTGGATCCTGCTGCAGGCACTGGACCCGCAGGCCATGCCGCAGCGGATACGGGACAAGACCGCGGGCCTCGACGACCCCGAGACGACGCGCCTGTATCTCGCCTGCGATCGAGCAGTCGACTGGGATCCCCACGATCCACGCCTGGACCGGCTCATCGACGACCTGGACGCATGGGAGATCGAACACGAACGAGACAGCAGCCGACCGGAGAGCCTGCAGCTGATCTCTTTCCGGATCTCCGAGGCGTCACCGGCATGGCAACGCATCATCGAAGCGCTCGCCCACCGAGCCGAGCGGCGCCGAACTGCCGGGCACCACAGCTGAAGCGGGCACCGAGCTCACCTACCGCCGGAAATGAGCCAGAGCCACGAATTCGGTGCATCCGTCCGGTGGGTTTCTCGGTCGCTCAACAGGATTCGCTTGGAGTGGCCACCGCCCTCAGCTCTGTCCTTGCTGCGGTGCGGGGAGGCCGAGGGTGGCCGCGACGTACCGCCACAGCAGCGCGGTGGCCGTTTCCGTGGACACGCGTGGCACGGTTCGTAGCTGCTGCGCCAGTGCGTGGCGCAGTCCTCCGATGATGTAGGCGCCCGCGCTGTCGGGGTCGATGTCGGCGTCGAGTTGGCCGAGTTGCTGGCCGCGCCGGATATTGCGTGCCGTGGCATCGCTGACGCGCTGGATCAGCAGAGGTTCCACTTCGGCAATCTGCGGATCGGGGGCCGCGCGGTTCAGGAAGATCTCGGCCAGCGGATCAGCAAAGTGGTAGTCGACGATCCGGCGCGTGCGTTCGCGCTCCCGTGCGCTCCAGTCGGACTCATCCGGCAGTCCCTCGTCGGACAGGAGCGTGTCGAGACCGTCGTAGAACGACGTGTAGATCGCCGTGACCAGTCCGGCTTTGGATCCGAAATGGTGGTAGAGAGCACCGCTTGTGACCCCGGCCCGCCGGGTGACCGATGCGAGGTCGAGGGTGCCGTGCCCGGCTAGGAGCTCGGCCCTAGCCGCGGTGAGGAGTTGTTGACGTCCCAGTGGTGCGCGTGCCATGGTCTTAGCATAACACAACTACGTTATGTTTCGGAGGCGTTCATGACCCATGTGGTTTTCAACCAGGTTCCCCCGCTGACCGGCCACAATCCGGCCGACGATCCGGCTCTGCTGGAAGGTCTGCACCGGGACGGGGGCGGCGAGGCCGAGGCCGAGGTTCGGGAGGTCGGCGCCATGGCCGCCTCGGAACAGGTCCAGGCGTGGGCGCGGCAGGCCAACGCTCATCGACCTGTCCTGCGCACCCACGATCGGTATGGGCACCGCATCGATGAGGTCGAGTTCGATCCCGCCTGGCACGAGGTGATGGCTCGCGCGGTCGGCTACGGGCTGCACGGATCGGCCTGGGCCGACGACCGGCCCTACGCACACCTCGCTCGGGCGGCGAAGCTGTACGTCTGGCCGACGGAGGCCGGTCACATCTGCCCGATCTCGATGACCTACGCCAGCGTCGCCGCGCTGCGGCAGAGCCCCACCCTGGCGAGTTCCTATGAGCCGCTGCTGGTCTCGCGGTCCTATGATTTCGGGCTTCGACCGCCGCTGACCAAATCGGGCCTGATTGCGGGTATGTCGATGACCGAGAAGCAGGGAGGCTCGGATCTGCGCGCTGTCACCACCCGTGCCGTGCCGCAGGCCGACGGCTCCTATCTGGTCACCGGACACAAATGGTTCACCTCGGCCCCGATGAGCGACATCTTCCTGCTCCTGGCCCAGGCGCCCGGCGGGCTGTCGTGCTTCCTGCTCCCGCGGGTCCTACCCGACGGCACCCGCAACCGCATGCACCTGCAGCGGCTCAAGGACAAACTCGGTAACCACTCCAACGCCTCCGCCGAGGTCGAGTACGCCGAAGCGACGGCCTGGCTGGTCGGCGAGGAAGGCCGCGGTGTGTCGACGATTCTCCAGATGGTCAATCTGACCCGATTGGACTGTGTGATCGGCGCTGCCTCGGGCATGCGGGCCGGCCTCACTCAAGCTGTCCACCACGCCGCTCACCGCCGTGCGTTCGGCCGCCAGCTCATCGACCAGCCGCTCATGCGCAACGTCCTGGCGGATCTGGCAGTCGAAGCCGAGGCTGCCACCACCTTGATGACCAGGCTCGCGGCCGCGACCGACCGGGCGAAGAACGGCGACGAGGCCGAGGACCACTTCCAACGGCTCACGCTCGCCGTGTCGAAGTACTGGCTGTGCAAGCGTTGGCCGGCACATATCGCCGAAGCCCTCGAATGCCTCGGCGGCAACGGCTATGTCGAGGAATCGGGGATGCCCATGCTCTACCGTGAAGCACCGGTTCTGGGGATCTGGGAAGGCTCCGGCAACGTCGCGGCGCTCGACGTGCTGCGCGCCATGGCCAAGCAGCCGGAGACGGTCGCCGCTTTCCTCGCCGAAGTCGACAAAGCCGCCGGCGCAGACCGAAATCTCGATGTCGCCGCCGACCGTCTGCGCACCGAGCTCGGCGCCCTGCTCACCGCCGACGATCTGGACCTCGTCCAAGCTGGAGCCCGCCGCCTCGTCGAAAACATGGCCCTTACCCTGCAGGGCTCGCTCCTGGTCAGGCACGGACACCCAGCGGTAGCGGACGCGTTCTGCGCCACCCGCTTGCACCGCGACTGGGGATCCGCCTACGGAACTCTGCCCACAGCCCTCGACACCACGCCGATCATCGAACGGGCCCGACTCAAAGCCATTTAGCACAACCTCGAAGTCCTGGCGCGAGACCCCAACGGTGTCGCGTCAGTGACAACGAAGTCCTGTCGGTAGCGACTCCCGTGCGCTCGGCCACCGTGCCGGCGGTAGCTGGTGGATCTACGTCGAAAGGCCGAGACTGGTTACTGCCTGCCCGCGCCATTACGGCACGCGACGACACGGGTCCCGCCCACCTCGGAACCGCCAGATCGGGCAAGGTGCGTGGGTCCGTCCATCGGCATGAAGGAGGCTGGAAATGAATCACGTAGATACGGACCCGACCTTCTATCGCAGCGCGGCGGACGCGGCTGCCGCCCCAGCGGAGCGGCTCGCATACGTTGTGGCGTTCGACCGCGCGGCACAGAAGCCGGATGCACTGTCAGTAGTCGATGTGGATCCGGGCTCGGCCACCTATGGCCGGGTGGTGGGCTGGACCGAGGTACCCCACCTGGGCAACGAGCTGCACCATTTCGGCTGGAACGTCTGCAGCAGCGCGCTGATGCACGAGGGCCACCACATGGAGGGGCTGGCCCGGCGGTACCTGATCGTGCCGGGTCTGCGCTCGTCGCGCTTGTACGTGTTCGACACCCAACCCGACCCACGCCAGCCCAGCCTGTCCAAGATCGTGGACAGCTCCGAGCTCGCGGCCAAGGCCGGCTACTCCCGTCCACACACGCTGCACTGTGGGCCGGACGGTGTGTTCATGACCTGCCTCGGCGGGGCAGACGGATCGGACGGGCCGGGCGGGATCGCGCTGCTCGATCACGACACATTCGATGTGCTGCGGCAATGGGAGACCGACCGCGGGCCGCAATACTTCGCGTACGACGCCTGGTGGCATCTCAATCAGAACACGCTGATCAGCAGCGAGTGGGGCACCCCGTCGATGATCGAGGACGGGCTGAAACCGGAGCTGCTGCTGGCCAACAAGTACGGCCACGCGATCCACTTCTGGGACCTCACCGCCGGCAGGCACCAGCAGCGGATCGACCTCGGCGAGCACCACCAGATGCCACTCGAGCTGCGCCCTTCGCACGATCCGGACGCTACCTGGGGGTTCGTCGGCGTGGTGATCTCGACCGAGGATTTGTCGGCCTCCGTGTGGCGTTGGCACCGCGACGATGGCGTGTGGGCAGTCGACAAGGTGATCACCATCCCGGCCGAGCCGGCCGATCCCGACCTGCTGCCGCCGGCGCTGAAAGCGTTCGGCGCGGTGCCGCCGCTGGTCAGCGACATCGACCTGTCGGTCGATGACGCATACCTCTACGTCTCGTGCTGGGGTACCGGAGAGCTGAAGCAGTTCGACGTGCGCGATCCGGCCAACCCGAAACAGACCGGGTCGGTCCGGCTCGGCGGGGTCGTGGGTCGCACCGCCCACCCGGCCGCGCCGGATCAGCCGCTTTCCGGCGGTCCCCAGATGGTCGAGATCAGCCGTGACGGTCGGCGGGTCTACCTCACCAACTCGCTCTACAGCGCGTGGGACGACCAGTTCTACCCGGATGGGGTGGGCGCCTGGATGGCCATGATGCGCACCGAACCCAACGGCGGAATGACCATCGACGAGTCGTTCTTCCCGCACGATGAGGACTTTCGAGGTCTGCGGGTGCACCAGGTGCGCCTCCAGGGCGGCGACGCCTCCTCCGACTCCTACTGCTACCGGTAGACGGGTCGAGCAAGTTCAGAAACCTTCAGACAGCGCGCGTGCCGGTGCTTGAGCGTGTCATCTGCTGGGCGAGCAGGCACCGCGCACGCTCATGCCTATCGGGCCATTTCGCGCGCCGTCCGGTGGCGTTCACCGCCGCCGTGGCCGTCTCGGCGTAGGCGTCATGTGCTTGGTGGTCGTGCCGGTTCGCCATTGAGTGGGGCTGCATCCGTGGCGTTGGCGGAACCAGCGGGAAAAGTTGCCTGGTGAGGAGAAGGCGAGTAGTTCGGCGATCTCGGTGAGTGTGTGGCGGCGGTTGGTGACCAGGTGCTGGGCGAGTTCGTCACGGGTGGCATCCAGCAGGGTGGTGAAGGTTTGGCCTTCGGCGGCGAGGTGGCGGTGGATGGTGCGGCGGTCGACGCCGAGGCTGCGGGCGATCTGTTCTACCGAGCAGCGTCCAGTGGGCAGGAGCAGTTCGATGAGTTCGCGGACCCGGTCGATGGTGGTCACGGTGGGGGCATCGCGCACGGAGTCGAAGAACTGCCGGGCGTAGGCACGCAGCTGGGGCTCCGACATGGCGTTGGCGGCGTCGAGATCGGTGGTGTAGGTGAGGATTCCGTTGAAGTCCTGGTCGAAGCTGATGTGCGGACCGAGGAGGCGGTGGTGCGTGCGGCGGTCGCGGGGGGCGGGGTGGGTGAAGCGGACTTCCAATGGCTGCCAATCGGTTCCGAGGAATCCGCGGAGGAGTCCATGGAGGACGCCGACAGCCAGTTCGACGGCTTGCCGGGTTTCGCCGGGTTCCCCGAGGTCGAGGGTCAAGCGGATAGTGGCGATGCCGTTGTGCTCGGTGAGGCGGGTGTGCAGGGCCTCGTTGTACAGGTGGTCGTGCCGGGAGATGACCCGCAGGGCGCTGCGGGCGTCGGGTTCGTCTCGGATGATCAGGCTGAGTGGGCCCAAGTTGGCGAAGCGGCGCCGTTCGGCCAACCGTAGCCCGAAGTCCTCGCATCCCGCCGCCATCGCCGAGCGTTCGAGCAGCTCGGCGATGGCGGCAGCGGGTACCCAGCGGTCCTGCAGGCTCAGGCTGGCCGGGTCGAGACCGGCTGCGCGGATCAGCTCGACCGGGGCGAAGCCGAGCGATTGGCCGAGTTCGACGTAGCCGTGCAGTGCGGCGTAGCGGGCCAGCGGCTTCAACACGTCTCCCAATGTCCCGAGTTGAATGAAATCCTGTCCCGTCAGGATAAGCGATGGCTAGCGATCGCGCCTACTGTGGGTCTCACTACAGCCGCGGTGATCAGTGGAAGGAGGAGATCGTGATCGGTGAGCGCACCCGATACGGCCTTCCGCAGACATCGCGGACTCGGTAGTCCGAACACGCCGTAGCCGCCCGTGCGCGGGCGCGTGGATGGCGGAGCCGGACCCCGCACGTCGGACATGAGGACCGACCGTGCCCGCATGCGGTACGGCCGCGTCGAAGAGGAGATTCACTGTGGCACACGCTGTTCGCTTCTACGAGACCGGTGGCCCGGAGGTATTGCGCTGGAATGAGATCCAAGTAGGCGAGCCGGGCCCCGGCCAGGTGCGTATCCGGCATGAGGCGGTAGGGCTGAACTTCGCCGACACCTACTTCCGCAGCGGCCTGTACCCGGCCGCGCTGCCTGCGGGCATGGGTGTCGAGGCGGCCGGGATCATCGAGGCCGTCGGCCCCGAGGTCGACGCTTTCCGACCTGGCGACCGGGTCACCTACACCGGCAGTCCCTTGGGCGCCTACAGCACCGAGCGGGTGATGCCCGCCGAACATCTGATCCGGTTGCGGGACGAGATCGGTTTCGACACGGCCGCGTCGATGACGATGCGAGGCCTGACGACCGCATATCTGCTGCGCCGCATTCATCCACTGCGCGCGGGGGACACTGTGCTGTTGCACGCGGCGGCCGGTGGTGTGGGGTTGATCTTCCTGCAGTGGGCGAAGTTGTTGGGCCTCACTGTGATCGGAACGGTGTCGAGCGAGGAGAAGGCCGAGATCGCCCGGGCGCACGGCTGCGATCACGTGGTGATCTACACCCGCGAGGACGTCGCCGTACGGGTGCGGGAGCTCACCGGCGGGGCCGGTGTGCCGGTCGTCTACGACAGCATCGGCAAAACCACCTATCAGACGTCGCTGGATTCGCTGGCACGGCGGGGGTTGCTGGTGTGCTTCGGCACCGCCTCCGGGCCGGTGCCGCCCATCGATGCCATGCAGTTGGCGGTCAAGGGCTCGCTGTTCGTCACCCGCCCCGCCCTCGCGGACTACATCGCCGACCCCGCCGAGCGCGCGGAGCTGGCCGGAGAACTGTTCGACCATGTCGCGGCGGGGCGGATCCGCATCGAAATCAACCAGCGCTACGAGCTGCCCGATGCGGTGCGCGCGCACCGCGACCTGGAATCCGGCCGCAGCATCGGTTCCTCGGTCTTCACACTCTGACACCCCGGCCGCCGCGGCGGCGTGACCCCATGGAGGACTTCTTATGACATCCCTTGCCCCACTACCGGATTCGACGAAGCGCGGCTCGATCCGGGTGCAGCCGTTGACCTGCACGATCGGCGCCGAACTGTTCGATGTCGACCTCGCGCAGGTGGCCGGTGACGACACGCTGTTCGCCGAGTTGCGCGCTCTGCTGCTCGAGCACAAGGTGCTGTTCGTCCGCGACCAAGACATCAGCCGCGCCGATCACATCGCTCTCGCACAGCGTTTCGGCCCGCTGGAGGACCATCCCGTGGCGGGTAGCGATCCCGACCACCCGGGCTTGGTGCGCATCTACAAGGACCTCGACAGCCCGCCCGAACACTATGAGAACGCCTACCACTGCGATGCGACGTGGCGGCAGAACCCGCCCATGGGCTGTGTGCTGCGCTGCGTGGAAACGCCGCCGGTGGGCGGTGACACCATCTGGGTGAATATGGTCGAGGCCTATCGGCGCCTGCCCGAACACGTGCGACAGCGTATTCAGGGGCTGCGGGCCAAGCACAGCATCGAAGCCAGCTTCGGCGCGGCCATGCCGATCGACGAACGCCACGACCTCGCGCAGCGTTTCCCCGACGCCGAGCATCCGGTGGTGCGCACCCACCCCGAGACCGGCGAGCAGATCTTGTTCGTCAATTCCTTCACCACGCACCTGGTCAACTACCACACGCCCCAGAACGTGCGCTCCGGCGCCGACTACGCACCGGGGGCGGGCGAGTTGCTGCACTACCTGATGCGGCAGGCGAGCATCCCCGAATACCAGGTGCGCTGGCGGTGGACGAACAACAGCTTCGCCATCTGGGACAACCGCTCGACCCAGCACTACGCGGTCCAGGACTACTGGCCCGCGGTCCGAAAGATGGAGCGTGCCGGGATCGTCGGCGACCCAACTCACTGAAACCTCTCACCCCCAACAGTATTCGAGTTCCGACAGGAGCGTCTCTCATGCATTTCCACGACGATTCCCTGTTCCCGGAGAACCAGGAGAAGCTGGTCATCACCGTCGCCCCCTACGGTCCGGAATGGGAACCCGGCGACTTCCGTGCGGATCTGCCGTTGACCATGGACGAGCACGTCCAGGCCGCGGTGGACTGCTACAACGTTGGAGCCACCGTGCTGCACATCCACGTGCGTGAACTCGACGGCAAGGGCTCCAAGCGGCTGTCGAAGTTCAACGAGCTGCTCGGCCGGCTGCGCGAGGCCGTGCCGGATATGATCCTGCAGGTCGGCGGCTCCATCTCCTTCGCACCGGAAGGTGAAGGCGCGGAAGCGAAATGGCTGTCCGACGACACCCGCCATCTGCTCGCCGAGCTGGATCCGAAACCGGATCAGGTGACCATCGCCATCAATACCAGCCAGATGAATATCGTTGAGCTGATGACCGACGCCGACATCGCAGGCACGTCGTTCACCCGCCCGGAGGTCTACGAGGCGTACCGGGAGATGGTCGTCCCCGCCGGGCCCACCTGGGTGGAGGAGCACCTGAAGCGCTTGCAGGCGGCGGGAATTCAGCCGCACTTTCAGCTTGCCAGCATCCCGCAGCTGGAGACGGTCGAGCGGTTGATCCGCCGCGGCGTCTACACCGGTCCACTCATGGTGACCTGGGTCGGCATCGGCGGCGGCTTCGACGGACCGAACCCGTACAACATGATGGAGTTCATCCGCCGCGTTCCCGACGGGGCCGTCTTGACCCTCGAGACGCTCATGCGCAGTTGCCTGCCGATCAACACCATGGCCATCGCGATGGGCCTCCATACCCGCTGCGGCAACGAGGACACCCTGTGGGGCCGCAAGGGGCAGAAGATAGCCTCGGTGCAGCAGGTCGAGCAGCTGGTGCGCCTCGCGGGCGAGCTGGGACGCGAGGTCGCCACCGGCAAGGAGGCGCGCGAGATCTACAAACTGGACGACCGTTACGTCGACACCGACGAGACCCTCGCCAGGATCGGTTTCGCGCCCAATCGCAAGCCTGGCCAGGTCGGGTTCACTCACCACACCTGACCATCCGGTGGCGGCGGGTCGCAGCGGTCTCGCGCCCAGTCTTTCCCCAGCTCCGGTGCGCCGCACACCGTCTCGGTGCACCGGATTCGCAGGAGCACCAATGGAGTTGCACACTACCGCCAGCGGGGCGGACGGCCATACCCTGGTGATGGTAGGGCCGGGAGCCTATGGCGACACCCGAATGTGGTGGTCTCGGTATTTCGACAGCCAGGGCCAGTGGGGGCCGCAGCAGCCCTTTACCGACCGCCAGTGCAATGTGTCGGTTCCGGTGAGCCTTCTTGGATGACTGCCAATCGCGGGAGCGATCTGTGGCGGTGGAAAGCGGGTGACCTGGGCGCAACTGTCGAGTAGTGCGCTACTCGTGTGTCGGACATGTGCGAAGCGAAGAATTCTGTCCACCGGGCTGTGACTCGGTTCGAGGTGAAGATCAGCGGGGGCGCTCTTCCGATCGTGGAAGGCTGAAGATGCCAACAGAAGATAACGCCACTAGCCATGGATCGACGGCGGAAGTGGCAGTAGTTGACCGATCCGGGACAGGAACTGTTTGCGGTGAGACCGAGGCCGCGTCGCTGAATCCCGCAATCGGTGGTGCCGGGCCGGAGGATCATCAAGACGGCAGCGGATCAGGAGACACAAGGCCCGCGGGTGCTGGTGGAAAATCGGAATGGTTCACCGCCGCCGTCGGTATCTTGTTCTGGCCTGTGGTCGTCGCCATGGGGATATTGCAAAGCGAGTCCGCCCGGGCATGGCTCGGCGATCACACACCCTCCGTGGTGGTGGGTTCGGGAGTTCTGATCGCGGTCGTGGTTGTCGCGATTCTTGCGATGTGGTCGAAGAGTCGTGATCCGGCCGTGCGGGCGGCTGCTCTCATGCTGGTCGGTTTTCCCGCGATCCTCATCGCCCTTGCCGGCGTGTTGTTCGTGTTGCCACAGCTGTGGCAGTTGAACGCCGTTCGGTCGCTGATGGTTGTGATCCTGTTCGCCACCCCTGCGGTGATGTGGTGGCTTTTCCTCGCTGCTCAGCGCGCGAGTCTGCTCAACGAGTTCCTCGCCAATCTTCAGCGGTTGGGACTGCTCGAGGTGCAGCGGAATTTTGGGGAGACCGAGGAAGCGCGAAAGACGAGGATCGGTAGTTACCTTCAGAGGTTCGAGGGCACGTATGGTCGTCTGCCGCGGAAGGTGCACGACGATGTGATCGAGAAGCGATTTCAGCCCTATTCGAGTGAGGAGGCGCGGGGGCAGACGCCGATTTCGATTGCAGCTGTGCCGGTTTCGATCGCCATGGTTCTCCTTGCGGTCGGGTGGTTGCTCACGTTGCCGCCAGTCGATCGGATGCCTTCGGCGACCGATCGGCCAGTGTGGGTGCTTGCGTTGACTCCTAACGCCACGCCGGTTACCTTCGCGTTCCTCGGTGCCTATTTCTTTTCGGTTCAGATGCTGTTCCGCCGCTATGTACGTTCGGACCTACGCGGCAGCGCCTATATCGCGGTCATTGTGCGGATAGTTCTTGCTGTTATCGGGATCTGGGTGCTCGAAGGCATCGCCGAGGGCGCGTCGTGGCAGACCTCTCGGTCCCAGATGCTGTTGCTCGGATTCGCCGTCGGCGTTTTTCCGGTGGTGGTGTGGCAGATCATTCGCAGCATCATGATCAAGGTCTTCCGGTACGCCCTGCGCAGCCTGGAGTCCGAGCTGGCACTCGACGGGCTCGACGGGCTCACCGTGTGGCACGAGTCGAGGCTCGAGGAAGAAGACATCGAGAATATTCCGAACATGGCGACCGCCGATATCGTCGACCTGCTCGTCAGTACCCGTTTGCCCGCCGACCGTATCGTGGACTGGGTGGATCAGGCGATCCTGTTGACATACCTGGGTAAAGAGCAGGCGAGCTACACCAACAGCAATGGTGTACGACGCAGTCTGGCGCGCCATGGTGTTCGATCGGCCAGCTCGTTGCTGAGCGCAGCAGAATGTATGCAGATTCGGGGCGAGTTCGGCACATTCGCCGCGGACATCGAGGACAAGGCCGGTCTGGCCGCGGTTCCGACACTCGTGGCGGCAATCCGGACGAACAGCAACCTGACCCTCGTATTGCGCTGGCGCGGTATGGAAGACGGGACGCGCAGCGCGTGACGCGGTCAGGGAAAGGGCGATGTATTTGGTTTCGAGGTATTCATCGATACCTTCGCTGCCGCTTTCGCGCCCCAATCCCGATTCTTTGACTCCGCCGAATGGCGCTGCCACATCGGAGATTATGCCGCGATTGACGCCGACCATCCCGGCCTGCAGCGCACGCGTTACCCGTAGTGCGCGGTCGAGGCCGGTGGTGTAGATGTAGGCGGCGAGCCCATATTCGGTGTCGTTGGCAGCGGCGACTCCGGCCGCTTCTCCGCCGAAACCGACAATGGCGGCGACAGGACCGAAGACCTCCTCCCTGAGGATGCGCGCGTCCGGGGAGATGCCGGTCAGGACCGTCGGGTGGTAGAAGTATCCGGTTTCGCCGTAACTGTGTCCGCCGGTCGCGACGACGGCGCCCTTGTCGACGGCGTCGGAAACGAGTGCGGCGACACGCTGGCGCTGCTTGTCGCTGATCAGCGGACCCACTTGGGTGCCTTCGAGATCGCCAGGCCCGATCCGCAGTGCTTTCATTCTGGCGGTGAGTTTGGCGCAGAATTCGTCATGCACGGCGTTGTCGACGTAGATGCGGTTGGCGGCGGTGCATGCCTCTCCGATGTTGCGCATTTTCGCTGCCATCGCTCCGTCGACCGCGGCGTCGACGTCCGCGTCGTCGAACACCACGAACGGCGCGTTGCCACCCAGTTCCATCGATGTCCGCAGCACTTGATTTGCGGCCTGCCGCAACAGGATCTTGCCGACTTCGGTCGATCCGGTGAATGTCAGTTTTCGTAGCCGTGTGTCGGCGAGTAGGGGAGCGGTCAGCTCCGCCGCACGCGTCGACGGCAACACCGACAGCACGCCATCGGGGAGACCTGCGTCGCGGAACACCTCGGCCAGCAGAAGCATGGTGAGCGGGGTCTCCGCTGCTGGTTTGACGATCATTGTGCATCCTGCCGCGAGCGCGGGCGCGATCTTGCGGGTGCCCATCGCGAGCGGGAAGTTCCAGGGCGTGATGGCGAGTGTGGGTGGCTTGCCCATCTCCAGCGTCATGAGAAGGGCGAATTGATCGGTCTCTGGACGTTGTCAGCGCGCCGCGGCCGAGCGGAGCGCGGTCTCGAGCACACCGAGCGCTTCGTCGAGAAGGTCGTCGCTGATCACCAACGGGGGAAGTAGCCGGATCACATTGCCGTACGTTCCGCAGGTGAGGGCGATGACACCCTCCGACAATGCTTGCGCAGCAATAGCTTTCGTTGTGAACGGGTCCGGAGCGTCGGTGCCCGGGTGGACCAGCTCGATCGCGAGCATCGCTCCCCGGCCGCGAACCTCACCGATGATGTCGATCTCGTCGGCAAGCCGACGCAGGCGCGGCTTGGTCAGGGCTTCGATCTCCCGGGCACGTGCGGGAAGGCCCAGTTGCCGCATCGTCTCGATCGTGGCCAGTGCTGCGGCGCACGCGACCGGATTGCCGCCATAGGTTCCGCCGAGCCCTCCGGTATGGACCGAGTCGAGCAGGTCCGCTCGCCCAGTCACCGCGGCCAGCGGCATGCCGCCTGCGATGCCTTTGGCCATCGTGATCAGATCCGGAACGATCCCTTCGTGCGTGCTGGCAAACCACTCACCGGTGCGCGCGAAGCCGGTCTGTACCTCGTCGGCGACGAATACGACCCTGTTGTCCTTGGCCCAGGACACGAGAGTCGGCAGAAATCCGTCCGCAGGCACGATGAACCCGCCCTCACCCTGAATGGGTTCATAAATGATTGCCGCGACCGCGTCGGCGCCGATCTGTTTCTCGATCTGGTCGATCACCTGCTGGGCGGCTTGCGGGCCGGTCAGACCGTGCCGGTCTCGATAAGGGTAGGACGCAGGCATCCGGTAGACCTCCGGCGCGAACGGGCCGAAGTGCGCCTTGTAGGGCATGGTCTTCGCGGTCAGGGCCATCGTCAGATTCGTACGTCCGTGATAAGCGTGGTCGAAGGTCACGATCGCGGAGCGCCCGGTCGCCAGGCGTGCGATCTTGACGGCGTTCTCCACGGCCTCGGCGCCCGAATTGAAGAGCACAGAACGCTTTTCATGGTCACCGGGCGTCAGTTCGGAAAGTGCCTCGGCGACGCGGACGTACCCTTCATACGGTGTGACCATGAAGCAGGTATGCGTGAAGTGCGCCGCTTGCTCGGCGACAGCTGCGGCGACGGAAGGATGCGACGCGCCGACACTGGTGACCGCGATGCCGGAGCCCAGATCGATCAACGAGTTCCCGTCCACGTCGACGATCACGCCGCCGTCGGCATCGATCGCGTACACGGGGACCGATGAGCCGACGCCCGCCGCCACTGCGGCGCGGCGACGCCGAGCCCATTCGAGTGAGCGTGGGCCGGGCAGCTCCGTGACGAGCTGCCGCTTCTGCGCCAGCCGGTAGGTGAAGTCGGTCACGGATTTGTCCTCGTAAGTTGGGGTTTGCTTGTCGTGTGCTGAGCGGGCCGATCTCGCTCGGATCTGGACGGGGCCAGAGCTAGGGCAAGTGTCGCTGCCAGTCGAACCTGCTGCCAGTGTCCAAAGTGGACATCTTCTACTTCCGATGGGCCAAAGTGGCACACTTGATGGGTGCCGCTCACCGTCCGTCAACTTGTCGCAGAACCGACCTTGCGAATCACGCTTCGGGCGGGGGCCGAACATGCCGACCGGGAGTTGAGCTGGGCGCACGTGTCCGAACTCGACGACCCCGCTGCGTTTCTCAGCGGGGGAGAGCTATTACTGACCACGGGTGTGGGGCTGTCCGACTCCGACCAGGAGATTTCGGGCTGGGTCAGGCGTTTGGTCGCCGCCGGCGTTGCGGCGCTGGGGTTCGGTGTCGGTCTCAGGTACGAAGACATACCCGCGGCCGTCCTCGACACCGCGCACGCGGAAGGTCTGCCGCTGCTCGAAGTGCCCCTCGAGGTGCCGTTCATCCTGCTGGAAAAGGCCGTCTATCAGGCGTTGTCCTCCGAAGACCATGCCCGGCTGCAGCTCAGCCACCAGCAACAGCGGCGACTGATCCACGCCGCACTGGCAGCCGACGGGGCCAAAACCTTGGTTCGGCGCACCGCGGAGCTCATCGGCGGTTGGGCCGCTCTGCTCAACTCCGCCGGCGACATCGTGGACAGCACACATCGCAGTGCGCGACGGGCGGTCGAACAGACCTCGCGGGCGCGACGGTCCCGACCCGGTGAGATCGTGTTCTCGACCGAAGGTGGTGAGGATGTCATCTCGCATCCTCTCGCCGCCGCGGACGGCCGCGTGCTGGGCTACTTGCTGGCCGGTCGCGAGGGTGTCGTCGGTTCTCTCGACCACGGTGTCGTCACCATCGCAGCGTCATTGCTGACCCTGTTCGCCCGCCGAACCGAGCAGTCACGAGATGCGCTCGCTCGTGCGCGAGCGGCAGCACTGAAGATGCTGATCGCCGGACAAACCTCCACCGTGGCGGCAATGGCCGACGAGTTATGGGGAGGGCTGCCAACCGAACCGATCGTTGTGTTCACCGCATATGGAGATCCGCGACGCCTCTCGACGGCGTGCGAGCTGTTCGAGGTGCGCCCTGACGGGGAGATCGCTTACGCGGTCATCGACGATCACCTAGCGGTGATCGCTTCGCACGGCTCGGCGAATTCCGTGCTCGCGCGCCTGACATCGGTTCCGGGTCTCTTCCCGGGCATATCCGGCGAGGCGAGTTGGGGTGAGCTCGCGCGTGCGATCCGGGAAAGTCGCCAGGCCGCAGACGACGCTGCGCGACGCCAGGAGCCAACAAAGTTCACAGCGGTGATCAGCGAGGGGCTCAGTGCCTGTTTCGATCATGATCGTGCACGCGCTTACGCCGAGGCTCACCTGGCGCCGCTGCTCGATAGCGACCGCGGCGGCTCGGATGCACTGCGCTCGACACTCGAGGTGTGGCTCGCTCACAACGGGCAGATAGACCCGGCGTCGAAGGCATTGGGGATCCACCGGCATACGCTACGTCGCCGACTGGATCGCATCGAACGCTTGCTCGAGATCAGACTCGAGTCGCCGACCAGTCGGTCGGAACTGTGGCTCGAACTCCAGTTGGTCGAGCGCTGAGTTAGTGCTGGTCCAGCGCTGCCAGCCACGAGATCTTCGGACCGGTCCTGTCTGTGTTCACCTTCGCCGACGAAACCGAGGCACTGCGGATCGCGAACCCAGCTACGGGCTCGTGTCAGCGGTGTGGACCGCCGATCTGGGAAGAGCCCACCGTGTGGCCGCGAGCTCGATGCCCGGCTTGTTCGGATCAACTGCTTCGAAGAGGGTGACTCCTCGGTGCCCTTCGGTACTCCGGCAACGGAGCAGAGCGCAGCATCCGCGCGCCTCGCGCATCCGCCACTCGGTCTGCCGGACTGGCGAACCACCAACCCCGGCCTCGCTCGTTGTGCGTCAAAGCCTGAGGTAGCCGGTCGGCGGTGCAGACGAACCAGCGGAGGTGCGGGGGGCGAGAACGCCTGGCGTGTGGAAATTCCCGGTGTAGCGTCCATGGAGAACAAGAGGAGATCGAATATGGCTGGTGGGCGCAACGGATTCCTGCTACTCGGTGGTGTGGCGTCGGTCGGGGCGGGTGCGTTGCATCTGTTCGCCGCGGGACTGCACACCGAGCACGCCACCCTCGCCCGGCTGATGGTCGTGCTGGCGGCAGCACAGTGCGCGGCCGGGCTGCTGGTGTCGGTGAGCACGCGAAAGGCCATGCCGGTCACGGTGATCGGGGTGAACCTCGTCGCGGTGGCGATCTGGGGGTATACCCGGTTCGCGGGGCTGCCGTGGCCCGACGGTCTCGGCACGGCAGAGGCGCCGCAGTTCCTCGACAGCACGTGCGCGGCGCTGGGGGTGCTCGCGATCGCCGGCGCAACCGTCGCTCTGGTGCGCCCCGGGGCGTCACTGCCCACGGCACCGACCGTAACCGCCGCCGGTCTGGCCAGCGCCCTCGCCGTCGCGGCGATGCTCGGCGGCGTCGGACATGTGCACAGCCATGGCGACGGCGGCCACGCCCATGCTTCCGACGGCGACCATGCCACCGGCGGCGACCATGCCGACCACGACCACGGGACCGGCACCGAATGGCCGCGGCCGTGGGATCCGGCGACCCCGATCGACCTGTCCGGCGTGCCCGGCGTGACCGCCGCGCAGGAGCAGCGCGCGACCGCCCTGATTCGCACCACCCTCGACCAGCTGCCCGCATTTGCCGACGTCAGTTCCATCGGCGCACTGGGCTTCCGTTCCATCGGCGACTCGGCCACCGGTTACGAGCACTACATCAACACCGGCTACATCCGCGACGACCGATTCCTCGATGCCACCTACCCGGAGTCGCTGGTCTACCGGGTCGACGGCACCGATCGGACCCTGGTCTCGGCGATGTACATCGCCAGAGGCAAGAAGATCGACGACCCCGAATTGGTGAACTACGGCGGGCCTCTGATGCAGTGGCACGTCCACGACAACCTCTGTTGGAAGGCCGGCGCCAATGGTCCCCAGGTCGCCGGTGTCACCGACGCCCAGGGCAACTGCCCGCCCGCCTCGATCAATCCCGGCGCGGGCAATCCGATGGTCCATGTGTGGATCACCGCCAACGAGTGCGGACCGTTCGCGGCCCTGGAAGGCCACGGCGCGGGGCAGGCGGCCACGGCCGCGGACGGCCGTCGCACCGACACCTGCTCCCACGACCACTCCGGCGGCCACCGCTGAGCCATTCCGCCGAAACCGGTTGCGCTCGAGTCATTTGGACACGGCTCTCGCCTACTCGGAGATCATCCTGAACGAGAAGGGCGCCACCGGGCCGAAGTTATCGGGTCACATGCGATCAGATCGTCACCAGGCGCGCGGCGACGAGCTCCCCGGCGGCAAAGCCATAAGCACTCAGTTTCTGTCCCGGTACCACGTCCGCGATGGTCATATGCACTCCGCCGTCTGCCACGTCCTCGGAGACCCGGGGTCGGCTGTCGAGGTAGAGGTCGATGCGGTCGATCCCGGCAACCGTCAGGTCCACGGTAGCCACACCCGCAGCCGGACCGCCGACAACCACATCCAGTCGGCGCACCGGCATCGACGCCAGCAATTGACCCGCGGCGGCCAACAGGTCGACGTTCTCGCCGAGCACATCGTTACGCGTCATCCGATGGACCGCGTCCGGCCGGACACCAAGATCTTCGACGGGGGTCCCCGCCGCCGCACCGACCCGTAGCGTCCGCCGGATAGCCGTCCGAAGGTTCGCACCACTCGGAAGCGCACGGTAGGGCGATTCGGCGTCCGCGGGCTCCGGCACCCGCAGCAGCGCGGACAGCAGCCCGTGCGTCCAGACGTTCGCTCCGCCCGCGCCGGTGTTGTCGTCGACGCCGAGAATCCTTCCGACCTGATGATCCGCGAATCCGGCGGCGAAGATATCCGTCGCCGAGTAGCAACGGGCGTCGGTGATCAATACCACCGGTCCGTGATAGGTCTGACCGATCTCGTTCGCCTCGGCAGCAGGGGTGATCGGGTGCGCGGCCGAGTAGGTCGCCCCCGTCTCGGTTGCCTGCTCGATTGATTCGAACCATGGCCCCAGATCGATTTGCCCCGTCGGATTGTTCTTGTGCCGCCGAACAATACGAAGATTGAGCGGCGTGCTGATGAACTGCACCGGTTCGGGGGAGATCGCCCTCGGCGTCATGGTCTGCAGGAGAAACTCCGAGGCAAAGATATGCCCGCCGCCGTTATCCCGCACATCGACGATCAGGCCCCGCCTAGGCAGCAGGCCGGTCAATCGCACGAACTCGTCGCGAAAAGCCACCGGATCCTCGACGCTGAAGGTGAAGATCCGCACATACCCGAATGTCCCGCTGGTTGTGCTCACCTCCCGCGCTCGGAACACTCCCGGCATCGTGGTCGCGATGTCGGCGCCCTCCACGGCAACCGGCTCGACCAGCTCCGCCGAGGTCTGCCCATCCTCGAGGGTCACGACATCCGGGCGGTACAGCAGCTTCATCGCACGCGACTTCTCGTCGGAATCCAGGTCCAATCCCATCGAGGTCGCCGCAACGCTCACCGCATCGTGGTCGGTCACCGGCGGCAGGTTGGTCGCGATCTGCCACGGTGCGCGGAGCTCGCGCGCCACTCCGTCGCCGCCCACGAAGCTCACGGTCACCCATTCCTCTTCCGGGGGAAGCTGGATCACCAGCGGACGCAACGTCAGCGAATCGAGGCCACGCGCCAGATTCGCCGAATCATTACTACCCGCGAACCGGGCACCATTCACGGCCACAGCGCGTGCGATCGGCGTTCCGTTCCAATGGGTGATCTCCGCACCGATACCGAAACCGTCGGCGTGGAACCCACCGACGATCCGCGTGACGAGGTAGTGGTCGGCGCCGGCATCGTGCGCCTTCTCGATGCGGAATGGCAGGAAGGCGATCTGACCAGCGAAGGGTGCTGGAAGCAGGTAATTGGTATGGAGGTCACGCGTCGAGTGGAAGATGCTCGACACCTGCGAGTGGAACAACCATTCCGGCTCCATCGTCGACGCCGTCTGCCGATCCAGCCTCGTTCGCAACATCCGCAGGCGCCGCACCGGGTTCGCCGCGTGCATCGCCTCCTTCAAGGGCAAATGCACGTAGTTCGATTCGATGATGAGCAGCGCCTGATCGACTATCAACCTGCGTTGTTGCAGCGTCAGCGTGCCCGCCCCGGCGAGAAACGTACCCAGGGCCTCGGACGCGAAGTTCGGTACATCGACGCGTTGACCATCTCGTGCCGTTGCGCGATCCGATAGCGAATTCACATCTGTTGCTGACTGCTCAGATCGAGACATGTGCCTGCTCCTGCACTGCGACTTTCGGGCATTCACCCGCCGGCTTTTCTACCTTCCGCCCCGAACCGGACTAAGCCACGGGTAGTCGGCTACTCGAATTCGGTGGGAATCGGTGACGGCCGGTAGGTGCGTGGCCATCACCGATCGCGCCCGCGTCACACAGTTGTCGTGCGAGGCGGCATAGTCGAAGTCACCGAGCCTTGGAAGCTCAACCAGAACGCCCTGAACACCAATCTCGTTTCGATACCAGCAAGCCGCTCGCTCCTGGACGCCTCCAACAAGGCGCGATTCGAACCGCATTCGATCGACCACGCGCAGCCGGATCAGCCTCTATGGCAAGGCTGAGAGGAGATCATTTACTTCCATCCTCCGCCGTGCGGTATGAGCGGACGATTGTTGTGGCCGACTCTGAATCGTGACGGCGATGATCGAACCTCTTCAGCCGAGGACAGGTGCGCCACGAGTGTGTCGCTGAACCGCACCGGCAACCCGGGATGAATGCCATTGCGCTAGTGGAAGGTTGGCTCCTGGGCAGGTGATCCCTCAAAGTAGTCAGGTGGTGTACATCACGACACCGAGCTTGGAATCCGCGGTCTTGGCATAGAAGGCAGTGAGTCCCTCGAGTTCGGCGACGATGATTTCCGGACCTTCATCGGGTGTGATCAGCTCCAGCTCGTAGATTTCGTGCTCGTCGACCAACTCCTCGAAATCGGCTTGCCTGACAGCGGTTTTGACGGCCATCACGTCAACCGTGGCGAGACGTGCGGCGAGCTCGGTTGCCTGATCCGGCGACACCACCGAGCAAGCCCCGTTCTCCAGGGTCGAGCAGGCGATGCTGTCGACACCGCCGACCACGGGCCACAGCTCGTGGTCTTCAGGGCCGGGCCAAGCCTCCCCGGTGAGGAAGTAATTGAGCGCGGCGCCGTAGTGGGTGCGGTAGTGATCGGGCTTGTCGAGTCTGTTGATGCTGGTCGGATCCTGCCGGAGTGCGTGGATCTCCTCGCCACTCACCGCTTGCAGCCAGGTCGCCTGTGCCACGGAGCCCTCCTGTTCGTTCGCTTGTTCGACAGGTGTACAAGGGTTTTCAGGGCCACGCAACCGCGCCAGGACGGGGCGACGAATGCATTTCTCGGGCATGATCGCGCCGCGAAGGGATTTGCAGTCGTGGGTCTCGACATCGAAGAAGGTGGAGAAGAATTGGATATGGGCGCGGGCGAAGCAGTTGCGGAGTGCGATCGATGATTTCGGGAGGGCGGCGGAGATCGCCGCCGCCTCCGACGCGGATGACATGGTGCGGTTACGCGATCGGGCGTTCGCCGACGGCATGTCGAAATTGTTCTCGATTTGCCTCGGGGACGCCGAGGTCCGATCTGCTGCGGGTTGGTCGGTTTTCCGGAAACAGGTGATCACCCTGATCGGAGCGAGTGGCTGGGCGCTGACCGGCTACATCGACGACACCCTCGACAGCGCACCGCATTCGGCGCTCGAGGAGTGGGATGGTTGGGAGATCGCCTGCCGGTTCCGATCCGCCGTGCAGTTCCTACTGGACGAGTTCGATGATCCGGAGCTGCTGGTTTCGCCGGACTATGAGAAGCAGATGTTGTCCGAGGCCGACGCCGAGCTCCGCGCACAAGCTTCGTTGGTGTCGCCACTGCCCGGCGAAAGACCTCCGGCGGGGATTCCGGACAGTCACCGGTGGTGGTCCGCGGCCTCCTCATTTGCTGCACGGAAAATCGATTGGGCGGCGGTGGCGACCCTGGCATGGTTGTGGGAATGGGTATCTGGACGGACCAATTCCTCGCCCCGTATGAGGCATACCTGCCGGAGGCGGCGGAGTTCGCCGAGTTGGCGGCGAGCATGATTCGCTATCAGGTGGCATGCGCGCCCTGGACGCTGGTCGCCGGAAGCCTGTCCGCCAATGCCCAACTGCCCTATGTCGGGATTCTCGGCGATATTCGATGGAGCATCAGCGACGGTTCGCTGACCGTGGGCGGCGAGCGCGCCACCGACACCACCGACCGCATCGAGTGGGAGGAGGAACAGGTGCCGCCGTGGGGACAGGCCCTGGAGGCAGGACGGGTACTGGCTACCGGGACCGAACCAGCGGATATCGCGCCCGCACTCTCCGCAGCCCCGTACGGGCGAGAGGACATCGCCGTCGTCTTCGACCAACTCGACTTCACCAATCCCGAAGTGCTGAATTACTTCTGGAGTGAGGACAGTCGAATTCAGTTGACTTGTTTCGCGCTTGCCCACCCGCAAAACCGGCCATTGTCCGCCAATACGCTCGCTGATCCGGACAACGGCCCGGTGCATCAGGTGCAGGCGTTCGCGTCGGTCGGCTACAAGCTCGGCAACGGCGGCTATCCGTGCCCGGCGATCGCGGATGCCGTAGTGCGAGTCCTGGGTCCAGGTCTGGTAGTCGGTCAGACAATCGGTTGAGCGTTCCCCTGGTTCTTCACTCGGTGGCGTAGGGGCAGGATCAGCATAGGTATCCTGTTCTGCCGCTGAACGCGCTGGCCGATCGCCCCCGTGGAACAGTTGGAGGTCAACTGGCCGTGCCGATCTGAAGTCCGCCAGAGCCGCATCGAATCCAGCGAGTTGCGCCGCCGCGGGCAGCTCGACGTCGACCTACCGGGCGTGGAAGTCATGCATCGAACCGAAATGCATCGACTGGAAGGTACCCGGGTAGCTCCTGGTCCATATGTCCGAGGGCATGTCCCATGCTTGCGGGATATCGAAGTCCAGCCAGATGCGTTGCGCTTCGGCAAGCACCGCATCTGCTTCGGCTCGAAGATCGAACAAATTGGCAGGTTCCACGAAGAGTAGGTGGTGGTTATCGCAGTAGTCGGTGCCATCCGTGAAAAACCTCGGTGGAACATGCTGGAGCAGAGCAGCCGGATCGCCAGGGAAAAGCGTTCGGGCGCAGGCCAGGTCATAGATGAATCCCGCCACCACACTCGGCAATTGCTCTCGCCCCCAGATCCCTGACGCGACATGCAAAGTCACGCGCAAGGCGCTACCCACGTGTTGGGCCGTCGGCGCCTGAATGAGATTCGCGATCTGGTTGTAATGGGCCGTGTTGAGGACGAGGCTGATCGCACTATCGACCTCGTCGCGGCGGGCTTTGACGAGTTCGGCCCGGCCGAACCACCACCCATCCATTCGTTCGAAGGATTCCTGCGCGGCCGTCCGACACCGGAGGTGACGTCGTTCCGGGATAGCAGCGACAGCGGCGAATCTATCGATCGCCTCGAACCAGAAAGGCGCTAAGGTCCTGCTCCACCCAAGCATCGACCGCCACACCTGATCGTCGGGTTGCCGACTCAGTGCCCGACGCATCTCACCACGCGAGATCATCTCGGTCATGTTAGCCAAGGAAGACGAACCTCGTATATTGCTGCTGTCTGCGACATCCTGAACCAGTAGCGGCCCGCCGAGGCGGAGTGCGTACCCAGCTGTCGGACATAGGCGGTCGCCGGCTGGTGAGACCGCCGAAACCAAGGGATATGGCTCAACGCCTGGTGAGAATCGATGAATACCGATGAGTTTCGAGCGCGTAGGAGGTCTACCCAGTCATGAGGAAACTGATCTATGGGTTCGGCGTGTCCCTGGACGGCTACATCAACGACCGCGACGGCAGCATCGACTGGACTGACCCGGACGAGGAGCTGCACCAGTTCCACAATGACAGGTACCGCGAGATCGAGGTCTCGCTGCACGGCCGCCGGCTGTACGAGCTGATGGCCGAATACTGGCCACACGTGCCCGAGGACGCGCCGCGCATCGAGCGCGAGTTCGGCGGGCTCTGGACGGACAAGCCCAAGGTCGTCTTCTCCCGGACGCTCACCGAGGTCCATTGGAACAGCACGCTGGTCAGTGAGAACGCGGTCGAGGAGGTCCGCAGGCTCAAGGCCGGAGGCGATGGCGTCATGGAGGTCGGTGGCGCGAGTCTCGCGGCCTCGCTGATGCCACACGGGCTCATCGACGAGTACCAGCTGTTCCTCTCGCCCGTGGTGCTCGGCGGCGGCACACCGTTCTTCCCGTCACTGGACAAGCGCGTCCAGCTCCGATTGGTCGAGACGAGGCACTTCAACACCGTGGTGATGCTGCGCTACCGCGCCGACTGAGGTCCGTTCAACGGCAGCGGTCCCCGTTCATGCGCGACCGTCACCGCAGCGGTGCGATCGTCGACGCCGCGAGGTCGCCAAGGCCTGCGGTACCTCGAGGTAGGCGGTTCGCCAGACGGGCCGGGGCGTCGAGCCTTGCGAGGGACTCGGCGACCTGCGGCATAGCCATCAGCTGGCACCGATGTGCGGACGTTCCGATGTTCTGAGGACGTGAACCAGCCGCCTGAACGAACGGCCGCGACCAGCTCGACCGCCGTAGCGGGTCATCGGCACCTGGGTGTCACTGTGGGTGGTACGCACGGCTGGGGCTGGTCGGCGGAAGCGGGGTTGTCGAAACATGGCGGCATGCAGCAGATCAGCCTGGGTGATGTCACGATCACCAGAGTCATGGAGTACGTCGGGTCGGTCGAGATGACGCCGGAGGTGCCAGCATGTTGATCACCATGGCAGGTTCGGGCTCGATGCTGTCTGTGGTTGCGCCCGAGCGGGATCCAGTCGGCTCAACCCGGCCGCGTCGGCGGCCGAGTGTCCACTTCGACCAGCGATGGCAGCGGCCGGGTGAATTGACCGACGGCGTGGAGGTGGCGCAACGCAACGGCGTAGGAGCCGAGGAGACTGGTCTCGCAATAGGTCAGCCGCCGCTCTGCGCAGGCTGTACAACCACAGCGTTGCCCGCGAGATACTCAGCGCTGCTCTGGTTCGGTAGGTCGACCAATAGCGTGAGCTACGGGAGGCGCTGTGGGGGAAGAGAATTCATCGGATGGTCGGTAGGTACTCGTGGCGCCTGCCGAACTGGTCGACGCAGCGAAAGCTTGGACGTATTGTCTTCAACGCATTGGCGTGAGAGGAGTGGCAGTGGCGGACGAGTCGATCGAATCGTTGAGCGAGACCGGGCGCGTGGAGCAGGCGACGGAGGCGGATCTGGAGAAGATCCTCAACGAGGACATTCGCTCTTGCCTCGACGAGGACACCAAGGTGCACCGCGGCGACTTGAGGATCGACGGTGATCTCGGAATCTACGACGGCGCGCTCATCGTATTCGGGAACCTGTCGGCGACGGGCTCGGTCGCCACCGACGAGACCGGCAGCCTCATCGTGACCGGCTCGACCGAGTGCCGGCACCTGTTCCTCGAGGGCAATCTCGAGATTCAGGGGAACGCCACGATGCGGGGCGTCGTCTACGGCTTCTACGAGGCGGGGATCTCCGAGGTGCACGGGACGACGAAAGCCAAGGTCGGCCTCATCGGGAATCACTGCTGGGAGTGCGGAAACGAGGAGTACGAAGTCGGAGGCACGTTCTCCAACTTCCGCGCGGGAAGCTTCACCGGCGATCCAGAAGCGCTCCGCCGGGTGGTCGGCGAGCGTGCCTTCCAGGGGCTCGGCATGTTGCTCGGCTTGAGCGAGGAGGAGCCGAAGGAGCGAAACTCGGCATGGGGGCTCTCGCTCTTTCGCGACATGTGACCCGAATCCTGCACGATCGCTCGGTGACGCGATGCCTTCGGATTTCGCGCTCGAGCACGAATGGTGTTGGGACATACCGAAGGTGATCCCAATTCGACGTGCCGCCGCCTGTGGACCGCTCGAGCGGAATCCGGGGCGGTGGCTCACCGCACGTGGCGCGATACCCGGTCGGTGACGAATGTGATGGTCCGGTCGACCTGGTCGGAGAGCCAGTGCTCGAACGTGGCGTGTGTGGCGGGTGGGTTGTGCAGTGCGTCGGCGAAGTACAGATCGGGTTCGTCGTGGAAGCCGAGGACCAGCGGGGCCTCTCCGGCGCTGTCGTGTGCGGCCGTCACGTAGAACCACTCCTCGCCATTGTGGTGGTCGCACACTCGCACGAGCGGAGCCGTCGGCAGGGAATGCCAGATCGGATCGTCCCGCCAGCCGAAATCCGTGGCGGGATCGGTGAGGACTTTCGATATTCTCGCGACCGCATCGATTTCCGTCGTCTCGTCCCACCAATAGTTGAAGAACGCGACCGCACCCACCTCGCACAGAAACCGGCGATACGAAGGCGGTAGCGCACAACCGAGCTCCGCTTCGATCCCTCGGATCTGTTCCTGGGAGGCCGGTTCCCCTACGACCCGGACGGCCTCGTCGCACTCCCCGAACTCTGCCACGATCGCCTCTTCGTACCCCGCCGCGACCACCGCCTCCAGCCAGGCATTGCCCCGATCGATCGCACTTCGGAAACTCTCCTGCGGCGCGGCCGCGAACCGCCGGGCCAGATCGGGAAGGGTTGACACGGCGGAATCCTACAGCCTGGCCCAGAAAGCCCGCACGCTCAGCGGGATTCGCCACTCGGCACCTGCTCGGGTGGATCGAATCGCCCCCTGCGGCATTACCCCGGTTGCGATCGGTGCGGGTGCGTCACGGCCGAATTTTGAAGCCGACCTCCGCGACAGACGGAATCACGTAGCCGATAAGTGTGATGGCGAGCAGCATCAACGTCGCCATCCGCGAACGGTGTCCGGCGGGGTGGGCGGGGACTGATCTAGCATCGAGGCGCTCGCTGTTCGGACGATGAAGGGGGCGGGATGGTAGAGGACGGTTCGGTTTTCGCGGGGTATTCGATCGAGCGGCGGCTGGGTCATGGCGGGATGGGGACGGTTTATCTGGCCAGGCATCCGCGGCTGCCTCGATGGACCGCGATGAAGCTGTTGAATCCGGCGATGTTCTCCGATAAGGAGATTCGTGCTCGGTTCGAGCGGGAAGCGGATTTGGTCGCGCAGCTGGAGCACCCGAATATCGTGACGGTGTTCGACCGGGGGGTGGAGGACGATCAGCTGTGGATTTCCATGCAGTACATCGACGGGGTCGATGCTGCGAGTGTGGATCCGCATGCGTTACCTGCTGCTCGGGCTACGCAGATCATTGTCGAGACCGCGAAGGCGCTCGACTTCGCACACAGCATGGGTGTGCTGCACCGCGATGTGAAGCCCGCGAATATCCTGCTGGCCAAATCCACTGGTGGGCAGGAACGGGTGTATCTCACCGATTTCGGGATCGCTCGGCTGCGCGATGACGCGGGGCACCTCACGCAAACCGGCACATTCAATGCGACGCTTGCCTATGCCTCGCCCGAACAGCTCACCGGGGCCGCGATGGATGGGCGTTCCGATCAGTATTCGCTGGCCTGCACGCTGTACTGGCTGCTTGTGGGTGCCGCACCGTTCGAATCCACGCACCCCGCCGCGGTCATTCAGGGCCACCTGCAACAATATCCGCCTCCGCTGACCAGTCGGCGGGCCGGGCTGCCTGCTGCGCTGGATCGGGTGCTCGTGCGGGCGATGGCGAAACGGCCCGAGGAGCGGTTCGCCTCGTGCGTCGAATTCGCCGAAGCCGCACGCCAAGCGCTGGCGGGAATCCCACCGCAGGGGATGGGCGGCGCACCCGTCCCGGGACCGATAACGCCCGCCCAGCCGATGGCGCAGATGGGTGGATACCAGGCACCTCAGCAGCTTCACCCCACTCCCGCGCAGCCCGCACCTCAGCAGATGCCGCTCGGTTCCGCTCCGCACGGCGGCTACGGTTATCCGGTCGGCGCGCCGCGGCCACGCTCGAACCGCGGGCTGATGGTCACTCTCTGCGCCGCCCTCGTGGTCGTTATTGCTGTCGGAGTGGGGATTTGGGCCGCCAACAGCGGCGGTAAGGAGGACGAGGGGCCGCGGCGCGATCTCGCGGAAATGCAGCAGGGGTTCCCCCGGTTGCTGCCCCAATCGGCGCTCGAGTCGGAGGGGAAATACGGTTCAGGGACCGGGTTCTCGGGTATCGGGTGCGGCGGGGAAGTCCTGGAGAAGGAATGGCAGCTCACCTGGTTGGACGGGCCGCACCCCGAGGTGGGCAAACCCACCGCCAAATGGGATTGCAACTTCACCAACAGCTACATGATTCCCGCGAGCAAGACCCGATGGCCGCAGCTCAGGATCTTCCGCTACGACTCTGCGGAAGAGGTGAAGAAGGTGACGGCCGCCTTCCTCGGCGCCTCCACCCGCACGGATGCCAACGGCGCCCGGGTGTATACGAACTACGCGTGGGGCACCGACCCCGAGACCACTCCTCGAATGGTGACGGTGTTCAACGAACCCGAGCGCGAGAAGTGCATCCTCTACACCTACGGTCTCGGCGCGAGCAACGATCCGTCGATCAACCAGCTGGTCGATTTCTGGAAAACCATGCCGCTGAACTGATGTCGCCGTCACGTCCCGGTGCGAAGTTGGGTGGGGCCGGGAGCCGTCGGTACGGACAGGGGTGTGACACCGGCGTGGTCGCGGTCGTTGGGGTCTAGGTCTTGCTCTGCCGAGACTGGTCGGCGTCATCACCCGGTGACCGAGCGGGGCACGCACGAGGCGGTGGTTTCCTCGGTGCGCAGGCCGTGCGAAAGGTTGACGGGCCGGATCAACGCCAGCCGGTGGCGGTCAGGAGTGCGAGACTGCTGGCCGCCAGTATCACGGCGAGGATGCCGCCGAACAGTAGTGGTCGCGCACCGGCGGTGCGGAGCTGTCGCCAGGTGAGGGATGCGCCGATTGCGGCGAGGACGGCGGCGATGAGCCAGGCGCTGAGCTGCCCGAGTGGTGCGGTCCAGCAGCGGGGCACGATACCGAGCCCGGAGATGACCGATGCGGCGAGAAACAGCACCACAAAGAGCGGGAAGCTCTGCCGGAGCGGGGTTTTCGCACTGCCGGAGCTGCGGCGGGTGAGATGCAGGCCCAAGCACATCGGGACGATCATGAGACTGCGGACGAGTTTGACTATCACCGCGAAATGCGCTGCCGCGGAGCCGAATATCACGCCTGCCGCCAATACCGACGAGGTGTCGTTGATGGCGGTGCCCGCCCAGAGACCGAATGCCTCCTGGGACAATCCGAGAAACCGCCCGAGAGGCGGATACATCAGTACCGCAACGATATTGAAGACGAAGATCGTGCCGAGCGCGTATGCGACCCGTTCTTTGTCCGGCTTGATGACCGCGGTGGCTGCGGCGATCGCGGACGCGCCGCAGATCGTCGTCCCGACTGCGACCAGCGTCGCCGAATCACGGTCCAGCGCAAGCATTCTGCCGACGACGAATGCGGCGACTGCTCCGACGATCAATGTGCCGATCAGCACTGTGGCGGTCTGCCGTCCCACGGTGAGCACCGACCCGACGGGCAACCCGAGACCGAGCAGCACGATCGCGATGCCGAGCAATCGCTGACGTACCAGGGCGAGACCGGGCGCGAACATCCCGGTGTCCATCGCCGATCGACGTCCGAAGGCACCGATCACGGCTCCGCCGAACAAGGCGATGATCGGCGCGCCCACCATCGGTAACATCAGGCCCGCCCCCGCGGCGGCACCGGCGACCGCGGCGGCGAGCAGGATCCCGGGAAGATTTCGTCGTAACCAGGTCATATTTCTCACGATCACGGCCTGGTTGCCCCGCCGGTAGACCACGATCCCGAAGCAGCTCATCAGCGGTACTGATGGGCCTGGACATGCCGCGACCCGATAATCCGCTCATAATCGGGCCATGACCTTGCCGCCGGGAACGCCCGATCTGGACGTGCTCGATCTGCTGGTCTCCGTTGCGGAGCTGGGCAGTCTCGGGGCGGCCGCACGACGCCACGGCATCACCCAACCGGCCGCGAGTATGCGGATCAGCGCGCTGGAGCGCCGCGCGCGGGTGCGATTGCTCGACCGCGGTCCGACCGGTTCGGTACTGACCGACGCGGGCCGGGTTGTCGTCGGTCACGCCCTGCCGGTGCTCGCTGCCGCCCGGTCTCTGGTCGCGGGTATGGCCGCATTGCAAGCCATCGATGTCCCGCGGCTGCGCGTCGCGGCTTCGAAGACGATCGCCGATCATCGGATTCCGCAGTGGCTCAATGCGTTGCGTGCCGCCTGTCCGGATGTGCTGGTGGCGCTGGAGGTGGAGAACACTCGGCAGGTCGTGGCACTGGTCCGCGACGGCGAGGCGGACCTCGGCTTCGTGGAGGGGCCGCATCCGCCGCACGGTCTCGGCAATCGGGTGCTCGGAGCGGATGATTTGGTGGTGGTCGTCGCGCCGAAACATCCGTGGGCGCTGCGCCGCGCACCGGTGACCCTGCGTGAACTCGCAGACACGGCGCTGCTGTGGCGTGAACAGGGATCGGGGACCAGGGAAACCGTCTGGGAGATACTCAGCACGGCAGGTCAGCCTGCGGCGCCGGCGGCGGAACTCGGCTCCGCGGTGGCGATCACCGCGGCCGCGTGCAGTGGTGTCGCGCCCGCGGTGCTCAGCCGGTTGATCGCCGCACCCGCATTGTCTACGGGTGCGCTCGTGGAGATCCAGCTCGCGCCCCCGGTGATCTTGACCCGCAAGTTCCGCGCCATCTGGCGCCGCCGCACTCCGCCCGCTGGCCCGGCCGAGATTCTGGTCGAATATGCCGCGCGGATGGGATCGGTTACCTCGACCGGCTGGTGATACACCGCGATCGGACGGCATTTGCGCAGGTGACAGGCTTGCGTCGCGGATACTAACTGGCGTAACCCTCCGGTAATCGCGGGGAGCATCGCGTGTAATCATCCGTTTCCAGCATTTGCGGCATGACAGGCAGAACGTACTCGGGACATCAGACCCAGGCGGGCATCCCGGATCGGCGCATCGCCGACGGTGGTTCGCCGGTCGCTCGTTACAGCGCCGGTAGGCGTTCGGCACCGGCGCGCCGCATCAGCGACATTCTGCGGGCGCGCATCCGCAGCGGCGTCTACGGCAATCGTCCGTTACCCGCGGAAGCGCAGTTGGCCGCCGACTTCGCCACCAGCCGCAATATCGTGCGCGACGCATTGGCGTTGCTGCGCGATGAAGGTTTGGTCGACCGGGTTCCCGGCGCGGGCACCTTCGTCGTCTCGGATAAGGCGGTGCAGGGGCTGGACCGGTTGCGCGGCCTGGCCGAGACATTCGAAACCGGCAGCGATCGCGTCGTCAACCGGGTACTGCTCGCCGAGGTCGTGCCCGCGACGCCGATCGTGGCCGAGCGGCTCGAGCTCGAACCGGCGACACCGGTGGTGGCGCTGGAACGGATCCGCTACCTCGACGGCGCACCACTATCCCTGGACGCCTCTTATCTGACCGCCGATGTCGGTGCGCCGCTGCTGGATCTGGACCTGACCGGATGTGACGTATTCGGTTTGCTGGAGGCCGAACTCGGTCTGCCGCTCGGATCCGCGGCGGTCTCCATCGAAGCCGTTGCGGCCGATCCGACCGTCGCCGAGCTCCTCGAGGTCCGGCCCGGCTCGCCGCTGCTGTTCCTGGAACGGCTCACCTACACCGATTCCGGTCGGCCCATCGACCTCGAATACGTCCGCTATCGCGGTGACCGCTTCTCGCTGTCGGGCCGACTGCACCGCATCCCGGTCACACCGAATCGCGGTGTGACCGAACCGAACGAAAGGGGTTGATCTCCGATGTCCATGGATATCCCACCTGTCGCGCAGCGCCGGGAGTTGAGCTGTGACGTCCTCGTTGTCGGCGGCGGCACCGCGGGCACGATGGCCGCCCTCACCGCGGCCGAACAGGGCGTGAATGTCCTGCTGCTGGAGAAGGCGCATGTGCGGCACTCCGGCGCGCTGGCCATGGGGATGGACGGCGTGAACAACGCGGTGGTCCCCGGCAAGGCCAGCCCGGAGGAGTACGTCGCCGACATCACCGTCGCGAACGACGGAATTGTCAACCAGCGCACCGTCTATCAGACCGCCACGCGCGGCTTCGAGATGGTGCAGCGGCTGGAGAGCTATGGAGTCAAGTTCGAGAAGGACGAGCACGGTGAATACGCCGTGCGCAAGGTACACCGCTCCGGCAGTTATGTGCTGCCGATGCCGGAGGGGCGCGATGTGAAGAAGGTGCTCTACCGCACCCTGCGTGCCCGTGACGTGCGCGCCAAGGTGACGATCAGCAATCGAGTGATGCCGGTCCGGGTGCTCACAGTCGGCGGCCGCGCGGTCGGTGCGGTCGGATTCGATACGCGCACTGGCGAATTCGTCACGATCTCGGCGGGTTCCGTTATTCTCGCCACCGGCGCCTGCGGCAGGCTCGGTCTGCCCGCGAGCGGCTATTTGTACGGCACCTACGAGAATCCGACCAATGCCGGCGACGGCTACGCGATGGCCTATCACGCGGGTGCGGAACTGTCCGGTATCGAATGCTTCCAGATCAATCCGCTGATCAAGGATTACAACGGCCCCGCCTGCGCGTATGTCGCGAATCCCTTCGGCGGCTATCAGGTCAATGCCGAGGGCAACCGTTTTGTGGATTGCGATTACTGGTCCGGGCAGATGATGTCCGAGGTCAAGCGCGAACTCGACAGTGCGCGCGGGCCCATCTATCTGAAGCTCAGCCATCTGCCGGATGCCACGATCCAGCAGATCGAGGGCATCCTGCACACCACCGAACGCCCGACCCGAGGCACTTTCCACGCCGGGCGCGGTACCGACTATCGAACCAGCGATATCGAGATGCACATTTCCGAGATCGGTTTGTGCAGTGGACATTCCGCTTCCGGAGTGTGGATCGATGAGCATGCCGCGACGACGGTGCCCGGGCTGTACGCGGCGGGGGATATGGCGCTGGTCCCGCACAACTACATGATCGGGGCCTTCGTATACGGCGATATCGCGGGTCGGAGTGCGAGCGAATACGCCAGGGGCGCGGTGCGTCCGGAGTTGCCCGAGGATCAGATCGAGGCCGCGCACGCGCTCATCTATCGGCCGCTGAGCAATCCGGACGGGCCGCCGCAACAGCAGGTCGAATACAAGCTCCGCCGCTTCGTGAACGATTATCTGCAACCGCCCAAGGCGCAGCGGTATCTGACCCTCGGCCTGGAGTCGTTCGAGCGCATGCGTGGCGATATCGCGCAGATGGGCGCGCACACACCGCACGAGTTGATGCGCTGTGCGGAGGTGACATTCATCCGCGATTGCGCCGAGATGGCCGCACGTGCCTCGCTGCGGCGCACCGAAAGCCGATGGGGTCTCTACCATCAGCGCGCCGACTGGCCGCAGCGCGATGACGCCGAATGGTTCTGCCATCTCAACTTGTTCCGTGGTGAGTCCGGCGCGATGGAGTTCACCACCCGGCCCGTCGCACCGTACATCGTGCCGGTGCCGGGTTTCGTTCGCCCGGATGGTGTCGCCGATGTCGCCGCTCCGGTGCTGGTCGGCGCGTGGGGTGGCAGATGAGTGCCCGACTGCTCGAGCTGATGGTTATGGCCGAGGAGTGGCCCGAACTCGAAGAGTTGCAACCCTTTCTCACCGACCCGGATCCGGAGGTCCGGCGTACCGCCCTCTCGGTGCTCAGTGAGACCACCGAGGAATGGGGGCAGGCCTCACCGTTGATCGCGGCCGGGTTGTCCGATTCCGACGTGACCGTGCGTCACGCCGCCATCGGCTTGCTGACCGAACTGCTCGAGGTACTCGTTCCCGGCGCGGAATTCGATGCTGTACTACGCGATTGCGTACTCGCCGCCGAACCCGCGGTGCGGTCGGCGGCGATCGAGGCGCTGTGGAGGCACCGTCGCAGCGACGCGGCCGAACTGTTCGGGTGGTTCGCCGATCCGAATGCCGAGGTGCGCCGGACCGTCGTCGGCGGACTGACCTCGGTGGACGCATTGTGCGAACTCGACGCGGCGGCCGCAGACCCGGCCCAGCTGGTCCGCATCGCGGTCGCCAAAGGTCTAGCGGCAGTGGGAGATCCACGAGGAAGCGCCACTCTGATCGGGTTGGCCCGCGATTCTGACCCATTGGTCCGCGCCGCCGCGCTGACCGGATTGGCGCAAACCGGCTGCGGTGACGAGGCGGCGGCCATCGCCGCCGCGGGCATCGGCGATCCGGCCTGGCAGGTCCGCCAGGGCGCGGCGATCGCACTCGCCGTCGCCGATCCCGAAATCGCCGTACCGCACCTGATCTCGGTGGTTACCGACGACAACCTCGATGTCCGCAAGGCCGCGGTGCGCGCGCTCGCCGAGCGGATCGCTCAACGGCCCGAGGTCGCCACCGCGCTCCGCTCGGCCATGGAGGACCCGGACGCCGATGTCCGCGCCTTCGCCCGCATCGGCATTGCCAACTCTGGAAAGGAAATCTGATGGCCCAGGTCAACACACGAATCGACGTGCCCGTCACCGTCGATGAAGTCAAATGTATCGACGGCTGCACGCTATGCGTCGATATGTGCCCGCTGGATTCACTCGCGATCCACCCCGACTCCGGCAAGGCGTACATGCACGTCGACGAATGCTGGTACTGCGGCCCGTGCGCGGCGCGCTGCCCGGTCGGAGCCGTGACCGTCAATATCCCCTATTTGCTGCGCTGATCGCGGGCGGAGGACATCACGATGAGGACACCACACTGGAAGATCCGGCGTTCGGTCACACTGCTGCTCGGCGTCGCGACCGCCGCGACAGTCGTCGCGGGCTGTGGCACGCCGAATGACGGCAAGACCATCACGGTCAATATCGGTTACCAGTCCAAGACGATCAATACCGTCACCGCGGGCACGCTGCTGCGCGATCGGGGCACCTTCGAAGCGAAGCTGGCCGAACTCGGGAAGCCGAAAGGGGTGACCTACAAGGTCGAATGGAAGGACTTCGCCGCCGGACCGCCGCTGACCGCGCAGATGCTCGCCGGCCAAGTGGATATCGGCTCGATGGGTGATGCACCCATCCTCGTCAACGGATCGAAGACCCGCGGCCACGACGACGTCAGGTCCGAGCTGATCGCAGTGACCGGCTACAATCTGCGTGGTTCGCTGAATCAAATTGTCGTGCCAGTGAATTCACCAGCCATCACCCTGACCGATCTGCGCGGCCAGGTCGTCTCGACCAGCGTCGGTTCGGCCGCGCACGGCATGCTCGCCACCGGCCTGTCCGGTGCGGGCCTGACCTTGGACGATGTGAAGCTGCTCGGCCAGGACCCCGCGGTCGGAGCGTCGGCATTGCAGGGCGACCAGGTATCGGCGTTGGCGCAATTCGTGCCATGGCCGCAGAAGCTCGTCTTCGACGGCAAGGCGCGACTGCTTTATGACGGAGGCAGCGCGAATATCCCGACCTTCCACGCGGTGGTCGCGAACAAACGCTTCGACACGAACAATCCGGATATCGTCAACGCCTTCCTGGCGGCCCAGCGCGAAACCACCGACTACCTCAACCGCAATCCGCTGGCCGCCGCGCAGCGCGTCGCCGAGATCACCGGGATACCGGCGGAGGTCGTCTACCTCTACAACGGTCCCAACGGGCTGGTGAGTTTCGACCCCACCATCAAGTCACAAGAGGTCGACGCGCTTCGCACGCTGCTGCCGTTCCTGAAGGGCCTCGGCGCCCTCGCCGATCTGGATCTCGGCGAGTTCGTCAACGACACCTATGTGCGGGCGCTGTACGGGGCGGACTATGACGCCCAGCGTGCCTCGACGACCGCACCGAGCCCGCTGGTCGGTACCGACACCGTCTGCGGCGGTGCCGTCGACAACCCGGCGACCGCATCGGAGGTGTGGTTCAAGGGCGAGCAGACCACCGCGGTCGCCAAAACGCCGGCCTGCCTGCTCCGCCTGATCGCCCAGCGCGACAGCGAAACCCGCGCCGCCTACGTGCCCGACACCGCATCGGGCATCCGCATCTTCGCGGCCACCGCCACCTGGGTGCGCGATCCGGCGGCCGGGCCCGATGAACAACTACGGCCGTTCGCGATCGAGGCCGATGCCAAGTCCTATGCCAACGCCCATCCCGGTAGCGCCGTCCTCGACTACCAGGCGGCGCTGCTCGCTCGATAGCAGCGAGCACGAACACGAGACCAGGAGGCTCGACATGACGGTATCCGCGGAACCGATATCCCTGATCCCGACAACACCTTCCGACATCACCATGGCATCGCGGTCCCGTCGCTGGTACGGCCACGGTCGGCTCCCGGAGCGGCTGCGCGCGGCAGCGCTGACCATGGCGCCGCTGGCCGCGCTGATACTGCTGTGGTATCTGCTCACTGCGAATCACGTGGTGTTCTGGTTACGCTTCGATAAAATCCCCACCCCGGCAGAGGTTTACGATTCCTTCCGGATCCAGCTCGGCACCCGGTCCTACTACAGCAACATCACTTCCAGCATGCGCCGGATCCTGATCGGATTCGGACTCGCGACCGTGGCCGGCGTGCTGATCGGTATGGCGATCGGTCGTTCGCGGTTGGTCAGTGCGTTGATCCGGCCGGTGTTGGAGGTATTCCGGCCGATTCCGGCGATCGCGCTGGTGCCGTTGGCGATTCTGCTGTTCCCGACGGGGGAGCAGGGGATCGTGTTCATCACCTTCTTCGCGGCGTTTTTCCCGGTGGCTGTCAGCACGATCCACGCCATGCACGCGCTGCCGAGAGTATGGGAGGAAGCCGCACATACCCTCGGCGCCGGTCGTTGGGAGATCCTGTTCCGAATCGCCCTACCCGGTGCGCTACCCGGCATCTTCTCCGGTTTGTCGGTGGCGATGGGCGTCGCCTGGATCTGTGTGATCAGCGCCGAAATGATTTCCGGACAGTTCGGAATCGGATACTTCACCTGGCAGTCCTACGGCCTGCTCGACTATCCGGGGGTGGTGGTCGGCATGCTGTCGATCGGATTGCTCGGCTGGGCCACGGCGTGGCTGGTCGAAAGAACCGGACACCGGGTCAACCGATGGCTGCCCAGGGCGGCGCGATGAACGCGGGCGCTGCGGTGCGCATGCGCGGACTGCGCATCGCCTACGACGAAATACTCACCGCCGAAGTCGATCTCGACATAGCCGGTGGCGAGATCGTGGTGCTGCTCGGACCGTCCGGGTGCGGCAAATCCACCATCCTGCGGGCGATGGCCGGATTATTGGAGCCGGTCGGCGGCACCGCGGAGGTGGACGGCGGTAGTGGCGAACAATGCGCGATGGTCTTTCAGGAGGACGCACTGTTGCCGTGGCGTACGGCTCGGAAGAACGTCGAATTCGCCTTGAAGCTGTGCGGGGTGAGGCGCGGCCGACGACGCGCCGAAGCACTCGCATTACTGGACCAGGTGGGGCTCGATGGTTTCGGCGACCATCTGCCCGGCGCGTTGTCCGGCGGTATGCGTCAGCGGGTCCAATTGGCCCGTACCCTGGCCACCCAGCCACGGGTACTGCTCATGGACGAACCCTTCGGGGCATTGGACGCGCAGACACGAGCAGATATGCAGCGGCTGCTGATTTCGGTGTGGCAGCGGCACCGCACCACTGTCCTGTTCGTCACCCACGACGTGGACGAGGCATTGCTGCTCGCCGACCGGATCGTGCTGCTGACCCCGCGCCCGGCGCGGATCCAACGGATCGTCACGATCGACAACCCGCGCGCACCCGGTGCGCGATTCGAACCCGAATTCGCCCGCAGGCGCTACGAAATCCTGGCAGCACTCGGCGAAGACGCCGAACTGGGCGCCGCGAATACCGTGGAGGCATCATGACTTTCGTCGTCGGCGCGGCGTGCGTGGACGTGCTGGATCGGGCGTGCGTGGAGGAATGCCCGGTCGACTGCATCTACACCGGCGGGCGCATGGCCTATATCCAACCCACCGAATGTGTGGATTGCGGTGCGTGCGAACCAGTTTGCCCCGTCGAGGCGATCTATCTCGATGCCGATATACCCGAAGAGCAGCAGCCGTTCATCGCCGAGAACGCCCGGTTCTTCGATGAGCCGCTGCCGGGCCGCGCCGCCGCGCTGGGATCTCCCGGGAGCGCGGCAAAACTCGGCGCGGTGGGTATCGACACGACATTCGTGCAGGAATATCAGCCATGAGCGGTTCGAAACGACCATTACGCGTGGCGATTGTCGGCGCGGGACCGGCCGGTATCTATGCCGCCGACGCGTTGATGAAGTCGGTGTCGGATACGGACGTCTCGATCGACCTGTTCGAGCGCTTGCCCGCACCCTTCGGGCTGATCCGCTACGGCGTCGCACCGGACCACCCCCGGATCAAGGGCATCATCACCGCTCTGCACCGGGTGCTCGACAAGCCGCAGGTTCGACTGTTCGGCAATGTCGACTACGGCATCGACATCACTCTCGACGACCTCCGGATCTTCTACGACGCCGTGATCTTCGCGACCGGGGCCGATACCGACCGCGCGCCGGATCTTCCCGGTATCGATCTGAACGGCTCCTACGGTGCGGCGGACTTCGTGTCGTGGTACGACGGGCATCCGGATGTGCCGCGGGACTGGCCGCTGGAGGCCGAGAAGGTCGCCGTTCTCGGCGTCGGCAATGTGGCGCTGGACGTGGCCCGAATACTCGCCAAGACGGCCGACGAACTGCTGCCGACCGAAATCCCGCCGAACGTCTACCAAGGGTTGAAGGCCAACAAGGCCGTCGAGGTGCATGTATTCGGTCGCCGTGGACCGGCCCAGGCGAAGTTCACACCGCTGGAACTGCGTGAACTCGACCATTCGCCGACCATCGAGGTCATCGTCGATCCCGAGGACATCGACTACGACGCGGGTTCCGAGAGTGCGCGGCGGCAGTCGAAACAGGTGGACATGGTGGCGAATGCGGTGGAGCAGTGGGCAATCCGCGATATCGGTGACCGGCCGCACAGGCTGTTCCTGCATTTCTTCGAATCGCCCGCCGAGATCCTCGGGGCGGATGGCAAGGTCGTCGGCCTGCGCACTGAGCGCACCCGGCTCGACGGCACCGGAAATGTCGAGGGCACCGGCGTATTCAAGGAATGGCACGTCCAGGCCGTTTACCGTGCCGTCGGCTACCTCTCGCAGAGCATCCCCGAGTTGCCGTTCGACGACCGGGCGGGCGTGGTACCGAACGAGGGCGGGCGCGTGCTGATCGACCACGATGCCGCCGAAACCGCGCGTCATCTGCCCGGAGTGTATGTCACCGGTTGGATCAAGCGCGGCCCGATCGGTCTGATCGGCCACACCAAAGGTGACGCCAACGAGACTGTGGCGTGCCTGCTCGATGATCGCGAGAACCTCTCGGGAGCAACCGATCCCGATCCCTCATCGGTCGTCGAGTTTCTCCGGTCCAAGTCGATCAGCTTCACCACATGGCAGGGCTGGTACCGGCTCGACGCGCATGAGCGTGCCCTCGGCGAGCTGGAGGGGCGCGAGCGCGTCAAGGTGGTGGAGCGCGCCGACATGCTCCACGTCGGTCTCGGACGCCGCTGAACCGCTCCAGCGCCGAATTGTCCCGCTGCCGAATTCCCGGCCGCCGAATTGTGTTCCTTATGAAAGCCAGGTCGAGCCATGCCATCCACATCGATCCAGCCGCTGACCACCGAGCGAATCCTGCAGGCGTTGAGCCTGGTCGAGGATCCCGAAATCCACCGTCCCATTACCGAACTCGGCATGGTCGGCAACCTCACCATCGACACTGACAATCGGGTGACCGTCGAGATCCGGCTCACCGTTGCGGCCTGCCCACTGCGCGACCGGATATCGCGTGAGGTCCGAGATGCCGTGCTCGACATTCCGGGCGCTGCCGCGATCACCGTCGAATTCGGTGTCATGACCGAGGAGCAGCGAACCACGTTGCGCAAGAAAGTGCGTGGCGACGAACCGACGATTCCCTTTGCTCAGCCCGGTTCGCTCACCCGCGTCTATTGCGTCATATCGGGCAAGGGTGGCGTCGGAAAATCCAGTGTCACCGTCAATCTCGCCGCCGCGATGGCCGACCGCGGCCTCCGCGTCGGCATCCTCGACGCGGATATCCACGGCCACTCCATCCCCGCCATGCTCGGCCTGGCGGCTCGTCCCACCCAGGTAGATCGAATGCTGATGCCACCCACCGCGAATGGGGTGAAGGTGATATCGATCGGTATGTTCGTCGAAGGCAACGAGCCCGTCGTCTGGCGCGGCCCGATGCTGCACCGCGCACTGCAGCAGTTCCTTGCCGACGTCTACTGGGGTGATCTCGATATCCTGCTGGTCGACCTGCCACCCGGTACCGGCGATATCGCGATCTCGCTGGCCCAACTCCTGCCCACCGCGGAACTGGTGGTCGTCACGACACCCCAGCAGACAGCGGCCCGGATCGCCGAACGAGCGGGCGCGGTAGCGGCGCAGACCGGACAACGGGTTGTCGGCGTCGTGGAGAATATGTCCTGGTTCGACGCGCCGGATGGTGCACGCCTGGCGCTCTTCGGCACGGGCGGTGGGGCGATGGTCGCCGAACGGCTCACCGAGATCCTCGGCGCAAGCTGTCCACTGCTCGGCCAGATTCCCTTCGATCCGGCAGTGTGCACCACCGGCGACCTCGGCACCCCGATCGTGCAAGCCGATCCGAATGCGAACGCCGCGAATGCTTTTCGCGCGATAGCGATGTCGTTGGCCCGCAGACCCCGCGACATCGTCGGCTTACGGCTGGCCGTTGCGCCCGGCTGACAACATCGAGGGTGCCTCATTCTACGGTGCCGTCCAGGACGAGAAGGTGGGGCCGGAGCCAGCGGTGGCAGCTGGGTTGTATCGGCGAGCGGGTCAACTCGTAGCATCGCGATGAAGTGGTCCACCGGGCGGAACTCGGTAGGCGGCTGTTCCGGCCCGGGTCTGCCCGGGAACCCGTGTATCTGGCGCTGACGGTGGGTCAGGCTGCTACCGAGTGAACCGGGCGATCTCCTCGGCAACGCGCTCGGGTGCTTCGAAGGGGAACGCGTGATCGAGCTGTGGGTAGATCAGCAATTCCGAACCGTTGATGTAGCGATGCAGCAGGGCTGAGTTGGCGGCGGGTTCTTGTTTGTCGTTGTCGGCGCCCAGGATCAGGGTGGGCAGCCGCAGGTTCGGCAGGCTGGCGATGACGTTGGCGGTGGGGTTGATGAGCCAGTCGCTCATTGCCGCGCGTTGGCGGTTGAGGCCGGTCAAGTTCACCCCGACCCGGTCGGGGCGCAGAGCTGTTCGTTGACGCCACGCAGCCAGAGCGTCGGGATGATCGCTGAAATACAGTGGAATGACCTGGTCGGCGGGCGCCAACGGATCGAACGCGGGCGCGCCCGCGATCAGATCGGGCAAATCGGGCAGCACGTGCTGCGATCCGCCGGGGCCCGTACCCATCAGAATCAGGGCGCCGACAACACCGGGGTGATCCACGACCAGACGTTGCGCGACGAATCCTCCCAGGGAGTAACCCACGACGGTGGGGCGGTCCAGATGAAGAGCCTGGATCAGACCGGCGGCCTGATCGGACAGTTGCCGGACGGTCAACAGGGCCGAAGAGCTCGCCGGGGTCCGTCCCACGCCGTCGGAGTCGAAGATGACCACATGGTTGGTCGTGGCCAGGCGATCGAGCAGCGCCGGATCCCAGTCGTCCATGCTGAATCCGAGGCACGGAGTCAACACCAGGGTTGGCCCGTGTCCGAAACTGCGGTAAGCGATCGGTACCCCAGCGACGTCGACGACGTGGGTGGGCGCTGTCAACGACGGCGACCCGCGGAAATCGTCGGCCGTTGTCCATGCGATATCCGTCGTGGAGGCTGGCTCGTTGGGAGCCGGGTCGGCGTGAGCGACGCCGGGCACGACCAACAACATGCTGATGGCCAGTCTGGTGGTCAGTACCGCCAGCACAGCCGAGACGGGTGTCCTGCGTCCCGAGACGGGCCGGAGATGGCCGGGCAATGGCTCGCCATCGGGACCGACCGAGTTCGGTTGCGGTGGGTGGAAATCGGACATGTGGGCTCCTTCTCGTTGCGGGACGGACCAGAATCGAGACAGAGTCCCGCTGGGTACAGCCCGATCGTTGGCACGCCAACCGGCTCGGCGATCAGCGACCTCGGCCGTACCGTCCTGGTCCAGATGCCACATGTAAGAGGCGCCGACGGCTCAAAAGGATTCGCCCGATTTCGGCCAGCCTCCACGACCGCGAACTGTGTGTCGTTTGCGAACACTCGGTCATAACCGCGTCTCGAGCGGACGATGGCCGCCTGACCGCACGGCGGCCCGCTGGCTTAGGGTGCACAGCCACCTACTGAGCCCCAGACCCACCCGTGCCGGTCCATCCTCGACTTGTCGAGTCGACGCCAACATACGCAGGTCGGCATGTGCACGCAGTGCCGGCGGCCGAACGATGCTCGGCCCGTTGATCGTCCAGGTCCCGCGCGGGCCAGTTAGGACAGTCCAGACAATGAGCTCCGCGCGAAGCTACGGCGCTGTCTGCGTCGTGTAGGCGGCCGTCCAGTCCGGTAATGGTTCGCAGCGGGAGAGCCAGTCGGACGGTATGCCGCTGGTGGTCGACTGGGCGCCCAGAACCCCTCCGATGATGGCGCAGGTGGTGTCGATGTCACCGCCTGCTGCAGCGGCCGTCCAGCACGCCTCGGCGAAGTCGTAGCGATACCTCGCTGCGACCCACAGGCAGAAAGGGACGGTGTCGAGTGCGGAGGTGTCGTGGCCGACACCCAATTCCGCAGCGGCAGTGGCAGAATCACGCAGGGATTGCGCCTGCACGATCTTGTCACGGACCGCTCCAGCCGGTGTGCGGGCCGCGATTACGTCGAGAAGTTCGTTGCCGTGTAACTGCGGCTGCGAGACCGACAAGGCGGTGGCCACCGCCACGGCGACTGCGCCGGCCATTCCGTCCGGGTGCGCGTGGGTGACCTCCGCCGAGGCAGCGGCCTCGCGGGCACCGGCTACACCTACGTCACTCGCAAGAACCGGCGCAATGATCTGGACCGGCTGGTACTGCGCAAATACGATCCGATCGTGTGCCGTCACGTCGATTCCGGGAGAACCGCTGATGGCGAAGAAGTCGAAGATCGTCAAGAACGAGCAGCGCAGGCAGGTCGTGGCCCGCTACGCGCAGCGGCGCGCCGAATTGCGTTCGCTCGCGCGGGATGTCAACGCGACCCCCGAGGTTCGGGCGCAGGCCCAGTTGGCCCTGCGACGACTGCCCCGTGACGCGAGCCCGACGCGGCTGCGCAACCGTGACGCCATCGACGGCCGCCCGCGCGGGCACCTGCGCAAGTGCGGGTTTTCGCGAGTTCGCCTGCGAGAGAAGGCGCATCGCGGCGAACTGCCCGGTGTCAGCAAGTCCAGTTGGTAAGAACGCTCGCGAGAGGTCGCTGCTGTTTGTGTCGGTGAGTCGAGTGCGCCGACCGGACCTCGCCGCAGGCGAAGTCGGATCGCATTCTCGCGGTACCGATCGGCTGTGGACAGGGGTGATTTCGAGTCCATCGAACTCACGGTCGCCTTGGGTCGGGGTCGGCTCGGTTCGAAGCGCCCGCCGAGGGCGTGCCTCGGGTGGGTGTACGGCGCTGATGGGCTAACCTGCTCGTTGATGAATACGAATATCGTTATTGACAAGAGAGTGGGTGCCTCCCAGTGAAGATCGCCTTCGTCGGCAAAGGGGGCAGCGGCAAGACCACACTGTCGTCTCTGTTCGTCCGCCATCTGGTCGAACAGGGCTCACCCACACTGGCCATCGACGCCGATATCAACCAGCATCTGGCCACCGCGCTGGGCGCAAGTGACGAGGAATCGCTGGCCCTTCCGACACTCAGCGCGCATCTGCCGCTGATCAAGGACTACCTGCGCGGTGACAATCCGCGTATCTCCGCGCCCGAGGCGATGATCAAGACCACGCCGCCGGGCTCGGGCTCGCGGCTGCTCGGCGTCGTGGAGGACAACCCGATCTATGACGCGTGCGTTCGTAAGATCGGCGGTGCGCGACTGGCGGTGACCGGACCGTTCACCGAAGAAGATTTGGGTGTGGCCTGCTACCACTCGAAGGTCGGTGCGGCCGAGTTGCTGCTCAACCATATGGTCGACGGGCCGGGTGAATACGTGGTGGTCGATATGACCGCCGGGGCCGATTCCTTCGCCTCCGGGCTGTTCACCCGATTCGACCTGACCGCTCTGGTCTGCGAGCCGACCTTGCGCAGTGTCGGCGTCTACCGTCAATACCTCGGCTACGCCAAGGATTTCGGAATCCGCATCGCCGTGGTCGGTAACAAGGTCTGCGACGACGACGATCTGGCGTTCCTGCGCGAGCAGGTCGGCGAGAATCTGCTGTGCTGGGTCGGTCGCTCCGGGCACGTGCGCGCGGCCGAACGTGGCCTGATCCGGCCGATCACCGAACTCGAGCCCGACAACCAGCACGCACTGGCCACCATCCGCTCGAACCTGGATGCTGCCACGCGGGACTGGGCCGCCTACCAACGACAGGCTGTCGAGTTCCATCTGCGTAACGCGCGGGCTTGGGCAGGCGAAGATCTGGCCGAACAAGTGGATCCGGATTTCGTGCCCGATCCGCGTCTGCGCGCGAGCCGCGGACCGTTGCTCGACTATCGGGTTTGACAGGGTCGGCCGCCATCACCGGTGAGACGGCGATGGCGGCCACTGCACCGTCCAAGGCGTGCCGAATCGACCACAGCACGACCGTCCGCGTCGCTGCCACCTCCTTTGCCGGCCGGGTATCGGACAACGATGCACCGCCGTCGGCCGCCGCCACGACAGCGCCTGACGCAAGGAGTCACCACATGCGCCTAGAATGGTCACTCAATGCCGCATGGTCCGGTCCGGACGTTTTCGGTGTGCGCCGAGTCCAGATCATCGTGTTCCAGGTACTGCGGAATCAGCCTCGGTCCGTTGCCGATTCGGTCGGTACAAAGGTCGACTCGACGGTTGTCGGTGACAAGAGGGGGAGTCGGTGCTCGCGCAGAACGCGCTGAACTCGGTATGGGCGAGGCTGTCCTCGACGTATGTGCTCGCCGCTGTCGTGGTGGTGGGACTGGTCGTTCAGGCTCCGTTGACGCGGGCGGTGGGCGCGTCGGCGCGGTGGCAGACGGCGGTGACGATCTTCGCGGGTGTTTTCGTCCAGGCGGTGCCGTTTCTCGTGCTGGGTGTGTTGGTCAGTGGTTCGATCGCGGCGTTCGTCTCGCCCGCACTGCTGCGAAAGGTGTTGCCGCGTAACCAGTCCGCGGCGGTTGGCGTCGCGGGCCTGGCGGGTGCGGCGCTGCCGGGCTGTGAATGCGGTGTCGTGCCGGTGGCGCGGCGGTTGACCGATCAGGGCGCACCGAGCGCGGCCGCCTTGGCGTTCATGCTGTCCGCGCCCGCGATCAACCCCGTGGTTCTGATCGCGACGGCGGTGGCGTTCCCCGGCGAGCCGGGCATGGTCGCCGCGCGGTTCACCGGTTCGCTCGCGACCGCGGTGGTGATGGGCCTGATCTGGTCGCGGATCGGACGGCCGGCATGGATGCTTCCGCGCCGCGGCGGACACGACCACGACGTGGCCGGGCGATCGCGGTGGGAGGTCTTAACCGAGGCCGCACGCCATGACCTGTTGCAGGCGAGCGCGTTTCTGGTGCTCGGCGCCGCCGCCGCTGCGGCGCTGCGGGTGCTGGTCCCGCCGTCCTGGTACGAACATCTCGCCGGTCGGATGGCACTGGCCGTAGTGGTGATGGCGGTACTGGCGATCGTGTTGGCGTTGTGTTCGGAGGCCGACGCTTTCGTCGCGGCGAGTATGTCGACGCTGCCGTTGTTACCGCGTCTGGTGTTCCTGGTGGTCGGGCCCGCGGTCGATGTGAAACTGTTCGCCATGCAGGCCGGAACCTTCGGTCGAGGCTTCGCCGCCCGGTTCGCGCCGTTGACCTTCGTGGTGGCCGTGGCGTGCGGCACGACAGCCGGACTGGTCTTCCTGGGAGGTGCTCGATGAAGCGGGAGACACAGAACCTGCTGTTGGTACTCGTCGGCGTCGCGGTGCTGTGGGTGACCGTCGATGGTGTGTATCTGCGGTATGTGAAGCCGGGCCTGTATCCGTTTCTGGTGGTCAGCGGCGTCGGGTTCGTCGCGCTGGGGCTGGTGGCGATCGTGCGGGACATCCGTCGCGGTGCAGCCCTCTCGGACGACGACCACGAGCACGGCACCGGTCGCGCCTTGTGGCTGTTGCTCATCCCGGCAGCGGTCCTGCTGCTGATCACCCCACCCGCGCTGGGCGCCAGCGCGGCTGTGACGAGTTCGCCGGTCGAGGTGATACCCCGCGCGTCGGGGGTGCCAGAACCGCGGCAGCGACCGTTTCCGCCCCTGCCCGACGAGCCCGCGCCACGGTTGACGTTCGTGGACCTGGTGAATCGGGCGTACCTGGATTCCACGCACTCCCTGGACGGCCGCGAAGTGACCATCAGCGGTTTCGTCATGCGCCCGGACGATCTCGCCCTGGAGAAACCCGACACCCCCGAAGCCGACCTGGCCCGCGTCGTCATCACCTGCTGCGTCGCCGACGCCCGCTACGTTCGCGTCCACCTCGAGGGCATGCCCGAAGCGATCGAGGACGACGCCTGGCTCGAGGTGCGCGGGATCGTACGAACCGACAACGCCCGACCCGATCCCGATCAAACGCCCACCTTCGAAGTGACCCACTACCAACGCGTTCCGGCACCCGACAGTCGCTACGAACGCACGCGATAGCCTGCCCGGCCTCGAACGCGAGCGAGGCAGACCACGCCCGAGTGGGTACGTACGGATGCGGCGTCGGATGAGCCACCTGCCTGTCCGAGCGTCGCTGCTGTCGCGGGGCCATAGTGCAGAATTCGGTGAATACAGACGTTTATGTACTATCTGCCTCGTTGCAGCCGTTGTCGTAGTCCGACGTGAGATCAACAAATTCGCCGGAACAGTTTGGCGTGCGCGACTGGTATCAGAACGCCGTCGACCGTGACACCGGCGGCCAGACCGCACCCACCCGGGTGCAGTTGTGCGAGGAGATCATCCGCGCATGGGATAGTCGGTGAGATGACCACAGATCCGGCCACCGTCGACCTGAAGTTCTCGGCCGCACGAGGTGAGACGGTCGAAGTGCAATTCGAGCCGCTGGGGACGACGTTCAACCTCAGCGACGGCGATTGCCTCTACCTTCGCACGCCCCTGGACGCGGTCCCACACATGGAATTCCAGGTCTGGCCCAACGGCATAGCCGTGTGGGTCGCGCACGGCGCCGACCATCGCGTGCTGGACCGGGACGGCAATCAGATCGACGCCCTGCTCTGATCCGTTCCCGCGCGAACGATTGCCCGCCTCTGCGCTGTTTTCCGGCGGAGAGGCGGTTCGGGTCCTTCGAGGCTCTTCGAACCGTCGACCATCGAAGCACCGCCGAACCCTGTCCCCGGCGTCGCCGCTCACCAGCGGCGACGCCGGGGATTTCGTCGTTGGTGGCTCTCGCTCCGGCGTCAGTTCGACGTAACGCTGCTACACCTACCTCGATCCCGCCACCCGCCCCGCACCCGTCGCCATCGACACCGTCCACACTCTTGGCACACTGGCCGCTCTCGCGCGTCCCCCGGAATCGAGAAAACCCCTTCCGAGGTCAGGCTTGTCGGTTCCGGTCAAGGCGCTGATTGCGGTAGCCGGACGGTAACCAATGCGGCGGTGGTGGATTCGTCGAGCATCATGAGGGCGGCCTTGATGTGCAGGCGGGTCCAGCCGCCGTCGAGGGTGCGGACACGGACTTCCCCGCTGGTACGTCCGTGGCGCAGTCCCTTCGCCATGGCCGTCGCTGTGGGGAGGTCGTCGGGATGGATGGCGGGTGCGGGCTGACCGGTCAAGCCCTGCCAGGCGATTCCCGGTGCGGGAGTGCCCATCCAGCGGAGCAGTCGCAGCGTGCGCAGGTTCACGATGCCGCGGTATTCGCCCTCCTCGGCCGTGGCCTCCAGGACTCGATGCTCGAGGATGGTCGGAGGCGGGGCCGCGGGGATGTCGTCCGCGGGCCCGATGTCGTGGGTGATGCCGCGCAGGACCACCTGCCGCGCGCCGGCGGTGCTGAGCTCCTCCAGCAGACGGCAGGAGAAATGCGCCGCCCGGAGTTCGCCGTCGTCACGCCGAACGGTCCAGATCTGCTGAGTCTCGGTGCCGATCTCTTCGCGCACGATACGCGCCAACGCCTCGCTTTGATCGGTGAGGTTGGCGTGCACCTGGGTGAACACGTCGGCAATGGAATGCCGGTATTTGTCCGTGCGCCCCTCACGGGTGATGCCGTACAGATCCAGCAGGTCGTCGCTACGCGTGCTGGTTCCTTCGGTGTAGTTGAAATACCAGGCTCCCGCCGGATCACGCGGCGGCACCTGATCACGAGGGTCGCCGCACCACAGCATCACCCCGTGCAACCGGGCCGGCGAGATCGCCAGCGGCACAGCGATTGTGCGGCGGCTTCCGTCCGCCGAGACGCGGTCGATCCGCCCGTGGCCGGTGATCGCGTCCGCGATGGCGTCCTGTGCCTGCGCCAGTGTCGTGCGGTGGCGCAGTATTTGATCGAGCGGGACGAAATTCTTCGGAGTGCGCCCCCACCCGATCACCGACATCGGTTTTCCCCGTTTGCCCCCGAATAGTTCGATCAGCAACCATTTGACCGCAGCCACGATCCGTACCCCCTCGTATTTCCTTGTCTACCTGGTGATCTAATCCTCAACCCGCTCGGGTTGTCACAGCTTGGCGAACATCTCGAGCACTCGCGCATAGTGCGGGCCGGCCACCCTTGCGGCCGCTTCGGCGAGCCACGCGTCCGCACCGACGAGAACCCGCGGCTTGCCGCGTTCGGCGCCGGCGAGAATCGTCCGGGCGGCCGCGTCGACGTCGGTTCTGGCCAGGCGCTGCTCGAACCGCGTGACCGTCCGCGCCGGATCCACACCCGGGGCCAGCAACGCGCTGCGTGCGATCGGTGTGCGGATCGCTCCTGGATAGACGCAGGTGACCTTCACGTCCGTTTCGGCCAGATCGGCGCGCAGGGACTCGGTGAATCCGCGCACCGCGAACTTCGCCGAGACGTAGGGACCATGTCCCGCGACCCCCACCAGGCCCAGCGCCGAGGACACGTTCACAATCCGTGCGCGCGGCCCGGCCTGCACCAGATGGGGCAGAAACGCCTTGGTGCCGTGGACAACTCCCCAGAAGTTCGTCCGCATTACCGCGTCGAAATGCTCATCCGGCGACGACGCGACCGAGCCCACGTGCAGGATGCCGGCGCAGTTGACAACCATGTCCACCCGGCCGAACCGGTCGGCGGTGGACGCGGCAAAGTCGCCGACCGCGACACGATCGCCCACGTCCAGCCGCGTCGCCATGATCTGCGTCGTCGCGTCACAGAGTTCCCGCGTTCCCGCGACACCGATTTCGTCACGATCCGCCAGTGACAACACCGCGCCGCAACGGCTCAGCTCGACCGCCAGCGCCCGCCCGATCCCGGAACCCGCTCCGGTCACGGCGACCACCGCTCCGCGATAGAAGCAAGATCGCCTGGACTTCGAAGCAATCAGTCGCCGGATGGCCGAACCGCGCGAGACAGCGCAAGTACACATGACTGGAGCCTACGATGCGAAACCCATTGCCGCAGTGCCGGTCCTGACCGATCGTGGCCAATGTCCGAAAGTACTACCGATCCGGAACTGTCAACCTCTGCCCACGAACTTTCCTGCAAAGCAATGGATTACAGGACGACACGAGTCGTTGCCGATTGATCCTCATCGAGTCTTTCGGCTACCATCGGCGGCACGCGCGCCCGTCACCAACGGGCTTCCGGCGAGCGTCCTTTCGATATGGCCTCGCATGGCAGCGAAGTCGCACAACACGTGTGAAATCGACGATCACCGCTGCCCAGAATCGAGCCGAATCCGCTGCAGAGCAGACACACGCCCAAACGGTGGACCTTGACCTGTTCCCCGCAAACGACTGCTACTCAATCTCTCGCTCCGACACGACCTTTCCAGCGGTGGGCCGACCCGAAATCTGGAGGGGACGGGTCGGCCCTCCCCTTGGAAGGTATTTCGCATCAGCTCGAAAGAACGCACTCGCCCCTGGGCGCCGACAGCCCCAGCGCAACCGAAGAGACCACCCCATGACCACGATGAACCCCACTCGCGTCCAGCCCAGCCGCACCCTGAGACCTCGAATCAGCATCACCGACATCGTCGCCACCTACGGAATGCACGCCATCGAAACTCGCATCGCAGTCCTGCGGGCCTCCGGGCAGCACCACGCCGCCACCGTCATCGAGCGCGAACTCCGGCAAACCCGACGAGACCGGACAGAGCAATCTGAAGGACACACGCAGTGATCGGATCCGATCTCTTAGCCTCCCTTTACCGCGGAAGATGAGCCACCTGCGACCGCAAATGTAGCCAGCCCACCGAACCGCGAGCATTCGCCCCGCCCAACGAACTGAGTAATCTCGCGGTCCACATGCTGCCGTCCGATCCGCATCATCCGATACATGAGCGTCTAACGTAGCCGCAGCCGGCGACATCCCTCTTCATCAGCGACGACGCCGACGCACATGGGATGTAGTGCTCGGCTGCGGTGAATACCTTCTCCAGCTCCGCGACGAGCTTCTCGGCAGTGACCGAGCGTTCCACCAGGTGCAGCAGCGATTCGCGGGTGTGCTCGTCGATCATCGACGCGATCTTCACCGCTTTCCTGTCGACGGTGGAGTCGAACTGGAAATCCAACGCCCACAACACCTTAGGCGCATCCGCATCGATCCGCGGCACCGACGAACACCCGGCTCGCTTGCGCGGGGAATGCGCGCGCACCTGCAATCCCTCCTCACGCCATAGCCGGTGGACCTTCTTCTTGTTCACCTCCATGCCCTCGTCGTGGCGCAGGCCGGCCCAGGCACGCCGGAATCCATGGCCGGGGTGTTTCGTGGCGTAAGCGCGCAGCCAAGCCCGCAACCCGGCGTCCGGATCGGCGGGAGTCAGCGCCAGCGGAGCGCGGCGATAGGTCGCCCCGGCGAGCCCAACCACCTTGCACGCGAACCGTTCCGACATGCTCAACCCATCCCGCAGCATGTCCACGGCGCGGCGCTTGGCGGCAGGGCTCAGAATTTTCCAGTCATGATGGAACCGGCCCACCGCGCCGCTCGGACGCAGGCGTGACCCGGAATTTTCCTGACCCCAACGGGTGTCTTTCGAAGGACCCGTCG
>NZ_JBFAHV010000039.1:0-60916 GCF_040654375.1 Nocardia sp. NPDC050710 | reverse complement strand
ACCAGCCCTTCGGACAAGCCACGACCCGGACTCACCACCATCCAGAATAGCCCCGACCTGCCGACTGCGCCTTGACACGAGAGGGGAGCCATGTGTGGAAGTCTTAAGTCGTAGCGGGTCTCATCCGCTGACCGCGCGCTCCGCGCAAAATCGTGGCACAACTGTCCGAAAACTCGTCCAGGACAGCTGATGCCACGCTACAGTCGCTCCTCGAAGGGCGGAACTGGAACATGTTCCAATGGGAGGGCTTCGTCATGCCGAGGTGGCGAATCGGATCGCTGCTGTGCGCGGCCGCAGTGGCGGTAGGCATGGGCGTCGGGTCCGCGCAGGCGGAACTACCGGTGGAATACACCGTGTTCAGCGGAATACGTGCCGAGCTGCCCAATCCCGGCGGCTCACTGCCGGGCAGCAACAACTGGGACTGTAAACCTAGTGCGGCACACCAGAATCCGGCGGTGCTGGTGCACGGCGATGGCGGAGCGTGCGCGCAAACCAATTGGGGCACATACGTTCCGCTGCTAGCCAACGAAGGCTACCGCGTCTTCGCCCTGACCTACGGCGCCCTCGACCTGCCCTGGCCGGTTTCGGCGCTCGGCGCGATGGCCGGCACCGCCGAGCAGAACGCGCGCACCATCGGCAGCTTCATCGAGCGGGTACTGGCCGCGACCGGCGCCCAGAAAAGTCGATATCGTCGGCCATTCCCTAACTTGACTCTGTCGGTGATCTTGTGAATTACAAGATCAGCTGCTGACTGCGCGCCAGGACCGCAGCCGGGTAATTCCCTTCCGAGTGACATTCACCTGTTCCTTCAAGGGACGCAGCAGCATTCGCGCCTCGCAGTGTGGCAGCCCGCCAGCCGCTACATGCACCGAATTCCAAGATCACCGACAGAGTCAAGCTTAGATGTTGTGACTGAACGCCAAGCATGTTCGGGTCGGCCGGACACAGCGGTAAACGCCGCGACGGGTCGCTGCCCATGGGATCTGCAACGCGTGGCGGTGCTCGAGCCGATACCTGGTTCGGCAGAGTGCTCAGCTTGGCAGCGCCTGTCGCCGGTCCGGAGATATAGCCGCATTCATTCCCGCGTGATAGATATGGGCTGCAGGCCCATCCAACCTGTCGCGCTCACAGCGCGAGTTGCGCCGGTGTCGCAGTCACCCATCCCGACGGCGACACCGGCACAACTGAATTCGCAAGCGACCGATCGTCTGGACGGACGAATTCTGACTTCGTCTCCGAAACCGAGGGTGATCGAAGCTGTCGGTTATTGCACCTGCGTCGCGATCACCCCTAGCGGGCCCGGGATCTCGTCAGGTGCAGTTTTCGTGGCGGATTGATGCGGCCGCGAATCGGCGACAGCAACGTGATGAGAACGTGGCGCGTGTTCGGTCCCCTTCGTGTCCCGGCACGCAGGATGAGCATCGGTCGACGGCAGGATCAGGGCGTCTGCGGTTGCTCGGCGATGACGTGGCTGGGTCTGCCTGTCGTAACTTTGGCCAGATAATGATCTACGAGCGGAAGGCTCGCCAGCCGTAGTGCGGTCCTGCGGACGATCAATTCGAGCCGGGTGTGCGGCAGGAACCAACGGCCGAGGTTGCGGCCTATCTCCTTTTCTCCTCCACCACCGGCCGCCACATCCGCTCGTAGGCCGCAACCGCGGTATCGACTGAGCCCGCGCGGGCCAGTTGATCGGCGAGCACGAAACCGCCGGCCATCCCGAGGGACGCACCCTGCCCGGCCATGAGCGATACCGCTGAACAGGCATCGCCGACCAGAGCCACCCGGTCCTTGCTCCACCGGGGCATCACCACCTGTGCGACCTCGTCGTAATACACCTCGTCGGCGTGAGGACAGGCGGGAGAGTATCTGTGGTGCAAGCCATCCGAGCGACCCATACTCCGATTTCAGTGCAGCACTTACGTCGCCGGGCATTGATGGTGTCGGTGAGACTGTAGCGATCGGCCATCTCCGCTGCGAGCACAGGGGCTTCGAAGATGTATGCGGCCGTATGGAATCCGAGATACCGAAGAAAGTTGTTGTCGGGGCCGAAGGTCAGCCTGCGCATCGTCGAGTGCACACCGTCGGCACCGATCAGTAGGTCAGCGGTCTCATGGCTGCCGTCGGCGAAAGTAACGGTGATCGTCCCTGCGTCGGCAGCCGAGTCCAATCCCACCAGGCGCGTGCCACCGCGCAGCTCGACGGTGTCGGGTAGATGCTGACGCAAGGCCAGTTCGAGATCCGGTCGCAGGATGCTCACCAATCGTCCGCCGACCACGGAATCGAGTTGATTCATGGTCAATCGGACCCGTCGGCGGCCATGCTCGTCGACGTAGACCAACTCGCGGATCCGGTAGCCCAATTCGATGATGCGTGGAAGCACTCCCATCGCTTCAGCGGCGTCGTAGCCTGGCCCGAAGAAATCAATCATGTAACCCTGTGGTCGCGGACCGGGGGCCTGCTCGACGAACACGGTGTCGATACCGCTGCGTGCCAATTGGTTCGCCACCGTGAGGCCGGCGATCCCGGCGCCGCAGACCACGACTTTCATCGTTACTCGCCTCTTCTACAGGAACCGGCACAGGGCGGGTCCGCGATCAGGACCGCAGATGCGTCGTGGACGGCCTGTGCTGTGGTCGGCGCGTCAGGCCCGAGCCCAGGTGCGACGGCGACACTTCGGTGATCACGCAACCGGTCGTTGATCAAACCCGTGGTTCGAATCGCACAAACGGGATGCGCTGGCCGACGGCTCGGAAATCGGCTTCAGAACCGTCCACCGAGTAGCCCATCAACCGGGACAAGAGGTATTTCGCCGCCCACCGATGCTGGATGGCGTAGTGCGCGAACAGGTCGGCTCCCTCGTCAGGGAGCAGCGGTACCGCGCGTACCGGGATGATCTGCCTGCCGACCTGGATCGTGACCTCGGGGGTTTTCTGCAGGTTGCGGTACCAGGCGGCGGTGGGACCCCAGCCCGAGGCTACGGTATGGGCGCCATCCCGGGTGTCGTGGGTGACGACCTCGAGAACAGCTTGACGCGGTTTCCCGGTCACGCGACCGATATGATTCACGACCAGGATGCGGTGGCCGAAGACCCAGCCGAGATGCCAGCGGTACAAGTACAGTGGCAGTCGGTAGAGACGGCGGCTGAGTCCTGTCGGCGGTCGAACGGCCTTCACAATTTTCATATCTACGGCTCCTCGTTTCGCGCCCGGCAGGCACTGGCAATCGGGCGGGTCGGTCGGTGACCCGCTGCAACGCGCGGCGGATAATAGTCGGGCTGGTCAACCCGTGGCTGGGACTCCACGGGGCGGAACGCCGACGTGGCGGTCACCAATTGTTGCCTTTCGAAGCTGAGCCTGCGACCGCACTCGCGCCGCGAATACCCGGTTTATGGCTGCTCAACCAGGCGCCAGCGCGATACGGCCTGGTATCAGTTCGGGTCGGGCATCGCCTGAACGGAGGTTCGCACGCGCCGAAAGCATAGTTGCGCGTTGCCATCCAGCTCGGAAGCACGATTCGGAAGCAGCTGACCAGCAGGTCAGGCGGATGCGGGGTTTCGCGGAAGCTCGGCGATCAGGTTCGCCTTCGTGCTTCACGGGCATGCGAACAATGGAGAAGCCTTGCAGTCCGATCAGCAAATCTGGGCTGTCGCGCCATGAGCACAAGGCAGTGGGGGATCGAACGTCCTTCCACCGCCAACTGAAAAGGGGCACGAATGCCGAAAGCGCGGGGTCACTTCATACCGATGCCGACGTTGACGTCGGCGTACAGCACCGCGCCCGGTCGGCCGCCCGAGCGTTCCCGAAGGATCCCGTCGAGCACGTATTCCACGTCTGCGCGCTGGTCGGCGGTCAGGCCCGCGGCCAGCTGTGCCGCGATCGGGTTGCTGGGATGTGACAACGGTCCACGTATGCGTCCCGGAGCGGAAGTGCATGTCCCACGTCTCGACGGTCACATCGGTAAGCCCGGCGCCGGTGAGCCTGCCGCGGAACACGTCCGGGTCCGCCAGCTGGAACGGCAACGGCGGCGAGTTCGTCGGCGGGACAGTGAAACTGGGCACGGCCGCCATGACAGCGGCTATGAAGAACCCGAGGAACTCGGCCTTCTGAAACCCGCCGAACGCGACCACAAGCACCTTGCCGCCAGGTTTAGTGACGAGCACCATCTCGGCCAGCCCGTCGTCTACATCCGGGAACAGCGATACCCGACCACGGCGTTGGTCGGAGATCTCATCGTCGGATACCTCCGACACCGGATGCGCCGGAGCCTTCTCCGCCGGCGGTCCGCGGTAGGCGACGCCGTGTCTGAAAAGGATGACGGTCTGGGAGCCACAGAAGAACACAATCGGTGTGGTGTCTCACCACCAGCCGAGCAAGGGTTGCAGTTCGCGGCCGAGGGAATCGGACAGGGAGCGGGAGTAGCTGAGTGTGAGGTGGTGTTCGTCGTGGTAGATCAGGATGTTGCCTTCGACGACCGCGCAGACGGTCGACTCGCAGACGGCGTCGCTGAGGTCGATCGGGAAGACGTTCGGGTAACTGGATGCCGGTTCGAGTGCCGGGTTGATCTCGTCGAGTGCGTCTTCGCGGCGCATCCCGCAGCTGATACGGTCTCCGCCTTTGGCGAGGCAGTCGATCGCCCTGTAGCGGACCTTGTCGCGCCGCAGCCATGGTGTGTCACGGATCGCGATCACGTTCACACCGCGCTCGGACAGGGCCGACCATACATCGAGGTACTCCGCGGGGGTTTCGTCGCCGATGTCCTCGCGTGGGCGGGTGCCGGTGGTGAACACCCAGTCCGGACGGTCGTCGCCGAGCCGGTCGATCACCTCGCGTGACCAATCCCTGCAGTCCGGAATGGGTTCGCCCTTGTACATCGCATCCTCGGAGAGGGTGAGTGGGCAGCCCATCTTCAAGTACACCTGGATCCGGAAGGTGTGCTCGGCCGCTAGCACCTGCAGCGCGGGCAGCCAGTGCTCGGCATGGGAGCTCCCCACCAGCGCCAGCGTGCGGCCAGCATCCGGGTCGCCGTAGGTGCATGTGACCATTTCGCGGGTGTCCCAGTCCGCGATGCATCCGTCCCGGGTCGGCGGGGGCGACTCGTCAGGGGCTTCGAACACGGTGGGCCGCATCCGCATCTGTGGCACCGCGGCCCCGGAGGTCAACGCTTCCGCCCCCGGATACAACCTCGGATCCAAGACGCCGACCGTATGCGGAGGGTTGATCCGGGTCACCGCCATCAGCCAGCCACCGGTCGCCGCGACTACCACAGCGGCCAGCGCCGCCACCGCCACTCCAGTCACACGCCGCAGCACGGGTGCAGCTGCGTCAGCGCGCGGTTGCGCCCGCAGCCGTAGAGGTTCCTCCACCCAGCGGTGCGTGATCCAGGCCAGCGCGATCGACACCACGACGACGGCGAGGCCACCGGTGAGTCCGGCGCGGGGTTGGCCGCGTTCGGCCAGGTAGAAGATGAGGATCGGCCAATGCCATAAGTACAAGGGATAGGCGATGTCACCGAGCCACCGAGCGGTGCGCGTCGCGAGGATCCGGTTCGGCCACGGCCGCTGACCGAGGGGGAGATTGTTGCCCGACAGGATCACCGCGGCGGCCGCGGCGACCGGCAACAGGGCGGCTGGGCCGGGGAATCGGTTCGCCCCGTCGAGGACGAGCCATCCACAGCCCACCACCCCCAACAGTCCCAATGCGGCAAGGGCGGCGCGCACCACGCGGGGCGGAGACGACGACGGCGCCAGCAAAGCCAGCAGGGCACCGGCCAGCAACTCCCAGCAGCGGGCCAGACTGTCGTAGTAATTCCACACCTGATGGGTCTGCCCGCCACGCCAGGCATGCCAGAAGGACACCACGGCGAGCACCCCGACAACGACCGCCAGCGTCGGCCGCAGCACCGCAGAGCACCCGCTGCGGCGAGTCGTCCATGCCACCATGGCGACGGCCAGGAGAGCAGCGAGATAGAACTGGCCCTGTACCGACATCGACCACAAATGCTGCAGTGGGCTCACCGACGGATCGGCCGCCAGATAATCCGACCACGTCAACGCCAAACGCCAGTTCTGGTAATACAGCAACGACGCCAACGTCTGCGCCGACAGCTCCGACCACTGCGTATACGGCCGCACCGTCACGGTCGCCACGACAACCACCGCGAGGACGACCACCATCGCCGGCAACAACCGTCGCATCGTTCGACCGAGCGTGGCCCCCACCTCCGGCGAGCCTGCCGACTCGGCGCGGCGCAGCAGCAACCCGGTGAAGAAGAACCCCGACAACACCAAGAACACGTCCACTCCGCCGGAGACCCGGCCGAACCAGACATGGAATATCACCACCAAGCCGATCGCGACACCGCGCAGCCCATCGAGATCCGCACGATAGAGAACCGGCTCGCGCCGCTCGGGCGTGGATGCGGCACCACTGCGCAAGCCCACAGGCTCAAGCGCCACCTGCGGCGATCCGCCGGTCATCGCGCCCGGCTCCGCCACCTGGTGACCTGCATGGTCACCCCGGAGTGGTTCGTTCGATGGTGAACAAGAGTCGGCCATGACATGACAAATCTCTTACCACGGATGGCGGCACTGCCGATCCTCGCCACCTTTCTGTGCGCCGCCGAGCACACTCACGCCACCGCCAGCAACGCTGGCGACCTGAGGTTCCGGCTTTCTCGGAGGGCTCCAAGCATGGTCCGATAGGACTGGAAGGAGTCATTCGTGGCAGCACCGAAGAAGTATCCGGACGAGTTGAAGGCTCGGGCGGTCCGGTTGTATCGGGAGTCGAATCCGAAGCCGGTGATCCGGAAGTTGGCCGAGCAGTTGGGTGTCCATCACGAGGCCCTGCGCAATTGGATTCGTCAGGACGAGGCCGACCGGGGCGAGCGCGAGGATCGGCCGACGACCGAGATGCTCGAGGAGAATCTGCGGCTGCGCAAGCGAGTCGCGGAGCTGGAGCGGGTCAACGCCGTATTGCGTGATGCGAGTGCGTATTTCGCGTCCGAGCTCGGCCAGACCCGGAGGTGATCATGAGGTTCGTGAGTGAACATCCCGAGCACCCGGTCGAGCTCGTACTACGGGTGTTGGGCATCGCATCGTCGACGTTCTGCGGGTGGTTGAAGCAAGCGCGGCGGCCGTCTGCGCGGCGACTGGCCGACGAGGAGCTTCTGGCCGAGATCGTGGACGTCCACACGTCCTCGGGCGGCACTTACGGCGCGCCGCGCGTGCACGCCATGCTGCGCCGTCGCGGTGTGTGGGTCGGTCGTAAGCGGGTCGAGCGGCTGATGCGCCAGGCGGGGCTGCAAGGGGCGTTCCTGCGCAAGAAATGGCGAATTCCGTCTACCCGACAGAATCCGCGGGCCACGCCGGCGCCGGACTTGGTCAACCGCGACTTCACCGCCGATGCGCCGAACCGGTTGTGGGTTGCCGACGCGACCCGGATTCCCGCCGGTGAAGGCGTGTTCTGGCTCGCGGCGGTGCGTGATGCATTCTCCAACCGCATCGTGGGCTGGAAGTGCTCGGACCGCTGCGACACCGACCTGGTGCTCGGCGCGCTCGAATACGCGGTGTGGGCGCGGGACGTACGCGAGGGCCAACTGGTCCATCATTCCGACCGCGGCTCGACCTACACTGCAATACGATTCGCAAATCTGTTGGCCGACAACGGTATTGCGCAATCGATGGGTTCGGTCGGGGATAGCTATGACAACGCCCTCATGGAGAATTTCTTCTCCACGCTGAAGACCGAGCTTGTGTACCGAAACTCTTGGCGCACAAGGGAAGACGCCGAAAATGCGATTGTTCGCCTACATCGAGACATCTCACTAACGCAGGATGTCAAGCAGCAGCCGAGATCTCGGTTGTGGCGAAGGCGACACCTTCCCTGTTAGATGTGCGTGTTGATGCACGTCGAGAGGGAAGTGAATAGTGGTGAGTTGGCGGGTGTTCTGGGTGCCGCAGGACGAGGTTCGGGGCGGGGTACGGCGCAGGGTGTTGGAGGGGTGGGAGGATCTCCCGGCTCGTGAGAATCAGGTTGGGGTTCGGGCGGGAGATCCGATCTTCCTGGCTCCGGACTACACCGTGGACCGGGTGCTGGGTCTGTACGGGCAGTCGACGACGTTCCGCCGGTACACCGCCGAGACGCGACGGAACTACGCGACCGATATCGCGCTGCTGCTGACCTTCCTGTCTCGGCGGGGTGTGCGGTGGACCGACGCGGTGGCCCGGGATCTGGAGGACTTCGAGCACTGGCGACGCTTCGCCGAGACCAACCCTGGGCGGATCGGCGGCGCCAAGTGGGATCGGGAGTTGGCTGCGTTCGCCGGCTTGTATCGGTGGGCTATTACATCGCAGCGGATACGGCAATCAATAGCTACCAACTAGTCTGTTCGATTGATGCCGGGAAGAATACAGTTCTGCGGCAACGCAAGACCCTTGAGTGCCTCAATTCCTCCGATCTTGGAGTCGCTCGTCGATCCACCTGAACAAGGCGGCCTGGAGTCCGCTGCTAGGGGCGCACCGGGAACAGCGAGCCGTGGTCTGCTAGCGGTTCTGATCGAAAACGCCACATCGACATGATGTTGTCACGATCTACCTGAGTCCGACCAATTGGCGTATCTGTTTGGCGCCTTCCTTCACCGTCTTCGGGCCCCTACCATCTTGGATGAGCTAACGCTTGAATGGCCGCCTCTGACCGGCTGGCACGAACCCTAAGGGTTGGTATGGAACCTGTGATGATGGTGGCGACCGCGGTCGCGGTGGGTGCCGCCGCCGGGATGACCGAGACCACGAAACAAGCTGTAGGTGAGGCCTATTCAGCGTTGAAACGCCTGATAGCTCGCCGCTACGGGAGCGTGGACGTGGGAGGGGTGGAACACAAACCGAATTCCGAGGCTCGTCGTTCGGTGTTGGCCGAGGACCTTGCCGAGGCCGGTGCCGGTGCCGACACCGAGTTGCTGGTGGCAGCACAGACGTTGATCGCCCTTGTGTGCGTGCACGAGGTCAGAGCCGGGGCGGCGGTCGGAGTGGATCTCGAGCGCATCGACGTCGGAGGCTCGCTGCGGGTGGAGGGAATTGACGCTGCAGGCACCGGGCTGCGCGGCAGCGACCTCGGGATCGCCGGCGACGTTGCAATTGCCCAGGTGCGGGCAGGAATTCCGCCACCGAAGGACCCTCCCTCGGCGTGACGGCCCCGCCTCCCACCGTCGCGTCGGCTTCCCCGCTGCGGGAATTGGGGGTACCGATCATGCTGACCGATGTCACCGCCGAGGTCATCACCGTCAATCATCCTGGCATGGCAGCCCAACCGGCCGGACAGGCTCAACGCCTGCCTGTTCCGACCCTGGCGGTACCGCACCAGCTACCGGTGCACCTCCCGCACTTCGTAGGCCGGGCCGAACAGTTGTCTCGACTCGCTACGATCTTCGATTCAGCTAATAGCCTTGCACCCGTAGTGATTTCGGCCATCTCTGGCACCGCAGGAATCGGCAAAACCGCACTGGCAGTCCATTGGGCACACCAGATTGCCGACCAGTTCCCGGATGGGCAGCTGTATGTGAACCTGCGTGGATTCGACCCCGCGGGCTCACCCATGACGTCTGCTGAGGCGATCCGCGGATTCCTCGACGCCTTCGCGTTCCCGCCGGAGCAGATCCCGACGGATTTTGAGGCTCAAACGGTCCTGTATCGCCGCCTGCTGGCCGGGCGGAGCATATTGCTGGTGCTGGACAATGCCCGCGACAGCGACCAAGTCCGACCCTTGCTGCCCGACACCGCAACATGCCGAGTAGTGATCACCAGTCGCAGTCAACTACCTGACTTGGTTACTCACCATGGCGCCCGCCCAATCACTCTCAACGTTCTCGACACCGAAGACGCCACGGCGCTGCTGGCCCACCGTCTCGGTCGCGATCGGGTCGTCGCCGAGGCCGATGTCCTCACTGAACTGATCGATCGGTGCACGCGGTTACCGCTGGCGCTGTCAATCGTGGCCGCGCGAGCCGCACTGAATCCGGAGTTGCCGCTTTGGATGTTAGTCAACGAGTTGCGCGATGAGCAGACTCGTCTCGACGCACTCGACGCTGGCGACAACACCAGCGTGCGGGTCGCGTTCTCGTGGTCGTATCAGCAACTGAGCCGACCCGCAGCACGCATGTTCCGGCTATTGGCATTGCATCCGGGGCCGGATATCTCAGTGTCCGCGACGGCGAGCATGGCCGGCGTCGAGCCACGCCAGGCACGGGCAACCCTGCGCGAGCTCTTACGCGTGCATCTGGTCACGCAGAACAGTCAGGGCCGTTTCTCCTTCCATGATCTGCTGCGCGCCTACGCCACTGAACTGACCCATGTTCACGACAACGACGCCGAGCGGCACACCGCCCAGCAGAGGATGCTGGACCACTACCTGCACACCGCCCACGGCGCGGCCCTGTCGATGTATCCGCGACGACAGCCTTTCGCCCCCAGACAATCCCCACTCGACGGTGTATCGGTGGACAGGTTGGTTGATTACCCGGAGGCTCTGAGATGGTTCAGCGCCGAACATGCCGCCATAATGGCGGTCCTTCGGCTGGCCGTCGCGGCAGGACACGACACCTACGCGTGGCAGCTTCCTCACATGCTGTCGGAGTACCTTGAGCGCCATGCGCATTGGCAGGACTGGAACACCGTTCAGCACCTCGCACTGACCGCGGCCCAGCATTGTGGAGACCTGTCCGGCCAAGCCCAGGCACTCCTGCGCTTGGCGCGCATGGTCGGCTGGCTGTTCGGAAACCACCGCGATGCCGAAGACCACCTCAAGCGAGCGCTTAAACTGTTTCGCGCACAGAGCGACCAAAGTGGCGAGGCCGACACGCACGGCGAAATTGCTGGATCATACGTGCGTCAGAACCGGCACGCGGAGGCGCTACGCTCTGGGAAACGCGCACTGAGCCTCTATCGTGCGTGCGGTAACCGCGCCGGAGAAGCAATTACCCTCAATAGCTTGGGCTGGTATTGCGCCGTGCTCGGCGACTATCCGCAGGCAGTGTCCTACGGCCGACAATCTCTTGTGCTCCACCGAGAACTCGGAAATCTTTCTGGAGAATCGGCAACCCTCGACACTCTCGGCTATGCGTTCCATTATCTTGGCGACTACACCTTGGCGATCGAGTACTTCCAGCGGGCCATCGCCTTGGCGCGGGAGTTGGGACATCGCTACAACGAGGCCAACCGTCTCGATCATCTCGGTGATACCTACTCTTCGGCAGGCGATCTTACTGCTGCCCGCGACAATTGGCAGCAGGCATTCGATATCCTCGACGCCCTCGCCATCTACCGACGTCCGTCCCTCGGCTACGCGGATGCAGATTCCATCCGGACCAAACTATCTGCCACCGACCAGTCATGAACATCGGCGGGCCAAGCCTTGCCCCGCATGGCTGTGCGAACAATCCGAGGCCAGCATCGTCACTCTGGTGATCAACTGCGCCACTGACGTTCGCGATGACGAACGGGTCCTGAAATGGCATCTCTCTGACGAATCGCACGCGGCGGGCCCGGGGCTGTATCCGGAAATTCGCCAGATTTGGGTGAGAAGGTTCCGGCGACTCTCCGAGGTCTTGATCTGTCGTATAGCAGGCCAGGAGACCGATCTTCGACAGATCGGATGAGAACCGACATGCGCCTGCCTTACAGGCGCCCGTCCGGGTGAGGTCCTGGGCATGCGGTCCGGGTGCTGCCCCGACCCGACCCCTGATGCCGAGGGCAAGGTCGGCCGGCATTTGATCCGCAGCACTGTGTTCAAGAACGCCGTCGACCAGCACGGCAACCACGACTCCGCCGGAGTCGAACGCGACATGCCCTGGGTCGCGATCCGTCCTGTCGTCAACGCTATTCGCGTGCTGGAGCGAATGGTCCCGGAGGAAGCGCTGCTGTTCGACCACGACGTTCACGACATCATGTCCCGGCCGGGCACCGGGTCGCTCAAGACAGCCACCCTCGGAAAGCGGATCGAAGCGTTCGTCGCCTGGGCCAACACCGAAGCAGCCACTCATGGGCTGACCGGTGAACTCATCCCACCCGATCCGAACGGCGCGATCGGGGCCGCGCGGTTTCGGCGAAGCCTCGCCTGGCATATCGCTCGCCAACCGAACGGCCTTGTCGCACTGGCTATTCAGTACGGGCATCTTCGCACAGCCGTGTCGGGCAACTACGCGGCTCGCAGTCGGGGCGGTATCGGGGACCTGATCGACATCGAGACCGCCCGCACGATCGACATCGAGACCGCCCGCACGGTCGCCGACACCGTCGCCGGCCTCCACAACAACCTGGGCACTGGTGGAGGGGTGTCCGGTCCGGCCGCCCGGCGCGCGATCACCGCCGCCGCGACCGCCCCGCGATTCGCGGGGACGGTCATCACCGCCACCACGGCACGGCGGCTGATCGCGAACGAGGACGCCATGATCTACGACAACCCGCACGCACTGCTGCTCTGCCACTACAAGCGCCACCGCCCTCTGCCACCGCGACGGAGTCAAGGACACACCCAGCCTGGACCACTGCGTCCCCGGCTGCGGCAACGCTATCCGCACCGATCAACACGCTATCGCGCTCCGCGAGCGCGCTTCCGTCATGGACACCCAGGCCGCCCGAGTTCCCGGCCCGCTGGGCGACCGGCTACGCGCCAACGCCGACAAGCTTCGGGGCTACGCCGAGACCCATGACCGCACACGCATCACCTTGACCGAAGACGCCCGATGAACACCGACGAGCGCGACCAGATCCGCGCCGCAATGGAACGCATCCTGTCCGGCACCGCCGAGCGATCCAACGGCGCCCTCACAATCGTCGCCCTCGCCCTGGAGGCCGATATCCCCAGAAATGCTCTCACGCAACGACATACGGACTTGAAGAACGAGTTCTATGCGCGGGTCGCCGAGCGTGGTGCGCCATCGGAGGTCGAGACCCGACTAAGGGCCAGCATCACCACACTGAAGAAGACGATCGCGAACAAGAACGCCGAACTCGCCCAACTCCGGACCGATGTCGCCGCCCTCGTCCGCGCGGTGAACCAACTCACGCTGGAGAACCAGGCACTGCAAGAGGCGCTGGCCAACCCCAACGCCGACGTTATCCCGAATCGGGCACGGCGGCCGGGCCACACCGAGGAATGATCGACCGGCAGGCAGTCCCGCCCCCTTCGATGACCCGGACTCGCGCCCCATGTTAATCCAGGCCAACGGGAGGATCACGCCACTGATTGGCGGACGCCGCGTATCCCCCGAACAACCGATCCACGGCATTATCGGATGTCAATAGAATTGGGTTGGTGAATCACGAAGACATCCGTTCACGAACCACTCTGGTCACCAAGCGGTGCATCACGAGCCTTGTTTCATCGGCAGACACATGAAGCAGACCGCTCTGTGCGCAGCGCGCAATCGCCTCGTCGCGTCGTCCTCGGTAGGTCGGCAGCGAATCACGCGCTACACCCGCGGGCGTCGTTGTCGCCACGAAGCGAAGTAGTTCGGTCACTGCTGCATCCAGGTCGGGGTCGTCAGTGGGGCCTCGACTTGTTCGATTCCTTTCCTGATATAAAATTTTGCCGACTTCTCGAAGTCGAAGTCCTTGGATTCCTTGAGAAGTCGAAGGAGGTCGTCGTAGCTCAGGTATTGCTCGGTGATGAGTCCGGCGGCCAAAGACAGTGCCAGTGGCGAATGGCCAAGTTCCGCCGAGACTCGTGTGGCGCCATCATCATCCGGCGGCGTTGTCTGGTGATTGGTCGCTGTGTGTAGAAGTTGGATGCTTTGTGTCGGTGTCAATCCTCCGACGTGGATGGATCGGACGGATCGGCGCGAGAAGTCCATGTCTGCCTTGCGGCTAGTGATTACCACGTGGGTGCCGCTATTACTCGGGAGGTATTCATCGAGCAAGTCGATGTCAACGACATCGTCGAACACCAACAGCGCCGATTCGGAACGGCCACTGAGGTGGACTCGTAGCAGGCGCGCAGCCCGGCGCAGGTCATCGTCGGGATCAGCAACCTTGAGACGCTGAGCAACTTCCGCCAATCCGGACAATAGGCTGTAAGGGCTTCCGGCATCGATCCAGCCCACCCACGCGCAGTGCGGCAACGAAACAGTGGCGCGCGCATACGCGGCGGCGATGGAAGTCTTTCCGATCCCGCCCATCCCCTGCAAGATCACTGTCGATCCGACGGCATCCTCGGCCAGCTCGTGGAGATATCGCAACTCGTCACGTTGCACGAAGCCGCGATGTGGTTCGGACGGGATCCTGCCGATGATCATGGCAGGGGCGCGCTTTCCAGAACGCGCCAACTCCGGGACCACGTGCTGGGTGATGAACTGCTGCACAGTGATGTTCAGAGTGATCGTCACATCCCGACCGACTTCCAGGTGCGAGATCGACACCGCCAGCGCCCGTGCCACTTCTTCCCAGTCCGCTGTCTGCGGCGGCACGTCCGTGGCTCCCCGCCCGACTAACCGCGCACCCGGGCCGGGGATTACCGGGGCGCCGTGGGAGGGTCGGCGGGCCTGGACGCGGTGAACCCGCGCAGCGAGATGGACTCGCCAGCCGTGAGATGCGAGACCTGAACACCGCCACCGTCGTTGGCTGTAAGATCAGCAATCTCGATACCGCCATCGGCCCGCACCTCACTCACCCGGATGCCCACGGTCTGCGCCGCTTCTGGTGCTTCGTCCGCAGCAACGCGCAGAAGATTCTCGGCGGCCGCCTGCAGCTCTGCATCGTCGCCAGCTCCGGCTTGGCCCAGTTTCTTAGCCAGCAGCTGACGGCGTAGTGGCTCCTCGGGCTCAGACTCCACGCCCAGCACCTCCGCGTCGATCACTGTGTAGCGGCGGCCAATCAAGCCCTTCAACGCGCTGTAGGCGTCCGCGACGACCTTCTTAGCGGTGTCCCCTAGGCCAGACGCCGCGCCGACTGCGACTGCCGCCGCGATCATCGATACTGGTTCCATCCCACCCTACCTTCGCCAAAAGCCAGGACACCCGCAGAAGAGCGCAGGCTCACGGCCAACGTACCGAAATTGAGCCACAGCCACCGATGGTTCCAGCGCAATCGACGGGTTGTCGGCGGTCAGCAGCCTACGCCGGGGTCGTCCGGATCGACCCGCTGGCACCCCGTGCAGGCGGGCTACCGCTGCACCCAACGCATTTCGTCCGCCTCCGTGCGGGCCATCGATCCAGTTCGGCATCGCCCAGCGCCCGCCGATCCACTACATCATCTGTCGCGGCAATTCGATGCTGAAACACCGGCAAATGTGGTCGGCAGGCTGAACGCGCGATATTCGACAATACCGGACAGTCGACATCGTCCCAATGATTACAGCGGTTGAATTTGTGATGTCGTCATGATCGTTTGAGTGTGAGGCCGGTGGCTGTGAGGCAGCCATCGAGGAGGTGGGGGTGGTATTGGATGCGGTGCAGGTCGTTGCGGATGATCTGCATGAGGTGGTCGGGGTCGGTGATGATGCGGTTGGTGAGCCGGCCGCGGCGTAGCAGTGACCAGATTCCCTCGACCGGGTTCAGGTCCGGCGCGTAGGCGGGCAGTTGGTAGATGGTCAGCCAGTCGCAGGCGGCGGCGAAGCGGCGCATGCCGTCGGTGAGGTGGGTGTTGAGGTTGTCCCAGATCACGATGATAGGGCCGTCGAGCTGGCGGTGTGCGGCGATGAGGAGGTCTCGGTAGTCGGTCCAGGCGAAACTTTTTCTGCCTGAACGGGTTCGGTTGTGCCGGTAGGGTCGCCAGATCAGCCGGGACCTGTGTCCCGGCCGGTAGCAGGTCAGTGCGGCGATCGAGACCCTTCGTGTGGTGCGCCCGCGCACTCGCACGATCGGAGTGGACCCGCGTGGTGCCCAGGTACGGACCGACGGCGGCGTCATCGAGAACCCGGCCTCGTCTTCGAAGACGAGCCAGGCATCGAGCGCCGCCGCGGCGTTTTTACCTGCGGCCACGTGTTCTTCATCCATACCGCGACCGCCGCGTCGTTGCGTTCGACGGCACGCCGGGCCGGGACCTGCCAGCTCCAGCCGTGCCGGTGCAGTAGCAGCGCAACACCTTTCACGGTGTAGGAGAGGTGGAACCGCCGACCGATCACGGTCTTGATCCGGGCCAGAGTCCATTTCTGGTCCGGCCAGCCGTGCTCGGCGGGGCCTTTGGCCAACTCTCGTTCCAGCACCCGGAACTGCTCGTCGGACAGCAACGGTAACGACGCAGGCCCCTTGGACCGCAACGCTTCCCGGCCGCCGGTCCGCCAGTCGCGGCGCCACCGTTGCACCGACCGCACACTGACCCGTAACCGTTTGGCGATCACCGTGCTGGTGTCACCGCGGGCAAACCCAGCCGCGGCCTGAAACCGCAACCGCTCCCGCATCTCTCGACGCTGCGCGGTCAGCCCACCGCCTTGCGGGTACCTCACCTACCAAGTGAACCGCAACCACAGATCAACAACGTCAAGCCCAGCGACAACACGAATTCAACCGCTGTAGTTCGCGCAGCCAATCTAAAACATGTTCTCTCGGTAGATCATCTGCTGTCAGTGGTCCCGCGCCTGACCGCCGTGGCTGCCCCACAACGGGTACCAAATAACATCAGGGGAACCTTGCTTCAAGAAGGGACTCAACACGCTGACTTGACAGGGAAATGCGCTGGGTCGTAGACCCGGCCGGATTTCAAGCAGTGGTGGAGCTTGCTGAGCATGATGTTGAACAGCCGGCGCAGTGCGGCGGTGTGCCGGTCGCCGTGATCGCGGCGGGCCCGGTAGAGCGCTTCCCAGTCTTTGTCGTGGCGGACAGCGGCCAGTGCCCACACATAGCCGGTGGTCGCGAGGCGATTGTTCTTGGCGCGACGGGCATGCACGAAACTGCTCTTGCCTGATGCTCGGGTGACCGGCGCTGCGCCGGCGAAGGCTCTGAGTCCTCGGGTATCGGCGAACCGGGCGCGGTCGTCGCCGATCTCGGCGAGAAAGCGGGCACCGAGCTGCGTCCCGACACCTGGGAAGCTGCTCACGATCCTGGAGTCCGGATGGGCGTGGAACGCAGTTTCGACGGCGTCCTCGAGTTCGGTCACCGTGTCGCAGATGGCGTCGAGCTGACGAAGCAGGCCCTGCAGCTGCAGCCCCATTGCACGCTCGACGGCTGAGGGTTGATGCATCGCGTCCTGTCGCAGCAGCTCATTCAGGCGCGCCGCTTCTTCGGCGATTCCGCGTTGCCGCCCAGCCCTTTTCAGCAGAGACGACAGCCGTCGTGTCGTCAGCGATCGGGCTGATTCCGGGGTCGGGGCAGCAGACAGGATGGTCCGGCACGCCGCAGAATCCAACCGGTGGCGTCCGCCGCGTTCAAATGCCGACAGCGCCGCAGGAAAGAACGCTTTCAGCAGCGTCCGGATCCGGTTGGTGACCTCAGAGCATTCCCAAACCGCGTCCTGGTGCGCACGGGTGAGCACCCGCAGGGCTTCCACCTCGACCGAATCGTCGGGCATCGGCCGATGGGTATCGACATCGGTGCGCAGGATGTTGGCGAGCACCATGGCGTCGAACGCATCGGACTTGCCCCGTGAGGACCGGTAGCGGTCTCGATAGCGCGACACCGAGAACGGGTTGATCGCAAAGACCTTTCGTCCAGCGGCGCGCAGTCCTGCCACCAGCAGACCTCGGCTGGTCTCGATCGCGATCGGCAGCTGCCCATCGGTCGGATCATGCTCGGACAACATCTGCAACAGGATGCTCAAACCCTCGGCAGTGTCGAAGATCCGGTCGCTGGCAACCACTTTGCCGTCGCAGTCGACGATCGCTACGTCGTGGTGATCCTGCGCCCAGTCGATTCCGCACGCAACTGCCGCCATCCATGCCCTCCTCGTTTCCGGTCTGGTTGATTGCGCAGCGAGGCATAGCGCCCTAATGGAAAGTGCTCTGCGGCACGACATCTCACGAGCCATTCGACCCCACCACCGGCGGCACCCACTCTCGCCAAAGACTCGCGGTCTGCGGAACGCGAAGGCTCGCACCCGCCGGCAATTCGGCACGATCATCCTCGTGACGGTGGGTGTTGTCACCGGAATCGGCGACAACACCCACCATGAGGCGCCGCTCTCGATGACCGGGCTCGATGGCCCTCGGCTGGTATGGGCGTCCGTTGCCATTACGGCTGGTACAACACCCTACGCATCCAGAAGAAGCTGGATTGGCGATCACCGGACGGGTTCGAGGCCAACTACCATCAACGGGTTCCAGCCGGAACCAGATAGTCCGCTCTCCGGATTAGCGGGGAACCTCAGTTTGTCCGTGGGTCTATTCGTCAGGGAGTCCCTGGTTGTCCATCAGCTCGACTGCGATGGCGTGCAGGACGGTCGGGGCGACGACAGGGAAGGCGGGCAGAGCACGCTCCATTGGTGCTACTGACAACGCGATTGCGAGTAGGCGTTTGGACTGTCTCGGTGTGAGTTCGGTAGTAGCGGATGGGCGGTTCAGTGAACTCGTCTCGACCGCAGCGTGTTTGGCTATGCCGTTGCGGGAAGAGTTGGATTTTGCGAGTGCTGCCGCGAGGCGTGTGAGGGCGTCTGCTTGCTGGATGGGGTCGTGGATGCTGAGGGCGATCGATTCGGCGCGATCGGGCGCGGTCAGTGCCCAGGCGTCGACCAGCAATGTGAGTGCTGCGGACTGGTGTCCGAGATCGGAGATGCTGCGGGCGATGGCCTCGGCGCGGTCGGGATCGATCCGGGCAATTGCTTTGACCACGTCCGCTCGTGTGGAGAAATGGTGCAGGAATTCGGGGAGGTCATCGACCAGAGAAACCACTTCGCGTGCGAGATTCACTGCACGATCGGGATGTTGATCAGCGGCTACGTCAGCGAGGTCAGCGAGTACCTGGACTCGCTGCACCAGGTCGACGATAGTGCGGGCAGTGGTTTCAGCGTGATCGAGATCGAAGGTCGCTACCGCTCTAGCGAGGTGGGCGAGAGGGTTGGCCTGCTGTGCCGTGTCGGTGATGCTGCGGGCGGTTGTCTCCGCGTCTGCGGCTAGTCCAGCTGCGCGGTCGGGATCGATCTGGGCGATCGCTTTGGCTGCAACGCCGAGAATGTGAGTTTGTTGTGCTGGCTCGAGGAGGTCACGTGCGATAGCTACTGCCTTGTCGGTCAGTCGAACCGCGTAAGAAGAGTTGGTCGTGCTGGCTCGTTCGGCAAGTGTGGAAAGTACATACGCTTGCTCCCCGAGGTCGGAAATTCGGTGTGCCAGAATCTCAGCGCGGTCGAGGTCGACGCTGCCTGCCGCGATCGCCGTATGCACCAGCGCATAGTTTTGTTGCACCGGGTCAGCAATGTCTCGAGTCAGCGTTTCGGCGCGGTCGGGGTCGACGGCCGCTAGCGCGATCGCCACATGGGTATGGGCGTAGGTGCGCTGTTCCGGGTCTGTGAGATGGCGTGCCAGGCTCTCAGCGAGATCCGCATCGATACCTACGAGTTGGGCGGCCATGCGAGCGAGGACATAGTCGGTGACGCCCGGTTCAGCCTCGCGCGCGGCGATGATCTCCGCGTCGAACGCTAACCGCTCAGCGCGGTCGGAGTCGATGTCGATCACGGCCTCGGCCAATCGAGCGAGTACTCGAGCCTGGTCCCCGTTCTTCGGCAGGCCGCGAGCGATGGTTTCAGCATCATCGACAATGCGCATGCAGCGATCGGGATCAATACTCGCCGCCACCGAAGCAACACGGATGATCTCATTGGCCCTGCGTTCCATTTCGGTTTGCCCGCGAGCAACCGCCTCCGCCTTATGGATGAGATCTATGGCCCGGTCTGGGTCGGTGGCGGCAGCTAGACGGGCGAGTTTGAGGAGCGAGCTGAACTTCAGCGATTGATCAGTGATGCTGTCAGCGACGGCTTCCGCTTCGTCGATATCCAAGCGGTTCGTCACGTCCGCCAAACTTTGTATCACTCTGTCTCGCCGATCAGGGTCGTGGATGGCGTGTGAGGCAGCTTCGGCTTCACGGACGAGGCGGAGAACGCGGCCGGGTTCGATTTCCGCTGCGCTGTGCGCCAACCAGGTCAGCGCCTGGGCTCGCTGGAGAGGATCGGCGATATCACGAGCGATGACTTCTGCGCGATCGAAGTCGATCGACGCAAGCTGCTCGGCCACGTTTGCGAGGGTGAAGCCCTGCAGGCTTGTTTGGGAGATGTCGGAAGCTGCGACCGTGGCTTCGTCGATGAGTCGAACAGTGTGCTCGGGATGGGTCGCCGCCACTGCTACGGCCAGGTCGACCAGTCCGTGAACCCGCGACTGCGGATTAGCGTCGCTGCGAGCGACGGTTTCCGCGCGCTCGAGATTTCCCAGGCGAGCCCAGACTGTCAATAGTTGATGAGGGATATTGTCGTTGCGCCTGTGCAGGTAATCACGGTAGTTCGTCAACCTTGCGGTTTTGAGCAGGCCTGGGTCGGGTTGCTCATAGATACGTTGTTGTGCAAGGCGGATCTCGTTGAGGGCGATCCAGTCGCTCCCCATACGCGCGCGGATCCGGTCGTGACGGCCAGCGTCGAGAGCTAAGTCCACCATCCGCGAAAGCTCGTTGTGTTTGTCGAGGATTGGAAAGTAGCGGCGTAGCAGGAAGTCTGGGGTGTGGTCGGGCCATGCGAGGTCGCGGTAGCGGTCGGCCCAGGCGTGCAATTGATCGAGGCATTTGTTGATGTAGGTGGTGCCGAGTTCGGTCTCTGCGGTGCGTTGCAGGGTTTCGTGGGCCAGCGCGTAGACGGGGTCTGCGGTGTTGCCGGGGCTGGAGTAGTCCGAGCGGGTGCGCAGGCTTCGTCCGGCGACCGCATGCAGTAGTTCGTGAATCTCGAACGGCGCCATGCCGGTGAGGTCGGTGAGTTCGGAGGCGGTGAGGCCGTTGGCGGTGGTGATCAGTGCGAGCAGGTCACGGTGCTCGACGGGACCCCGCAACAGAGCACCGAGTTCGGTGACGGCCTGGTCGCGGACATCCGCGGCGAAGGGTGAGGAGGTCAGTGGCCGAGTCTTGGCCCCGGCGAGAGGGTGATTGCGGGGGATAGGCAGGGTTGGGCCGTGGCGGCTGGCGACGATGACCCGCAGGTTCGCGTCCGGGCGCGGCGGCAGCAGGGTCACGATCGGTGGTTTGCCGGTGTCCTCGTCCAACCCGTCCACCACCAGCACTAACCGGCGGCCGTTGTCGGCTTCGCGGCGTGCGGCGAGGGTGAGGAGTTCGCTGCGGAGTCCGTCGCGGTTGATGGTGGCGGCGGCGATCAACGCTTGTTGATCTGGCAGCAGGACTGCGAGTTGGTCCAAAATGGCGGCGGTGAAGGCGGTGTGGGTGTTCTGGTCGGCAAGGCGGTCGGTGATGAAGAATCCGATCACCGTCATCTCGGAGGGCGGGAACAGGGTGAACCACGACAGCAACGCGGACTTCCCCGCCCACGGTTCGGCCCTGATCCACAGGTAGGGGTCATCGCCGCGACAGAACGCGGCCAGGTCCTCGAGTTCGTGGTCACGGTCCTGCAATCCGTTGACCGGGGCAAGGAATTCACGTACCTGCGAGACGTACAGTGACCTGCCGGTGAGCATGGCCGTGTTGGACACGACCCCGATCTCGTAGTGGTGGTTGTTCTGGATGATCGACAGATCACGCCTGGCGGTTACCCGGTCGAGGGAGATCGGTGCGGCAGGCCGGCGAGTGTCCTCGTTCATGAGGGGGTGGCGTCGTCACGTCCGGGGTGGATGTCCTCGAAAGACATGTCACCGCCGGACCGCACTCGGCGTGCCCTGACCCCAGTACCGGTCGCGCGTATTCCCTTGACCCGCAGCGCTCTTCCAGCCTTCACGTTACGTAGATCGACCCCGACGACGGGCTGTCGTCCGGGTGGGGGTGTGTTTTGTCCGCTTTGGACCCACAGTGATGCCGCGAATACGCCCACGGTCAGCACGACGACGGCCACCCATGTCCAGACCGAATGATCCCCGCCGGTCGCGTAGTTCACCGCCACCGCCAGCCCCGTGGTCATCACCGCTGTGGCCGCTGTCGGCAGTATCACCCGCGACAGTGTTTGTCCTGGTGCCACGTCATCCTCCCGCCCGAAATGGTGAGACCGATCCTCACAGCCTCACGCCCAGAAAACCAGCCGACACCACCGATGCCGTCCACCAGGACTCAACCGTTACAAAACCCAAGCCACACAACCCCTTCAACAACCCGGACGGTCTTTCCGGGAAGACCTGAGGTGCCGGAAAACATTCGGACAGTGAGATTTTGATTCTCAGGCCGCTCGGTTCCGTTCGAGCCATTCGGACTCTACCTCGTTCGGTGTGCGGTAGCCAAGCGAGGAATGCAGTCGAATCTGGTTGTACCGCAATTCGATATAGCGGGTGATGTCGGTGCGGGCGTGTCCCCGCGTCGGGTACTGTGTCCGATGAACCCGCTCGTTCTTCAGGGTGCCGTTGAACGATTCCGCCCAGGCATTGTCGAAGCAGATCCCGGTGCGTCCGACCGAACGGAGCACGTTCAATCTCTTTGCCGTGGTTGCGAACTCCTCGGATAGATACTGAGTGCCACGGTCGGAGTGAAAGATCGTGACACCAGGTATGAACTCGACATTGTCTGCGGCCATCTGCAAGGCGTCGACGACGAGTTCGGTGCGCATGTGTTCTGCCTTCGCATACCCGATGACCTTCTTGGAAAAGCAATCGAGCACCGTCGCCAGATACAGCCAGCCTTCCCCGGTGCGGATGTCGGTGATATCGCCGACGAGTCTGGTCCCGGGCCGATCGGTGCTGAACTCGCCGCGCACCAGGTCCGCCAGCATGCCGACATCGCCGGCTATCGTCGTCACCGGCCGGAACGGACGCGGCTGACACGCACGAAGATCCAGCTCACGCATGATAGACCGCACCGTCTCTGGATCCACGACCGTGCCCCACCGAGCCAGCTGAGCGTGGACACGCCGATAGCCATACGTGCCGTCGGAATGCTCGAACGCGAATTTCAGCTCGGCGGTAAGGATTTCACGCCGGGCCGCGGTCGCCGACTGAGGTCGATTCTTCCAGTCGTAATAGCCCGACCGCGACACACCCGCCCACCCGCACATGCTGGCGACCGGATAGTTGCCTTCCTCGGATTCGATGAACGCATACTTTGCGCTCACCGGTATCTCTTCGCGAAGAAGGCCGCCGGTCGAGTGGCCCGGGGGAATCGCACCCCCAGGCTCTCACAGAACCGTGCGTGACAGTCTCCCGTCACACGGCTCTTAGACGAACGCCACCAGCCGAACCAACATCCGACCTCAACGCTCTGCCCGCGCGCCCACTTCGTACGAACCGTCCCGACATGCACCACCGCACCACGCGGTCGATGCCGACGGCCCGTCCGACGCACCGGACACGCGGGAATCGCAGCGGGTCGAATCCCTCTTCGCGGAGCCCCGGGACGACACAGTCGATTTGTTCCCGCTTCACGACTTCTGGGATGACTGGGACTATGGCAGGTGATGAGCGCTCACGGCGAAGCCGTTCAACGAGCACAACACGTCGCCGTCGCTGAGGGTGATCAGCGCTCCCGCGGCGGCGAGGGCGAAGTGGCGAGGCTGCAGCCGCGGAATCGGGGATCCTGGAAAGTCATTCGGTCTCCTGCGCAGGTGCGAGGGCTCAGGCGCGCGGTCGAAGCATTGGGCCGCGCGCCCAGCCGAGTTCGATCTTCAACTCACCACCTGCGCCGCGCGGTGCGCCAGCGCAGATATCAGTCGCTCGGTGAATTCTTCGAGGTCGTCGATCCCTTGCGCGGTGATAAGGGTGCCGTCGGTGTGGACACGTTCAGGCGTCCACACCGCTCCTGCATTGGCGAGGTCGGTGGCCAGGCTCGGCCAGGCTGCGATGGTGCGGCCGGCGACGAGCCCGGCGTCGATGAGTGTCCACGGGCCGTGGCAGATGGCGGCGACGGGGATGTGCGTGTGGCGGGCTTCGCGCAACAGGCGGTGCGTTGCCGAATCTCGGCGCAGGATATCGGGATTCGCGACACCACCGGGCAGGACCAGGGCATCGTAGTCCGCGGCGGCAGCGTCGGTGGTGCGCAGATCGACGGGGAAGCGGTCGGCACGATCGAGATGATGGAACGCTTGCACGAATCCCGGTTCCGGGGCGAGCAGCACGGTGTGGGCGCCCAAGGCGCGCAGGGCATTCCACGGGTGCTGTAGCTCGACCTGTTCGACGCCTTCGTTGGCGGACAGGAATGCGATCGACTTCCCGGTGAGAAGTGGTGTCATGAGATGTCTTTCGTTGGATGGGTGGTGCCGCCCGCGCAGTAGCGGGCGGCACCCGATGGGAGCGGATCCTGGCTCAGTCGGCCGGCGCGGGTTCGGCGGCGGTGATGGCCGCGATCAGGGCGTCGTTGCTGTAGGCGACTCCTCCGATTCCCCAGCCGCTGTCGGCGGCGTAGCTGATGTTGATCCAGATGTCGTCGGCGGAGTGGCCGGGTACGACGTGCTTGGCGGCGATCGAGGTCGCGGTGGCGATGAAGGCAGAGCGATCCTGCGGGGTGGGCAGGCCGATGCCGGGCAGTTTGAGCTCGATGAGCAGTACGGGACGGTTCACGCCGCCGGTCTGGACGTGTTCGGGGTCGAGGAGGTGCAGGTGGCCGCCGACGACCGGAGTGAAGAAGGTGTTGCCGGTCAGCCCGCTGCTGTCGATGAGGGCCTCGATCAGCTGCGCGATCAGTTGACGTTCGCCGGTTTCGGTGAGGACTCCGCGAGGTGCGATGACGGTGAAAGGCACGGATTCGTGTCCTTGTCTCTTCGGAGGAATCAAAATCGCTAGTACGTGCGTACTAGCGAACACACCATGCACTAGGATGGCCGTACTAGTCAAGTGGAGGAGGCTGTCGACAATGACCAGATCCACCCGGGCCCGAATGCTCGACGCGGCCGTGGACAACCTGCGCCGCAACGGTTTGGCGGGCATGTCGTTCACGGCGGTGCTCGCCGAGAGCGGTGCCGCACGCGGGGCGATCTATCACCATTTCCCCGGCGGGAAAACCGAATTGGTGGCCGAGGCCGCGAGGCTGCACGGGCAGGACGTCGCATGGCGCATGGCGGAACTGGCCGGGGCAGACCCCCGCGCCGTCGTGGCGTCCTTCTTGGATTTCGCCCGGCCCGTGATCGAGGAGGCGGCGCACGGCAGCGGCTGTGCGATCGCGGCCGTCACCGTAGCGGCGGGCAAGGACGGTGGCGAGTTGTGCCGCATCGCCGCAACGACTTTCGCCGCGTGGACCGATCGGCTCACGGCCGCGCTCACCGCCGCGGGTATGGCGCCGGGTGCGGCGGCTGATCTGGCATGTCTGCTGATCAGCCTGCTCGAAGGCGCGCAGGTACTGTGCCGGGCCGAGGGCGGCACCAGCCCCTTCGACCGGGCCGCCCGGGCGGCGATGGCGGCCGCCCCAGGCGCGTGAGCACCATGCCTGAGCCGGTGAGCGTTCGGGATCCGCGGCGCAGCAGATCTTCGACCGGGACAACGGTCAGGGGGCCTTGCAGGGTGGTCGCCGGCCGAGCGCGGTTGACTGTTTTCGTGAGCAGAAAGACGAGTTCTTCGAAAGGCCGAGCTGATCGAACGCGGCGACAAATATCCGACGGAGAAAAAGTAGCCCGAATCCTCGCCATCGATCTTGACGGGTAGTGAGGGGCAGGAATCGGCTGGGATCCAGCAGTGGTGGTCGTTGACGACTTCATGCCTGTTCGTTTCGTTGGTGCCGGTACCACCCCAGGGGTGACATGGTGCTCACCCTTGGTTTCCTGGAATGCGCCCTGGGGTGCCTTTTGGCAGAGGTATCGATAACCGAAAGTCGTAGGGACCCCGATTTCGTCTCCCCCCGAAGGAACTCCCCATGCAGCTTCTGGCGAACGACAGCCGAATTCCCGACACCATGAGCGGCGCGCATCCACGAGAAGGGAGGGGTATATGACGGCAACATCGGAATTTCATCGGTCCCACTCCTGGAAGGGACTTGGGGCTAGTTCCACCGAGGTATTGGATTGGGCGGTTCGTTTGGCTGAAGCGACCGTGCCCGAGGAAGCCGAGCTGGCACCTGAGTTCGTTACCGCGTACCTGGCGGGCGGTACCGATCGGGACGAGTTGTTTCGCAGGGCCAATTCGGTGCCTGGGGGCTTCGACCCGGGGTTGGCGTTCGTCATTTTCCCGCAGATCCTGGCGGCGGTCGCTGTCGCCGGTCACGCGACGTGGAATCTGCTGGGCGGCAATGCAAGCAGCGTCTCGACATTGGTGAAGAACCTCGGCGATCTCTGGGATCGCCGCGTCCGCCGTGGGCAATCGGCGCCCGCGCCGGACTACCCGGAGCTGCGGATGGTGATCGACACCATCAACCGCGCACTTCTCGCCAGCGGCGTCGCTCCCACCGACAGTGAACTACTGACCTTCCGTATCGTGCGCGCGCTGATCAGCGACGGTGCTGGTACCCGAGCCTTTTTGCAGGCAGTCCCACCGTCGGCGAATTGACCAGTTACGGCCCTCCTCTTCACGAATAGACACAGATGACCGACTCCCGCCGACCAGTTAGGGCACCCGCCCCGCCATGGCTATTGTTCTGGCTGGCGGGAACGGTGGCCTGGACCATCCCGCACAATGCCAGCCAGTGGTGGTCTTTGATCATGGATCTGGTCGGCGTTACGCCGAAGGCGTCGGCGGCGGTCGCCTACAGCGCTCTGCTCCGCATCCCGAGTGTCGTCGACCTGGTACCCGTGCTGGTCGTACTCGCCGCTGTCGCGACCGTGTTCGGCGCCCGCCTGCGAGGCCGCATCGTCGAGCACCGTTACCGCTTGGAACATCCGCCCGACCTGCCGACGGTGGCAGCCATCTCCGCGTTCGCTCTCGCACAACTGGCGACTGTCGATATCCGGGTCAATCTGAGGCGCACCGATCTGCTGGCGATGGCCTATTTCCATCGCCTGCGACAGCCACGGCTGGCGATATTCGGACCGTTGACGATTCTGTGGCGCAAGGATCGGCCTGCGGCAGAGGCGGTCATCCTGCACGAGATCGGCCACTGTCGTCAGGGAGACAACATCCTGCTCGGTGCCGTCAGTCCGCTGGAATGGGTCCTCAAACACTGGCTTCCGATAGCCGTTGCCACCATGCTCGTCCCGGTCAGCATCAGCTGGGGCATCCAGGCAATCGACTTCCTGCACACCGTCGGCCTGGACGGCGCCAGCCACAAGGCTGGGCAATTCCTCGGTCTGCTGTTTCATCTCGGCCTGATGCTGCTCAGTGCCACCGCCGTACTGCTGGCCGCGATCGCCATGCCCGCCGCGGGATCGTGGAGCGCCGAACTCAACGCCGATTACATTGCGGCCGCATCGAGCCCTGCCGGAATAGCCGTCGCCACCGCCCGCATACGCCGATCCGGCCTTGCAGGGTGGGCGGTAGCCCGCCTCACCCATCCACCGACCGCGCTGCGCCGAAGCCTCCTTCGTGCCGGACCGCGAATCCATGCCCTCGGTGCGATCATGTGCTATCCCCTCGGATGGCTGGTGGTGCTGGGCTGCAACCTCATCGTGGCCAACGCGAACCTGGTCCTCATAGACACGTCACCGAGCGAGCTTGCGAGCCAAAACCGGCAATTCATGAGTTGGTGGCTGCAGTACCAGTGGCCGCTCTGGCTGGCCGCAGCAGCGTTCGTCATCCTCTGGCCAGCCTGGTGCCGCTACTGGCAGACACTCACGACCGGTTCGGCAGCCGTCGACCAGGTAGCTCCGGTACGGGCAGTGCGCGGACAGTCTGCACTCCGAGACACCGGAACAGCAGAGATACCAATCCAGGGTTGGCGTGCTGATCGACCGAGATGACCATCCGCGCGACGACCACCATCGAATCGCCAGCCCTCCCTCACATCGCGACACGAGGAACACCACCGCCGAGAAGTGGTCGGCGCTGGCCAAACGTGACTAGCCAGTGTTTTGAAAGTGGCTGAGGGCGGCGCACGTGACCTTTCTCAGCCGTGTCGGAGCCATTGGTTGATGGCGGTGATCTGGACGGTGGCCAGGTAGCGGACGGCGAGTTTGTCGTATCTGGTTGCCATGGCACGGTTTTCCTTCAGCTGGCCGATACCGCATTCGACCGCGTGACGGTCTTTGTATCGGTCGGGGTCGAACGCCGGTGGCCGGCCACCGGCGGAGCCCTTGTTCTTCCGGTTGGCCGCCTGATCCACCTTCACCGGGATCGTCGCGGTGATCCCACGTTCACGCAGGTAGGCCCGGTTGGCGCGTGAGCTGTAGGCCTTGTCGGCCAGCACCTGGTCCGGACGGGTCCGTGCTCGTCCCCGGCCCACGCGCGGCACCGAGATCGACTCGAGCACGCTCGTGAATTGCGGGCAGTCGGCGCGCTGACCGGCGGTGAGCAACACCGACAGCACCTTGCGGCCCTGCTCACACGCCAGATGCGTTTTGGTGGTCCACCCGCCACGAGACCGTCCCAACGCGTGATCGGTCGGCTCGGTACCGACTCCACCGGGCGGCTCGGCCTGCTCGTCACCATCGGACCGGGCACCGGCGGCATGACGATGCGCCCTGGCGATGGTGGAATCGACACTCACTCGCCACACGATGCGCCCGGCCGCATCGGCCAACGCCTGCAGCATCTTCCAGATCAGCGACCACACCCCCGCCCGCTGCCAGCGGCGGAACAACCCGTACACCGTCTGCCACGGCCCGTAGCACTCCGGCACGTCCCGCCACGGCGAGCCCACCCGAGTACGCCACCGAATCCCATCGATGAGCTGTCGTTTCGTCCACTTCGGCGGGCGGCCCGCCTTCCATCCACGAGGCAGCAACGGCTCTAACCGCCGCCACTGCGCGTCAGTCAGATCCGCCCGCCTCGTCACCGCTACCCTGGTCACGAGGTCTCCGGTTGTCAGGTAATGCTTGGTCGCTTACCCATCTACCGGAGACCTCTTCTCATACCGACACCGACACGCTCACCCGAACAACATCATTCACCCCAACACTTCCAACGGGCACCCGGCGCAGCACCCCACAAGACGCACTTTCAAAACACTGGCTAGCCGAGTTGATATCGACAACCCCTGGTCGGCGGCTTCCGGCCGGGGGTTGTCGTTCGACCGGGTGCGCGTGTCCGCGATCGATCCGTTAACCTGGTCGCTGCATTGCAGATCGCTGGAGGTTAGGAAAGTATGGGAAGCGTAGTTCTCGACATTGTCGCTTTGGTCACGAACCGCGCTGCGGCGTTGTGGAATTGGGTGGCGACCGGCTCGGCCGGATTCCCTCCGCTCTGAGTCACACTGACCGACACGGGAAACCCCCGGCCCGCTCCCTCACGGGGGCAGCGGCCGGGGGTTTTCTCGTATCCGTCGAATCCCGGTGCGGTACTGCGAAAGCCGACCGAATCCGCCTGTCGCGGTGGGGGCGGACACTATGTTGTGTGAATGAGCGTCGGTGGGCGGGAGCGGGCGCGCGCTCCGCTCTGGTTCGTGTGCTGGATGGTGCTGGTCATCGGCGTTGTCGCGGTGCTATGCCTGGCATTGTGCTGGGTGATCGCCTCCCAGGGCACGCAGACGACCAAGGTGGTGCTCTGGATCGGGCTGGTCGCGGCGGGTTCGGTCGCGGCGCTGTTCGGCTTGCTCGGCCTGGTCCGCTATCGCGCCGTCCAGCTGTGCCTGGCCGCCCCGGTACTGATCGGCACCCTCGCGGCGCTGGTGTGGTTCGAAATCCCGGAAAGGACAGGCTGGGAGATGTCGCGCGGCATCCTGGAGGACCAGGCCGTCACGTGCACCGATCCGGGCCACCGCACCCGTCTGGGCGTCTACGCGATCCGCTACATCGCCCGGCGTGACGGGGGCTGTCTGTTCTACATCGAAGGATCGGAAACGAATTCCGAAGGCTTCGGCTATTTCCCGGACACCCCACCGCCCTACCTCGGCCCACCCGCGGAGCGCGGCATCGGCTATCGGATATTCCACACGCGCTGGTACCGCTTCGTCGACAACTCCTGACCCGAGCCCGGACGAAAGCGGTTCAGCGCGCCGATATTTCGCGTGGTTCCAGCCACAGCGCCTCGGCCAGTGCGCAGAGGGTGCCGGAGGGGGTGGTCAGCGCGACGCCGACGGTGTACTTGCGGCCGTGGTGGGAAATGGGCCACGCGTAGGAGATGTAGTCGGCGCCCGCGGGAATGGGCTCCAACTGGGTGGCGGTGAGCGCGGCGGTGACGGCGCCCGGACGCATCCCGGCCAGGCGAATACCCGCCCAGCCGCCGGGGCAGTCGAGGGCGGACCAGACATTCTCGGGGGAGAGCGTGCCGTCGGCGGCGGCCAGGGCGGGGTCGGGCGTCCAGGCTGCGGCGATGAGTTCGCGGTCGGGCAGCGTACTGGGGAACAGGCGAAGTCCGCGGCCGGGCGCGCAGGCGGAGCCGCAGCCGTAGCAGTCGGTGACCCGTCGCTCACCGGAGGCCATGGCCGCCTCGGTCAGTGCTCGCGCCTCCGCCCAGGACGGGCCCGCGGGCGGGGCGACGGTGACGGTCGACTTGGCGGTCTCGGCGAGGACCGTGCCGTCCAGTGTGGTCAGCGCCCGGCCGCCGGAGTCGGTGACGGTCGACAGGAGCGGGGTATCGACCGGAACCTTGCTGCGGAAGTCGACCCGCAATTCGGTGGCGTCCTCGGCGCGCGCGGCGAGCAGGCCCGCGACATAACCACCGAAGGCCACCGCCGGGTAGCCGTGCACGTGCGCCGGAATGGTGATCGCATCCGCCTGGATCATCGTCTGGTTCAACCTTTCCCGGCCGCAGCCGCCGACCATGATCGACAATACCGAGGCCGGGTGCCAGGTCGCCCGGGGGCCGCTTTCAGCCCGCGTCCGTGCTGACGGAGGCGGGTCGAGAGCCCCGACCGTGCTCCGTCGGTGTTCAGGAGAGAGGTTCGCCGCCCAACTGGGTGAGCAGCAGGCCGATGATGCCGACTTCTTGGCTTTGGGCTTGGAGCATGGAGCGGGCGGATTCCTTGACGGGGCCGTGGGTGAGCAGTTGGTCGGCGACCTGGGCCATGGTTATGCCGCCCCGGTGGTGGCGCAGCATCAGCCGCAGGAACTGGATCTCGGCGTCGCGGCCGCGTGCGGCGGCCAAGGCGTCGAGTTCGGCCGTGGTCGCCATGCCGGGCATTCCGGTGCCGGAGGCCGCCGAGCCGTCGTGCTGGGTAGCCGACGAATGGTGGTGCGATGCCCCGGTTTCGGCGTGCATCCAGGCCATCGGCCGCGGCGAGAGCGGGGTGGCCTTCGCCAGGCGAAGCCAGCCCAGCATGGTGCCGATCTCGGTGCGTTGGGAGTCGGCCAGCTGCTGGGCGAGACGCCGCACGGTGGGTGCGGCGTTCGGGTCCAGCCGCTGCACCATCTGCAGGGCCTGTTGATGGTGGGCGGTCATATCCTGGGCGAATCCGATCTCGACCGAGTCGAGCACCGGTGTCGCCGAATGCTTCTCGGGCAGGACGACCGGCCGCATGGCGGCGCCGAGCACCACCAGGGTGCCCGCGAGTGCCACGGCCGCGGCGATCCGGATCCGCAGGGTCGGTGCACCGAGCCTGCTTGCCGCGCTCGATCCGGTGCCGTTCTCCGGCACCGGGCCGGTCGCCGACATCGGGTCGAGCGTATCGGCGGTGCCGCGCGGCCCGTTCGAATCCGCCTCCGTCGCCGAGTCCGGTGTCGGGGCCCCGCTCGGCGGTGCGGTCGAATCCTGGTTCGGATCCGGCACGTCAGGACCCGACGGTGGAGCGCTGGTCGGCTGGCGGGGTATAGACGCCGTTCTCCAACTGCAGCACCATGAATCCGTTATCGGAGCAGGCCACATAGAGTTGGTCGCCGCGCCATTCCGGGGGTGAGAAGCACCAGTCGGTGGACATATCGCCGAAGGCCACGTTCGGTGTGCGCTGGGTGAGAGCGTCCCACGGGTTGAACTGACCCTCCAGCACGGCGCGCGCCGCGGGCAGGGCGCTTATCGCCGGGACGCCGATGATCGAGGCCAGTGCGTGCGGGGAGTTCCACATCTCCAAATTGCGGCCGGTGCGGGCGGGCGGGTTGAAGTACGCGATCTCGCGGATGTCGCGCGGGTCGCTGATATCGAAGACGCGGATGCCGGAGGAAATCCAGCCACAGGCGAGTGCGGTGGGGTTATCGGGCCGGTCGGCCGCGCAGTAGTGCGATTCGTAGGCGAATACCGAACCGCCCATGGATGATCCGATGCTCGCGTCGAGATGCTGCGGCAGGTTGATCTCCAATTTGATCTTCGCGGTGACCTTGGGCGCGCTGTCATTGGACACATCGATCAGCTTGACGCCGCCCGAGCCGCCCTCGTCGACGGTGTACAGGTAGGGCTTGCCGTCGTAGGTGACCGGGACGCTGTGCTGGGTGGCCTGGCCGTCGGTCCAGAAGACTCGACCGAGGTGTTGCACCTGCGGATCGGGCTCGCGCCGCTGCACCGCGCCTACGTCGAGCACGGTGAAACCGCTGAGCGCCGAGATGTACATGCGGGTTCCGTCCGGACTGAAGCCCATGCCGTGCGCCTCGATGCCGGTGAGTCCCTGCCAGATCACGCGCGGATTGCTCGGATCGGAGATGTCGACGGCGCTGACGAAACCGGGTGCGATGCCGGAGGCCCAGTAGGTTTTGCCGTCGGGGGAGAAGCCACCCTCATGTGTGGTAATCGGTAGCGGCATCAGCAGATTGGTGCCCGCGCCCGGATTGAGCAGTCGCGGGTGCGCGCAGTCGGAGATGTCGTAGATCGACAGGTAGCCGACGCCCTCGCCGACCGGCACTCCGGTGCCGACCAGCAGTTTGCGTTCGGTGTTGACCTTGAGGCTCTCCCAGGTTCCGGCCAGCATGGCCGGTTCGGTGAGGGTGACCGTCGGGCGCGGGTCGGCCGGGTCGGAGACGTCGAGCACCTGGACGCCGCGGCCCTCACTGATCAGGTCGCCCGGGAAGAACGATCCCATATAGGCGCAGTGTTCGAAGCTGGTGGAGGTGATGCCCGCACCCCGGCCCGCGAAGTTGCCGACCATGGAGATGTTGCAGCGATAGCCCTGGGTGCTGCGCCCGCTATTGCGGTCGGCGGCCGGAACATCGCCCTGTAAACCGGGTTCCGGCAGGGAGCCGGGTCCGCAGTCGGCACGCGGCGCAGCGGTACGGCCCACATCGAGGAACTCCTGCACGGCCGTCGTGATATCCGACTGTAGGTCGGCCGACGCGCTGTTCGGCAGCATCATGGCGGCGACCACGCCCGCCGTGAGCAAGGCCAGTGGTCTGGCGCGGCGCATTGTCGTCAGTGAGCGCATCGTTGCGGGTCCCCAAGCGTCAGTGGTGTGCGGTACATGTCGGGTCAGCTGACTGGGACAGCGACGCGAACTGACTGAATAGTAGTAACAGTCGGTAACTTGGTGGAAGGTTTTGGCAAAATTCCAAATGTTCGGTTTGCTCGGAGCATCGAACGCATGGTGCACCAAAGGCCAGTCGGACAGCGCAATACGCGTCAAAGACCGAAGTCGGGTGCACTGATCATCGCCAGTGGCTGTCGATGACATGTCGATCCAGCCCGCGGAATTTCAGGTTGTGTAAGCGCCGCCGTACCGGGACCCGGGGCTTGATATCGGCGTCTGTCGGGGCCGCACAGTACCAGCTGCTGGGACAGTGGATTTATGGCGCGGCCCGTGTCACCCGGCGTCGGCCGGGGGCCGCCCGTGCGTGAGCAGCGCGTCGCAGGCGTCCAGGAGAGTGGTGCGCAGTTCGGCCGAGCGCTCGGCCAGGGCCGACTGGGTTCGCACGTACTCCGCCCGCCCGGCGGGGGTCTCGATGCGAACGGGGTCGTAGCCGTAGTCGGCGAGATCGTAGGGGCTGGCGCGCATATCGAGTTCTCGTGCGGCGCAGGCGAGTTCGAAGAATGCGAGGAGCAGTTCGGAGGAGATCAGTGGGACCAGTTTGAAACCCCATTTGTAGAGGTCCATATTGGCGTGCAGGCAGCCGGGCTGTTCCCTGGCCACCTGATCGCTACGGGTCAACTGTAGGGCGTTGCGGCCCACCGCCTCCGGGGTGAAGAAGCGGAAGGCGTCGAAATGGGTGCAGCGCAGCGACATCGATTCGACCACCGCATCGGTACCGTCGCGACCCAGCCGCAGCGGCACCTGCTGGTGGCGGACATCGTCGGTGCGGTACACCATCGCCCACTCGTGCAAGCCGAAGCAGGACAGCTGGGCGGGCCGGGATGCGGTGGCCCGCAGCAGATTCGCGACGAATTCAATGGTGTCGCGGCGGCGCTCGAGGTAGGCCGGATCGGCCGCGAATACCGCATCGGACCCCTCGACGTCCGCGGCTGTGCGATCCCCGGCGAGCGGTGCCGAGACCCTGCGATACCCGCGCGCCCCGTCGTACTCCTTCGCGCCCGCCAGCGCGACACCGAACCCGGGATGCCAGCGCCGCAACTGGGCGGGTTTGTGTCCGTAGTAGGTGAACAGGAAGTCGATCACCGGATGCGTCGACCCCGAGGCCCGCCGTTCGAGGTACGGGCCGACGAGGTCATCGACCCGGGCGCGGTGCGCGGTGGCACGCGCCTGCCAATCGGATCGGGGCAATACGAGCACGGTCATCGCCTATCGGGGAGATCGATGCGACGTCATTCGGCCACCCGGTGCGTGAAGTCGCGGACGGTGCCGACGAACTCTTCCACCAGATCCTCCAGCGCCACAATGCCGGTGGTATTGCCGCGGCTGTCCACCACGCGCCCCAGATGGCTGTTGGTGCGGCGCAGCCGGGCCAGCGCCTCGTAGAGCGTGGTGCCCATGCTCACCGCCGGCAGCGGACGGATATCGGTGCGGGGGATCGGGGTGTTCGGCCCCGCGTTCTCGTCGGCGACCTTGTCCAGCACATCCTTCACATGCAGGTAGCCGACCAGTGAACCGTCGGCGGCCCGCACCGGATAACGCGAGAAGCCGGTTTCGGCGACCGCCGATTCGACATCCCCGAGCGTGGTTCCGTTACCGCGCAGGGGAACCGATCGGGTGGTGGCCAACGGCACCATGATATCGGCGACGATCCGATCCGAGGTGCCGAGCGCCTGGGTCAGGCGGCGGTGCTCCTCCTCGTCGAGCAGCCCCTCCGAACGGGATTCGCCGATCATCTCGGCGAGCTCGACGCTCGAGACGGTGGCGTCCAGCTCGTCCTTGGGCTCGATCCGCAACAGCCGCAGCGAGAGATTCGCGGCGAGGTTGTAGATCGCGATGATCGGACGAGCCAGCCGCAGCCACATCAGATGGATCGGAACCAGCAGCAGCGCACTGCGTTCCGGGCCGGCCAGCGCGATATTCTTCGGGATCATCTCGCCGAAGAGGATGTGCAGGATCACCACGATGGTGAGTGCGACCGCGAACGCCACCGGATGCAGCAGCTGATCCGGCAGGCCGAGGAGATCGAACGGGCCCTCCAGCAGATGCGCGACGGCGGGCTCGCCGACTCGGCCGAGCAGGATCGAGCAGATGGTGATGCCGAGCTGGGCGGCCGCCAGCATCATGGACAGGTTCTCACCCGCGCGGATCACCGTATTGGCATTGCGCTTACCTTGGGCGGCAAGGGCTTCCAGGCGATCGCGGCGCGCCGAGATCAGCGCGAACTCGGCGGCGACGAAGAAGGCGTTACCCGCGAGCAGGACGACAGTGAGCAGAACCCCGAGCAGATCACCCATGGCTGTGCTCCGTGTGCTGGGGGTGATCCACCCGGTCGTGCTCGGCCTGCTGCGCGAGGCCGAGTTTGGTGTGCTCGGCCAGCGCCTCGCGGGTAACCGGGATCAATCGCACCCGGTCGATGCGCCGTCCGTCCATTCGCTCGACCCGGGCGATCCAACCGCCCTCGTCGGTCTCGTACGGGTGCCGGTTGTGCGCGGGCGAATTGGGCAGCATCACCTCGTCGCCGGTCTCCGGGATGCGGCCGAGCCTGGTCAGCACCAGGCCGCCCAGCGTTTCGTATTCACCCTCGGGGGCGTCGTAGCCGGTGGCGCGGGAGACCTCGTCGATGCGCAGCAGACCCGAGCAGTCCCAGCCATCGGCGACCCGGCGCACCTCGCGCTCCTCCTCGTCGTGCTCATCGCGCACGTCGCCGAGGATCTCCTCGATCAGATCCTCCATGGTGACTATGCCCGCGGTGCCGCCGTATTCGTCGACGACCAGCGCGATCTGCATACCGTCCGCGCGGACACGTTCCAGCACCTCATCACCGTCGAGGCTGGCGGGCACCACCGGCACCGGGCGTGCGAGCAAGTGCAGTGGGATGGTGCGTCGCGCGGCCGCCGGATGCGTGAAGGCCTGTTTGACGTGCACCACGCCGAGGGTGTTGTCGAGGTCGCCGTCGATCACCGGGAAACGGGAGTAGCCGGTGCGGCTGGCCGCGGCGATGAGATCGGCAATGGTGTGGGACTTGTCGAGCGATTCGATCTTCACGCGCGGGGTCATCAGTTCCTCGGCGCTGCGCTCACCGAACTGCAGCGAACGGTCCATGACCTGTGCGGTGCGCTGGTCGAGGGCGCCGCGCAACGCGGAGGTGCGGACCAGCGAACCCAGCTCCTGCGGGGAGCGAGCCGACCGCAATTCCTCGGCCGGCTCTATCCCGAGGCGGCGAACCACCCAGTTCGCGCTGCTGTTCAGGAAGGAGATCATCCACTTGAAGACCACGGAGAAGAAGATCATCGGGCCCGCCGTGATCCGCGCGGTCTCCAGCGGCTTGGCGATGGCGATATTCTTCGGCACCAGCTCGCCGTAGATCATCGACAGCGAGGTGGCCAGCACCAGCGCCAATGTCAGCGAAATGCCGTGCGCGGTACCCGCGCTGAGGCCGAACGCCGTGAACAGCGGCGAGAGCAGCCGGGCCAGCACCGGTTCGGCGATGTAGCCGGTGATCAGGGTGGTGATGGTGATGCCGAGCTGGGCGCCGGACAACTGGAAGGACAGGGTGCGATGCGCCTGGCGCACCATCCGGGCGCGCACGTCGCCGTCGCGCGCATGCGCCTCGACGGTGCTGCGTTCCAGTGCGGTGAGCGAGAATTCGGCGGCGACGAATAGAGCGGTGCCTACCGTGAGGGCGATGAACCCGATCAGGCTGAGCACGGTGAGCGCGACGGACACGATCAACACCGCCCGCTGAGCGTCAGGGAAAGGAACGCGCGGGATGGGAGGGGGTCGGACGGGTCTGCTGCGGGAAGGAGAGCGCCGGGTTTGTCACCCGGCTCGGTAGAGGAGCCCTCCTGTGCGGCGCCCTCGGACGCGGGTGACAACTGAGTCCTTTCGGCATGCGGAATTCTTCGAGCCGGGACGAGCCGGCAACCCCTATGCTACCGGCTGCGTCGGATTGCCGCGCCTGCGGCACGGCGTATATCGCAGCGTCCCGTACAGGGTGTTCGCGGCCTGGGAGATCTCGCATCCGGACGGCCTGTCCGTAGGCGCTGTGGCCGCTCGGATGCGAACACGTCTCGTCGGATTCGGTCACGGCGCCGGATGTATCCGGCACCGTGCCGTCGGACCGTGCGAGTCCCGGCGGGCGGGAGTTCACCAACCGCTGGGGAGCGGGCGTCCTTCCGCGAAGCCCGCGGCGGACTGCACACCGAGCACGGCCTTGTCGTGGAATTCGGTGAGGCTGCGCGCACCCGCGTAGGTGCAGGCACTGCGGAGGCCGGAGGTGATGTGGTCGATCAGATCCTCGACACCCGGGCGTTCCGGGTCCAGGCGCATGCGCGAACTCGAGATGCCCTCCTCGAACAGGGCCTTGCGGGCCCGATCGAAACCGCTGTCGGAGGCGGTGCGGGCGGCGACGGCGCGCTTGGAGGCCATGCCGAAGCTTTCCTTGTAGGCATTGCCGTCACGGTCTACGCGCAGGTCGCCGGGGGACTCGTAGGTTCCGGCGAACCACGAGCCGATCATCACATTGGACGCGCCCGCGGCCAGCGCGAGGGCCACATCGCGTGGGTGCCGCACGCCACCGTCGGCCCAGATGGCCACACCGAGTTCCTTGGCGGCAGTGGCGCATTCGGCGACCGCCGAGAACTGCGGGCGACCGACGCCGGTCATCATGCGGGTGGTGCACATGGCGCCGGGTCCGACACCGACCTTGATGATGGTCGCGCCCGCCTCGGCCAGATCCCGGGTGCCCTGCGCGGATACCACATTGCCTGCCGCGAGTGGAACACCGAGGCCGAGGTCGGCGACGGCGCGCAGCGTCTCCAACATCTTGGACTGGTGGCCGTGCGCGGTATCGATGACGAGCAGGTCCGCGCCCGCGTCGACCAGTGACTTGGCCTTGGCGGCCACATCGCCGTTGATGCCGACCGCCGCCGCGACCCGCAGCTGCCCGTTGGCATCGACATTGGGCTGGTAGATGCCCGCGCGGATGGCGCCGGTACGGGTCATCACGCCGGCCAGCGAACCGTCCGCGGCGGTGAGCACCGCGAGCTCGGCGTGCTGGCTCTCCAGCAGGTCGAAGATGTCGCGCGGCGAGGTCGAGGCCGGGGCCTGCACGAAATCGGTGATCGCGACATCGCGCAACCGGGCGAACCGGTCCACGTCGGTGCACGAGGCCTCGGTGACCACGCCGATCGGCTTACCTGCCTCGACGACGACCACGGCGCCGTGCGCACGCTTGTGCATCAGGGCGACGGCCTCGGAGACCGAACGCTCCGGATCCAGGGTGACCGGGGTATCCGCGGTGAGCGAGCGGCTCTTCACGAAGGAGATGGTGTCGGAGGCTGCGCTGATCGGCAGATCCTGCGGCAGCACCACGATGCCGCCACGGCGGGCGACGGTTTCGGCCATGCGGCGACCCGCGACGGCGGTCATATTCGCCACGACGATCGGGATGGTGGTGCCGGACCCATCGGTGGTCGACAGATCAACGTCGAACCGCGACGCGACATCCGTCCGATTGGGTACGAGGAAGATGTCGTCGTATGTCAGGTCGTACGGCGGCTGATGGCCAGGGAGAAACTGCACTTGACCAATATTAACCGGCCGCTCGGGGGTACGTGCAATTCCGTAGCATTCGCGCGGCGAGATGGATCACATTCTCAGCACGTGCGCGAAGCCCGATATGGCGGTAAAGCGGGCGGTGCGGTCGAATGTCGCGGGATCAGAATTCCGCTTCGGCGCGGGAGAGCCGAATCGCGGTGGCGCACATGACGAGGACCGTCACCGCGACGACGACGAAGCCTAGGGTGTCGGTGCGCAGCCGTTCGTCGAGGACGGTGATCCCGATGAATGCGGCGGCGAGCGGTTCGGCGATGGTGACCGCCGGGAGGGACGCGGTGAGCGATCCCGCTTGGAACGCGCGCTGCTGGAGATAGACGCCGACCAGCCCCGAGGCGATGAGCGCCCAGGTTTGCCAGCTGCCGAGCACCGCACCGAGACCGTCGTCGAACAGATCGGTGACGTAGGCGGTGAGCGCGGCGGCCAGACCGTACAGCGAACCACCGGCGGCGCCGAGCAACAATGCCCGCCGCCCCGGATCCGAACTCGCCACGCCGATCGCGACCGCGCCGACGACCGAACCGAGCAGAATGGCCAGCGGCACGATCCAATCACCCAGCGGCGCAGTGGAATTGCCTTCGGAAGGATTTCCGACGAGCAGGAAGCACGCCAGCGCCGTGGCCAATGCGAGCGCGGTCGCCCAGGTGCGCGGTTCGATCCGCCGTCCGTTCAGCCGAGCCGCCAACGGCAGTGCGAAGATCAACGCGGTTACCAGCAGCGGCTGCACGAGCAGGACCGTCCCCAACGCCAGCGCGGCGACCTGCATGGCGTACCCGCCCACATCCCCGAAGATCCCCGCCCACCACCGCGGATTCCGCACCAGCGACCCGACCAGAGATTCACCCTCGGGCACCGCGGCCGCGGCCCGCTGCTGCGCCACCGCCGCCACCGCGAACAGCAGGGCGGCCAGCAGCGCAGCGACAATCGCGCCCAGCGGATGATGCGACATGCCGATCAGTCTGCCCGCTGGGCCGAGCCGACCAGGACGGCTATCCGGCGCGTCGCAGGCTAGTTTGCTCCGCGGTTGCGCTGGGTTGGGAGGCCCTGTGGGCGACCGGCGCGTCGCCGTGACGTTCCGGGCGTGTCGGCCCCGGACGCGCGGGTGGTGCGGGTGGTGCTCGTCGCCGTTCCGGTCGACTTGCCCGTGCCATGGCCCGTAGCCGGTTTGGTTGCGTTACGGCTGGGGGCGGCTCCCGTGATGGAGCGACCCGCCGACGCGTGACCATCGGCGCGACCCGCCGATCTCGGTGACCCATTTGCGTGGCCGGTCCGTGTGGACGCGCCGCTGCGGCCCGCCGAACCCGCGTCACGACCGCGGGCTCCCGATCGAGTGGTATCCGCGCCACGACCGTTCGACCGCGCGGAGCCGCCGGCCGAACCGGAATCGCGCCCATTGGACCGGGCGTCCGCGGCGGACGCACCGCCACGTCCAGCGGACCTGGCGGAACCTCGACCGGTCGCGGAACGACCACCGGAGCGTCGCGCGGTCTTCGGTGCGCCGTCGGGCGACCAGCCGTAGGTCGGGTCGTCGATCACCTCGGTGCCGAGTGAGGCGCCGCCGCGCTTGCCGGGCCCCGCGGTCCGGCGCTTGGGGGCGGCAGCCTTGCGTGCGGGCTGGGCAGGAGCGGCCGGGGCCGCCACCGCGACACCCGAGGGCTGACGTGCCCCGGTGATCTCGACGAGCTTGCGGTCGCCCGGACGAATATCGATACCGACCACGTCCACACCCGCCTTGCGGGTCATCTTCTCGACATCGGAGCGTTCCTCGGCGGTGACCAGTGTGACGACCACGCCGTCCTCACCGGCTCGCGCGGTCCGCCCCGCCCGGTGCAGGTAGGCCTTCGATTCGGCGGGCGGATCGGCGTGCACGACCAGGGAAATGCCGTCCACGTGGATGCCGCGGGCGGCGACGTCGGTAGTGACCAGCACCGGGGTGGTGCCGTCGGCGAAGGCCGCGAGGGTGCGGGTGCGGTTGTTCTGCGCCTTGCCGCCGTGCAGGGCGCCCGCGGCGATTCCGGCTCCGCGCAACTGCTTGGCCAACCGGTCCGCGCCGTGCTTGGTCCGGACGAACATGATGGTCAGGCCGTCGCGGGCGGCGATCTCCGCGATGACGGCGCGCTTGTCGAATTTGTCGCGGACGAAGAGCAGATGGTGCGACATGGTCGCGACCGACGCCGAGGGCGGCGCGGTGGAATGGGTGACGGGCGAGCGCAGGTAACGCTTGACCAGCTTGTCGACCTCGCCGTCCAGGGTGGCCGAGAACAGCAGGCGCTGGCCATCTTTCGGTGTCCGGTCGAGCAGCTTGGTGACCTGCGGCAGGAAGCCCATATCGGCCATGTGGTCGGCCTCGTCGAGCGCGGTGATCCGCACCTCGGACAGGTCGGCGGAGCGCTGCGCGATCAGGTCTTCGAGCCGGCCGGGGGTGGCGATCAGCAGGTCGACACCGCGCGCCAGCCGGTCGGCCTGCCGCTTGATCGGCGCACCGCCGACCACCGAGGCGACTCGCAGCCCGAGCGCGAGCGCGGGTTCGTCGAGTGCGCGTTCGATCTGCGCCGCGAGCTCACGGGTCGGCACCAGCACCAGGCCGCGCGGGCGGCCGGGCTTCGCGGCGCCACCGGCCAGATTGGCCAGCATCGGAAGCCCGAAGGCGAGCGTCTTGCCGGAGCCCGTCGGACCGCGTCCGAGCACGTCCTTGCCCGCCAGGGCATCGGGCACGGTCGCGGCCTGGATCGGGAACGGGGCCTCGATGCCGTTGCGGCGCAAGGCCTGCACGAGTACGGCGGGTAGGCCCAGGTCCGCGAAGGTCACGGCGGATGCCGAGGCGGCAGGGGGCGAGGAGGTCAACGGGTGCCTTTCGTGTGCAGCGCAATCACGGGCGCTGGTCGGGATGGCGGACGCATTCGGTCCACCGCACAAGCCTTTCGAACGACTCTGCGCCGCTGTGGGCACTCGTGTCGCGAAGTATTCGGTCCGTCCGGCCGGAAGCGGCTGGGTCGGTGTCGGATGTCAGCTGTGGAAAAGCCGACTGAGTTCGACCAGCCAGGGTACCGCGACGGCCTGGGTCGGGACCACCAGGATGGCCACCGACCCCAGATAGGCGGCCGAGGCGATGCGGATATCGCCGATCCGGCCGCTGAGTCGCTGGATCCGGATCAGGGTGGTCGGCCCGCCCGCGGCGAGCGCGCCCTGCGGCGCGGTCGACTTGGCGCAGGCCACCAGGGCGCGTGCCAGCGGGGTCGGCCCGGTCACCTTCACCGCCGAATCGTCGGCCAGCAATTCGATCAGTAGCTTCACCGATCCGAGCGCGGCCTTGCTGCGCACCACCCGGGGAAACGCCTCGTGCACCGCGGTGAACGCCTCCAACACCAGGTCGTGCCGCGCCCGCAGATGGGAGCGTTCGTGGCTGACGATGGCGGTGACCTCGGCGTCGTCCAGATTGGTGAGGGTGCCTTCGCTCAGCACCACGCGCTGGCGCAGGCCGGGCAGGCAGTAGGCGATGGGCTCGGTCGCGGCGAGTACCCGGATGTCGGCGGCGCGCCGGTGCGGCCCGCCCTGGTCGAGCAGGTCGACGAGCATCCGGTGGCGCGCGCGGCGGCGCCGGGTGTGCACGCCGACCCGGATCACCGAGAAGATCAGTCGCGCGCCGACCAGCAGGGTGAGGGCGAAGACGAAGACGTAGGCGAGCCACAGCGGAAGGCCGAGCGCGTCGATCTCGCGGGTGGGCGAGGTGGTCGGACGCCCGTCGGGTCCGGGGACCAGCAGTTCCGCCGCGATCGCCAGGCCCGAGCCGAACGCGCTGAGCACGGCGGCGAGCGCGATCGCCTGCCACAGGACCAGCGCCGCGCGTGGAGTCCGATACGGCCAGATCGCGCGGCTCAACAGCGCTGGAGCAGGCCCCGCGAGGAACAATGCAAGACCGGCGAATACCGGCGCGGTTGCGTTCATCGACTCAGCTCACTGCGTTGTGGGGCCAGGACACTCACGGCATTGTGAGCGCCGCGCCGAAGGTATCAGGAACCTTCGGATGCTTCGAGCTTAGCGAGTGCCTCGCGCAGTGCGTCAGCCTCATCGGGGCCGACCTGTTCCACGAAGTGCACCAGGGCCGCGGCACGGCTGCCCGCCGCGTCGGCCTGTTGCAGCGCGTCCACCATCAGACTCGCGACCAATTCGTCGCGGGTATGCACGGGGGCGTACCGGTGCGCACGGTCGTCACGACGTTGCACCACCAGATTCTTCTTCGCGAGTCGCTGCAACACCGTCATCACCGTGGTGTACGCGAGCTCACGACGTGTGGCCAATGCCTCGTGCACCTGCCGGACCGTCTGCGGTTCGTCACTCGACCACAACTGGTCCATGACCGCTTTCTCGAGTTCACCAAGTCCTGCCATTCCACAAGTTTACGGACCCAACGACGCGATTGCGTACTACACCCTGTCGTAACTGTCCGGTAGCTGTGTGGTATTGGTCATATCTCGCGAACCAGGCAATCACTCCGGCGGCTGGACTCCAGCACATGCCGGGCCCCGATTGGCACGATCATGGGGCGTCCGGAGACCGGATCCTCCAACACCGTGGCCTCCAGTCCGAAGACCTCACGCAACAATTCGGCATCGATAATGTCCCCGGGCGCGCCTTGTGCGACGATCCGCCCCGCGCACATGACGATCAGCCGATCGCTGTAGCGGATGGCCAGATTCAGATCGTGCAGCACCATCACCACCGTGCGGCCCATCTCGTCGTGCAGCCGGTCGACCAGATCCAGCACCTCGAGCGAATGCGCCAGGTCGAGATAGGTGGTCGGCTCGTCCAGCAGCAGAATGTCGGTGCCCTGTGCCAGCGCCATCGAGATCCAGGCGCGCTGGCGCTGGCCGCCGGAGAGTTCGTCGAGGCTGCGGTCGGCGAGGTCGGCGATACCGGTGTGTTCCAGTGCGGTCAGCACCTCGGACTCGTCGGTGGCCGACCACTGCCGGAACCAGGACTGGTGCGGGTGGCGACCACGGGCGACCAGATCCGCGACCGTCAGTCCCTCCGGCGCGACCGGGGTCTGCGGCAGCATGCCGACCACGCGCGCCACATCCTTGGTCTTCAGCGCGGAAATCGCCTTGCCGTCCAAGATGATCCGGCCTTGCTGCGGGCGCAGCAGCCTGCCCAGCGAACGCAGCAGCGTGGACTTGCCGCAGCCGTTCGGTCCGATCACGGTGGTGATGACACCGGGGGCGATCTCCAGGGTCAGGCCGTCGATGACGACGCGGTCGCCGTAGCCGAGCGAGATGTCCTCGGCGGCCAGCCGGTGCGTATCGGAGTTCGGGGCGGGTGCGGTGGTCATGACAGGGTCGCCTTCCGATTCATACGCACGAGCAGGTAGAGCAGGAACGGTCCGCCGAAGGCGGCGGTCACGATGCCGACCGGCAGGTCCACCGGAAAGAACGTCCGTGACGCCACATCCGCGCCGACCACCAGGATGGCACCGAACAGCGCCGAGCCGATCAGCGGTTCGCCGGGCGTGCGCAGTGACCGTCGCGCGATCTGCGGCGCGGCCAGCGCGATGAAAACGACCGGTCCGACCGCCGCCGTCGCCATCGACGCCGCGACCACGGCCGTGCCGAGCAGCAGTGCCTGCTGGGTTTGGATCCGGACGCCGAGCACCCGAGTGCTCTCGGCGCCCAGCCGCAGCGCGGCCAGCGTGCGAGCCGAAACCGTCGAAACCACCAGTACGACCGCCAGCGCGATCGCGGCCGGAATCACGGTGGTGCGGTTGACGGTATTGAGCGATCCGGTGAGCCACTGTTGCGCGTGTGCGGCGTCCTGCAAGGTGGCCCGGGTGAGCAGCCAGCTGATCCCGGCCACCAGCAGCGCGTTCACGCCGATGCCGATCAGTACCAGCCGCAGCCCGGTCGCGCCGGTGTCACCGGATGGGCTACGCCCCCAGGCGAGTACATAGATCACCACCGAGGTCAGCAGCCCACCCACCAGCGCGGCCAGCGGCGCACCGACGTCCGCGGCGAATCCGGTGGTGCTGCCCGCGCTGAGCACGGCGACCGCACCCAGGCCCGCGCCCGAGGTGATGCCGAGCATGTCCGGGCTGGCCAGTGGGTTGTGCAGGATGGATTGGGTGATCGCACCCGCCAGCCCGAGCGCCGCGCCGACCACCACGGCGGTGAGCGCACGCGGCATCCGGGATTCCCAGATGATGAATCGCTGCGATCGGGTGCCGCCGCCGGTCAGTACATCGAGGACACGGCCCAGCGGGATATGTGTGTCGCCGGTGGCGATATCGAGGCAGAACAGGCCGAACAGTAGAACAGCCAATGCGAGCGTGATGAGCACCATGCTCGGGCGCAGGACCAGCGAGATCGGGCCGAGGCGCCACGCGGGCCGAATCTTGTGCAGGCCGGTATCCCCGCCCGCCGACCGCGCCGCCTCGCCGCGACGGCGCTCGACGGTGTCGGCGAGGGTTCGGTCGCTGCTCTGATTCACAGACTCACCAGCTTTCGGCGGCGGACGAAGGCGATGAAGAACGGTGCGCCCACGACGGCGAGCATCACACCGACCTGGAGTTCACCGGGCCGCGCGATCACGCGTCCGATGACATCGGCGATCAGCAACAGCAGCGCGCCGAAGAGTCCGGAGTACGGAATCAGCCATCGATAGTCGGGCCCGGTGTACACCCGCGCGAGGTGTGGGGCGACCAGCCCGAGGAATGCGATCGGCCCGACCGCCGCGGTGGCGGCGCCGCACAGCAGTACCACCGCGGTCAGCCCGAGGGCTCGGCTGCGGCCGATATGTACGCCGAGTCCGCGCGCCACCTCGTCACCGAGGCTGAGCAGATTCAGGCCGGGCGCTGCGGCCACCGCGAGGATCGAACCGATCGAGAGGAAGGGCAGTACCTGCCAGAACACCTGGGCATCACGTCCGGCCACGGTGCCGACCACCCAGAACCGGTAGGTGTCCAGTGCCGTCACGTCGAGCAGCACTATCGCATTGGTCATGGCCGTGAGGAATGCCGTCACGGCCGCACCGGCCAGCACCAAACTCAATGGACTGGCCTTGCCGCCGCCGACGGCCGATGCGCCGAAGACCACCAGCCCCGCCAGCAGTGCGCCGGCGAAGGCGAACCAGATGTACTGCTCGGGCGCGCTGAGGGAGAACAGATACATACTCAGCGCCGCCAGAAATGCCGCACCCGAATTCAATCCGAGCAGGCCCGCGTCGGCGAGCGGGTTGCGGGTGTAGCCCTGGATCAGCGCACCGGTCATGCCCAGCGCCAGACCACAGAAGAGGGCCAGCACGGTGCGCGGAAGCCGCAGCTCGCGGACGATTTCGGCCTCGGTCGATCCGGCCGCGCAGCTGAATGGCCCGCCGGGGCAGCCGAGCCCGTCGCGCACGGCGTCGTAGACGGTGCCGGGGGATAGTGATCGGGAACCGATCGCAATGCTCGCCAGCACCGCGAGCAGCAGCAGCGCGGTGAGCGTGAGAAGTCCGATCAGGCGACGCCGCCTCACGGTGCCAAGGGGGGTCACGGCGACGAACGACTCCTGACTCGAAATGTGGTGCCCGGTTGCTAGGTCTGGTAAGCCTAACCTATCTTCCGAATTCGACTCTACGACGGAGCCGACCCCGAGGAGGTTCGATGCTCGAGCCCATGACAACCCGCGCCGCCTACGACACCCCCGTGACGTTCGCGCGCGCCTGCAACCGGCTTCGCGCCCTGCAACCGGAACATCCGCGCGTCTACGCCGTCGCGGATATGGCCGATCAGGGTAAGCGCCGGTGGTGGAAGCTTTCGGATGGGTTGCGCGAGGGGCGGATCGAGCTCATGTACCGGCGGCATGCCGCCGAGATGATCAGCGCCGATACCGCCGCCGAGGTCGTGGCGACGGCACTCATCCACGCGGTGATCGGGCGGGTTGCGGCGCTGCTGGTGGCCGAGGGCGCGGCCTGGGATCCGGGACTGGAGAACCTGTGGGTGCACAACGACAATGACGGCGGCATCGACTGGGCCGGCCTGTCCGACACCACGATTCGGGTGCTCGACGGGGATCGGCGCGCGGGGGAGCCCGGTGTTGTCGTATTGCCCTGTGAGCGGGCGATGTACGTGTGGCTGGCGCATCGCTGTGAGGCGTCGCTGTCGCTGATCCAGCACGGGCTGGCCCGGTGCGCCGGTTTGAGCGCGCGCCGATTCTGGTCGCTGGTCGGTGAATCCATTGTCGGCGCGGCGACCTACGTCCCGGATCTGGCGCGCACGGACGCCCTGATCGGTGCCCGCCGCGGACAGGGCCTGTTGCAGGCGATGGAGGAACGCGGGTTACCGGTGCGGCGAAGCACTTGCCTAGTTAGGTAAGCCTGACCTATACTTAATTCGGCGTTCGGATCGAGCGTGAGTCCCGAGGGCTGCGGTGACCCCCGATCCTCTGCCGCGACGGGCTCCCACTCCGGTGGGGGCCCGTCGCTCTGTCTTTCCAAGGCTGGTGATTACGGTCGCCCGGGCATACGCTGACGCCCGGCACCGGTGTCGAGGCGAATTATGCTGTCCTCCTGAACCATTCGTTCGGCGGGCGTGTCGAAGTAGCGGTGCCCGTCGCTGTGCGCCGCGCCGCTCGTGTTTCGAGAGACTCGGCTCGTCGAGCCGCGGACCTCCCAGCGTTGCTCGAGGAGTTGTGTTCGTGCGCAAATGTTTCCGTCGCCCGCATTTCACCGCTGCCGCTGTGGCCGCGATCGCCATACTGGCGCTTCCCGCGTGCTCCAGCGGTGCGAACGAGCCGCAGGCGAATCCGGCGCCACACACACCGGCACACTGGGACTACGACGCGGAAGGCCCCGACCACTGGGCCGATCTGGACCGGGACTTCCTTGTTTGTCAACGCGGCCATCAGCAGTCCCCGATCGACCTGGCCAGCCGGATCCGGCTCAGTCCGCGAGACCACATCACAATCGAGTACGCGCCGGTCCCGTCGGTCGAGCTGGTGAACAACGGGCATACCGTGCAAGCGAATCTGCCCGCGGGGAACGGGAATCGGATCCTCGTGGACGCAACGCCGTTCGAATTGGTGCAGTTCCATTTCCACCTGCCGAGCGAACACACCGTGGACGGCGTCGGCACCACCATGGAGTTGCACTTGGTCCACAAGAGTGCGGCGGGCGCCCTCGCGGTACTCGGCGTGCTGCTGCAGGCGCGACCCGGTGCCTCGCCCTTCGCCGCCGTCCTCGGCGCGGCACCCGCACAGGCGGAGGCGGCGATCACGGTCGCGGGCCCGGTGGATCCGCGCGCATTCCTGCCGACCGATCCCGATCAATTCCGCTACCAGGGTTCGCTGACCACCCCGCCGTGCAGCGAAGGCGTGTCGTGGACCGTGCTGCGCACCCCGGTGGGTGTCGCGGCCGCCGAAGCCGACAGGTATCGGGAGCTCTTCCCGCACAGCAATCGGCCCACCCAGCCGCTGCACGAGCGGACGGTGACGCTCGCGGGCAAGTGAACCCGGCGCGTCGCGCGGCGGCGGGGGATGCCAAGGTGGATGTATGACGCAACAGGAGACCTCGGCCATCCGCTCGCTGGCGGATGTGACGCCGGAGATGATGACCACGGCGAGCGAGGGCACTTTCGCAGACCTTCTCGGGCTGCGCTACACCGAGATCAGCCCGGACCGCGTCCGCGGCGAATGGATCGTCAAGCCGCACCTCTATCAGCCTGCCGGAATCGTGAACGGCGGCGTCTACTGCACTGTCATCGAGACCCTGGCCAGCATCGCGGGCGGGGTCTGGTACGGCGAACGGGGCACCGTCGTCGGGGTGAACAACAACACCGATTTCCTGCGCGCGGTGCGGGAGGGCACGCTCTACGGCGAGGCCACCCCGGTCCACCGCGGCCGCACGCAGCAGCTGTGGCAGGTCGTCATCACCGACGAGGAGGCTCGCGTGGTGGCCCGCGGCCAGGTCCGGCTACAGAATCTGGCCAAGCGGGACTGACGCTCGCCCCGCATCCCCGGAACGGGCGTGCCAGAATGACCGTCACCCCATTCGCCCCCCGAACCGGTGAGGAGCTCGGATGCGACTGTCGCCGCACGAGCAGGAACGGCTGCTGCTGAGTTACGCGGCCGAGCTGGCCCGGCGCAGGCAGGAGCGCGGGCTCAAGCTGAACCACCCGGAGGCCGTCGCGCTGATCACCGACCACGTGCTGGAGGGCGCGCGCGACGGACGCTCGGTCGCGGAGCTGATGTCCTCCGGGCGAACGGTTCTCACCCGCGCGGACGTCATGGAGGGTGTGCCCGAGATGATCCACGACGTGCAGGTCGAGGCGACGTTCCCGGACGGCACCAAACTGGTTACCGTCCACCACCCGATCGGCTAGGGGCGCACATGATTCCGGGCGAATATCTCTGCGCCGAGGGGACCATCGAGCTCAACGCGGGGGCGGATCGCATAGAACTGGATGTAGTGAATACAGGCGATCGGCCGGTGCAGGTCGGCAGTCATATGCACTTTCCGCAGGCCAATACCGCATTGGAGTTCGATCGTGCGGCGGCGCACGGACGGCGGCTGGATATTCCCGCCGGCACCGCTGTGCGCTTCGAACCCGGTCTGGGGCAGCGGGTTTCGCTGGTCCCGCTCGGCGGGCGCCGCGAGGTCCACGGCATCAGCCTGACACCCCCGGGTGGCCTGGATGCCTAGCGCCGCAGCTCGGGAGGTAGGACATGAGTGAGCTGAGTCGGGCTCGGTATGCCGAACTGTTCGGGCCGACCACCGGTGACCGGATCCGGTTGGCCGACACCGATCTGCTGATCGAGATCACCGAAGACCGCAGCGGCGGGCCGGGACGCGCGGGCGACGAGGCCGTCTTCGGCGGCGGCAAAGTGCTACGCGAATCCATGGGTCAGGCCCGTGCGACCCGCGCCGACGGCGCGCCGGATACCGTCATCACCGGTGTGGTCATCCTGGACCACTGGGGAATCATCAAGGCCGACCTCGGCATTCGCGACGGTCGCATCTGCGGCATCGGCAAGGCGGGCAACCCCGACACCATGTCCGGTGTGCACCCGGATCTGGTCGTCGGCCCCTCCACCGAGATCATCGCGGGCAATGGCCGCATCGTGACCGCGGGCGCCATCGACTGCCACGTCCACTTCATCTGTCCCCAGCTGATGGACGAAGCGCTCGGCGGTGGCATCACCACCCTCATCGGCGGCGGCACCGGCCCGGCCGAAGGTTCCAAGGCCACCACCGTGACCCCCGGCGCCTGGCATCTGGCCAGAATGCTGGAAGCCACCGACCACTGGCCGCTGAACATCGTCCTGCTCGGCAAGGGCAATACCGTCAGCGAAGCGGCCATGTGGGAGCAATTGCGGGCCGGCGCTTCGGGTTTCAAACTGCACGAGGACTGGGGTTCGACGCCCGCCGCGATCGATGCCTGCCTGCGGGTGGCCGACGCGTCCGGCGTTCAGGTCGCCTTGCATTCGGATACGTTGAACGAGGCGGGTTTCGTCGAGGACACCCTCGGTGCGATCGCCGGCCGCGGCATCCACGCCTATCACACCGAGGGCGCGGGTGGCGGGCACGCACCCGATATCATCACCGTCGCTTCACATCTCAACGTGTTGCCGAGTTCGACCAACCCCACCCGGCCGCATACGGTGAACACCCTCGACGAACACCTCGACATGCTGATGGTGTGCCACCACCTGAGCGCCTCCATCCCGGAGGATCTCGCCTTCGCGGAGAGTCGCATCCGACCCTCGACCATCGCCGCCGAAGATTTGCTGCACGATCTGGGCGCCATCTCGATGATCGGCAGTGATTCCCAGGCCATGGGCCGCATCGGCGAGGTCGTCATGCGCACCTGGCAGACCGCGCACGTCATGAAGCGCCGCCGCGGCGCCCTGCCCGGCGACGGCGCCGCCGATAACGCCAGGGCTCAACGCTATGTCGCGAAATACACCATCTGCCCCGCGATCGCGCACGGCCTCGATGACGAGATCGGTTCGGTGGAGGTCGGCAAACTGGCCGACCTGGTGCTGTGGGATCCCGCATTCTTCGGTGTGCGCCCGCACGCCGTACTCAAGGGCGGCATGATCGCGTGGGCCGCCATGGGCGACGCCAACGCATCCATCCCGACCCCGCAGCCGGTGCTGCCGCGCCCCATGTTCGGCGCCGCCGCCCCAGTCGCCGCCGCCACCTCGCTGCATTTCGTCTCCGAACACGCAATCGCCGACGGACTCGCGGACCGACTGGATGTGCGGCGAAAGCTGGTGCCGGTCAAGAACGTTCGGGCAGTGACCAAAACCGATATGCCGGGCAACGATGCCATGCCGCGGATCGAGGTCGATCCGGACACCTTCACCGTCCGCATCGACGGTGAGGTCTGGACCGAGCAGCCAGCCACCGAACTTCCCATGGCGCAGCGCTACTTCCTCTTCTGAGTCGGCCGCCCCGCCTTCGCAATGCGCGCGGGCCGATCGGTAGGGTCTCGCGCAGCAACAGGGGGCGGATCGTCTCGGCGTTCGCCCGGCCGACCGAGCCGCGCGCCGAGTTGCGACGAGATGGACGGAGCCCCAGTGGAACCGAACTCACATCGGCTGCGTCCTACACTGTGGGGCATCTGTGTTGGGCCTGGACGGGAGGCTGTGGTGGGACGACGGACGACGGCGACGGTAGCGGCGCTGGCCGGGGTGGTGTTGCTGGCCTCGGGGTGCGGGTCGGAGACCGATGGGAAGGCGACGCCGAGTACTGGGGTTGGTACGTCGGCGGCGACTGCTGCGCTATGGGATCCGTGTACGCAGATCTCGGATCAGGTCCTTCAGAAGGTCGGCGTTGTGCCGGCTACGAAAGAGTCCGGCATCTCGGGGGTGCAGCAGCCAGGTTGGAAGGTCTGTTCGTGGCATGACAGGCAATCAGGGTGGAACTATTCGCTCGGCGTCTGGTCCACCACGAACACTGTCGACGACTTCCAGAAGAAGTCCGAGAATACGAACTTCTCCGATATCTCGATTGCGGGGCGTAGTGGGGTCACATACCACCGTATGAACGACAAAGATGGCGAAGACTGCGATCTGCTGTTTCCCGCAGCTCAGGGGGCGGTGTTGATTACGGCGTTCAACACCGCGGCTGGAGCGGGCGTCGCACCGTGTGATCGTGCTCGGGCGGCAGCAGAGACACTTGTGCCCTTATTCCCGCGCTGATCGAAAGGTTGTGGCGGATGGCCATGAACGACGAAATCACCACCTGGCGATACCTTGCCGATGAGGCAAAGGCAGGGCGGCTGTACCTGGATTCCACCGTGGCGAAGGATTGCCGGGACGCTTGCAATCGTCAGATCGACCTCTATGAGGGACTGCGCGAACAGCTGAAGATGGTGCAGACGGTTACGGGCTTCGGACGATTCGAGTGCTCGGAACTGCTGGCAAAGATGTTGGGAGCCAAGGCTATAGGCGGTGCTGGTGATGTCGACACGGCCTTGAAAGAGCACATCGAGGTCGTGGGCCTGATCCGCGACACGATCGAGGTCTCGGTGACACGATACGAAGCCCAGCAGCAAGAGTCCAAGGACAAGCAAGACCAGCTCTTGAGCTAACCAGGGGGATTGACGATGGGTTTGCCGTTCATGGTTGCGATTGCCGCGGTACTCCTCGAGCAGGGTAAATCCGGTCCACCGGATGTATCCAGAGATGAGAGCGTCGAGGCTACCCAGGCGCGGAATCGGATTCGAGAGATCGTGGATGCCGTCGATGACGTCCAGTATCAGGACCCCCAGGTCCCGGCGAGCGCGTTCGATGATCCGGATCGGATGGACGACCTCTATAGCCGTGTACAGGAAATGAAGCCCGAAGACATCGGGGTCACACACGCCACATGGGAGTCCATCCGCAACAAACTTGATCAGGGTCTGCCGAACTTCAAAGCGGATATCGGGAAGGCGATCGCTGACAAGTGGACCGGGGACGCGGGGTCGGCCGCCGCGCAGGGAATCGCCGATTACATTGCCAAGTCGGGCGACCTCCTCGGCTCCGTGCAACTGGTCGCGGAGAAGGTGAAGATTGTGCGATCCGCAATCGACATCACAAAACCTGCTGTGCAGGAGGCTCCCGACAGCACATGGTCGAGCAATGTGGCGAGCTGGGTACCCGGGCCCACGTGGAAACTGAATCAGCACCGCGACGAGCAGTACCACGACGCCAATGTGAACGTCGTGAAGAACGTCTTCTATCCCGCGGTCAAAGAAGCCGATACGCAGGTGCCGCTGGTACCCAAGCCTTACAACCCGATTCACCAGTCGACTGATCAGCCGATTCCGTCCCAGCCGACCACCGGACCGCCAGGGCAACAGCCGACTTCCGGGAGCAAACCGGATTCGGGGGATAAGGCGGGGCCGGGGAGCGAGGACGATCCGCGCAACACCGAGCCGAGCGCAGCGAATCCGACCGCGTCGAAGGAGAACACGACGGATCCGGCGTCGACCGCACCGGCGTCGGCGAATGCTCCGACGACTCCCGCAGCCGCGAATCAGGATTCGCGGACCGATCCGAGCTCGAACCGGCCGGGGGACAATCCGCGCGCCGCCTCTGGGATGCCGGGTGTGAGTTCGCCGGGTGGTGCGGGCAGCCCGGCTGGGGCGGGCTCGTCGGGCACTCCGTCACCAGGTCGGAGTGTGCAAGGTGTTCCGGGGGCTGCGGCCGGAGTGTCGGCGGGTGCCGCGAATCGTGCGAGCTCCGGGCGGTCCGGGACGAGCGGACTTCCGGGAATGGGTGGATTTTCCCCACGCGGGAAGAGTGAAGATGATAAAGATCATCAGACTAAGGAGTATCTGGTCAATCAGCAGAACGGTGAGGAACTGACGGGATTGGATGAGGCAAGCCGCGCCAAGACGGTGCCGCCGGTGATCGGCGAATGAGCCGAAGGGACTGGACGTTTTCTCCCCTGGCCTTCAAGGTGCTGTGGCGCGCCGCGGACCGGGATGTGCTGCCCTACCCGCTGCAATACCGTTCGACGTTCGACACCGTGAGCGAGTACGACGAGGCGTGGAAGGCGGAAGCCGGTGCGCTGCACCGGATTTTCGACGAGGAGATGTACGCCGCGCTGCGGGTTCTGGCGGAACCCGAGGCGCGGATCGAGGTGGCGGGTGATGTCGGTGGGGACCGCATGCGGGTGCATGCGGCCGTGCACTACCGGCACGGGGTGCTGCTCGTCCAGGAACCGGCCGGGTCGCCGTACCGGGGTGGAAACGTGCGCATGATGATGTTCGACGCGGCGCAATTGCCGCGCCGGATCATCGGACTACTACCGAGTACCGCGCGCGGCCGCGGACCTGGCCTCGAAGTTTCCCGGCACGACCTGGAGGCCGAGGACGATGGCCCCTACCGGGTGTCCCATGATGATTCCTCGTGGTCGCCGCGCGCCCAAGCGGAGCGCTTCTTCGAACGACCCCGCAGCCTGGTCGTACACGTCGCGGTCTATCCGGGCGCCGCCTTCGACAACCGCCCGGCCCCGTCCCGAGGTTTCCACGTCATGGACTATCCCGACGGCCGCTACCTCGTCCGTAGCGGCGGCACCATCCAAGCGGTTCCGGCCGACCGCATGGGACTGCTGATCGACCTGGAACGAATCGTCCGCTTCACCGTGACAAGCCACCGCGAGGAACACGACCCCAGCTATCGTTGAAGCCGCAGGGCGCACCCGGATCCGTTCACCGGGTCGGATCCGTGCAACGGGATCTGGTCACCCAGCATTCGGAGCTCGACCAACACGCGGCCGTTCATGAACGCGCGCGGCACCGACTGGCCCTGAGCGTGACGAGAGCGGACTCAGCTCGCGGTCGGCGGATATTCGCTGGCCGTAACCCGCCTGGATGCGCGATCATTGCTCACCTGCATCGCTCGATGATTCGAGACGAGAGGGGGGAGCATGAGTTCACGCGCAACGGCGGTCAAGCTGGTGCTGCGTTTTTATGGCCGGGAGATGGCCTCTCGCAAGGCCACGACGATTCCGGCGCTGCTGGCGCCGGCACTCGGCAATATCTGCAACCTGTACATCGCACCGCTGATCGTCGCCATGGTGGTCGGCCGGGTCGCGGTGACCGGGGATACGAGTTTCGGGGCACTGGCTCCGTATATCCTCGCCTTCGGCGGCGCCCTGCTGCTCGCGGAACTGCTGTGGCGCATCGGGATTCACTGTCTGAACCGAGTCGACGCCTACGGTATCGAGCACCTGTACATACTCGCCATGGACGAGTTGCTCGCCAAGGACGCGGCGTTCTTCCACAATAACTTCGCCGGTTCGCTGACGAAACGCTCGCTCAGTTTCGCGGCCCGGTTCGAACAGTTCGTGGACACCCTCGCCTTCGAGGTCCTGGCGGCACTGGTGCCGCTGGTGTTCGCCTCGGTTGTGTTGTGGCGCTACAACCCCGTGCTGGTCGTCGTGCTGATGGGGATGATCGTGCTGACCGCGCTGGTCATCATGCCTTTGATCCAGCGCCGCCAGAAGCTCGTGGACGACCGGGAGGCCGCCATTGCGCAGGTTTCCGGGCATGTGGCCGACAGTCTGGCCAATATGCAGGTGGTGCGCGCCTTCGCTGCCGAGCCGCAGGAGGCGGCCGAGCATCGGCGGCGGGTCGCCTCGTCGCGGCGAAAGTCGGTGCGTTCCTGGGATTACGCGAACCTGCGGATAGATACGCTGGTGGCGCCGCTGGTGGTGCTCACCAACGTGATCGGCCTGCTGATCGCGCTGGGCCTCAGCGGCGAGAATGCGGGGGTGGAGGCCATTGTGGTGGCATTCACCTACTACTTCAACGCCACCGGGATCATGTTCCGGTTCAACCAGATCTACCGGCGGTTGGAGACGGTGCTCACCGAGGCGGCGCAGTTCACCGAACTGCTGCTGGACGAACCGAAAGTGCTCGATATCGAACATCCGGAACCACTGCGGCCCAAGGGCTTCGACGTGCGGTTCGAGAGAGTGAATTTCACGCACGGGGGTGCGCGGCAGCTGTTCCACGGATTGGATCTGCACGTGCCCAGCGGCGCCAAGGTAGGCCTGGTCGGACGATCCGGTGGCGGCAAGACGACCATCACCCAACTGCTGCTGCGGTTGATGGATATCCAATCCGGAACCATACGCATCGGCGGGCAGGACATCGCCCGGCTGCGGCAGGCGGATCTGCGCAGTCTGATCGCCTACGTGCCACAGGATCCGGCCATGTTTCACCGGACCCTGAGCGAGAACATCCGGTTCGCGCGCCCGGACGCCACGGACGCGGAGATCTTGCGGGCCGCCGAGGCCGCGCACGTCACCGAGTTCGCGGAGGCGCTGCCGCAGGGTATGGAAACGCTCATCGGCGAGCGCGGCGTGAAACTGTCCGGCGGCCAGCGCCAGCGGGTCGCGCTGGCCCGGGCCATCCTGCGGGACGCGCCCATCCTGCTCTTGGACGAGGCCACCAGCGCTCTCGACTCGGAAAGCGAATTACTTGTGCAGCAGGCGCTCTGGGAGTTGATGGAAGGACGGACGGCACTGGTCGTCGCGCACCGGCTGAGCACTGTGGCCGGGATGGACCGGCTGGTGGTGCTCGACCACGGGCGAGTCGTCGAGGAGGGGACACACGAGGAGCTGCTTTGCGCGCAAGGAACATACGCGCAGCTGTGGCGGCACCAGTCGGGTGGATTCCTCGGCGAGGACATGGTCGCCCGTTGATCGGAGTTCATTGGAGCTCGATCCCGCCGTAGGCACGTGGGAACTTCGAGACGGCGTCGGGATCAGCTGCTTCCGCACCTGGTCACGCAATGCGTGTGGATCCACGACGGGTAGGTGTGGGTGTTGGCGGCGACGGCATCGCGGAGTGTCAGTGCCGCTCAGCAGGTCCATCCACCTGCGGAGAATGGGGGTCATCGCTGCGGTCACCGTCGTGATCACCGCCGGTGCCGGATCTCTCGCCTGCACTATTTCCAATTCGGCGCGGTTTGGCCATGCGCCGGATGCCGACGGCCGGGGCATCGTCACCAGCTCGTTTCCGCCGCAATGCGTCGAGATCGACGACACTCGCCTCCTGCTCGGCACTGCCCGGATCATCCTCCGGAGCGAGGGGCCGCGCCGCGCCGGGGTCGACCGGCCACCACCCTGTCTCACGCTGCAGTTCCGATCGCAGGACGGGTCGGGTCGGTGCAGGATCGTAGACGGAGCCGCCTTCCGCACGCCAAGTCTTGTGGGGACGCTCGCCGGCTTCTTCCGTCACGCGCCGCGGGCGACGCGGCAGCCGGGTGACATTCGACGTGCCGTCTCCCGCCCCGGGGGAACCGCTCTCGGAAGCTTTCATTCCTTCCAGCTTTCTGCGCAACCGTTCCAGCTTGTCGAACCTCTTCCCGCCGGGCCCTGGCATGGATTCCCGTCCCGGCACTTCCCGGTCCGACATCGAGCTAGCCGCCGACGAGTGCCACGACACCCGTCGGCGCCACGACCGCCGGTACGCCGAGCTGATGTCTGAATTTATTGCTGATTGCGTCGCTCACATCCGTATTCTCCCTCAGGCCCGCCACATTTGTTTGCTGGGTGACCACTGAGTACCGGAGCCGGGCCCACGCCGCCGCGAGACTCGGTGGGGCGTATGTATCCGCAGGCGTCGGTATCCGGTCCCGACTCCGTCGTTGACATCTGCTTCACCTCCAATTGCCTTTGCCTTCAAAGTCAACTAGCTTTGCAATCAAAGACATCTTTGGTCGCTACTCAGCTCTCCTGTCCGGCACTGGGAAGGGGTGTCGAATACGGCGTCGCGGACCGGCTCACCCTGGCTGCGATGTCGCAGGAGTTCCCGACCACAGGATCTCTGCTCCGGAAACGGTTCGGCACCGGCTACCTGTCGGTGGCGGTCACCTTCCATCACGGCCAGGTCCGCGCCGACATGGACATCCCCGCGCCGGCGAAAGATTTCGCCGACATCGTGCTCGACCTGCCCGAACGCGAGAACTATGTGCTCGATTTACGGAATCCGCCCGCCGACGCGGTACAACGATGGCGGCACGAGCCCGCGAAGCTCCGTCTCGTCATCGAAACCCTACGACCCGGACCGCGATGCCGACCACTACATCGGTGGTGCCGGCCTGGGTGAATGGTTCGACATCCTGCTCCGGATCCGCTCTATCACCCCGACGCAGTCACTGGTCGGCTCGCAGCCGACCGAGCGCAGATGAACCCAGCGCGCAGTGCTGCGATCGCCTACGGAACGTACCGACGACCGGCGGTGCCCGACGAATCCTGGCTCAACAGTGACGAATCCGAAATCCGCGCTGCCGCGGCGCTGGCGCTCGGCGTGCGCACCGATCTGCTGGGCAAACTGGTCGCGTCGACTGGATATCAGCCACCGCGCGCCCGCCTTTCGCGGCGCACTCGTCGCCAATACTCGCGCCCCAGGCCCGAGGCTGAAGGACACGGCTGAACGTCCGCTGTCGGCGACTCCGCACCCGCCGCCCAGTAAGCCACGGCCCAGCCTTATCACGCACATACCTTGTCCCGCACCGAGTTCGGATCCTCCAGGTAGCGGACCACCTCGACGTCGATGCAGTTGTTCTCGTTGCCGAAAACGAAAGTGTGTCCATCGCCCTCACGAACCAGCAGCGGACTCGTCATGTACTTCGCCATCCGTTCGGCATTGCCAACGGGAGTAGTGGGGTCGTGCCGGGTGCCGACGAACAATAGCGGCGCCGCGGAGTCGACGCGGGTTGGTACCGCGGGCAGGATCTTGCCCGGAATGATCTTGCCTGGGAACGGCCAGAGGTCGCAGTCTTCCAACGGGAACTCCGCCGGGCGGCGATCGTAGTTGTCGAAGGTCGCGGCGTCATAGATGGCTGCCGCATCCTGCTGTACAGCCGCGCGATCGGTAGTCGGGTCCGCCGTATCGGTGCAGGTAATGGCGGTGATCGCATTGGTGTTGGCGCTGTCCTGAGAGTCGGCGAATCGGCGGACCATGGTGCCGTCGCCATGTCGGAGCGCTTCCAGCGCACGTAGATAGGGCTCCCAGAACGACCGCCATAGCAGGCCGGTATAGGTTGCTTCGAGGATGTCGCTCGCCGTCACCGGCTCGCCCCGACGCGCGGGCAGCGGACGCTCGTCGGCGTTGCGCAACAACTGCTGGAAGGTCGCCTCGGCGGTCGCCGGATCGACGCCGAGTGGGCACTCGGCACCGGACCGCCGGTATTCACCGGCGCAGAAGGCGGCCAGTCGGGTGAAGGTGGCCTGATAGCCGCGTTCCTGACCGACGCGCATCTCGTTCGGTCGCTCAGCGATGTCGACGACTCCGTCGAGTACCGCGGCACGGTAGTTGCCGGGAAAGCGCAGCGCGTACATGGCGGCGATCTGGGTGCCGTAGGAATAAGCGAGCAGGTTGATCCGTTCCTCTCCCAGCACCGCACGCAGTAGGTCGACATCATTCGTCGCCTCATCGGAACCGATATGGCGCAGCACGTCGAGCCCGGTGTCACGCACGCAGGCCGCGACCTCCGCCCGTTCGGCTGCCTCGGTCGACTCGGGATCATCGGTAGAGGTGTCGGGTTCCAGCCCACCAGCGCACTGGATCAATGGCGTGGACCGGCCTACCCCCCGCGGGTCGTAGGAGACGATGTCGAAGTCTGCGAGCACTTCCGGCGGATAGGGCGCCTCGATCAAATCCAGTCCCGTACCACCTGGCCCGCCGCTGATCGCGAGCAGCGTGCCCTTCTTCGCTCCGGTCGCAGGCCGGCGCGTAATCGCGAGAACCACCGTCTGTACCTCAGCGATCGAACGTCCTTGCACGCCTTGGTAATCGAGCGGCGCCCGCACTCGGGCACACTGCTGCCCCGCCGCCGGTTCGGCGAACCAACCGCCGGTTTCCCCATCCCCACAGGAGACCCAGTCGATGGATTGCCCATAGAACGCAGCCAGGCCCGACGAAACACCCGTTGCACGAAGATCTGGCCGGTCAGCGGAACAGCCGCCTACGAACGACGCGGCGATGACGAACACGGCAATCGAGCACATCGCCTTCAAAGCCGACGAAGCGACTGAACGGTGTATTTCACGCACGCGGAGAAGTCAACAGTGCTCGCCGCTATCGGAACAACTCCGCGCAGCAGGATCGACTGCCGGCCAGTCGGCCGGTTCGATCCGCTCGCCCAGCGGCATGTGAGTGTGTTCGGTGATCCACCTCGAGGAGAGCGGTCGAGAATTATTCGGATTGCATTCGACGGCATCGACATGCGCCCTTCGGGGCGTGATAGAGATGCGGGTGGCGACGTCCGACGATTGGAAGGTTTGGCGGCAGCTGCGGCTCGCGGCGCTCGCCGATGCTCCCTATGCGTTCACATCGCGACTGCGGGATTGGCAAGGCAGCGGTGATCGTGAGGAGCGCTGGCGGGATCGGTTGAGCCTTCCTGGATCGTGCAATCTGATAGCGGTGTCCGATGGGCTCCCTGTTGGAATGGTGAGCGGTTTCCCGGGTTCGCGGGTTGACGCCGTTGAGTTGGGAACGCTGTGGGTCAGTCGCGCAGTGCGGGGGCGCGGCGTTGGGGACCGTCTGGTGCAGGAGGTCCAGCAGTGGGCGACACAGGTGGGCGTTGAGGTCCTGCTGCTGACGGTCGCCTCCAGCAACGAGCACGCCATTGCGCTGTACCGGCGCAATGGTTTCGACCGCGCCGAGCCATCCGCGCGCGAGCCGCTAGCCGTTGGCAAATTCACAATGTGCAAAGTGCTACGGGCCGGGTGAGGACGCGTCGTCAGCCGCGCGCATCCGTCGGCAACCCGACCCGCAGTGGGGTCGGCGCGCATTGGCACGCTCATCGGCTACTTAACACTGGTGCCAGGGCCTGATCCCGGCCAGGATCGGGTCCAGGTACCCGGTGAGAAGCTCCCAAATCGGCTGCCCACC
>NZ_JBFAHV010000038.1:0-61825 GCF_040654375.1 Nocardia sp. NPDC050710 | reverse complement strand
AGGTCTGTCTTCACAAACTGACGTCGATACCCTCCGCCATGCCAAAACTCGAGCCCCTCACGCCCCGAACCGATTAGGAATCACTCGTCTAGGGGGATGACGGTTTATCAGAAGGCTCCACCACGGTGCGAACGAGAGAGGGGACCGGCTGATCCTTGACAGGGCCGGAGGATGGGGTCGGGTTGAAATGGATGACGAGCCAGCAGAACACGGCCACGAACGCCACGATCACAGCAATGGCGGCGAGTTGCTGGAAGCGGTGCTGTCGCCGGCCAGTTGCGTTGTGGCGGAGGTAGCGTGGTGTTGAAGGACCGCGGGCGCCAGCTGCGCGCAAGTGGGCGTGGTGCGTGGCGCGCGCCGTGGGGCGCTGATCTACGGTTTCCGGGTGTGATGTAGGCCTGATCATCGTGGTCAGCCGTGGCCGGTTGCTGGGGTGCGCACGTTGTTTCGCGTGCGGCCGCGATGGGCGATGTGGGTGATATCGGATGCGGTGGAGAGCGTCGAGTGTGGGGAAGCCTTCGGCGACGAGATCTGGGATGGTCAATTCCCCGCCGAGATTCATCGCGTTGAGCAGCGAGTAGACCTGTTCAGCGCTCCAAATGCGGGTGTGGCGGCCGGTCTTGTGGAACCAGGCGCGCAGCCCAGAATTGCCGAGCACGACATGGCAGCCTGTCGGCATCGGACCGACCTTCAACCGCACTGTCGAGTTGTGCGGTGGCACGATCACGACGACGGCGGAAACGAACGCGTTTCCGGGGTTGTGCTTGTCGGTCAGATCCTTGAACAGGTAGGCGGCGCTGAGTGCCTGGTCGACGGGGTGGGTGTCGCAGTCGCGGGTAAGGACCGGGTCACGGTCGGATGCAGTGGAGTGCCAAGGACCATTGGCTTCGGCGGTGAGCACTCCGTGGGTGACCTCGCTGTCGGTGCCTTTGACCTCGACAATGACTGCCGTCTGGGGCGTGAGGATGATGAAATCGGCTTGCTGGGTGCTAGATGTGCGCAGGTCAGGAATGTGGTAGTTCGCGATGGCAACTCCAGCTAGTGCGTGTTTGCCGGTCCAGCCGCGCAGCCAGCGGGCTACGCGCGCTTCGCTGTACACCTTTGTTGGACTGTTGTTGATGACGAGCATCACCGCTCCTCGGAACTCATTGGGGTTCTGCCGCCCCTTGTTGGTCGTTACGGCGGAGCGGCACGGGCAACAGGGGAACGCGCTCGATGCCTTCGGCACCCTTGGCGCAGTTGGCCGGTTGCTGCGGGATCAGCCTGCACCGAATTGGGCTGGCGGGTTCGGATTCGCCGGTAGGGCGGGTCTGCTGTTGGTGCCCCTCGAGCGACGGCATCGCTACTAAAAGCGAGATCAGGGCGGCGCGATCGGGATTTGTGGCCGGAATTCCGTTGGGAAGCAGCGCGATTGCCGCTGCGAGCCCTGCGCCTCGTCAGCGTGTGTGCCCGTCCGTAGATGTGCGGGTGATGCATCGGCTCGGTGAGCCAGTATGGGGTTGCTCGCTCGACCAGCAGATTTCGGTTCCCCGTCGGTGCGCGCCACCGTTCACGGGCGTTGCCCCACCTGGCCGCGGCACTCCGAGATGACAGAAGGTCAACGCCTGCGCGATGTCCTCGACCGTCGGCAGATCTCCGCCACACAGATCGCGGAAGGTCGCGTCGCCGGAAGGTCCGTCGCCGGCCTCCCGGGTATTCGGCGATGGCCGTCGGGATCACCGAAGACAACGACTTCAGCACGCAGCCCGCTATCGCCGGGAGTGTGGGTTGCGCGGCAGATGCTCGCTGGTAGAGCAATTGGTTGGCGTGCCAGATGAAATTGAGCCGGTCGACCAGGCCGGTGAGGCGTCTTTCGGCTCAGGAGCTGTGCGGGGCCGTCAGCGCCTCTGGTGGACTCGAACCACCGACCCTCATCGTGAGGACACGAACATCGGAGACTCGCGAACGTCACTCCTGATCGGGCGCGGTTTCCTCCTAGGACTCCAGCGAGTCGAGGTGGTTACCTTCACACAGTTCGTCGTCGGCGTGGTCCTGTAGCCAGCTCACCGCCGCGTCGTGCTCTCTCAGCGCTACCAGCACGCGCGCCAACGTGACGACCTCGATGCATTGCAACCGGCCAGCCACCGATTGGGGCATATCGTCTACCGTCCATGTGTCACGGAAGGCCCTCAACGCGGACTCTAATTCAGGTGTCATCGTGATCGTTTGAGCGCTCATGAGAACCTCTCTTCTCGGAAAGTGGCCGCTCCGGTCGGCGACCACCAGAAGCTTCGGTGGAATCGAGCCACCCCCGCCCTGTGTCTACGACCTGCCGCTCTTCTCGTGGCGTTGAACATGGTGTCGTCGACGCTGAGATTGAATCGGTCGACGCTGTTCCAGTTGCCGTGGCTGATGTAGATCATGGCTTTCCTTCGATCAGTCGAGAGGTGGATCAGGACGAGACCGCTGTGCTGTCGGCTTAGGCTGTCCGCCAGGAAATTCCGTGATCAGCCACGCGTGCTGTCGGTGTCGCGGCGTAGGTTTGTGCGCGTGGAGATCTCCCCGAGTCAGCTGATCGCACAGCATGTTGTCAACCGTGTCTCCAGCAAGGTCTACCCTTCCCCATTACCAGGCCCGCTGGACGATTGGTACGTCTATCAGCTCGACGGCGGTCACAGCATCGCGGTGGCCATCAAGAGCTTCTTCGACGCTGGGGCGCCGGTTGAGCGGTTCCTGTGCACGGTGCCGGTCCGCACCGTGCAACGCCTCGGGTGGGAGGTCCGGGATGGGTTCGTGGTCTGTGACGTGCCCTACGATCCCGAGATGGGGCCAATGACCGAAGACGAAGACGACGAGTTCTAGTCGCGGCCTATTTCCTGGCCGACCATCATGTTCCTTTGTTCTTGCTGTCGAATGGCTCATTCCGCTGCATGGGAGTGCTGGACCGGTACACGCGATCTCGGTGGACATCAGGCCAATGGGATGACGCATTGCGGTCTCGAGGCCAGTCCGGTCTGCGGCGAGCCGAGCCGGTGTCAGGCGCCTGTCGCTGCATGATCGGAGGTTACTGAACCCCGCCCAGCATTGTGGGCGTGAACCTCAGCTGTCTGGAAAGGTGTCGTCAGTCAGCCGCGCCGGGATATCGCCCCGTCAGTAGATCGACGATCAAGGCGGTCGCGGCGCATTTGGCCTCAGCGATATTCGGATAGGGGGCGCCGCTGACGAGTACTTCCCCGTCGTAGTCCTCGTCGTCGGGCGAGGTGTCGCGGTCGCCGCCGCGGTACACCCACACGGCCGCTACATCACGCTCGTCGGTCGTGTGAACGACCACAGCACACCAATCCAAGGTCTGCAGCACCCACGTGGTGAGGGTGCCGATGGCCTCTCCCATGTACTCGTCGGAGTAGTCGGTCCAGCCCTGTGTGGATGTACCGAACAGGGGATGTTCGCAGCCCTGGTGCTGTGCACGAGCTTGCGCGCGCTCGCTGCCGTGTGTGAACTGCGGGTCGGGCCGATCGCTGAAACGCGACCAGGTGCAGCAGCCCGCCTCGAACCCTTCGACCGCGTCGAGGACCACGACGTCTCCGGAATACCCAGTGGGGCAGTGCCGCCGGATGTGTTGCGCTTCGAGGCCGCTGTCGCCGAGAACACTGACGGGGCAGGTGCAGATCACCCACGTCGAGTCGTCGACATCGGTGGCGGTGGTGCGCACCGCGACACGGATCGTCTGGTGAAGTGTCGAGGGTGCCTCGAGTTCGGTGAACACTCCAGACGCGGGGTCGAAGTAGTCGCGGACGCGGCGGTCGTGGATGAACCGCTCACGTAGCACCGTCAGCGCCCGCTGATAGCTTCGTTCGAGTTGCCCGCGCCGTAAGCGTGTTCCAGGGCGCTGGTACACCAGAATCGTCGGGGTGCCGATGATGTAGTTGGTGGTCCCGTCAGTGTTGGTGTGCAGTGCCGCCAATATTGCTGTGTAGCAGTTGCTTTCACCGGTGCGGGTTTCGTAGGTCAGGCGAAGCTCAGCGTGGGGCTGTCGTGCTTCGGGGTCGAGGCGGCCGATCGGCCAGCGGGCGATGACGGTTCCGGGCTCGGCCACCACGCGGATCGGGTCGGCGGCAGGGCCGGGCAAGCCGGGGTAAAGAGTGGATGCTGAATGAATCACGGAAATGAAATACTTTCGGCTACTGGCTATTGCGGAGCGCCCATGTGCGGGCGGACGGGGGTGTCGGGCCATGGGGTTTCTGTGGCCCGAAGAGGGCGAAGCGAGGCTCGGGCTGTCGTGCACTTCAGTCGAGATCCTCAGCGGTGGTGATGCCAGCCCCTCCCATGTGCGCATATGTAGAGAGCCAACTAATACGGCCGACGTTGGGTCGAGTGTTGGCCGCACGCTCAGTGTTGGGGCGGTGGCGGGTCGGGATGGTTGGTGGTGGTGTAGGTGTGGAGTTGGGTAGCCGAGCCGATGCAGGTCTGGATGACGGCGATGGCGTTGCGCTTGCCGATTTCCACGGATTCGACCGGTTCGGCTTGGCATATCGGCTCGCATCGGCCGAAGACGCTGAGCCGAACCACGCCGTCCTCGCAGACGCGGATGACCGCGGAGAAGTCGAAAGGTCCTTGATACTCGTGAACCTCGACAGCTTCGAAGCCGGGGTCGGGCCCGCGGGCGGCCCACACGAGCGGGCGGCCGTGGTGGATTCCGCACTCGATACCGAGCATGCCTTCTACCGCTAACTTCGACTCGGCGAGGTCGGTATCGAGCTGGTCATCATCAAGCGGTCCGGGCCTGCCTGCTGGGGGCAGGATGGTGCCCCAATGCCGGCCGTTGCGGTCCATGGTGAGGATCCCGCGGTAGCCATGCGGGCCGTGGTAGATCCACTTGTCAGTGGCGCTGTGACTGGATGTGACGGCGTGCCATCGCGCTTCGTCTGGAATGGGGCGATAGGTGGTGGTGTCCGCGGCCGCGGGGATCTCGACAACGATTGCCTGGTGGACCTGCCCCGTCGTGCTGCGTTGCGCGGCGCGGGGCGCTCGGGACTGCGGTAGTTGCGGATATGCCGCGGCGGTGCTGGTGAGAGAGCATGCGCGGGGTGTCGGGATAGGTTGTGGGTGAATGTAGTTGGACGATTATGGGCCCGATCGGGGGTGTGACCGCAAAGGTTGGCGGGCGCCCGGCTTGCAGCCAACCGGTCACCACATCCTGCACTTGGCCGATGAAGTCGATGAAGTCTTGGCCGGACAGTTGTTGACGTGTCACAATCTGTTCGTCGGCGTACGTGTTGGCGTCAACGTGATCGTGCAGCTCACTGAAGCGACTGATGCTGGCGGGCAGCACACCATCGGCGATGTCTTGCAGGACTTCCCGGCAGATCTGGGCGACGATGTCGATATCCGAGACCGTGTCGACACCGGTGGCCATCCGCGGGGTGATGTCGCCGTCCAGCCACTGGCCGTCGCCTAGACCGCTGAGGAGTACCGCGTCGGGGCGACGGTGATGGCGTTGCTGGATCCGGCGGATCCCGGCAACGGATTCGTAGGCGTCATCGCGGCTGATGGCCGGGACTGTCCGCTTCTCGCCGGTGGTGGTGTCGGTCCACTGGTAGGCGTAACGGATTGGATACACGCGATTGGCGTCGAGTCCGGAATGCTCGGTCGGGGCGTGGACCGCGGCACCGGATGGTTCGAGCCTGCTGGGGAGCGATAGTCGACGAGTGGCGAGGGATCGCGAGTAAGGGGGGAGGGATCGATGTTGGTCTGTCAATGTGGTCCGATCTGGATCTGGCGTGTGCGGACTCGTCTGGCTCGGGCATGCCGCGGGAGTCGGTAACGGGGCGTGAGATGAGCTCTGGCACGGAGCGATACCCGATGTGCGGCACAGATGTTCCCGCCGTGGACGGTGGGGCTTCATCGCGCGGAGCTTGCTGCCGGACTGTCGTTTGGCTCGGTTCGGTCACCACGTTGGATCAGGTCACGCACGCGACGCAGTTCGCCGGGACGTGTGGGCTTCTCGGCGCAGGTGTCGAGCAGGTCTGCGACGTGATGCAGGAACCGGAGTTCGGAGTCGGTTGCCGCGCCGTGGACGGTGGTGTGGTTCTCGCTCATCGTCTGATCCCGCGTGTCCAGTGGCGGCGTGCCAGCCACCGCAAGGGTGTGGGTCGGGACCTGGTCGCCAGCGCCGCGGCCAAGGCATCGGCTGCGGCGGGGTCGAGGTCGGCGTAGCGCCAGTCGGTTGCGGGGTTGTCGGCGTCGCGGATCAGCAACCGCACGCGGTGGCCGTCGGTGCTGGCGATGACCTGGTGGTCGTCGACGTCACGGAGCCGGATGAGGATGCTGGCCAGGTTCAGGCTGTAGGGCATGATGCGGACGCTCCTTGGAAAGACAGGCCGGGCAGGCGCTCCGGCGCGAATGCGGTGAGAACTCAGGCGTAGTCGAGGTCGATCAGATCGGCGTAGCGTTGCCGGCCGTCGAAGACCGCGCAGTCGCAGTGCGGGAAATGCCGTTCGCAGTCGGCACAGAATCCGCAGGTGGTGCAGTGCGGGCCGACGCGGTCGACGTCCTGTTCGCCGCAGTAGTCGCAGTAGTCGAAATCGCCGTCGTAGTAGGCGTAGCCGAAGCGGTGATCGAGGTAGTCGTGGTTGGAGTACCAGATCCCGGCCTTGTCGTCCCAGTGGCCCCGGTGTTCGTTGAACAGGTAGGCGCGCTGGCGGTAGGCGGGATCGAGGGTGAGCAGCACGATCTTGTCGCTGCCCAGCCAGCGCTCCAGTCTTTCGCGTCCGCTCCAGGAATCCAGCGACCCGAACGGGGTCGTGGGCAGGAAGTCCTCCGCCGCGATCCTGGTGTCGGAACGCTCGTCACCCGGTGCGGGGTGCACGTTCGGGGGCAGGATCCCGTTGTGGGCCAGCACGGTTCGTTCATCACCGGCGACGAAGAAGGGATGGCAGTTGTCGAGGGTGCGTCGGCCGTGGGTGGCGAAGCGGGAATGAAACAACGCCGGACCGTCGGGGTACTCGTGACGCAGGGCCGCGAATTCGCCGAGCGCGGTCTCGGCGTCGAGGCTGTGCCCGGTGGTGATCGTGGTGCCGGTGATCAGGGCGTAGCCGTGGCCGTGCGGGTTGCACAGTGCCCCATTGCGCAGCGCGGGAATGTCAGGGGCGGCGGCGGGCTTGAGGAATGTCAGCATGCACATCGGAGGACCTCCAACTCGGTGAGCAGATCGGCAAAGTCGGGGCGAGAGCGCAGCCAGGCGGTGAACGCCGACCATTCCCAGCCGCGGCGGCGCGCGACCTGCGCGGCGGACAGGGCGCGGGTGTATTCGACCGACGCCGCGGCGAACGCGAGGGCGGCTTTGACCTGGCGCGGGTACAGGGAGGAGGCGAAGACCCGCAGTTCGAAGGTGTGCTCGGGGTAGACATTGATGGCCTGGTAGCGGCCCCACCCGTGTTTGCTGCCCTTGGCGTACTCCCCGGCCCGGGAGCGGGCTTCGGGGGAGAACTCCGCCCAGTCGCGCGAGCGTCGCCGCGCGAGTGTGGTGACCTGGGATTCGTTGCGGTACACGAACTTCAGCCACCGGTAGATGTGGGCGGGGGAGGAGAACCCGGCCCGGGAGACATGCACGTGAATGCCGACGGTGGTGTCGGTGCGGCAGCCCAGTAACCGGAGTTTGTTCAGCAGCTGCCACGGGAACCGGGTCCGCGCGTACTCCCACGACATGGGGTGGGTGACCAGTTCGAACCCGCACGGGCTGATCGAGGCGTCCTCTTTGAGGTAACCCAGATCCCCGAGCTGGCCGACTGCGAGGTCGACCGCGTCACCGAATTGGGTATGGGGGGTGATGAGTTCGAGTTCCATGCCCAGAAACAGCGGGCCCTCGCCGTGGAACAAGGGTTGCGGCCGGTAGGAGTAGTTGTGCACCGAGTCGTGGCCGGTGCCGTCGTCGCAGTCCTCGCAGCACCGGTTGTCGTAGGGGATGAGGGTGTAGCAGTCCTCGCAGTAGTGGTAGTTCTCGTTGCGGCAGTACGTGCACACCTCGTCACCGCCTTCGACGGTTTCGGTGTAGCGGGCGCGGGCACCGCAGTCCCCGCAACGCTCGTAGTCGTGCGAGCAGGACTCGCACACGTCCGGGCCCTCGACGATCGCGGTGATCTCACGGGTGTAGAGGTCGCAGCGGTCACAGCGGGTCCAGCCGGACAGGCACCGGCTGCACAGGTATTCGTCGGAGACGGTGTGGGAGGTGGCGCGGGTGTGGGTGCCGCACTGCTCACACATCGATAGCTCGGCGGCGCATGCATCGCAGAGCCGGTCACCTTCGATGGTCGGCACAAGCGCGTCGTCGGATACGGGGAGGGCGCACTCCTCACACTGGGTGGTGTTCAAGGTGGCGGTGGGCATGGGTGATCACGACCTTTCGACAGGAACGAACGAAGCCCCCGCGCAACCGGCCCGAAATCAGGCGGCACGCAAGGGGCTTCGACGGAGTGAGGTTCAGATCGACGGAGAGATGGTGTCCGGGTCAGAACACGGTGCTCGATGAGCGCCCGGAGGCGCGGTAACGTCCCCCGCGGTGGCTGCGGTTCAGCGATGTGGTGGTGCTGGAATTGCGGCTGGTGGTGCGTCCCGCAGTCCGGGCACGCGGTGAACCCGCCGGCGCAGCGCGAACACACGTGTAACCCGCCGCAGACAGAGCGGCTGGCGGCGCTGTAGCGGCCACAACTGAAACAGCGATCGAAAACGCTGCCGTGCACCGGTAGCAGACCGCCTCATCGGTGTCGATGCGTATGTGCGGGTCAAGCGAGTGCACGACACACACCCGGCCCATCCGGTCGTGCAGGCCGCGCACAGTCGCCGGTCACCTGAGGTGTCGGTGAGGTGTAGTGCGTAGTCGTGGCAGCCGTCGCAGACCGGCAACTCGATCACGCAGCCCTCGCATACCGGCTGCTCCTCGACCCTCGGCCGTTGTCCGGCTGGGGGTCCGGTTTACCGCACACGCGGTCTCATCGAGTTCGGGTATAGCAGAACACTTTTCGTAGAAGCGAAAGGAACACCGGGCACGAGCGGGATATCGCTGGTGGCCAAGGGTCGGGGTTGCCTCAGCCGTGGGCGGTGTGCACGGTCTCCAACTAGGGCGTGGGCCAGGTACGGTCGCGACCAGGAGCGCGCCGACTGCGCGGGAGAGCCAGGGAGAGTGGATACGCCCAGGAGGGGATTGTGGGCGCATCCACCCTCGCGCCGCGGCGCCCGCTGAGGCAGTGGGCACCAGCGGACGGGGCAGCATCGGGTTCGACCGACGGAAACGAAAATGTACGTGACCCCCGCCGACCCCGACCCCTGCACGCAGCCTAACTGGCCTGACACGGCTTGCGCGTCAATACATCCCACAGTCACGGGGGACCAACGGCGCCCCAGACCGGGCGGGTCCGGTCGCGGTGGGTCAGGGTGATGTGTGGAACCACCATCTCGGCCGAGACCGGTGCGTGGGTCAGGGGTGTCGGTACCGGCACACGTCCAGAGACTGGTGGGTGTGGTGCACGGGTGGGATCGGTCATGGTCACGTCGGATCTGGTGCGGGCGAGGGTATTCGTGGTGGGCAGTCGGCGTCGGTGTCGGCGATCGGGGCGGCGGTGAGGGTGATGTGTGTGGTGCGGTCGGGTATCCCGGGTGTGTGGATGCGCACGTGGATTTCGGCCGATAGTGCTGCGGCGGTGGCGGTTTCGGCCTGCCACTGTTCGAAGCGGGTCTCGTCGAGGGCTGGCAGGTTGTCGTGGATCCACGCCACCAGTTCGGTCGAATTGCCGATCATGAGGGCCCGCAGCGTCCGGTGTGCGGGTCCTGGTCGTAGACCGCGACCGGGGCGGCGCGCCCAGGGCGTACTCGGCTACCGCTTGGGCCAGCACACCCTGGCGCCCGCCGCCGCTCCCGCGGCCGGCCACGATCACCCGGCGCCCGCCTGGTTCTGGTTCGGCGGGTGCCGGCTGCCAGCTGATACCGGTCGGCAAGCGGCCGTAGATGTCAGTGTTCCAACGGATCCGGTGGATGCTGTCACCAGGCACGGCGATGCCGGTCGGCTGGAACGTCATGATGCACATGCGAGGTCCTGCATTTCCGCCAGCAGCCCCGCGTAGTCGGGGCGCGCACGAACCCAGGCGGTGAAGGCATCCCATTCCCAGCCGCGGTGGTGGATGATGTCGGTGACGCGCAGCCCGCGGGTGTACTCGACCGATGCCTGGGCGAAGCCGAGAGCGGCCTGAACCTGTTGGGCATCCAGGGAACTGGCGAATACCCGCAGCTCAAAAGTGTGCTCGGGGTTGGCGTTGACCGCCACACTACGTCGGGCCTCGGCTGCGGGCTCGCGTTCGCCCTTGGCGTGGGCTGCGGCCCGAGCACGGGATTGCCTGCTGAATTCGGCCCATTCCGGGCTGGAGCGGCGCGCCAGAGCGGTGACCGGGAATTGGTTGCGGTAGACGAATTTCAGCCACCGGAAGGTGTGGGCGGGACCGCTGAACCCTGTGCGGGACAGGTGGATGTGCAGGCCGACGCTTGTATCGGTTTTGCAGTCCAGTCCGTGTAGTTTGTCCAACAGTGGCCAGGGGAAGTGGCGTAGGGCGTAGTGGTAGCTCATCGGGTGGGTGACCAGTTCGAATCCGCACGGTTTGATGGAGTCGTCCTGCTTGAGGTACGCCAGGTCTACGAGATGCTCGATGGCCGTGTCCACAGCGTCGTAGAAGTCGTTATGTGTGGTGATGATCTCGAGTTCCAGCCCGAGGAACAGCGGGCCGTTGCCATGGAATCGTGGGGTGGGCTTTTCGTCGTAGTCGAGTACGTCGGGATGAGTTGGCGCGTGATCTTCGGCGCAGTCGCTGCAATAGGTTTCATCCTTGAGAACGAGGACGGTGCAGTCGTCACATTCACGGTAGTGCTCGGATCTGCAGTCACTGCACACCTCATCGCCGCTGTCGACCGAGAACCGGTCAGCGGCGTGGCGACCGCAGTAGTCGCAGGAGGAATAGTCCTCGGCGCACGATTCGCAGACATCGCCGAGGTCGACGACCGCTGTCGCGGCCGGGGTGTAGGCGTCGCAATCGTGACAGCGCGACCACCCGATAAGGCATTCACTGCAACGCAGGTCGTCATGGATGGTGGGTTGCACCTGGTTTGTGAGCAGCGAGCACCGATCGCACGGAGTACGGGTGTCGGCGCAGTCGTTGCATACACGGTCGCCTTCGACGGTCGTGATGAGCTGATCCGCGGTGAGAGGATCTGAACAGTCCTCACACTGCGGTACCAGCAGCACGGATGCGGGCATGATTCGGTCACTGACCTTTCACGAGGGAAACTTGACGAGGTGGACCCGCCGCTCATCTCGGGGCACGAGGCAGGCGCGAGGCAGGCCCGTCGCTGGTGGGTGATAAAGCGGGCGGGCCACCGGTGAGTCGCCGTACGACGTTGTTGACGGCGCTCTCGGGGGAGTGTTGCGGCGCGGCGCGGCCCGACGCCATGTCGCGTCGAGTCGCAGTGGCAATGAGTTGGCCTACAGCACCTTTGAGTCGCTCGCTGCGTTCGCGACTGCGGCGTGCGCTGTGGCAGTGGGCAGCGCGCGAGCATCGTCGACGAGGTGACCAGTGCCGATGTGGGGTTCGACGAAACCATCGCCACAGTGGTTCAGGGTGAGTGTGCCGCGCGCCCGCTTGCCGTCGCCGAAGTCGATGACGTTGTCGCGGATGCGGTCCGCTAGGGCAAGCCCCCACGATCGGGATCGGATACGTGATGGTCGACGGTGGTTGGGGTGCGACAACCGGTCGGCATTCGACCGCGCGCAGTTCGGGACCAGGGCGGCTCGCCCACGTGCCGGATCGTCGTGTCGCCAGCTTGTCGGTCTCGGTGGTGGTGTCCTCACGCTGGCGCAGCGAGCCGGATCGAGCTGGCCGAGGGCACTCTCGCCGATCAGCCAGTGGAGGCGCTCAGTGGCAGCCGGGGCGAGGGGTGTGGCTTCTCGGTACTCGACTGCCGAACCGACGGGATACACAGCGCGCGACCGCAGTTGGTTGCGTCGCGATTGGGTCGGATGACTATTCGAGGGCTGGCTCGGAGCCGGGTGGAGATGGCCCGGGACCCGAGATCTGCCCGGGGGCGGGGTCGATGTGCGGGGCGCTGGTGGGCCAGTGGGGGTCGCCTCGGGGGAAGGCAGCTTGGAGGGTCGAGGCGATGTCGAACGGGTCGGTCGCCCGCCGGTTCGGGTGGGTGCGGGTGCGTGCACGATCGCCGGTCTCGATCTCGGTGAACGCCCCGTCGATCATCGCGGTGAAGTGGGCGCTGACAGCGGAAGAGACACTGCGGGAGCGGAATTGGATGGCTTCGATGGGGGCCTGCCTGAACAGCCGCTCGTGGCCTTGGGCCGCGATGAATGCTTCGCGGGCTCCGCGTGGGAGCAGGTTCTGCCAGGCGTCGTTGTTGTCGAGGAACATGCGGCGGATGTCGGCGCCGTGGTACTCGAGGGGCGGATCTGCGGCGGCGATAGGGCGGTTGAGGATCTGCCAGTAGGCGTAATGCTGGCCGGTGTCGGGTTCGCCGTAGACACGAGCGTCCGGAAGGATCACCGCGAACTCCCGGAATCGGCGGTTGAAGGCGTCGGGGTCGAGTTCGGGTCGCGCGATGGGCACGACGGTGACGCGGTGCTGCAATTCGGCGGCTTTGAGCGCGGCGTTCCACATCGCAATCTGTTCCCCGGCCGACATCGGATTGAGTTCGGGGGCGGCGGCGCGGTTGCGGTCGTCGCAAAAGGGAACGAGACCAGGCGGTGGCTGGAAGGGTTCGGCCGGGACCTGGTCGGGATCGAAGACGCCGATTGTGACGTGCTTATAGTGTCGGAGCATGTCCACGACTGCGTCCATGTGCCAGGCGGTCACGACCTGGTAGCGGCCGAATGTCACTGCCGGCAACGTCGAGTACGAATCGAGGACCGGCGGGAACAGCACGGATTCGAACTCGGCGCGGGCGATGGCCAACGACGAGCGCATCCCCGGATCCATCCGGACAGCGAGGCTATCGTGGATCCTCAGCCATGCCTGGCTTTCCTCCAGCGTCAGACCCAACTCACGGACCGCCTTGACCAGCCCGCGAGTGGACAAGGTGTCGGGCCGCAGCGGCGACAGCCGCAATGGCGGCGGATCGTGGCGCCACCCACCGGTGGGCAGGCGATGGCGGCGCGCAACGTCAGTGGTGTCGGTGCCGCGATGCACCGAAACGGTCGAGACGGCGGGGTCGGTATCGGCCCAGTCGGCGACGTCGAGGACGCCTGCGCGGCACTGGTCGAGCAGGTTATCGCCGCGGTAGGTGCCGCCGTCGAGCCGATCTCGAGACAGTTGGTCAGCTTCCAGCTCGGCCAGACGGCTTGCCCCGGACGAGGCTGCGTCCAACGCAACTTCGACGGTGTAGGCCGGGCCATCGCGTGCCGCGGCGAATTTGTGTGCCACCCGCGCGGCGAACCGCGCCGATCCGGTCTCGTCGTCGACGATGACGCCGGCACCGATGCCGTGCAGATAGTCCAGCGCCATGTCCAGCCATCGGTGAGCATCTCCGGAGGTAGTGGCCATGACGAGCTCTGGTGGGAGCTGCAGATATTCGGGATAGAACGGCCGCAGGTCCTCGATACCGACAATCATCAGCGGCGCTACCCGGTCGCGCTTCTTCAGTAGCCGCGCGAGGGTCGGCGTCCCGGAACCGGGCTCGCCGACAACGATGGTGACACGTGGCTGGGGGTGTGTGAACACGTCGGCGAACAGGACGGGGACGATGTAGTCATCGAAGATCTGCCGGGCGCGATCATCTGGTAGCAGCGATGATTCCGATGGCCCCGAACTGCTGGTCATCTTCAGCGTCTGGCTGTCAGCGCCCGGTAGTCATCGGCGTACTGCCCATCGAGTACGGCGCGAACGGCCGCGGTGTCGCTGGGGTCGTCCAGCAAAGCTCGCATGCGGAGACAGTCCTGCAACTTGAGCTTGCACGCCCGATCCTCGGCGGCTCGAGGGGCGAAATGCGCCACGAGCGCGGCCACGATCGACACTGCGACCTTGTGGGCGGCGACCTCGTCCCCCGGGATCGTGTTACTACCCATCAGATCTCCCGTACAGATCCGCCCACGCAGCGACAGGTGGGCCTGCAGACGAGGCTACGCCCACGGTAGGACAGGAATTGCGCGCGCTGGAGCAGTGTTCGGGTTCTCCGTGCCACCAGATGCCGAACGAGCGGTTCAGGGGTGCGTCCCCGCACCGTGCCGCGACGCCCCGCGGGACCCGCCGAATTCGATGGCGTGCCAGTGGAATCCTTGACAGCCGGTGTGGATGTCGGCCTGCGCCGGTCTGGGGGACATGATTAGTAGCGGCCCGATTTCCGATGGTCCGCTACTAATCGGCGGGCCGATTGTGTCGGTGCGAGCTGCGATCCTGTCACAGAACAGCATGGAGGTGATGGATGTGTTTGGTGCGGATCGGCTCGCCGATTTCGGTGATTTCGCGGGAGGTGGGGCGCGGTCGGGGTGGGCGGGTGAGAAGGAATTGTTTCGGCGGTGGCTGGAGGGCAGTATGTTCGCCCGCCGGTCGCAGGAAACATATTTGGAGCGCACCGGGGCCTTTCTTGGGTGGTTGGAGTCGGTTCGTCCGGCCTATATGGACGCGTTGATTTCCGAGTCTGGTCGTGACGAGGCGGTGGCTGCGTATGTGGGGCAGTTGCGGCGTCCGTCGACGGTGAACGTCACGTTGGCGGCGTTGGCGTCGTATTACACCTGGCTGGGGTTGGGGGAGGTCGGTGTTTCCGCGGTGCGTGTGGATCGCGGGATACCGCCGACGTTGACGCCGCTGCAGCGCAGCCGAACCTTGGATGTGGCGGCGTTGCGGTCGCGCCGCGATAATGCGCTGTTCGTGATGGGCCTGGCTGGGGGTCTTCGGGAGTCGGAGTTGGCGGCGTTGGAGGTGGACGATGTGGTGTTGAGTGCGCACTCGGGATCGGTGCGGGCGCCGGGGCCGGATGACCAGGACCGCGTCGTGGGGTTGCAGGAGAGCGCGCGCAGGGTGCAGCTGACGTGGTTCGCGGAACGGCAACGGGTGCTGGGGAACAGGCGTCGTCGAGCGTTCTTTCTGCGGACGAGTTTGGACGGGCCACTCTCATCGCGGCGCATCGATGAGATCGTTCGGTCGATCGGGGCGGAGGCGGGGGTGCTGAATCTGTCACCTGGGGTGCTTCGCAACACCTTTGAGCGGGACTTGGTGAACGAAGGCAGGGAGTTGTCGGAGGTGGCGTATCTGATGGGGCAGGCGAAGCCGGACCGGGAACGGGTCCGGGCGCTGCGTGGGATCGGCGCTGGCGGTGCTCGAGCCACCGGCGGGAGAACGGCGCGACCTGTGAACACTCCCGGGGTGATCGGGGAGCAGCTACGGATCGACTTCTGAGACCGGCCCGCCGATGTGGGTGTCTGCGATCGATTCGGCCACGCGTTGTCGATGCTTTGGCGTGATCGAGTGGACCGTGAGCGATCTTTGTGCCGGGCCTGTTGCAGCTGTGCCGGGTCTGGTCATCAACGGCCGAAGCCGAGTAGCCGTTGGCCTGCAGCATGAGCGTCGCAGTGCCGTGGCGGCAGTGCGCACTCACCGCAGGGTCAGTCCTGCGGTGAGTTGATGGTGGGCAGGTCGAAGAGGGCGAGGGCGCGGACGGCACGCTTGAAGCGACGGCGCTCGGCACGGTGTGGTCGGCCTCGCTCATGTAGATGGGGTGGACTTGTGCCAGTCGGAGGCGGTGTGCTGGGCCTCGATGGAGTCGGGGCGGCCTACGCGCAGCCGCAGGTCATCACGAAATACATTTGATCGCAACTACACTCGTCAGTAGTGTCGATGCACTGACTCCGAGGACTCTGTTGGGGTGGATCGATGGAAGCCAATCACTTGCCCGCTCAGAGCGGGAGGCAATCTGTGCTGCGGTTCGGGACTGCCGACGTTGGCCTGTACCCGATCGGAATAGTCCCTCCGGCGGTTCGAAAGCCGACGGCCGGGTGGGTCATGGGGGGAGTGGTATCCCTCATGCTGTTGATTGCGGGCCTGATGATTGGTTCGCTCGGGTTAGCGGCTTTGTCCGAACAGCGCGATGCGAGTCGGGAGATTGCAGTGTTCGTAGTGATGATGTTCGCGACGTTCGGGATGCCGGCGCTGCTGGCGTTCGGGATTGCGATCCGGCGGGCACAGTGGAATCGACGGATCACTCGGGCGGAGCGGTCCGCGTATTCGGGGTAGGTGACCTGCGCCCAGCAGGAGACGGCGTCCGGGACGCCTTCGAAGTCCAAGATCAGCGCGCGGCAGCCGAGCGCGCGAACCTGTTGGGGCGCGATGGAATTCGTCAGACTGGTCTCGCCTGGTGTGGGGATCGCCGAGCACCAGTGCCGCTACGGTGAAGTGCCGCAGCGCCAGCGAAGCGGCACGGCTGTACTGGCCGATCAAGGACGGCGGCGGTGCCGTTCCGGGGAGTGCGTGAGTTCGGCGGAGATGCGGTCGCCGCGCGGCGGCCCCCCGATCACCGACGTTCGTGCCCGTGTAGCGGCTCTTCGTCGGCGAGGGTGCGCAGTTCTTCGTCGGTGGCGAGATGGATCGGCTGTATGTGCAGTCCGGTTTGGGCGGCGGTGTCGCGCAGTCCGTGGTGCCAGGCGCGGTCGCTGACCCGGAGCTCGCACGGGCCGGGCCGAGCGAGCAGGAAACCGACGGAACCGTCTGGGGCGCAGGCGGACAGGGTTTCGGTGCAGATCCGCATCACGTTCAGCAGGTCGACGGAGTCGGGCCAGGTCGGCAGTGGCTCGATGGTGGGCAACACCGGGACGGATCGGCCGTCGGGGGCGAGGAACAGGCACCAGAGGCTGCGGTGGGTGAAGGCGTAGTTGGCCATCCGCGCGGACCACAACAGGCGCAGGTCCTCCGGGGTACGGACAGGTGGTGCCTGCTTGGGTGGCAGGAGTTGGGGGACTTCGTCGGCGTTCATCGAACCGTGGTCCTTTCATCGGGATTCGGGGTTCCTCAGTGGCAGTGGCCCTTCTGAGGTGGAGGGAGGTTCACTGGTCGCCGATGGGGCTGTGTCGGTGGTGTGCCAGACGCGGACCTCGATAGTGAGGGTGACGACGTGGCCGGGCAGCTCTTCGTCCATCCGGTCGATCCAGAACGTGGCTATGGAGGTGGTGGGCCCTTCGGTGAGGCTCACCAACTCGATCCGCCGGTTGGCGTGCATTCTGGATGTGCCGGTGTAGAGGACGGTTCCGTTGGCGTCGTAGCGGTCTTCGCGCGCTTCCACGTGCCGACGGCCCACCTGACATATGCGAATATCGCCATATCATATTGCTTACCGCGGGCGTCGCTCAGCGCTTGGGTTCTTGCCATGGAAGTTGTGCCGCTTGGCGCTGGGCGCCGCGGATCCCGCTGTGGCCTGGGTGGGGCGCCGAAGTGGGGGTTGGTCATCGGATCGGTGGGAGGCGGACCGCGTCCGCGGGTACCCACTGGCGCAGCGTGACCATGGTGACGCGGTTGACGGTGGCCAGGTCGACGGCTATTTCGGCGAGCCATATCAGGTTGTTTCTGCCGAATCGGAAACGTGCCCAGCTGTATTGGACGGCGTCGATCCATTCCTCGCCCAGGCGCGGGTCCAGGGAGGCGGCGTTCTCGCCGATCGTGGGGGGATTGGTCCGCGGTGGCTGCTGGGGCAGGGGCGGCCAGATGCGGCGTGGATCCACGAGCACGCGTCGGGGTCGATCGAATCGGCGCACGCCCGTGTGGTTGTCGGTCATCCGGTTTGGGTGCGCGGCAGCACGGTCACGGTCGCAGCGGTGGTCCGGTGGGTCCAGGTGGCGCGGTCGCCGGGGCCGCCGGCCAAGACCAGGTGATGGATGCGGGGGCGGAGGGCGCGGCCGCGGATCTCGATGTCGAGGTGGATCTCGCGCAGTCGGCCGCGGCCGGGGCCCAGTCCGGTGTAGCCGGCTACGCGGGTATGCAGCTCGAGGTGTGGGCGCGCCCAGCCGGGGTCGGTGATGATGAGCACGGCGCCGTGCTGGCGCACTCGGGCGGTGATCGCCCGGACCCGTGAGGGCGGCGCGGATCCGGGGATATCGAGGACGACCACGCTTACTCCGTCGACCAGGATCGAGACCACGGCGAGGGGGTCGGGCCCGGGATCGGGGATATGGGCGAGCCTGGCGAGGTCGCCATCCATTTCGGAGTAGGCGAGCAGACCGGCGCGGGGGTTCCCGACCAGTGCCGCGTGCGCCCCGGTCTGAGTGGCCGCGGCGAGCACGCCGAGCAGCAGCGCACCGCCACCGCGGCAGCTGACAACGCTGCCGCAGGGTAAGCCGCCGCCGGGCAGGATCTCACCGAGCGCGCCGGGCAGCGGAAGGATTTCGGGGGGCTCGGCGTGCGCCTCGCGGTGTGAGGCGGGTGCCGATGGGGTTGCTGTGCGGGTGCCGATGCGACCGGGTATGGCGGCGATGCGGGCGCGCAGCACTTCCAGTTGCTGGGCGCGGGTGAGCTCGGCCAGCGGCGCTGCGCGCTGCGTGCCTACCTCCTGAGACCCATCTTGCTCGAACATATGTTCGTATAATGACATGGTCGGGCCGCCGCGTCGATAGCGGTCCTGTATCGATCGCTGGTGATGTGCTGAAGCAGGAGGTGGTATCGGTGTGCTGCCCGCGGCGATCGGCGAGAGCGTTGCGGGAGGGCGCCTCCGGTTGCCGAAGGACCGGACGCGATGTCGTCCAATAGAATCGGATCACCGGCTGAATTCGAATGTGTCCATACCTACACGTGTTTTGCGGCAACTATTCTGGGTGCGGGGCGGATCCACGACCGTCTTGAAGGTTCGCGCTTATTGACGCACGGTACATCGCTCCGCCGCGTGCCAATTCAACCGCGTGAGCGCTCGGTACCCTCACCACCGCAGCGGGGATCAGCGCGTCGACGTGTGGGGCCCGGACCCGGATCAGGACAGAAGGTGTCGGTAAGAGCCTGTCTGGACTGGTAGACGGGCTGACCAGCGATCGCACGCTGGAGGGGCGGCGGGCGAGAGTAAGAGCACCTCGTCGCGTAGGAGCGGCAGTAAGCGGTCGAAGTTGGAGGACAGCACGCCTTCGCCGAAGTCGGGCAACGGGGGTGCATTCGGCGACCGCGGTAGGTCAGCGGGATGGTGGTGGCTTCGCCGACAGCATGGCGCGCGAAGTCATCTGCGCGATGTCCGGCCAGCTGATCCCGGCTGGCGGTGTCTGGTCCGATGATGGCCTTCGGTTCTTGCCGAGGAAGTCATATCGCCTGGCGCTGAAGTCCGATCGGTTATCGAAGATGTCGCGCGACATCTCGGCGAGTTCCTCGGCCAGGATCGCGTCGAGTGGTTTGCTGGCGCGGTCGGCGGCGAGTCGGTCCTGTTTGGCATTCACGACGCGGGTCCAGCGGGTCTCATCGCGGTAGGTGTGGACGAGGTCGTCGAGCCAAGGATCGAAGTCGGTGTCGGGGCCGACAGCGTCGATGAGCCTTATGTCGGCAGCGTAGGCGGTGTCGACCGGGAGGCGGTCGGCGAGCAGCTTGCGTGCGAGGCTCGGCCCGACCCGGCGGGGCAGGGTGTAGGTGCTCAGCTCTGAGCCGGTGAGCCCGAGGTTGGCGTAGTGCGGGTTGAGCAGGATCCGGCTGCGAGCAACGACGACATCGGCAGCGAGCGCGAGCATGACGCCGCCGGCGCCGACGGAGCCGGTGAGGGCTGCGATGGTGACCAGATGGGCCGTGCTTTGAAGCAGTATGCTGCAGACTTCGTTGATGGCGTGAAGATTTTCCCATGCCTCTATGGCGGGGTGGTCGGCGTATTCGATTGCGCCGAGGTGGATTCCGTTGGACCAGTGGGGGTTATCGGTTCCCCGGAGTACGAGAACTTTGATGGGGTGGCGGGCGGCGGCGCGGATGGTCGCGGCGAGGCGACGGCAGAAATTGGTGTCGAACGCGCCGTTGTAGCTATCGATGGTGATTGTGCCGACGTCGCCGTGGGTCTGCAACCGGATATCGTGCCCATTGGCGCTGGGGGCTTTTGCAATGGCGAGCGGGGACAATCCGAGTTTGCTCAGTACCGTGAGCGCGGGTCCTTTGCAGGCCGCGTCGGCGGGTCGGAGGTGTCCGATCCACATTGTCGCGCCTGTGCCGCAGGCGATTTCGATGGCGTGATGGCGGCGGCTGATGATCGTTCCTGGTTGGGTGCGGGGCTGGACTCGTTGCCCGGGGTGGGCGTCGAAGATGTGGACGAGTCGGCCCGCGAGGGTGGTGCGCACGCCGGGGGAGCCGTCGGCGGCGCGGATGCGTGCAAGGATGGTGTCGGGGTCATCGGCCCAGTCGAAAGCGCGGTCGCGTTGGCGCATCGGTGATCGGGTGCGGGCGTGCGGTATCGGTCGCGGCGCCCGGTTCTGGTCGAGCGGGGTGAATACGGGATCGCGGGCTCGATCAGCGGCCTGCAGGATGCATTCGACCGCGGCGTCCGCGACGGCAGTGGAGTACAGCGCGCTCTTGGTGATCCGATCGGGGACGGGAAACTCGCGCCAGGCCCAGATGGGCCCTGCGTCGAGTTCGTCGGTGGCGCCGAGGGCGGTGACACCCCAGCGTGGCTCCCCCTCGGTGAGAGCCCAGTCCAGGGAGTGGGGGCCGCGGTCGGCTATCGGTCCGGGGTGCACGATGATGGTGGTCCAGCGGCTCGTGATGTGCTGCGGCACTCGTATTTTGAGGTACGGGCAAATGATGAGGTCGAAATCGGCGGTGTCGACAGCGGTCTGTATATCCGCTTCGTTGGTTACGACCGCGGTGCGCACGGTCCGGCCGGTGCGTTGCAGGACCAGTGCGGCTCGCTGAGTCAGCCCATTGTCGGCGCTGGTGAGCAATAGGATTCGCTGGACCATTTGATTCGGCCTTTCTCGGCACTGTGCTCGTGCACAGGTATGCGGCGAACCACGAATGGAAGTAGCACGGCCGTTACGGATTTCGACAGCGATCAGACCTCACTGTCGGGAGAGGTTTATCAGTCCGCTGCAGTGGCAGATTCAGCATTCAACTCCGAGTACACGCCGTCAAGACTTCAGTCGCACCCCGTTTGTGAGTGCGAGAATCGGGAAGCACCCAGCTCGGGTGGTTCCCGGCGTCTTTTTGTGCGCGGATGGAATAATGCAGAATGCCGCCACGAACTCGAGCTGCGGCGGACCGAAAAAGCTTCTGGTACTGCGCAGGTTCAGTCAGCCACTCGGAGCGCTCGGTGTCGGTGCTGCGCGCCTGTCAGGCGCCTGCGAAGTTGGTAAGCCTATTCGACTGGTGGTGGTGGCCCGGGCCGTCCGATGAACACCCCGGTCCGCTCGTCCGGACCGTTGGTGATGGCCGAGTCAAACGTGCCGTACTCGGCAGTCCCGTATGGACTCCAGCGTGTCTATGCCTGACCGCTGTGCGGACTGCGGGTGAATGGGCGACAAGAATAGGTTGCGGGCCAGCTATGTTCGCGCGATCGTGGCCGTTAGCGTCACGGTGCCCGACGTTGCCGTTCCGTTGCGGGAGAGCAGCGGCGTCCCTCGCCGGGCCATGCCCGCCGGCACCATGAATGCTCGGGACTCCGCTGGCTGGACGGGCGTCAGCATGTACAGCCGCCAGGGCCGCAGGTCTGGGAATTCCTGATTGATGGTGTGCCTGTACATCTGGGTCGTGGTGTCGGTTTCGAGGTCACGGATCATGATGGTCTTCGAGGCCACCTCATCTACGGGTAGTCGTGTGTCCCAGAAGCGCTGAAAGTCCTCGACCTGGCTGAGTTCCTTGCGGAAGTCTTCGAACCGCTTGCGGGTGAGCAAACCCGGCCAGAGGCAGCTGGCCGCACCGACCTGCAGCACGGCCTCCTGCTCCCAATACTGCCGCGGCAGAATTTGGTGGGCGATTTCATCGGTCAGCATCCACAGGACGAGGTTTCCGAGCTGGCAGGCGCCTGGGTAGGCCCGGTCGAATGCGTCGTTCGCGGCGAGAATGTCGAACGTGACCGGCAGCAGAAGGCACGCGGGTGTGCTGATCGCGTCCAGCATCGCCAGGTCATGGGGTTCGGGGACCAGCTTCACTCCGGCAAGGATTTTGGCTCTCACTACATCTGGCTGAGAAGCCAGTGCTACCAAATGTTCTCGAGCCAGCGGGAAAACACCGAGGGCTTCAGCGACTTTGTCCAAATAGGCGATGGTGAATGTTCGGACGCCACGTTCCATCTTTTCGAGATGGGGGATCGAAATGTCGACTGCTGCAGATAGATCTCTTCGCGACATTCGTGCCTTACGGCGGAAGTCGGCGATAACCCATCCGATGTCTGCGCACGATTCGTCGTCCGAATCATCGTCATGGTCCCACGGCATCGCGATCACTACCGTCCCGGACGCCGGTTGCAGAGTTGATGCCGCGGTGTCGAGCGGCTGCATATCATGATCATGGCCACGACCTTGATAGAACCGCGGGTGTATCAGCGGTGCAGGGCCACAGTTGCTCCGGCGAGGTCGTGGCGACGCAGCACTGCTGGCGCACGACGTCCAGGCAGTCGCGCCCCTGCAGATCGGTCAGGTGCTGACGGTCGGACACCGCCACCGCGTCGGCGCTGCAGTGATGCACCTGCGCCAGAAGGTGTTCGATCGGATCGGTGATCTCGCCGGTCCACGGCTGTAGGCGCAGCATTGTGACCATCCGCCACCGGTGCCGGTCAGCTGTTGCCCACAGCGCCTTCTCCTGCGCCTCGGCGACTGCGCGCGCGAGCTCACGATTCCGAAGAGCGTGCCGATCTGTGCGCAGCAGACCGATAACGATCGGGCGCATGCGCTGGGTCGCCAGCGCACTCAACGGCAACGGTCCTCGTGCCGCACACGCGGACCGGATTGGCTCGACTGCCTGCGCGTCACAGGGACCGCTGTGGATGGGCGTACGACATCCGTCGGTTCTGTCGGCGAGTAGTGCGCTGGCGGAAGGCGTATGGCGCCTGGTATCGGAGATCATGCCAGCACCGTCGCGTTGAGCGTGGTGAGGAGCATGTCCATGTCGGCCGCTGGGAGCCGCAGAGCGAGATGTCCATCGGGCCGGATCAGACACAGCGTGTCGTCGCCCGGCTGGCCGTAGCGGTCGTGGACGTCGTTGTCGTCTGCAATGAGAGCACCAGCCGGTGCGGTCGCCCGAATATCGGGCGACGTGATCACAGCAGTGCGCAGCAGATCGCGGTAAGGCGCGGCGGCCTCGGCGACATCAGCGGCCACTGTGGAGCCTGGGCGCCGCTGGAGCACCAGCAGGGTGTAGCCGAAATGGCCCAGCAGATCGTGCACGCTCATCGCCGAGGTGATGGGCACGTCCGGCGCGCGATCCCCGGCGGTGAGACCGCCGAGGCATATCAAGCCCGGCGGCTGGGCGATGATGTCGCGGTAGTGGTAGGTCAAGCCCGCAATCCGGGCGGCGGCCTGGTAATGGAATTCGGGCTGCCGGATGATCTCCAGACGAGCTTCGATGGAATCACCGTGCGCCATCATGATCAGATGCAGCATGTGGCTGGCCTCGCCCACCTGTGCGGCGATCGGGAGTCGCTCCTCCTCGTAGGTGTCGAGGAGCGCTTCCGGGGCGCGACCGGTGGCCACGGCCGCCAGTTTCCAGCCGAGGTTGAATGCGTCTTGAATGCAGGTGTTCATCCCCATCCCGGCTGCGGGGCTATGGATATGCGCGGCATCGCCGGCGAGGAGGATCCGTCCGCGGCGATAGCCGCTCGCAGTGCGCCGCCAGATGTCGAACTCGGTGCACCACTTGGGAACGCCGAGGACCGCATCGGGCAACCAGGAGGAGACCACCGGTTGGAACGCCTCGCGCGCGGCGCCAGGGTCGGGTTGGGCTTGGGCCCTGGGAGCGTCGTTCATGTCGCTGATCAGCACGCGGTAGGCGGACGGCAGCGCGGTCGTGAGCAGCATGTAGTCGGGGTCGATCCAATAGTCGATCCAAGCCTCGCTGCCGGGGTAAGGATTCACCACCTCGACGTCCATCATCCGAAACCGCATCCCGGCATAGCAGGTGCCCTCGAAATCGAACCCGATCTGGGTACGGACGGTGCTGTTCAGCCCGTCGCATCCCACTAGCCAGTCGGGATGAATTCTCTCCCGACCACTACCTCTGTTGTTGTTGTGGTGCAGGACGGCGGTGATCCGGCCGTCGGCGTCTGTCGAGATGGACTCCAGTTCGGTATCCCACTCGATCGTGCCGCCGAGTGAGGCGAGCTGCTCTCGCAGCACAGCCTCGGTGTCGTTCTGCTCGACGATGAGGATGTGAGGGAACGGGGTCTCCAACACGCCGAAGTCCAGGTACTCGACGGTGTCCTCGCCGCGGAAGTGGAACGCCATGCCTCGGTGCTGCTTGCCGATAGCAAGGAAAGGATCGATACACCTGCTGCGCGCGAACCCCTCCGCCGTCCTGGGCTGGATCGTGAAAGAGCGGGAGGTGAGGGCGGGGCCGGGCCTCTTGTCGATGACACGGCACTGCACCCCGCGAGACCATAATTCGATGGCGAGGGTCAATCCAGTGGGGCCAGCACCCACGATAAGAAGCTGATCACGCGAAATGACGGATTGAGACATGGAATTCCTTCGTGCCGGACTCCCGGGATCGAACGTCGCCTGGTCGTCGAAAGTAAATGGGCTGTACGACGTCGATGCTGGCGCGTTTCCCCTGGTCGAGATGGCCTTGTCCTGACGACACGACTGTCACATAGTCCCAGGCTATTTGAAATAGGCGAACACCCACGCGCTACCCAGAAAGCCACCTACCGATTACCCACCCATCCGTCATGAATTCTGCCCAATACCTGGCAGTTTGCTCCGCGGCGAGACGAGCGAAGGCGCCGAAAATTCATGGATCCGGGGCGGCGGGCCGCACAGATCACTGCCTGTGCACGCGGGCGTACATGGGTGGAAATGGGCAGTGGGCATCGAGGACCGGTGGGTGAATTCCTACGCTGTGTGTTGCATCGTGGTGACGAAAGAGGAGATGTGGTCCGCCACGGACCGGGCCGCCCGCACGAGACTCTGATCCCAAGCCGTCGAGGAGCAGACCATGGCCTGTCCCCGCAGATCAGCGCTGCAATCGTTGACTCAACGGCCGCTGATCAGTGCGAGGGGAATATATTTACGCCCCCGCTGAGTGCCGAAACTCGCTCGGATGCCCCCGACCTCGTAGTGGGGCATGCACCGTGTCCCTCGGTTAGGTCGCCGGAGATGAACCGATCCGCCGCCTACGGCCGCCTGGCCGCTATCCACGGCGCCGAGCACTGAGGTGCCCGACTGGGCGCGGCGTGCTAACCGGCGCCGGAGGGAGCTTGTGGTTCTCGGGAATGTATTCGTGGACATGCTCCCGCGACGGAATGCCCATTTTGGAGAGTATCGACGCAACCTGTTTGTCGACGGTCTTCGGGGATGTGGTGCGGTGGCGGGCAATTTGGTTATTGGTTTGACCTTCCGCGACAAGAAGTGCGACTTCCTTCTCTGCCGGGCTCAAACTGTCCCAGGGTGCCGCTGTCGGATCGGTGGCAGTCCCAGAGGGTGCGGGTGCGAGGGATATTTCGCCCAATGCAAGCCGATGCACGTCGAAGGTGCTCGGCCGGAGTTGCTGGGCACCTCGGTTCATCTGTGCGATGAAGGTGACGTCGCCGAGTACTTGGCGGGCGGTCTTGATCGCCTCAAGACATTCCACCGCGAAAGTGCCCATGCTGCCGATATCGACGCCCAAGCTGGATCGGAGGGTTTTGGCGCCGCCGGCGAGGTGGGCGATTTCGGTCGCGACTCGCTCACGGTCGGTGGTGCCGGCTTTGATGACCGCCGCCAGTGCCCAGCAGCGTAGTTCGACCGACCACGCCGCGCCCCACTGATCGCCGACGTCCATTTGGTGCGCGAGCGTGCCCCGCAGGACCTCTGTCGCCTGCGCGGGATCACCATGCTTGATCAACGTAACGGCCCACGCCAGCAAGCTCCAGGATGTCGCCCACGACGCTCCCGACTCGCGAGCGCGCTCCACTGTGGCACAGGAGATCCCGCTGGCGCGCTCGCCGGTCGTGTCGAGCAAAGCGGCAGCCATACCCGCGAACATCCCGGCGAAGACGGCAGCGCCATGGTCGTTACTCTCGTGGAATTTTCGACATGCCCGTTGCAGCACGTCGACAGCCAGGGGATTTTGGGCAGACATGAACATCTGTGTGCCCCACGCCAAATCGAGGATGGCGGGCAGTCCCTCGACAGTTGCGGAATTGTTCTGCCAGTCAGTGCCATCCGATATGCAGGTGGTGATGCAGTCCTCGAGTAGCCGCGTGGCATCCTCGGATTGGCCCTGCCGTATGGCCAACCACGCGATCGCCGACCTGGCTACGAGCTGCAAGTCGCTGGGCTGCGGCGTCAGCGTCTCACTCGCGTCCAGACACTGCTCGGTCCAGTCGCGGATCTCGCGGATCGAACCGCGTACGAAGGGCACCCGCAACTGAATCAGGCCGACGCAGATCTCCAAACCAGCGCGGGCCTCGCCGGGGGTGGTGATGCTGGTCTCGATCGCACTGACGATGTTGTCCCAGGCTGCCCTGGCGCGGTCCAGCAGTTCCCGCTCGGCCGGGCTGAACCAACGGCGCGAGGCGTCGACAACTTTGTCCCGGTAGTAGTACAGGTGTCGGCGGGCCAGGCGAGTTCGTTCGTCGGGACCGCGCTGTGTGAGCCGGTCCCGCGCGAACAGCCGCAGACTCTCCACCACCGAATACCACACGGCGCTGCTGGTGATGTGGATCGTGACAAGGGACTTGTCCACGAGCCGTTCCAGGAGCCCTTCGATCTCGTGCCTCGGCAGCGTCTGCCCGTCCGCACCGGTCTGCTCGTCACCGCAGACAGCTTCGATCGCCTCGATGTCCGCACCCTCCCCTGTGGTTCTGGCCGTGTCGCCCTCGGTGTCGCCCCCCGCAGCAAAAACCGACAACCGTTCGAACAGAAGCCGTTCCTCGGCGTCACACAGGTCATAGGACCAGGCGATGACGTTGGTAACCCCACGATGGCGCTCGTCGGCTCCCGAACCTGGCCCAGACATCCACCGCATCCGCCTGTCGTCTGCGCGTCCGGTGACCTCCGCACGCAGACCCATCAGCGACTGGTGCCGCAGCCTCGCTGCCGCCAACCGGATGAACAGAGGATTACAGCCGACGTGGGCGCAGATTTCGGCAACAACGCCTTCATCGCCTGGGTCGATCGTGGCACAGCCGGTGAGTTCTGCACGCTGCTTGAACAGGGTCAGGGCGTCGGCTTCGCGCAGCTGGCGCACCGGGATCAGGCGCTCGTCGATCCATCCGGTCGGGCTGCGGCTGGTAGCCAGGACGATCAGCCCCGGGACGGCGTCGAGGAGAGCGGGAATCAGAAGCCCCAAACCGGCGAGCACATGTTCGCAGTTGTCCAGCACGAGGACAACGGGCCGAGCGCGCCCCGACTTGTCTGTTTGGTCGAGTGCGGCAACCAGCGCGTCCCACGTATTTCGCTTCGAGTAGTCGGCCTTGATCACCGTGGACGCGGTTTCTCGCTCCACTGCCGCGTAGTCCGAATCCACGGGTAGTCGAGCCAGCCGCACCCAGTGCACCTGAACACCGCGGGTCCTGGCGTCGCGGGCAGCCTCGGCGGCCAAACAGCTCTTCCCGATGCCTCCCGGACCGACCAGGGTGATCATCCGATCCGATCCGGCCCTCAGCAGACTACTGATGAGGGCCAAGTCCTCTGCACGCCCGACGATGCTCTGGCCTTGTGCGGGTACCACACTCCCCACCCCAGGTTTGTTCACACAGTGACTATAACGCGAAGAGGCCGAGCGGTATTCAAACAAATTCTCACCGGCCCCACCCGCGCCGCGAGTGGGTAGTTCATGGTGGCGCATGGGTGGCGCATGGGTAGTCACCCATTCCCGTAGGTTCCTATGGGTATACATACCGCCGGGAGATCCACGGAACGAATCATTCGATTCCGTGCCCGGCGCTGCCCGAACGACTCGAAAAGCGCACCACTCTGGACGTTCTCGGCGCCGGTCGGCACGCGTTCTTTCCCTGGTGAGCTGCTGTCGACGGCTATCGCGATTGGATCGAAAGCGAATTGTCGCATGGGTGGGTGGCTTTTGGGTAGGTCACCTATTTCGGCAGTGCCTATGGGTATGGCACAGTGCAGTTCGGCTGCCGGAACAGAATTGCATTTGATTTCGCGCAGGCAACGAGACGAATGCCGGGCCTGTGCGCGCTTGGGGGCGCTGTCTAAAAGGGGAGTTATATTGAGTTGTCCTGTCCTTCATGGGTCTCCTGTCGACACGAACGACGACCGCTTTCCTCTCTACGGCGAGGAGTTCACCCGCGATCCGCGCGCGGCGTATGAGGTGCTGCGCGGCCGGTACGGGACGCTGGCACCGGTCGAGTTGGCCAAAGGCGTGCCAGCCACTCTCGTGCTCGATTACGCCACCGCTGTGCGAATCCTCCACGACCCCGAGCACTTTCCCGTCGATCCGCGTCCCTGGCAGCAGACCGTCCCCGATGACTGTCCTCTGCGGCCCATGATGGAGTGGTATCCCGCCGCGCGGTACACCGACGGGTACGAGCACGCCCGATATCGGCAGGCCTCCGCCGCCGCCATCGACGAAGTCGACCTGCACGCGATGCATGCCACGGTCGAAAACCTCGCCACTCCACTGGTCGAGAGATGGATCACAGCAGGTAGCGCCGACCTGGCGAGCCAGTACGTATTCCCGCTCGTGTTCGCTGTGCTCAACCAGGCAATCGGTTGTCCGGCCGAAATCGGGCAGCGGGTCGCCGCCGGGATGGCTGCACGGTTCGACAGCACCGCTTCGTCGGGGCAGGGCATGGACATGCTCACCGGAGCACTAACCGAATTGGTGCACCTCAAGCGAGCTCAGCCCGGCGACGACATGACCACGCGGCTGATGAACCATCGCGACAACCTCGACGAACGCGAAGTCGTCGCTCAGCTGATGAGCTTCTACGGCGCCGGAATCGAGCCGCAACGCAACCTGATCCTGAACACCCTGCACCTGATGCTCATCGATGACCGATTCGGCGGCGGCCTGCTCAGCGGAAGCCTGTCCACCCGCGACGCACTCGACGAGGTGCTGTTCAACGACCCGCCAATGGCCAACTTCTGCACCACCTACCCGCGCCAGCCGACCCTGATCGACACCACCTGGCTGCCCGCGCACCAGCCGGTCGTCATCAGCATCGCCGCCTGCAACAGCGCTCCCATCACCAACGGCGATCGCACCGGCAACCGGTCACATCTCGCGTTCAGCACCGGGACACACACCTGCCCCGCCCGACCAATGGCGTACCAGGTCGCGGAGGACGCGATCGATTACCTGCTCGACCTGGCTCCCGACATCAGGCTGGCCGTGCCCGCTGACGAGTTGGAGTGGCGGCCAGGCCCATTTCACCGTGCGCTCACGGCGTTACCGGTCGTGTTCCCCGCGCCAAACCGATCAGGCATGCCCCAGCGGAGTTCCTAACCGACGAGAAGGTGACAAGAACATGCAGAACGGGCGACCCAGTGCAACCGCGAGAGCCATTGGGCACATAAGGGCCCTCCACCTGAGGGCCGACAACGGATCGATATTCAACGATCCACTGGCCGAGCGGATCCTCGGTGAACCAGTCCTACCTGAAACAGAACTCGACCGCGGGCTCGACCCGGACGTGGTTCGTCGTCGGAGGCTGTACATTGCGGCACGCTCCCGATTCGCCGATGACTGCATGGCAGCCGCCATAGCCAGGGGAACCGAACAAGTAGTAATTCTCGGTGCCGGACTCGACACTGCCGCCTACCGCAATACCCACACGAACGTGCGGGTCTTCGAGGTTGATCACCCCGACACCCAGGACTGGAAACGGCACCTACTCAGCGAGTCCGGGATCGCGATCCCGGACTCGCTGGAATTTGTCGCGATCGACTTCGACCAATCCACGCTGGCGGACGGACTCGCCACGGCAGGCCTCAACCGCAACCGCAGCGCGCTATACATTTGGCTCGGCGTCACCATGTACTTGACAGGACCCGCAGTCGACGACACTCTCCGCTACATCGCCGGCCACCCAGCGTCGGAGGTCGTCTTCGACTACTTCTACCCCGTCGTCTCGACCCCACGCGAGCACACCGAACAGCTACATGCACGTGCAGAAAGCACCGCCCGGCTCGGTGAACCATGGATCACATTCTTCAGGGCCGCCGAAATCCGTGCCAGCTTGCTGTCCTTCGGCTACAAGCAGGTCGAAGACCGTTCCGCGGCAGAGCTGGTGGCTTCCTATGGGATCCGAGCAACGTCTCGTCCAACGGACACGGATTCGGGACCGCATCTGATCCATGCCTGCACCGCGTGACATCATTGGCCAGCGCGCCACCCATCCAGGTGACCACCAGCCGCCCGGCCAGCTCGGGGCGCTGCTGCAGCACCGCAGCGAGATTGGTGGCGGGGCCGAGCACAATCCACTTCACCATCTGGCGTTCATTGCGCAGCACCCACTCCACCGCATCGAGAACCGAACCCGCCTGCGGCCCTATGTAATCGGGCACGATGCCATCGCCCACCCAGCGGTCACCCCCGCTCGGCACTGATCTAGGCCATCGAATCCACCCAGATTGGGTGGATTCAAAAATCGATTGTTATGACACAACGCGGTTTAGTTGTGTGGATAGGCAAAACTGGCTCGGCGGAACGGAACATCAGCGATGAGCACTGTACTTGTGACTGGCGCAACAGGATTCATCGCCGGGCATGTGATCGAGGACCTGCTCCGGCATGGGTATGCCGTCCGTGGCACGGTCCGAGACCTTCGCGCGGAGTCCGAGCGAGCGCATTTGGTCGCGATCGCTGACCAGCTCGGCGGGCAACTGGACTTCGTCGCCGCTGACCTCTCGGCCGACCAGGGATGGGAAGCCGCGGTCGACGGCTGCGACGCCATCATGCACCTGGCCTCGCCGATCCCGCTCAAACATGCTGAGCTGCGCGAAACCCCGTGCGCAGGGATGCGCCGGGTGCTGACCGCGGCGGTGTCCACCTCGACGGTGCGACGGATAGTGGTCACCTCCTCCACCGACGCCATCACTGAGGGGCATGCGGATCGAAGAGCTCGCACATCCCGCGATTGGTCGGTCGTCGAACGCTGCAGTCCATATTCCGCGGGTAAGACCCTGGCGGAGCAGTGGGCGTGGCGGTTCATCAGTGGCTTGCCCGCCGAGCACCGGGTCGAGATGGTGTCGATTCTGCCGGGCTTGGTGCTGGGCCCGATCCAGCGCGCGGCAACGAGTACGTCCCATGAGCCGGTATCACGGCTGATGAGTGGCTCATTCGTCGGGCCGGTCCGTGTCGGGTGGGCGCCGGTCGATGTCCGCGATCTCGCCATCGCCCACCGCCTGGCATTGGAAACAGCGGACGCGGCCGGACGGCGCTACGTGTGCGCGGGCCCGAACCTGTGGATGCGTGAGATCGCGGCAACATTGGCTGCCGAGTTCGGGCCGCGCGGTTGGCGAGTCCCCACTCGGGAACTACCCGATGCCTTGGTCAGGCTGTCGAGTGTGGCCGATGCAGGTGTACGGATGGTAGTGCCGAATCTAGGGCACCCAGTTGAGGTCGATGCCAGCGACACGTGCAGTGAGCTCGGCTGGGAGATGCGACCGGTGACCGACACCGTGATCAGTACCGCCGAGAGCCTCATCGAATACGGAATCGTCGGTCCTCCCCGCACCCCCAGACGCAAGAAGCTCGGCCAGCGACGACGTTCTGGGCTGACGGCATTTGCAGGGGTAGGGCCGTGATGACGTATTCGTCAATGTTCAATCGTGCATTGGCTGAGAGGGTATTGGTGTTCCTGGCAGTGAGCGGGATCTACATCTGTGCCAGATGACGTTCGACCGACTCAACTTTGGCGGTCATCGCGTTGGTGACGCCGGGTCGGATGTCGGCTTTGAGCACGATGCTGCATCTCGGTGCGACGGCCATGACTGCGTCAGTGGCCGCTTTGACCACCGCCATCACTTCGTCCCATTCACCTTCGATGGTGGTGAACAGGGCAGTTGTCTGGTTGGGGAGGCCACTGGCACGAATGACGCGTACAGCCTCGGCGACCGGACGACCGACGTCGTCTCCGACTCCGAGCGGGGTTATGGACAGGGCAACGATCATCCTGGCTCCTTCGGGATACTCGGCGGTGATTGTGCTGCACGGGGCGTTGGCGCCGAGAGTTGTTCCGGGACTTAGAGGGTACGCAGGAATGTCTGCGCATGGTGTCGAAGCTCGCTGACACCAGGGGCGGTCTTGATTCTGCGGCCTTCTGTCACCTGATAGATCCTGGTGATATCGCCGATGACTCGCGCAGAGGTCGTCCCCGTTGCCCGTCGGATGACTTGGTTACCGAGTGCGACTCCCTCCTCGAGGTCACCGTGGCGCAGCTGCAGCGCTGCTAGCCTCGACGTGCTCAGCAGCCGCGAGCGTGCGTGTTCGTCGGTCAGCTGCAGCGCCGTTCGCAGACTGTCGATCGTGCGGTTCACCTCGACCCCGCGACCGAATGCGAGCTCGAACAGTCCTCCCGCGAGATCGGAGGTCAGCAGGGTTTCGGTGTAGTAGGTGCCGAAGCCCTCGTGCGCGGAATCAGGATGCGGGTGGTCACCGGCTTCACTGAACAGCTGCTGGGCCTCGAGCACAGCCCGCATGCACTCCCTGTCGTTTCCGAGCTTGCCATGGGCGCGGGCCCTGACTGCCGCGATGTCGGCGCGGCGCAGTAGCGACAACCGGTCTGCGCGAACAGACGCTACGCCGAGCATCGTGAGGGCGCCGTCGGCTTTGTCGAGAGAGATCGCTTGGCGGGCGGCGCTGGTGAGTATTGCTGCTCTGAGCCACCATTCGCCGGATTCTTCGACATATCCCCAGCCTGCATTGAAGTGGGTGGAGGCTTGTGCGTGGTCGCCGCGGTCGTAGCGTGCCCATCCGACCACGCGGTGAAAGGTGGCCACTGCCGCCTTCAAGGCATCTTTGACCGTGCCCGGCATGTCCGCGCGCATGTAGCTGGCTGCGACTCGAAGTTGGGCAGCCATTCCTTCAGCGACACCGAGCCCGGCGTCGTCGGCCGCGCGGAACAGTTCCGCCCATGCTTTGACTTGGTCGACATGCCCCATACCGATTCGCGTGGGGGCGGGCGTCTCGATTGGTTGCGCAGCGGTTTCGACAAGTCCCGGCGGTAGTGCGGCCGCGAGGGGTGCTGCGATCAAGCCGCGCAGGAATTCATTGCGGCGCACATCAGGCTCCTTTGGGTCTTTGTAGCCCAAGTTACCCTTGGAACGGGAGTTCCAGAATCCGAGGTCTGCTGCGGTCGCGTCCAGAATTGCGCACAGCGCTTCGCGGTGGTGCTTGTGCGGCCAAGTATGGGTTCCGCAGACCAGCTTGCTGATCGCCGTTGGTGTGTAGCCGCCTGGCTTACCGGTCTGCTCCTCGACCATCGTGTTGACTGCGTCGGCGAGTGTCTGGTGGGTGTAGCCCTTCTCGCTGATCCGGCGGTCCAAGCGGTCATTGCGCACCGCTTCGTCCGTTGCCACCCTTCCGCACCTCCCCATTCGTGTGTTGAACGAAGCGTAAATGCAGATGGGCAGTTCGGGCATCGATATGGGTTCTACACGACATTTTCGTTCGTATACACACCGTTTTCGCATCATGGGCACACCGTTTTCGTCGGCGAAAACGGTGTGATGAAAACGATGACGTATTCGGGGTGTTCACCGGGGCATGGGCGTGTGAGTCTCAATGCGGTTGATGCGCCTCAACTTCAGGGCGCGAGAGCCGACGGCCCGGAGGGAGTGTGACGGTGATCCGGAACAACTCAATGCCGACGACGATGGCCTGGGTGCTGTGGAACTGGCTGTCGACCCAGCTTTTGGTAGATACAACGGTCCTGCGCACCATCGAGTCCCGCATCCGCGAGGTATTGATTCCTCGTCTGGGGCGCATTGAAGCCCACAAGTTCTCACCCGATGACATCACGCACCCGACAGATCAGAAGGCGTGTAGTTCCGACATAGAGATCGCCGACGCCGCCTTCGACCACAATATCCTCGCCCTCGCCCTCGAATGCGCTGTCCAGTGTGGCGCTATCGCAGTCAATCCGCTCACGATCGCACTGATGCCGGTCGGTCGGCAGCACAGCACACCGGGTGTGAAGGGGTGATCGCAGTGTTTCCGGACGCACAGTCGCTGTTGACTGGCTCACCGTCGGGTCCGTCGGACACACCTCCGCCTGCGTCGTCGAACCGGTCACCGCTGCCCACGTCGAGAGCGTTGATGGCTGCGATCCGCCAGCCCCAGGAGGGTCAGCAGGACTCACCGCTGGCGTGGTTCGGCTACCGGCTGGGCGTGCTCTATGAGGGTCGCGATGAGGGCCCACTCCCGGTGGAGGTTCACCGCACGGCCGATGAGGTGATCAGCGAGGTCAACGGCTGGATTGCTCGCACAGTGGACCGCGGGGTAGGTGGGGCGACGATGGCGCCGATGTCGATGGGTGAACTGCTGTCGCGGCTGGTCCGGGCGCTCAAACTCTCCGACAGCCTCCCCATGGACCGGATCCATCCGGCGTTCCAGCGGTTGGCTCAGCTGGCCGAAGCCTACGACGACCTCGCCAGCGGCTTGCGAGGAGGCAGGTTCGACCTGCCGGACTATCTGCCAGGAATCGATTGGAGCTGAATGGCATTGAACAGGACATACGCCGCCGAGAGCAGCCATGCCACACCGCGGTGGCTGACGCTCGCGCGCGTAGTTGTGATCTCCGAAGCCGCGGACGCGCAACATAGTCCGCGAGATCCGTTGCAGCGTAAGGCGGTCGAGGGGACTGTGGGTCCGTTTCGGGATCAGCTGTTGCTCGCCTGGGTGGAGAATGGCGCTGCGGTCGCGGGCGTGCGGGCGGAGGTGATGTCGGGGTGAGCAGCGTTGTTCACCGTGGTCGCCGGGTGAGTCTGCGGCGGATGCCGGTGATCCTCGACGTCGCGATCGGTCATGCCCCCGATGATGCAGCGGCGCTGGCGGTTGCGGCACGCACCCTGCGTTTGTCGCTGGTGCTGACCAGCGACGAGCACGACGCCCAGCGATCACGGCTGGCCCGTTTTCTGATGGATTCGATGGGACGTACCAGGGTTCCTGTCGTGGCCGGAAGCGAAGTGCCGAGCGGGGGTGACCGCTGGGTGTGCGATGGCATCGTGCCCGATTACATAGGGCCGCAGGCGGGTTCGGTTCTCGATGCGGTGGAGTGGGTGCTGCGCAATGAACGCCAGATGGTGAATTGGATTGTGCTCGGCCCCGCCACCAATCTCGCTGCGGTGCTGCAGCAGCGCCCCGAGCTGGCCGGGCGGCTGGTGGTCACCTGGATGGGTGGTGCGCTGGCCAATAGTGCTCTGGGCGGGGCCTCACACAACATCCGCATCGATCCCGCCTCGGCGGTCCAGGTGATGCGGTCGGGGCTGGATCTGTCACTGGTGCTGGCGGACAGCGTGCAGAGCCCGGAGATGTTCGTCGACTACAGCAGCGGCCTGTACCAGGCACTTGCGGGACCCGGTGTCGCGCAATGGGCGTCGGTGGTTCGTGAGTGCTACGACCGTTACCTGCGACTGGAGTATCCGAATTCGGTGCTGGAAGCTCCGCTCACCGTCCTCGCCGGGGCAGGAATAGGGCTCGTGTCGTTCGCTGATCGTCACTTCACAATCGGTGAGGACGGCCAGATGCGTCTGACCCCGCACGGGGATTGCCGGGCACTCCTGTCCACCAGCGTCGATCACGCGGCGTACGCCCGCGGCATCAGCGAAATGTTCCAGAAACTCAGTGTGCCCCGGGCCATCGACAGCCCTGACCCGAGTCTGCTGAATGTTCTCGCACCCACGGCGCCGTCTTCGGCTCGATGAGACGTCAGCCGTTGGAAAACATGGCCTGCCAGAAGCGCTGTACGGCAAGGGCGACGGACCGCGCCGAGACCGTTCAGCATCCGCTGAGATGGCGCCACTCGGCACTGCCATAACCAGGCACACCAACTACAGGACAAGGGAAACGCCACTCATGCAACCACCGGCCTCAGGTCTGACCGGGCTGCCCCAGGCCAAGGACTGGGTCGGTCAGTTCGCCACGCTGATGCCGGTCGTACGTGCGCCAACGACGCGGCGTGGCGAGCTCACGGCCGGCATCCGCCGCGTTGTCAAGCGGATGACCGGCCGACGGCGCGATGATATCCGCCCGATCCGTCGCGCCCCTGATTGGATAGCAGCTCTGGCGGCGCGGATTCTGGATGCCCATCGGCGACGAGTCCTCACCGACCCTGCAGCGACCAGTGCGGTCGATCGTGAGATCGCCGTGATCGTCCGCGACATCGACACTGCGTTCGCCGAGGCCGTCGAGTTCGCTTCCAAAGCTGTCGGGGTCGGGGAGTTGGTCTGCACGCTCGCGTCCCGATGGGTGACATACGCACAGTGCCCGGACGCCGACATCAGCACCGTCGATCTGTCGAGTGCATTGCACGCCTATAGCACGCACATCGAGCAGCTTCAGCTGACGTGGGATGGAGATGGGCCAGTGGAACGCCGTCGACGGTTGATCGCCTACCTCTCGCCCGACAGCCATAAGGAGACAACGAATTCCATGATCCGCACGATCCTCATCCAGCTCGTCTACTCGATCGCCGGAGCGCTCGCCTACGACGCGATCACCCGGCTCGCCCGGCATGCCCGATTGGCCAGCATCCGCATCGTCAGCGCCTATGGCCTGGACCACTACATCGGCGCGTCCACTCCCACCGACTGATTGCGTGTCAGGACATCGCTCGTCCGCACGACCCACCATCCACGCCGCGGGAAACCCACTCATCCGCAACAGATTCGATACCGGAGGAAGGCACCATAGATATGCCAGACCAAGGCACCGTGAAATGGTTCATCGAGGCCAACGGCTTCGGATTCATCACCCAAGACGATGGCAACGACATCTTCGTGCGCGGCTCCGACATCCGAGCCTCCGGACCCCGGAGCCTGCGACGTTGTCAACGCGTCGAATTCACCGTCGCGACAGGGCCGAGAGGCGCGTTTGCGACGCAGGTCCAGCTCCTGTGACTGCCCCCGCGTCCGAGGTATCCACCCGCCGTTCCACGGAATCGGCGCCGGTCACACGATCAGGCGGGCGACGGGAGACCCGTCTACGGCTGCTGCACGCGGCCGCGGACCTGTTCCTGACCCGCGGCTACACCGCCACCACTATCGATGAGATCGCCCGTCACGCAGGCTTCACCCGCGGCGCGACATACACCTACTTCCCCCACAAACACCGTCTCGCCGAGGAAGTGGCCGAGGACCTGTGCCGCCATGCTGTGGCACGGATCCGCTGCTTCCAGCCGCGCGGGTTCGATCACCTCGTCACTACTCTGGCGACCTGGGCGGGTTTAGCCGTGTCCCGACCCGGGTGGGTGCGCCTCGAGCTCGATCTCGCTGCCCTGCGTCCTGCAAGCCGCGCCGACTCCACACAGCGAGTGACGGTGCTGCGCGCGGTGATCGGCGAATTACTCGCCGCCACAGCCGATCCCAACCGCAGGCGCGGTGATCCCGACCTCGCGGTCACGTTCCTGCTATCGGTGGTCGTCGGTATGGCCACCCAACACGCCAACGGTCTGGCCATACCCGCGCACAGGATCCGGTCCCAGATCGAACTCGTCCTGCGCGCGACCACAGCCGCGTAACCGGCACGTGCCGCACGTGAGTGCCGCCGCCCGAATGTCATGCCCCCGCTATCACTTACCGAGGTTTCGCTCATGCTCGATGACGCGGCTGCTATCCGCGATGATGTCCGCGTGCCGGTTGGGCTGACAGCGGCAGCCATCGGCGGGCCGGGCCTCCCAACCGTACCCGCGAGCACGCTTGATCACCCGCGCCTGAGGGCGCGCGGTCCTCCGCGGGATCCCCACCCGCCGGGAGGACCGGCGAGGTGGGGAACGCTCCAACCCTCATCACACTGCGTCCCGGCTGTACCCACCATCGAACACCCGATCCGATGTGCAGATGGTGGACGGTCATACAGCCGGGACGCGCAGAGGACATCGCCGCCCACGGGCCACAGACCACAACCCGCCGATCCGGCCGCTGATCATTCGAACACCTCTCACCTAGAAGGGATTTCATGTCTTCGAGCACCAGTGCGCATCCCACCCACCCAATGGAGAGCGCCATGGAACTGAGAACGAACTTGGAGCCGGCCGGAAGTCCATTCGGGCACCCGCGACCGTTGTTCGGAGGACACGAGCCGACGGTTGCCGCCGTTGACTACACTCCGCGGGCGGGGTTGAGCGTTGTGTACTTCGCGCTCGCGCAGCGTTCAGTGCTCAATCTCAACGTCGAGACGCCGCGGTTCGACTTCGTGGCGTTTCCCCCGATCTCAGACTCGAGCGCTGGCCTCGCCGAAATGGTTGCGCGGCTGAACGAATGCCGCCGCCACGCTGAGGTCGTCGGCGGATACCGGCTCGCCGAAACGCTGGAGCTGCTGTGCCATGACACGGGCGTTCCCGCTACAGCCGAAGTCACCGCAGCACGCGAGAAGTGGGCCAACCGGAGCAAGCCCAGCAACACATCGGCATGGATGCTCGATGTCGCAGACGACTATCTCGATGACAGGCTGGAGTTCCCTGATGCGTGTCGGGCAGCTGGGCTGCACAGCAACCATCTCGACGGCACCACGGTCCGATCCGCAGTGACCAGGGCCGCCGCCATAGCGCTGTGCGCCGCACACGAAAGCAATTACTGCACATGGAGGGGGCCCGTCGATCTCGACGCAATCGTGGCCACAAGCGCAGGGGAAACGCTCGGGCTCAGCCGGAACGTGACACCGCTGGACGGGCCACACGAGAACGGGAGAACGGAGGAGACTTGGTCATAAGATTCCCGGTGTCGGGTTGGGTTGTGGTCCGGCCTGAACGGCGTAGCGGCGGCTGGCCGCGCGCCAAGGTAGCCACACCACCATCTTCCAATTCCGAGCAGTCGAGGAAACTACGACACATCGCCCCGGAGGCAGAAACCCTGATGAGCAGGACGGGTCGACGCGGGCGGGGACCGCGGGTCCGGCCGCCTCCGGCCGTGACCGCCCCGACATTCGCCGACCCCGGTGGAGGCCTTGCGCACGCGGTGGACCGAGAACCTCCCCGAAATCTGCTGGCTGGCCGCCGATCTCGGTGTGCAGTGCACCCGCCGTGTCTACGGGATGGTGCGCTGTCGCAGCCGGGCAGCCCGGGTCAGCTCGGACTGTCGATCCCGCCACGGACCGGTCTGGCGCTGCGCTACTGGCGTATCGCACACGGGCGCACCACATTGAACGCGGTCATGATCCAGTTCGCATTGCCCGGGTGGCTGGGAGAGCGATCCATGGGTCAATGCCAATCTTGATATCCGCCACGTGTATTCGCTGCAGTCGGAAATCGTGGGTGTGGTGCTGGATCGGTTGACGAGTCTGTGCGCGCTGGCGGTTCGGATGGTCGCCGGACCGTGGGAGAGAGTGCGGTAAGAGATGCGGAAAGTCGGGGTATTGGAGCTCGCCGAGGGCTACCAGGATCTGGCCATCGCGGTACGAGGCGGAGAACGCCGTGTCCCGTGCTGCACCCATCTATCTCCTACCCGCAACGTGGCAGGCCTGGGCCCAGCGGTGCGCCGCACGAACGTCTGGCGTGACACCTGACCAGCACGGTCGTTGGAATGATCATCTATTCAGTGGAGAACCTTGATGGACACGCCGTCACATCCGATCCAAGTCATCGAGTGGGAGTGGCCCTCCGCGGGTGCGCTAGCCGAACTGTTCGCTGCAGAGCTGGCAGCAGCGCAGACCGGCGAGAACTTGCCGTCGCGCGAATCGGGGTCTGCGACACCGGCAATCGCGTGGATGCACGGGATAGCAGCGGCGATGTTCGGGCGGGTTCGCCCAGCAGCGCTGGTGGGGCCGCCGCCCCTGGCGGGCGCCGATTCGGCAGCAGCCCGTGCCCGCGTGGGTGCGGTACTGGGCATTGCGCGGCAGATGGTGCGCGCACAGCAGCGCCGGCTGGAGGTGAATGCGAGTGGGGTGAGGGCTGGGCGGCGGCGGGCGTTGGGTGTCGCTGATGCGGAGTTGGTGGGGTTGGTCACCGAGATCGACACACTGGCAGGAGATTCGGTGATTCCGCTGCGCGGGGAAGTCACGATCGGGGGGTTGATGTCGGAGTTGGCGCGGCAGGCCGCGGTCTCGGTTGGTCGGCCGATGATGCCGCGGATGGTCGGGTCTGGGACGGCGCGCGCGTATGAGATGAGGGTTGATCGTCTCGGTCGGCGCCACGGTCTGAGCGGCGGTGAGATGGATCCGGCGCAAGTGGAGTTGGTGCCGGATTCGGTTGCGCTGCTGGCTGCTTTGCATGATGGGGTGCCGGTGGGCGCGGTCTGCGCCGAGATATTGCGCGCCGCGGTGGATGTGGCAGATGCGATCCCGGTGACGCGGGTGAGCGAGGCTCGGCTGTTGAAGTACATGTCGGGGCGTGCGCGAGAGGATCGCCTATGGCGGGACGCGGTGAGGTCGCTGATGGCCGCCAAAACCTCCGTCGAGCAGACGGCCGGACGGATCGATGTGCTGGTGGCCCGTGCTGCGGGTCCGGCATCGGAGCTGCTATGCACAGATTTCGGTGCCCTGGTCGTGCGCATAGTGCAGTTGTGGGGAGCCCATCGTGCGGCGGGCGAGGATCCGGTGCGGGCGGAACGGCTCGAGCAGCAGTTGCGCGGGGCATGTCGCGACTATGACCGGCGGGTGCGGCAGTTGGCGCATGTGGCGCGGCTGAGCCGTGGCGCTGGCCCGCAACCGACCGAGGGATGGCCGACGGCGGCGACGCTGTGGACGGTGCTGCGAGGTGAGACCGCATCGGTCGAGCTCACACCGATTGTGAAGGCATTCATGGGGTTGCTCGACGCTCACCGGCTGATGCTTGCTTCGTTGACCGAATCAAAGGCCTCGGTGGAGGTCATGGCGCAGTTCGGGCGAGCGCGTCAGCAGATCGCGGGCTGGGAGCATGACATCGACCAGGCGGCGGCCGCGAACGGCGCGACGGCGGCGGCGCTGGAGGCGATGCAACGTTCGGAGGACAGTCGCGTCCAGACTCACACCGAGGGCTTGGGGTCGGTGTTGTCCCGGGTCGCCGAGCAGTTCCTGGAGGCCTTCCCAGAAGGCGTCGCCGCGACAACGTCGCCGGACCCGGAGGCGATGGACGCTCTGCTGGACACCATCAACACCTACGAGAGCTTTTGTGTCGAGGTGGCGACTGGGACGCGGCGCCTGCCGGAAGTGCGCAGGCCTCGATGTCGGTTGCAGGGCACGGTCAACGGCGGGTTACCGGGGTCGTTCCTGTGAGCCCCCAAGCAGGCGCAATGCCTGGCGGCGACGCACCGCTGATCCCCGCCGAAATCCCGCATCCGGCGCGGATCTGGACCTACGGGACAACGAATGTGGCTCGGCCAGGAAAGCCGTCCGGTGATCCGGTCGGTTGTTGTCCGGCAGCGGCCGCCGCTTCAGGTGGAGAAACAGGTGCCGACACCACGATTGAGCCTGGGGAGTCGCGCGCGGGACAGCCGCCGTGCCACCGCGCTGTCAGGCTCCTACTGTCGATAGGTGGATCTGGCGCCGCAGTCGGTATGTCGCGCTTCTCGTCGCGGGAAAGTCCTACTCGCAGTGAGTTCTTCGCGAATCGGCCTGCACTTAGCCTCGAATGGGACACCATCGACTCGACCGGGAGCAGATTATGACGACCAACCCGGGTGCGTCGGGATGCCACAGGATCGCCAAGACCTTCGGGTTCAGCGCGAGTCACCAATTGTGGCAGCTTCCCCCCGAGCACAAGTGCTCACGCGATCACGGTCACAACTACACCGTCACGGTGGTGTTGACCGCCGATAGCCTCGACGGCAACGGCTTCGTCACCGACTTCGGAGAGCTGGCGCCGTTCGGCGAATTCCTCGCCAACACATTCGATCATCGTGTGCTCAACGAGGTCGTGTCGTTTCATCCGACCAGCGAGCTGCTGGCCCAGCACCTGGGGCAGTGGTTCATCGAACATCTCGAACCGAACATTCACGGCCGCCTCGTATCGATGCAGGTCAGCGAGACCGAGACGTCGTATGCAGTGTGGGAAAGGAACTGATCCGATGATGCTGCCCGATCCGGTCGCCGCGCCGCACGAGGCCACCGTGCTGCTGGCGGAGAAATTCGAGTCCATCCAGGGGGAAGGGCCGTGGACCGGTCAGCGGTGTGTGTTCGTCCGGTTCTCCCGCTGCAACCTGACCTGCGGATGGTGCGATGAGAAGTCGACGTGGGACTGGAACCGCTACCACCCAGCGGAGGTGAGCAGCCATGTGCCCGTGCGGGAACTGGTCGCGTGGGTGCTCGAGCGCGACGTCGATCTGCTTGTCATCACCGGCGGGGAGCCGATGATCCAACAGCCCGCGATGATCGCCCTGGCCGCTGGCGTCGGCTCGGAGGTGCGGGTCCAGGTCGAAACCAACGGCACCCAGGCACCTCAGCCCGAACTGCGTGAGCTGGTCGACCTGTGGGTGGTCAGCCCCAAGTTGTCCAACAGCGGTGTGGACTACGGCCGCCGCATCGTGCCCTCGGCGCTGAAGGCGTTGCGGAGCACAGGCAGGGCCGCATTCAAGTTCGTGGTCGCCGATCACGGAGACTTCACCGAGATCGACAAGCTGGCAGCAGATTTCGGTCTGGATCCGGCGACGATCTGGGTGATGCCCGAAGGGGAGAGCCCCGCGAAGGTCACGGCGGGGGTGGAGCTGCTGCGCGGGCCCGCGGCCGCGCGCGGCTGGCAGGTCAGCACGCGGCTGCACATCCTCAACGACGTGAGGTGAACACTGTGGCCACCGCCGAAGTCGCGCTGGAGCTGTCCTGGCCTGAGCTGGCACACCACGCCACCGCGATGGCGCAGCGAATCCGAGGTGACGGTGCGCCGGATGTGATCGTGGGGATTCTGCGGGGCGGTATGGTGCCCGCGGTGCTCCTGGCCCACGAACTCGGTGTCCGTGACGTGCGCGGCCTCGAGGTCACCCACACCCTCAGTGAGGCCCCGAACGGCGCCAAAGCCGCACGCCCACAGCTCACCAATCCCGCATCGCTGGGTGTGCTCGCACCGGGCGCCGACGTTCTGCTTGTCGATGATGTCGCCGGTTCGGGAGAAACCATCGAGGAGGCCGCGCACCTGCTGCGCGGTGTCCGGCGGTTGCGGCGAGCAGTGATCGTCGTCAACACGAACAACTGGTACGCCGCGAAATCAACTGCACCACAACATGTTCAGGACTACATCGGGTGCTCGTGCGCCGGGTGGGTCCGGTTTCCTTGGGAGGTTCGATGAGCGCGCACACCCCGTCGGCGGCGTTGGACAGCGAGTTCGGCACGCGCCCCGGCACACCGATGATCGGCCCGTTTTCCGTCAATCAGATGGACGACTTCTACGCTGCGCTCGCGCGAGGGGAGGTCAAGGAAACCGGGGTGATGAACTATTTGCAGCGGTTGTTCATCGCCGAACGCCTGCGCCCTGGTGAGCGCGTTGTGGACGTGTGCTGCGGCCGCGGCCTGCAACTGCCTCCGTTGTTTCGGTATCGCCCGGACCTGGGCGGCTACGCCGGGTTGGACATCAGCGCCACCAATTTGGACGAGGCGCGGGACCGTGTGGCCGAGTTGGAGGTGACCTATCCGCAGGTGCGGTTGCCGATCGAGTTCCACGAGATCGACGTCTCCCAGCCGTGGCCGGCACTGGCACCGGCCGACGTGGCCGTCTACACCTCGGCACTGGAACATCTCCCGCGTGAACTCGCCATCGCGAGCCTGCAACACACGCTGGCCGCGCTGGCGCCTGCCGGGGTGTTGTACCTGTCGACTCCGAACACTCCCGGCTCGCCGCCACGGCGGCTCCAGCATCGCGTCCACGTCTACGAATGGTCGCATGAGGAACTGCTCGCGGTGCTCGAGGAGATCGGCGCCGAGGTCCGTCAGATCGTCGGCATCCTCCCGCCGCAGACCAGCAAAGACACCGAGGCCGCGGTGCTGCGGCGGTTCGGGCCCGGGGCGGCCGATTTCTATCGGGACATGGCCGCCCACACTCCGGCAGCCATGCTCGGCCCGGTCGTGGCCACCGCGTTGGACACCGCGGCCAGCGAAGTGCTCTACGTCTGCGTCAGGCGCGACCGATGACCACCGCGGCGGCGCGGCCCTCGCCGGTGTGGGTGTCGCTCGAGGGGCCCGAAGCGGTCGGCAAGACTCGGTTGGCCCGCCACCTCGCGCGCCTGCTGGCTCCGCGGTGCCGACTGCTCGACGAGGTCACCGACGCGACCGGCCGCCAAGTCCCCGCGCTGGTATTGGCCGCCCTGGCGGGCGGCGGTGATCCGTTCTTGCGCAACGGGTTCCCGCGGACCGAGACCGTCGCGCTGATGGGTCTGGTGGTGCGCCAGCAGGAAGTGGTCGATCAGATCCCGGTCCCGCCCGCTGTCGTGGTCGAGGATCGGGGAATCGACTCGGTCGCGATCTACCAGGCCGCGATCATGCTCGGCCCGGATGCCGACGACGAGCAAACCTGGGCACTGGCACAGCAACTACTGGCCACCGTGACGCAATGGCGGACACGACCCGATCTGACCGTGCTGCTGGTCGATGACCTGGATATCTGTGCGGCGCGCTGGGCCCAGCGGGAGGGCAGCCCGCTGACCAGCGAGCAACGCCACCTCGTGGCTCGCGCGACCCGCCTCTACCGTCGCCAGGCCGAGACCGAATCCAGCCGCTACCGGGTGGTTGACCGGGCCGGGTTGACCGAACCCGCCCTCATCAGCTGCGTCGAATCCCTCATCGAGGCCGCCGAATCCGATCGGAGGAACTGATGTCGTATCGCGGAATGTCGGTGCTGTGGGCGCTGCGTTCACCCTGCAACCTGGGCTGCGACTACTGCTATTTCGGCACCCTGGAACAGCACCGCGAAAACCCGCCTACCGCCCCCGGACAGTTGAGCCACCTACCGGCCGGTGATGTCAGCCTCGCGCAGATCACCGCGTTCCTGCGCGATATCGGCGACAGCGGCATCACCAGGGTCTTCCTCGCCGGTGGTGAACCGCTGATCTGGCCCCCGATCGGGACCGTGATCAACATCCTCACCGCCGCCGGGATCGACGTCGTGGTGTGCAGCAATGGGATCCCGCTCAACCGGCCAGAGATTCGGGCGATGCTCCTGGACGCCGGTGTCACCGCGGTGTCGGTGTCGCTGGATTCTCACGACCCGGCCGTCAACGACAGCCACCGGCCCGCCCGCAACCGCAAGCACGGCTGGCGTGATGTGGTCGACGGGTTCACGGCGCTGCGCCGCGACAGCGATGAGCGCGGCGACGCGTTGAAGATGGGTATCTACACCGTCATCGCCCGCCACACCGTGGCCACTCTGGCCGGTACCGCACGCTTCGCCACACAGCTTGGTGCGGACTATTTTGTGCCGCAGCCGATTTCGTTGGACACCGACAACGTTCTGTACGACGAGCTCAGCCTGCGGGCCGAAGACATCGACGCGGTGCGCGCGCAGCTGGACGCGATCTACCGCGCCGGGCTGGCGCTCGAGCTGCCCGAGGACCGCTATCCCGAGCAGATCGTCTCCACCATCCGCCGCGACGTGCAGATGATGGCGGGCTGTTTCGGGGGCGCGCAGCTGGCATTCATCGAGCCCGACGGCAGTGTGTGGCCGTGCCCGTCGCGGTACCGCATCGCCGATGTCGCGGGCAAGGCCGCCCAGCGCAGCATCCTGACCACGACGGCCGCGCAACTGTTCCCGCCGTCAACGAGCGAGGGCGGGGATTGCCCGTTCTTCTCACGCGATTGCGTCAGCATGTGGCCGCTGATGGGCTTCGAGCAGCTCACCCCGGCCGGGCGAGATGCGCGATGACCACGGCCCTGCTGCCCGATGCCGAGACCACAGCCTACGAACGAGAGCTGGGCGAGTACCTGGCGGTGGATCACGTCGTCGCGGTCTCCAGCGGCACCGCCGCGTTGCAGACGGCGCTGGCGGCCGCCGGAGTGGGGCCCGGGTGCGAAGTGCTGGTCCCCGCGGTGGCGGTGGTGATGAGCGCGGCCGCCATCGCCCATACCGGGGCCACACCCGTCCCTGTCGACTGCACCCGCGACGGCAGCGATTTCGATTACGGCGACCTGGCCGCCAAGGTCAGCGACCGCACCGCCGCGGTGATGCCGGTCTACATGTGGGGCCGGGCCGGGGATCATGACCGCCTGCGGCGCTTCGCCGCTGTCTATGGCCTGGCCGTGGTCGCCGATGCTTGCCAAGCGCTGGGCACCACTATCGGTTCCCGGCAGGTCGGCACGGAGCGCGGTGTCGTCGGCGCCTACTCGACCCACCACCTCAAACTGCTCTCGACCGGGGAGGGCGGGTTCATCACCACCCACGATCCCGATATCGCCGCTCGGGCTCGCGCCTACCGCGCGCACTGGCTGAGCCCACCCGAGGGTGAGGCACCGATGAGCCGATTCGCGCACAACTTCCGGTTGGCCGAACCGCTGGCCGCGCTCGGCCGCCGAGAGCTGGCCAGATTCGACCGCCTTGTGGCCCAACGCATCCACCAGACCCGCCAGCTGACCACGCTGCTCGCATCGGTGCCGCAACTACGTCCGCTGACCGCGGCCAGCGGACAGCGGTGGAATGCGTACTCCCCGCTGCTGCAGTTGCAGCTTGCGCAGCCACGGGAATTCAGCCGACGTCTGGCCGCTCTCGGCGTGCCCAACAGCGTCGGATCCTTCGGCCTGTGCCCGCTCGATCAACGCCCCATGCTCGAGGCGCGCGCGCGTCCCTGTACGGCCGCAGCGGAATTCCTCGACAATCTGCTTGCCGTCGTCATCACCCGAGACGACGACTCGGCGCGCATCGACCGATACGCGCACACCATCATCCGGGAGGTCCGCGGGTGGGCGAACGACTGATCAACGATCTGGCGGCCGTGGTACCGGTGGTGATCGACTTCGAGTACACCACCCCCAAGGGCGCTGCCTATGTGCCTATCGAGGTCGCGGTCCAGACCTTGCGCGTGCAGGCGGGACAGCTTGTGCGCGACCGTAACTGGACATCGTTGATGCGGCCCGCCGATCTGTCCACCGTCACCGCCTTCGATATCGGCCAGACCGGGATCACCCCGCAGATGCTCGCCGACCAGGCTCCGGCCGCGCAGGTGATGGCAGAGCTCGACCGCCTCTTCACCGGCGCGGGCCCCTACGTCCTGTTCGCACACCACGCACCCGCGGAGGCGGGCCTGATCTACGCGCTGCGTGAGCACTGCCCGAATCTGGCTCGTATCGACCTGATCGACACCGTGCGCTTGGCCCGCAACCTGTACCTCGACGTCCACGGTGGGCACGGCCTCGACAGCCTGATGCGGTTCTTCCGAATCCCGGCCCCCGCCAATCGGCATCGGGCGATGGCCGATGTCGAGGTCACCACCGACCTGCTCATCCGCATGGTCACCGAATCCGACTGGCACGATCTGCGCCAACTGCGCGAGCTGGCCGGCTACCAGGCCCGAGCCGCCCAGCCCGACCAGGCCAGCTTGTTCGACTGACACCCGACCCGTTTGGCCATGAGGGAGTAATGAACCCAGAATCACGCACCAACCAACACCGCATTGACCGAGGGCGCCTGATCTCGCTGGACGGGCTCAACGGCGTCGGCAAAACCTACCTGACCAGGCGAGTACTGGCGGCGTTTCCCGAAGCCGAACGCCCGCTGCTACTCGACGAATTCTCTCAACGCCGCGAACCAGGAAGCGACAGTGCCGATTTGGGCCGCCGTCTGCTGCGGATCCTGGCCGACGCCGCCAAAGGGGAGCACTTCCTGCGTGGCGGATTCCCCAAGTCCGAAACGCTGCTGCTGCTCGCGATCAAGATGCACGACCTCGAAACCACGCTGCCCGATCTGCTCGCCGGGCGAACCGTCATCGAGGGCCGCAGTGCGCTTTCCACGGCGGTGTATCAGTCGCTGATCATGCACCCCGCCGATGACGACGCAGCCGCCGACACCATACAGACGATCTTGGCAATGGCCGCCGCGTGGCGGCCTCTGCCGGATCTGACCATCGTGCTGGTCGACGACCTCGACGCAGCGATCCGCCGCGCTGAAGGCCGCGACGGCGTCGAGTTCGCACCCGACCAATGGGAAATCCACCGCCGTGCGGCGCCACTGTTCGAGCGGCTGGCTGATCTGGACCCCGAGCACGTTCGGCTGCTCGATCGCCGCGACCACGACACCGACAGCCTCACCGCGATGATCGGCGAGCTGATTCGCGGTGCACCCGCCCGCGAATGGCGCACGCTGCTCAACCCCGCCGGGCCGTGATCACTTCGTCAGCGCACCCCAACGCCCGATATCACCCGCAGCAGGTCAGCAGGTCCGCTCTCGGCCGCGGCGATGATGTCGGCGATCATCGGGAACAGCATCCGCGCCAACATCCTCGTGTCAGACACCATGTCGATTCGATCGAGGTCTTCGGCGCTGTACCAGCCGAACGGATGCGCAGGCTGACTCACCTGCTCCGCCCCGTGGGCGACCGCCAGGAACTGATGATCGATGTGCACGTGCGGCTCGTCGACGTGATTGTCCGCTGGGACGAGCAGTTCGTTGGTCCACCACGGCTGAGCAACCGCGGGGTAGGGATAGCCCGACGGCAGCGCCAGAGACGGCCACGACAGCAGCCGCACATCCCGGCCCGTCTCCTCCCGCGCCTCGCGGACGGCCGCCTCGGCCGGGGACTCATCCGCCTCGACGTGGCCACCTGCCAACATCGCCAGCTTCAACCGTGGGTGCTCAATCAATCCCAGCCGCCAGCGGCCCCCGATTTCGCACCACACGAATGTGCTGGCTGTGGCTTCTTTGATCACTGGAGAACTCCCGTGGCGCTGCGCGTTGATCGGCCCGCCCGACAGCGTGCCACGCGCCCGTGGCCGCGCCTAATCGACACGGCGAGTCGGCCATCGGCAACTTCTGGACACCGATGAACGGCCGCCACGACTTCTTCGGCAGCGTCCTGACCGGCCGGCGGGGCGTGATCTTCGACTGGGACGGCACCCTGGTCGACAACCACTTGCGCAACTACCAGGCCCTATGTGCCGCGCTGGCACCGCACCGGGTTACGGTCGGGCCGCAGTGGTATCGCCAGCACTGCGGATTGCCGATCTATGAGCTGCTGCGCCGAATACCCGGGGCCCGGCACCTACCGCTCGAGCAGATCGTGACCGCCAGCCGTAGCGGGCTGCTCGCCTCGACGTCACCGGCCACGCTCGTCGCGAACACCACCGTCCTCGATCTGGCCGAGTACGCCAACACCCGCGGCCTGCCCTGCGCTATCGCGACAGGGTCGGCGGCGGTTCTGGTGACCGCTGGACTCGACGCCCTCGGCCGCCCCAATATGTTTCGGCCCATCGTCACCCGAGAGGACGTCGAACACGGCAAACCGGCCCCCGACACCTACCTCGAGGCCGCCCGGCGCCTCCACCTCGATCCAGCGGTGTGCCTCGCTGTCGAGGACGCCCCCGACGGCATCGAATCAGCTCACCGAGCCGGGATGCCGGTGCTCGTCGTGCGCGGCAACGAACTCACCGACGTGGTGTACCCCCGCCACGGCGCGTGAGCGGCAAGAAGAGGCAGGCCTTGTGGTGTCGACGCGCCGGGCTCATGGGATAAGGCCGAAGAATTCTTCGCGCGCCTCGGCGCTGTCGCGCAGCCGTCCCCGCAACGCGTAGGTGGTTGTCGTCGCGCCGAGGGCCTGCGCCCCGCGCAGCGTCATACACATGTGCTCGGCACGCACGAGCACACCAACACCGGTGGGCTCCAGGTGGTCTTCGAGCCAGGTCGCGATTTGCTCGGTCATGCGTTCCTGGGTCTGCGCGCGACCGGCGTACAGCTCGACGACGCGAGCGAGCTTGGAGATCCCGATGATGTGGGGGCCGGGCAGGTAGCCCACGTGAGCCACACCGACGAACGGCAACCCATGGTGCTCGCACAGGGACCGAAACGTGATGTCCTGCACCAAGACCAGCTGCTCGTAGCCCTCCGCGGCGAACATGGTCAAATCGAACGGGCGTGGGGAGAGCAGTTCGGCGAAGGCCCGCGCCATCCTGGCCGGTGTTTCACGCAGCGACGGTCTGGACAGATCGACACCCAGCGCCGTCAAGAACGCGGCGGCTGCCTGCTCGGCGGCGGCCATGTCCCGCTCAGCCGCCTTGTCGTCAGCGGTGATCGGGCGCCGCGCGGGAACACCGTCGGCGAGTTCGATGCATTCTGCTGGTGCGAGGCGGCTGGCCATCTGATCTCCTAAACCGGGTCATACTCGACATGACTCGTGATGAGATGGGTCGAGAGCGTCCTGTACCACCGTAGACAGCGCGGACGGGCCGAAGAACTCACTGCGAGTGGGGCTTTCGTGATGCGAGGAGCGCGACATGCCGGGCTCATCGGCGCAGACACCTACTGCGGGGAGGAGTGCGCTCTCCGGTCGGGTCGCCGGCGCCATTCTCGCCGCGATTCGCCGATCCACCGGCGACAGCCAGGTGCGGTTCTCCGAACGGGTCGGAGTGTCGGACAAAACAATTCAGGGGTGGGAGACCGGTTTGAAGCCCCTGGTCCGGCTGCCCTACACCAGACTGCGCGGGTTGCACCGATCCCTCACCGCGCTGGGCGAGGCGCCCAGCGAACTGACGCGGGTGTGGGAAACCGCGCTGGCGGTCGACGAACTTCTCGACGCATTCGGCACCGTCGATCCCGACCGGCATCCTCTCGCGCTGACAGTGCCGGATCGTGCGACCAGCGACCTGATTTCATGGGCAATCACCGGTCAGCTGCCGCGCCAACTTCGAGAGACCTCCGCAGTACTGCACATCCCGCGAAGGGAACGCGACCAGGCAGCAGCAGCACTATGCGAGGTGGCTGACCGTGCCGCGCCCGGCAGCGCCGCAGCGGCGCAACTACGTCGCCACGCTATGTATCTCGTTGCCGGACACCAAGGCTCGCAAGATTGGATCGCCGAGCAGGTGCGCGGCACCATGCGCCGACCACGCAGCGAGCTGGCGCAGTGGTCCCCGCAGTGGCCACTTGCCCGCTCAGCGGCAGTGAGCGCGGCCGTGGTCGGCGACACCGAACCGCTGACGCGGTTCATCGCCGGAGGCGGCATCGACGACCGCAACGCCCTGATCAACCTGACCTACTGGGCCCACTGGTCGGGCGAGATCCGCGATGTGTGGATCAGCGATGCGGCGATGACCCACCCCAGCACCGACAGTTGGTCCGGGGAACAGCTACTGGCGGGCCTGCTCCATGGGATCGTGCACGCGCCGTACCGGGAGCTGTCGGTGCACACGTTGACCGCACTGCTGGCGACGCGGCGGCAACTGGCCACCGATCCACGGTGGCGCCCACGGATTTCGTCTACCGTCGAGATCGCACTCACCAATGAGGGTTTGAGCGGTGCCGCCCGGCGATGCCTCGACCAGGTGTACTACCTTGTAAGGAGCGAATGACGATGTTAGACAACGGCCTCCGCGGCATCGCAATATTCGCCTACGAAACCGGTCGACTCAAGCGGCTGGCCCGCGACGGCTTTGAAAACGCCATCGTCGCCAACCCGGAATCGGTCTCCGAACACAGCCACCGTGTCGGCATCCTGGCCTACATCATCGCGATCCTAGAAGGCGCACCGAACCCCGAGCGCGCCGCGACGCTCGGCGTGTTCCACGACGTGCCCGAATGCCGTCTGGGAGACAACAACGCCGTCACACGCAACTACGTCAAAACCGCCGATCCGCAAAAGGTAATCCGTGACCAAACCGAGCGCCTGCCGGGTTCCGTCGCAGAAAGCATCCGAGCACTGGTCGATGAGCACGAGTCGTGCAAAGGGCCCGACGCAACACTGGAAGCACGGTGCTCACACGACGCCGACAAACTGGATTGCCTGCTCCAAGCCCGTGAATACGAGTCCGCTGGCAACCGGAACATGCAGGTATTCATCGACACGATGTTGAATTCCCTTCTGACCCCGACAGGCAAAGAGCTCGGCCAAGCCGCACTCGAAGTCGACCCGGCAACGTGGTGGCTGGAGTTCTCCGCCCGCATTGGCAGCCCAGGACTCAGCTGACGCTGACCAGGTGCCGACACCTCAGAGCCGCAACACGTGGGTTGGAGGGCACGGTCACCGCCGCGGCAGGACGTATTACCCACCCTGACCCCGACGCTAAGGGGCGCCCGCATAGCCCCGCCCCGCCGCCGGGAAAAGCAGTATCGCCGCGGCGGGGTGGGAATCCTTGCAGCTGTCATCTAAGGCATCGGCTGCCCGGACGGCATTCGGAGGCCGCCTCCGGCGGCGAACTTGGGCGCCGCGGCACCAGAGTTGCCCCCAGCTGCAATCGGTGCTTGCGGAGCTTGCCTCGCCCGTAGCCGGAAGACAAAGTAGTCCCGTCGATCCGCAGGCCTTGCAGAGGATCGACGGGACGTTGCTCTTTCAGACCCGTCGCCGCACTGGTTGCCGCTCCCCGCTACGGTGTCTACCAGTTCGCTACGCGCATTCAGGCCGCAATCGACCAGGGCTCGAACTCTCCGTTGAGGAGACCGTCGCGGAAGGCGCTCCACTCGCCTTCAGTGAACTCCAGCGTTGTTCCGTCGGCCCCTCGCAGCACCACCCCGCGTTCGGCGGTGTGCTCGATGCTGGGTTGGCCGGTCCCGGTCTCGGCACCGACGTCTTGATTCAGAGCCATCGCTTCGAAGTCGTCCCAAGCGCCAGAGGGCATCTCGATAATCGGCTCCTGTTCGGCCCGGTTTCTGGGGTCGCGTTGATATTTGCTGTCACGGATGAAAACACTCTCCGCGCCTTCGATCCGCCGCACACGGACGCATTGGCCGCCTCCGTCGCTCGCCGACGGCGTGCGGTACCCATCGAGTGGCCGTTGCCCGGTCATGTTCGTATTCCTCACCTTCTACTGCTCCTTCGCGAGAATTTCGGCCTGCCCGGCGATCATCTTTCGGCTTTCGCCCGGCGGTAAGGCCAGTCGGTGCAGCCCTTGCCAGAGCCGATCGTGGTTGGCGACTTCTTTGTGTTCTCGCAGCAGGACGTCCTCCGTGAGCGATTCGACTATCGCCAGAGGTGGATCGTTGACAACGAAGTCGTAGAGCTGCCACGGTGACCGGGGCGCTCGTAGCTTGAGTAGCTCGCCGCCGACTGGCAGGACGCGGAACTCGACCGGGCCGTCATCGTCGATCAGTTTGAGCAGGTATTCAAGCTGTTCGAGCATGGCGGGTCGCGGCACCATGAGCCGTCGGATCGCCGTTTCCTCGACAATGACCTCGATACGGGGCCCGCCCGGCGCAAACGCCTCTTGTTGACGGCGTTCGCGACAGCGGATCTCGACGGGGTTGTCTGCAGAATCGCCGGTGATGCTCGGGTCATGGCGCGCCCGCAGGTAGGCCGGTGACTGGAGCAAGCCGGGGATCAAGTTGAAGTCGTACCAGCGGATTCGACTGGCACCGGCTTCGAGGTCGGCCGGTAGAGCTTGCCGAGGTGAGAGACCTTTGAAAGCTTTGTTTTCCCACCACCCCGACACCGTGGCGTCACGGGCCAGCGCGTAGTACTCCTGCCATTGGGTGGAGTGCTGTTCAACCCCTAAGTGTTCGACGATCTTCATAGTCTGATCAGCGGGGACGCGGCGTTGCCCGTTCTCGATCCTGTTCAACAGAGTCCGATCGATGCCCACTGCCCTGGCGATTTCTGCGATTGAACGATCCGTCGGCTCCTGGCGGAGGCGGCGCAACCCGTCGCCGAGGTGTAACCGCCGACTGTAGGGCGAGATTCGTTCACCGTTGGCTGATGTCGAACCTAGCGGCAACGGTCACACCTCCTCAATCGCACAGTGACCAACTGTCACACCAGTGCTCCTGTCACAGCATACAGCCTTGAGTTTCCTCGTTCTCGTTGCACCGTGCTTGTCACTGTGACACTCTGACACAGAGCAGCGCAGAGTGATAGCGGCTATGCCAGTCACTTTGCTGAGGAAGCCCTAGGTGTAGGTGGGACTGATGGCGGCTGAACTCGAACGCGACATCACGGTGGGCCGCCCGTCGGTCTGCCCACTGGACCTGAGTCGGGGACTTACGAGCCGTTCACTCGACCATCCGCGATGCTGGATGCCTACGGTGCGGTGCGGGAACCGACTCGTGCTGGACTGGGCCGCGGATATCCGTGGCCTGGTCATGCCGATGTCAGTGGGCTTCACAGTGCGCGAGCAACTGCGCCAGCGTGGCCGGTTAGGTCCGGTGATCGGCCACCCAGGATCGCGGCGGGTGACGATTTTGACGTGCCTGCCCGATGGAACTGAGCAAACGTACGGGGATCGGCTATTCGCGTTAAACGTGAGTGTCGCATCGGGCAGCATCGCTTTGCCGATGCCGGGTGATGATCGATTCCGGGAGTGGATCGAGTCGCCAGAGAACGGCTTCGTTCCCCCGATGGGAGACGTGATCTACGCAGTGCTGGGGCTGCTGCGGTGACCTTGATGTTCGGGTACATGAACCTCCGCCTGGTCGGTCCCGACCAGGCGGAGGCAGCGGCGCGTTTAGAGGAATTCGCCAACAGCTACGGCGGCAGCGTCGCGGACCGGGTCTACTACGAACGCGGATCGGCCGTCGGAGCCCTGTGGTCACTGATCCAGACGGTCGACAATGACCTCGGCGGGCAAGTGTTGCCGCGCCTCCATGCGGTGGCGCAGCACAATGCCATGAGCGTGGATCAGCTGGTGCGAAGCCCGCTACCGACCCCGGCGTTGTGGTGGCTGCTGGACGAGTTGTCGAACGCAGGCGGCGGCCACCTACTGGTTCCGTCCCCCGCTCATTTCGACCAGCTCGGTGTACCGAGGCATATTCTCCTGCACCGCATTTCGGAGCTGACCCCTATGGTGCATGTGGTCTTTACCGATCCCGAGCCCGGCAGTAGCGAGCCCGGTTTGGTTGCCGAGGTCGTCGTTCCCGCCTTTCACCTCGCCGAGGAGATCATCGGGGTGAACCTCCGACAGCGCCTGCCCCGCGCGGGCCTCGGTGATGTGGTCGAGCCGATCATGGCCTTGGTACACGAGCTGATCAGCGCGTCACTGGACAAACCAGCTGCGGAGCTGGCGACTGAGCACAACTCGATCCGAGTGCGTGTGCTCTGTCCGCCAGGATCCAGCACGGTGGCCGTCGAGTTCTACGAATCTCGCGATGGCGGGAGCGTGACACGGCATGAGATCCCGCTTCCAGCGGAGCAGCACGAAGATCCTCCCGATGCCACGGCACCGGACGCTGGCCACACCGAGCTGGCGGATGCCCAACCGGAGCCGGGGGCCGTTCGATTCTCACCCAGTGAGAGTCCGCGGTGATCGCCATGGACCGCCGCGTGGCTGTCGAATTCGAGGGTCTGCATCCTCTGCACTACTACCGAGCGGGATCGCGCGGCGCAGGAGTTCGCGGCCGAGGTTCGGCGCCACGGCACGACACCGGACGTTAGCACCGACGACCGCCTTCACCCGAATAGGAACGAGCTTCCGTGCCAACGGCTTTACATGCCCGATCACGCTTTCCGGATCTCGCCACACCCCTGCGAGGACGAATGAACGCACTCACCAATACCTCCGCGAACACGCGCGAGAAGCCCAGGATGAGCGATTCCGCGCTCTCGGAGGACCGGCTGGATCCGCGCGAAAGAGGCGGCTGGACCCTGCGAAAGGGGCGACTGAGCCTGCATGTGCCGCTACCGGCGACGGCTGACGCCGCCGCGGCCGCGGCGACTCTGTTCGCGCGCCAGCACACCGCGAGGTGGCCGCTGATCGAGTGGTCGAGCCTGGTCACCGACGTGACCGTGTCGCTGGTTGCGTCGGTGGTGCGGCAGGTCCAGGCCCGCGACTACCGCGGCCCGAGGCCCGAGGCGATACAGGCACGTCTGCGCTGGACCAGCGCCACGATCGTGGCGATCGAGGCACGCGACCTGGGTGGCACGGGATCGGCCCGACACAATTCCGATCCTGCACTCGGCGATGCGCCGTGGGTCGGGTACCGGATCTACAGCGTTACTCGATTGCGGGTTCGTGGTGTTCCGACTTTCAGGGGCCACACTCCTGCTTCGAAAGCGGGCGACCTTTGGAGATCGACGTGGTCGCCGTGGGCGCAGGTGTGAATGGCGATCCGCCCGGCGAAGCGACCTCGATCATCTGAGTGATCGGGGTGCACAGAGCTCTGATGTTGAAAATGGTTGCTGGACAATACAGTTCGGCGAAAGCAAAAGGGGAGCAACAACGTGACAGGGTACGGGCCAGACGTGGTGATCGTCGATAGCGGGCTCGCAGCCGGATCAGCAGGCCTGCGGGATCGATTGCGCAGACGCCTGACCAACCACGGCCTGCAGGTGCAGGCGATGCCACTGCGCGCCGACCAGCGGATACAGAGTCTGCCCGGTCTCACCGGGGCGCGAGCACTGGTGGTGCTCGATGTCGAACCTGATGCCGACGACATCGACGCACTGCCTGAGCTGGAGGTTGTCGCGGGCGTGACCGACGGAACGGGTCTCGCGATCGCTGATCAGCTGGCCGCACGCGAGATCCTGTTCATCGACGGCTCGCGAGGCTATACGCAGTCACGGGTCGAGCTGGCCGTCGGGCTGACGATCGCCGGGATGCGCCGAATCACAATGTGGCACTCGGCGATGCTGGTCGGACTGGCGAAATGGCCGAACCCCAGCAGCCACATCGTCGACAGCTCGCGGCACCTGTCGGGCACCGTGTGCGGCAAGAACGTCGCGGTGGTCGGCCTGGATCCGTTCGGGACAGCTGTCGCGCGGGCCTACGCCGAACTCGGGGCGACACTGTATGCAGTCGACTGCGTCGCCGACGACAGTGTCTTCGGACAGATCGGCGCACAACGTATTTCGGTCGAGGAACTGACCGACCGCGCCGATATCATCGTCCTCGCCGGTGGCCCGGGCGCTCCGACGCTGACCGCAGAGATAGTCGACCGCATCCGGTACGGCGCTCAGGTGGTGACCGTCGCCGGTGTGCAACGGATCGACATGCCCGCGCTTCGGCGCAGGGCCTGCGATGGCTCACTGGCGTGGGTGACCGACAGCTACGACCACGTGCCTGTCGCCGCGGAAGACCCGATCCTGTGGCAGCCGCAAGTAGTGCATGTGCCCGGCATCGGCGGGCACACCGTGGAAGCGGCCGACGCGGTAGCCGACATCCTCGCCGACAACATCTCTATGGTTCTGTCCGGCGAAATGCCAGACCCGTGGGATCTTCTCCCGCACCCACTCGCAGGTGCGGACTGCACGCTCGGCTCCGTCGCCGAGGGGGCACAGCGATGACGAATGCGCAGGCAAGCAGCGTGGCCGCCCGAAGCCAGCGCCCCGGACTCGCCACGATGCCGGTCATCGTGGACACCGTCATCGGGCATCGGCCCGATGACGCTGTGGCGCTGACGATGGCCGCGCGCCTGTTACCGGTGTCGCTGGTAGTCACCGCCGACGAGCTCCGCCACGGCAACCGCGCGCGGCTGGCTCGCTTCCAGATGAATCTGCTCGGCCGTCCCGGCGTGCCGGTCGTGGCCGGTGGCCAGCTACCAGCCGCCGAGACCCGATGGTTCGCCGACGGGATAGTTTCCGATGACACCGAACTGCACACCGATTCGTTCCTCGAATCCCTCGACTGGGTCATGCGAAATCAGAACCGACCGCTGCATTGGGTGGTGAGTGGCCCCGCGACGAACCTCGCCTGGGCCTTGCAGCAGCGCCCGGGCCTGGCCGAGAGGCTGGTAGTGACGTGGGCTGTCGGCGAACGGCATATGCGTCTCGACCCGGGAGCCGCGGTGCAGGTGCTGCGGTCACGGCTACTGGATCTGTCGCTGGTGCTGGTCGACTCGGTCCCGCACCCGGGCACGGGAATCGGGCCGGGCAGCAGGGTGTACCACGCACTGCAGGGTCAGCGCCGCCAGAAATGGGCCACGGTCGTACGCAACTGCTACGACCAGTCGTTCAACCAGCAGCGACCCGGTATGCGGCTGGAGGCTCCGCTGGCTGTGGTCGCCGCGACAGGCCGCCGCATCGTGGCATGCGAGGACGCACGATTCGACCTCTCTGATGACGGCCGGATACACCTGCATCCCAACGGGGATCACTGGGCGCGCATCGCCACCGACACCACCTACCGGGCCATCAACGACCGCGTCACCACCCTGCTGGCCCTGTTCGGGCACGCAGGTGGATACGCACCCGATCTGCTGGACTTCCTTGGGGAACAACAGCGATGACATCGAGAGGGCCCCACACCGAAACCGATATCGATCCGCCACGGCGAATCGGTCAGCAACGACACCCATCTGCTGCGTTCGACCGGACGGGGTGAGAAACATGGGTACCGACGACGCCGACACCGGCGATCTCGAACCGACACGCTGGGGACCGATCAAGAAGTCCGACGCCGTCCACCCCTGGGTTGCGGTGGGCGACGAGTCGGCCTCGGAATGGTGGCTGCGCCGAGAATTCGACGGCGGAGTCGCGATCGTGCGCGCGGACACGCTGACTACATGCTCGGCCCGCGGAGAAACCACCAGCGGACGCCAGTTCCGCGGCCAGCCCGTTAAAGAGATCGCCCGCGCCCTCGCCGACGCCGACGCCTGGATCGCCGAGATGACGGCCTCTGCGCCAACACACGCCGATGCAGGCAGCGAAGAGGGCGCCACCGACTCATCACTGCCCCCATCGCCCCGCTGATCCGAACTATCTGCTGCTCAACGGAAGGAACTCGACCACAACATGACAACTCACGGCACCGTGAGGTGGTTCGACGACGCGAAGGGCTTCGGCTACATCGAAGTCGGTCCAGGCCGACAGGAGATCCGTGTGGACTCCTCCGCGATCCAGGCAACCAAACCCGGACGGCGCTCGCTCCAAGTGGGACAGCGCGTCAAGTTCGGCATCGGCAACGGAGACAAGGGGCTCTGCGCGACGGACGTGCGCCCAGACTCCGAACCCGTCAGCGAACAGCACGCCGAATCCGCCCGTCAGCGCACACCGCACAGCAACCACACGGCCTCATGATCCGGACCGACCACAATCAGCCGTTGATCAGGACCGACGTCCCGCAGGCGGCGCGAGTCTGGAACTACTTGATGGGCGGGAAGGACTACTACGTAATCGATCAGATCACCGGCGACCTGGTCGTTGAGCAGTACCCCGACATCAGCCGAATGGCGGTTCAGTCGCGACAGTTCCTCGTCCGCGCGGTGCGATTCCTCGTCGCCGACGCCGGCGTGCGCCAAGTCCTCGACATCGGCTGCGGCCTGCCCACCATGCAGAACACCCATGAAGTGGCCCAGAGCGTGGTGCCCGAATCGAAGATCATCTACGTCGACAACGACCCTCTAGTCCTGACCCACGCGCGGGCATTGATGCAGTCCAGGAGTCCCGAAGGGGTGACCACCTACATAGATTCGGACTTCCACTTCCCGGAACAGATCATCTCCGACGCCCACAACGTGTTCGACTTCAACGAGCCGATCGGCGTCTTGTTCATGGGTGTGCTCGGCTACGCCAAGGCCTACGATGACGCACTGCGCATCGTCAACACGATGATGAACGGATTGCCCGAGGGCAGCTACCTGGCCCTCTGGGACGGCACCAACGACAGCAAGGCCTACGTCTCGGGGTGCGAAGCCCGCAACCGCGCACGCGGTGTGCCCTACATCCCACGCCCTCAAAACCAGATCCTAGGCTTCTTCCACGGCCTCGATGTGGTTGAGCCGGGATTCGTTCCCATCACCCACTGGCAGTCGGATGAACCCGATGTCGGCAAAGTCCGACCAGTCTCGGCCTACGGTGCCGTGGCCCGCAAACCATAGAAGCAGGAATCCGGTCGAGCACCGCAACCGAGGACTCCCCTGACTGGCGGCGGGGCCGGTGGCGCATTGAGCGCTGAACCGGCCCGGTGCCAGTTCCATTGCACTGCAATAGCTCTGGTGTTCAGAAGGGTCTTGGACGACCCCGGTCGCGAATGGGGCGAGGCTACCCGCGGGCTTGGCGCGCCCGGCGCGGGACACGCTGACAATTCCGCGGAGCGCGGTGTTCGGCATCGGAGTGAGGTGGGTCACCCGCCTGGTTTAGCCTTGCGGCTATGGCACGGGATGAGCGCGGTGTGACCGCCACTCAGGATGATTTCGCTTCCTGGTACCAAGATGTCGTGATCAAGGCTGGCCTTGTCGACCGGGGTCCGGCCAAAGGCACGATGGTGATCCGACCGTATGGGTACGCGATCTGGGAGCTGCTGCAGGCCAAGCTCGACGCGGAGATCAAGGAAACCGGTCACCAGAACTGCTACTTTCCGATGCTCATCCCGGAGTCGTACTTAACGCGGGAGGCCAAGCACGTCGAGGGCTTCGCCCCGGAACTGGCGGTAGTTACCCACGCTGGCGGCAAGGTGCTCGAAGAGCCCTTGGTGGTGCGGCCCACCAGCGAAACGATCATCGGCGAGATGATGGCCAAGTGGATCGAGTCGTGGCGTGACCTGCCGCTGAAGCTGAACCAGTGGGCCAATGTCGTGCGGTGGGAGCTGCGGCCGCGAATGTTCCTGCGTACCACCGAGTTTCTCTGGCAGGAGGGGCACACTGCGCACACTGATGAGGCAGAGGCGCGGGAGGAGATGATGCTGGCGCTGGGCATCTACGAGCGGGTCGCGCGGGAGTTGGCGGCGATGCCGGTGGTTCCCGGCGAGAAAACCGCTGGCGAGAGGTTCGCGGGTGCGGTGTCAACGGTGACGATCGAGGCCATGATGCGCGACGGCAAGGCGCTGCAGGCTGGAACCAGCCATTACATGGGCCGCAATTTCGCGACCGCGTTCGGGATCGGCTACACCTCCGCTGACGGGCGCGAGGAATTGGCCCATACAACGTCATGGGGGATGAGCACCCGGATGCTGGGCGGGCTGATCATGACCCACGGTGATGAGCGCGGCCTGGTGCTGCCGCCCCGGCTCGCGCCGCACCAGGTGGTGATCGTGCCGATCACCCGCGGCACCGACACCACCGTCGTCGCGGCCGCCCATGAGCTGGCCGCGAAACTGCGGGCGGCCGATGTGCGTGTTCACGTCGACGACCGCGACCAGTTGTCGCCGGGCCGCAAGTACAACGAGTGGGAGTTGAAGGGCGCACCGGTCCGGCTCGAACTCGGTCCCCGCGATCTGGCGGCAGGGACGGCGGTGATGGCGCTGCGCCTAGGGGCGGGCAAGCAGTCGATCCCCCTGGATGAGCTGCCACAGCAGATGCCGCGGGTCCTCGAGGAGTTCCAGGCGATGCTGCTGGCGCGGGCGAGCGAGTTCCGGCACTCACGGACCGTAACCGTGGACGACTGGGCCGGTTTCGAGGCGGCGGTGGCGTCGGGGTGGGCGGTCGCGTTGCACTGCGGACGGCCCGAGTGCGAAGACCAAGTCAAGGCCGCCACTGCGGCGACGCCGCGCTGCGTGCCGCTGGACGCGGCGCCGGAGAGCGGCCGGTGCGTGCGCTGTGACGCCCCAGCCGCCTACGGCAAGCGGGTGATTTTCGCGCGCGCCTACTGACTCGTTGCGGCATCGTGGGGGGCCCGGGGCGCCCCGGGGGCCCCCGCGGTTTAGCGCGCCAACGAGGAACAGCGGGGGGT